>NZ_JBFTJI010000003.1:0-397922 GCF_056395345.1 Allobosea sp. 10L422
CTCTTTCTGTCTTCAATTTTCAAACAGCAGGGCTTCAACAAAACCGACAGAACCTCACCCGGCGAACCGGCCTCAGCCCCAGCGTCCTTAGGAAGCGCAGAAGAGGCGCCGCTCAGCGGCGGCGCCGTCTCGATGGGTGGCTTATAGGCGGAACTCGTTTTGCCTGTCAACACGTCTCGATCACGATTCTCGGATTTCTGCTTCTGCGCACATGACGGGCGCTCGCCGCAGCCCGGCCGCTGCAGGGTTTTCACCCGGCCCGGGCTGCCGGCACCCGAGATCGACCCTCCGGATAGAGCGGTGAATGGCGGCTCACCAACGCAGCAATCTGGGGAAAGTCAGCGCTCCGAGACCCGTCACCGCCGCGATCGCGATCGTATACCACGTCGCCAGGAACGGGGCGGCGTCGTCCGGGCAATGCAGACTATAGGCGATGGTGGCGAGACCGGCCGAAGCCAGGCCGGCGCAGGCTCCGGTCAGCGCGCCATCCACAGGCGCTCCACGGCGCGCCAATCCGAACAGCACGATGAGCGGCACGAGCGCATAGAGCGGAACTGCGATGAGGCAGGCGCGCCAGTAGCGCCCGAAGATCAGCGCGCTCCATTGCTCGGCGGGCGCCTGCGCCAATGTGCACAGGGCGAAGGCAATCGTGAGCAGAATCGGCAGGGCGATCAGCGGCAGATCCCGGCCTGGCCTCAGGCCGGGGCGAAGGCTGCGCTGAAACAGCGCGAGCGCAATGCTCGCGACGCTGGCGCCGAGTAACACCTTGGCGATCACGGGACCCGTGAGCCAAGCGCGGGCGAAATCCGGCCGCAAGCCGAGCGTGAGCACGACAAGCAGGGCCGTGGCCGCCAGCGCCGCCACCCCTCCGAGCCAGACGGCGCGGCGCAGCCAGGCCGTATCCACCGGCCGGTGGCTCGCGGTCATCAGTGAAATCAGGTCGTCGGTCTGCATGTCATTCCGTTCCGCTCGGACAGAAGTTCGCCCCGGGCCACCGAAAGGTTACGTGCTTGCGGCATTGCGAGGAGATCACCCCGGCCTCTCCCCCCGCCGCGAGAGAAACCTGGCCATCGCCTGCAGGCCGCGATGGATCGCGACCTTGGCGGCGGTCTCGGTCATGCACGCCGCGCGCGCTGCCTCGGCCACCGTCGCGCCCTGGAGCTTGACCCGGTCGATCAGGCCGCGCGTGCGCTCCGGCAGCGCCGCCATGGCGCGATCGAGATCGAGCCGCGCTTCCGAGGCGGCGCTGTCGGGCGGGCCGGCAAGCTGATGAGCCTCGTCGTCGAGTGGCAGGTTGCCCGCATGGCGCCCCGTTCGGCGCAGATGGTCGACGAGCTTGTATCGGGCGATGGCATGCGCCCAGGCCGTCACCGGGCTCGCCGGATCATAGGTGTGCTGCGAGAGATGGAGTGCCAGCAAGGTCTCCTGCAGCACGTCCTCGGCCTCGCTGGCCTCCGCGCGCCCGGCACGGGCCAACATCTGGTGCAGATAGCTGCGCAGCCGCGCGCTGATCGTATCGAGGAAGAGGCGGTAGGCGGCAGTGTCGCCGGCAAGGGCGGCGAGGAAAACGGGCCGGAGCTGTTTTTCGAGTTCGTCGAGCGACAAGGCTGCCACGTCTTCCCGGGAGGCCGCGAGGTCCGACCGGCTTATTCCGTCGCATGCGGATGAACGCCTCACAAGGCCGTGACCGGCCGATGAAGTGGCTCAGGCGGCCCGATACGCTCGCATCTCGGTCGGAGCGCGGACGTCCGGCATGCGCGGGAAATCCGAGATGACGCCTTCAATTCGTCTGGCCTTGCCCATCGTCTTCACGCTTCTGGCCGGCTCGTCCCCCGGGCCGCAGCCGCTTGATGGCCAGCGCGGCGGGGATGCCTGCCCGGCGGCCGACGGCTGCCAGGTGGCGAGCGGCCATTACCGTATCGTCCTGCCGCCCGGCAGCGAGACGCCGCCCACCGGTGCCATCATGTATTTCCATGGCTATCAGGGCTCGGCGGAGGAGACGATCGCCGATCCCGGCCTCGTCGCGGTCGCGCAGCGGCTCGGCGTCGCGCTGATTGCACCGGACGGCGCAGGCCGCTCCTGGTCGTATCCCGGCTCGCCCGCGCATAACCGCGACGAATTCGCCTTCGTCAGGCAGGTTCTCGACGATGCGGTGCCGCGCTTCGGCATCGATCCCCATCGCATCATGGCGAGCGGCTTCTCGCAAGGCGGCTCGATGGTCTGGTACCTCGCCTGCTGGATGCCCACGCGCTTTTCAGCCTTCGCCCCGATCGCCGGCGCCTTCTGGGAACCGCTCCCCGCGAGCTGCGAAAGCCCGCGACCGGCATTGATCCATATCCACGGCACGAGCGATGCCACCGTGCCTATGGCCGGGCGCGCGCTGCGGCAGGGCTACAGGCAGGGCGATCTCTTCAAGAGCCTCGCCATCCTCGCGCCGGCCGGCTGTACGGCAGCATGGCCTGATGCCGCCCGTGCCGGTGCCACCGGAAGCGCCCTCGCCTGCCTGCTTGCGAGCGGCTGCGGCGGCTCGGCACGGCTCGAACTCTGCCTGCATGGCGGCGGCCATATCGCCGATGCGGCCTGGGTCGAGCGGGCCTGGCGCCTGACGATGCCAGCGGGGCGAGCGCCCCTCGCCTCCGGCTCCAGGCTCACGTCTCCGTGATCATGTAACCAAGACGCTCCTCTGCGCGATCTCTCTTGCAGCGCCGCCAAGGCGCCGAGCCGGAGACGACCATGCGCCCTGTAGGGATATCGACCGCGCCGGGGGGAATTGTCCCGAGCGAATTCGTAACGGGCGCCGATCTCCTGGCCGGCCGGCTGGCCGCGGCCGGCGCGACCCACGCCTTCGGCATTCCCGGCGGCGAGGTGCTGGCTCTGGTCGACGCGCTCGAACGCGCCGGCATCCATTTCATGCTCGCCCGGCACGAGAACGCTGCCGGCTTCATGGCCGAGGCGCTCTGGCATGCGACCGGCGCCCTACCCGTTTTGGTGGCGACGCTTGGGCCCGGCGTCGCCAATGCGGTCAACGTCGTCGCCAACGCGCAGCAGGACCGGGTCCCCCTGATCTTCGTGACCGGCTGCGTCGATCAGGCGCTCGCTGAGAGCTATACCCATCAGGTTTTCGACCATCAGGCCGTGCTGCGTCCACTGGTCAAGGCAAGCTTCCGCGCCGCGCCCGGAACCGAGGATCTGGTTGCGGCAAAGGCCGTCGCCCTCGCCCGGCGCGGCCGGCCGGGACCGGTCCACATCGATCTGCCGATCGCGGTGGCGGAGGCCCGCACGCCGCTACGCAGTGCGCCGGCCATACCACCTGTCACGCCCGTGATCCCCGCCGATCTCCGGCCCGCGCTAGAGCTGATCGCTGGAGCGCAACGACCGTTGGTCATCGCCGGTCTCGACCTCGTCATCCAGAACGGCGCAGCCGCGCTCGACCGCTTCCTGACCCGCACCGGAGCGCCGCTGCTCACCACCTACAAAGCCAAGGGGCTGGTGCCGGAGGATGACGCGCGCGTCATCGGCGGCATCGGCCTCTCGCCCAAGGCCGATGCGATCGTCCGCCCCTTGATTGAAGCCGCCGATCTGATCGTGCTCGCCGGCTACGATCCGATCGAAATGCGCCAGGGCTGGCGCCAGCCYTGGCCAACCGACAAGCAGGTCGTCGATATCGTGGCCGAGCCCGTTCAGCACGGCATGCATCACTCCAGTCTGCTACTCGAAGGCGATGTCGGCGCGATCCTGACGCGGCTGACCGAGGGGCTCGAAGCGAAGACCGCCTGGCCGGGCGGCGAGCCGGCCACCATCCGACAGGCCTTCCGGACCGCCTTTGCCGCACCCGCCGACTGGTGTCCGCACGCCGTCTTCGAAACGCTGCGCCGCATCGCACCGGACGGAACGGTTGCGACCGCCGATTCCGGCGCGCACCGTATCCTTCTCAGCCAGATCTGGAGCTGCGACGGGCCGCGCCGCCTGCTGCAGTCGAGCGGGCTCTGTACAATGGGCTGCGCCCTGCCGCTGGCGACGGGCGCCGGACTCGGCACCGGTCGCCCGACCCTCTGCTTCGTCGGCGACGCCGGCCTCGAAATGGTCCTGGGCGAGTTGGCGACGCTGCGCGATCTCGGCCTGTCCGTGGTCGTCGTCGCACTTGTCGACCAGGCGCTCGGGCTGATCGCGCTGAAGCAGCGCCAGCTCGGCCTGCCGCGGGCCGGGGTCGATATCGGCGCAACCGATTTCGCCGCCGTCGCGCGGGCAATGGGCGGTCACGGCGCAACGATCGAAGATCGCGAAACCCTCGCGCGCGAAGCCGAAGCCGCGTTCCGGCGCGAGGGCTTCACGCTGCTCGCCTGCCGGATCGATGCCGAGAGCTATGAGGGGGCCTTCTGATGTCCGCGCTGGCTCCCATGGCAAAGAAGCGACCGCGCGACGAGCGGCTCGATTTCTTCCGCGGCCTGACGATGTTGATCATCTTCGTCGCGCATCTGCCGGCGAACAGCTGGAACGCCTGGATTCCCGCGCGATTCGGCTTCTCCTCGGGCGCCGAGCTCTTCGTCTTCTGCTCCGGCGTCGCCAGCGCACTCGCTTTCGGCAGCGTCTTCAAACGGCGCGGTCTGTGGCTGGGCACCGCGCGCATCGCCTTCCGGATCTGGCAGGTCTATTGGGCGCAGATCGGCCTGATCCTGTTTCTGATCGCGCTTGCGGCGGCCCTGGATCGCATTTTCGGCCTGGCCGTGCTGGCGCAGCAATTTCCCCAATTGCTCGGCGATCCCGCGCGTGCGCTTCTTGGCCTCGCGACGCTGACCTGGCAGCCGGATTATCTCGACATCCTGCCGATGTATCTCGTCATCCTGGCGCTCGTGCCGATGATGATGCTCGCACACCGCCTCCACGCCACCCTGCCGTTCCTGCTCACCGCAGCGCTCTATGCGGCGGTCTGGTCCACAGGCTTCAACCTTCCCGGCAATCCCTGGAGCGGCGCCGGCTGGTTCCTCAATCCCTTCGCCTGGCAGCTCATCTTCTTCATCGGCTTCTTCATCGCCATGAAATGGCTGCCCTTGCCGCCGCTCGGCGATCGACGGCTGATGATCGCGGCGGCGCTCTTCATCCTGCTTTCGGTGCCGCTTTCCTTCTGGGGCATCCTCGAGCATTGGCCGCTGGCGCAGGCAGCCCGCGACCTCCTCATCCCCGCCAGCGAAAAGACCGACCTGCACATTCTGCGCGTGATGCATTTCCTGGCGCTCGCCTATCTCCTGCTCAGCCTCGTCGAGCCCTGGCGCGAGCGGCTCGACAGCGGCATGGGCCGTCTCCTCATCCTGATCGGCCGGCAGTCGCTGGCCTGCTTCCTGGCGAGCGTCGTCCTGGCGCGGCTCCTCGGCGTCGTCGCCGATACGGCCGGCCGCAGCGAACCCCTGGTGGCGCTGCTCAATCTCGCCGGCTTCGCGCTCATTCTCGCCACCGCGCTCACGGTCGGCTGGTTCAAAAGCGCGCCCTGGGCCGGCCCGGCAGCGAGCTTCGCTCCGGCGCCAACGAGCACCTCTGCCGCCGGCGCCGCGCCGACAACACGGGTCCGTGAAGCGAGTTGAACGCCGTTTGATCGGCGCGCTGCGAACTCCCTGAAGAACGCCCCTCGCGGGGCGCCGCAATGGAGCAGCCCATGTCCTACACCACGCATCACGACCTCTCCGGCGACCCCATCAGCGTCGCCAGCGACGCCGCTCGTGCCGCCTGGAACGATACCCTCGAAGCGCTCATGGCCCATGCCGCCTCGACGCCCGAGCATCTCGCCCGGACCCTGGCGGCCGACCCCGATTTCGCACTCGCCCACGCCGCCAAAGGGTTGATGCTGCTCTCGCTGGCCCGCGCCGAGCTGGTGCCTCCGGCACGTGACTGCCTCGCAAGAGCGCAGGCGGCGACACGCCTGCGCCCGGCGACGCGGCGCGAGATGATGGTCGTCGAGGCGCTGGCGCTCTGGCTCGGTGACGCCCCGCGCCAGGCCGCAGAGCTGTTGGAGTCGATCCTCCATGCCCACCCGCTCGATGTGCTGGCACTCAAGCTCTCGCACGGGCTGCGCTTCATGCTGGGCGATCAGGCGCAGATGCTCGCGAGCCTGCGCCTGGTCGCGCCGGGCTTCAGCGAAACCCATCCGCTCGCAGGCTTCGTCCATGGCTGCCACGCCTTCGCGCTTGAGGAGCAAGGCTTCTACGCCGAGGCCGAGCGCGCCGGCCGCCGCGCCGTCGCCTTGAGCCCCCGCGATGCCTGGGGCCGCCACGCCGTAGCCCATGTCCTGGAGATGACCGGGCGTGTCGACGAGGGCATCGCCTGGCTCGGTGACGGACACAGCGTCGCTCATGCCAATAATCTGCGCTTCCATATCTTCTGGCATCTCGCCCTGTTCCGGCTGGAGCGCGGCGAAAGCGGCGAGGTGTTGCGGCTATATGACGAGCAGATCCGGGCCGAGCCGACAGACGATTACCGCGACATCGCCAACGGCGCCTCGCTGCTGGCACGGCTCGAATATGCCGGCATCGATGTCGGAGATCGCTGGGAGGAGCTGGCGGCGAAGGCCGAAGGACGTGTCCATGACGGGCGCCTCGTCTTCGCCGATCTGCATTATGCGCTTTCGCTGCTCGGCGCCGGCCGCGCCGACGGAGCCGAGGCGATCGCCCGCAGTCTGATCGAGGATGCAAAAGCCCATCCCAGCGGCGAACGGCGCGATGCGGCGCGCAACGGCGCCCTTGCCGCCTTCGGGCTGATCGCCTTCCATGAGGGTGATTATGAAGAGGCCGCTCGCCTGCTCGCCAGCGCCCGGCGCGGGCTCACCGCCATCGGCGGCAGCCATGCCCAGCGTGACCTGTTCGAGCAGGCCTATGCCGAGAGCCTGATCCGCGCCGGCCAGCATGACCGTGCCGCCGATGTCCTCGACGAAAGGCTGGCGCGACGGGGCGGCGCGAACCGCTTCGCCACGCGGCGGCTGGCGCAGCTGCGCAGCCGTGGCGTCGGACGCCTGGCCGTGCTCGCCGTCGCCTCCACACCCCTCGCAATCGCCCATTGAACACAAGAAAGGACGACAGCCATGACAACCGCAGCCATGACCCACGGCTTCGCATTGCCCTCGACCCGCACCGTGATCAACCTCGCCCTCGGCGGATTCGCCGGCCTCGGTTTCTGGGAATTGTTCTCGGCCGTGCCCACCGCCTGGCTCGCCGAATTTCCGCTGGAGCCGCCGGAGCTGGTGAAGTCACTGTTCTACCACCAGCTCGGCCTGACGATCTCGACCCCGACCGCCAAGCTGCTGCACTTCACGACCGGATTCCTGTTCTATCCGCTGGGCTACTGGGTGCTGACACGCCGGGTGAAGAGCTTCGGCATGCCGGCAGACGGCTGGATCTGGGGCGTGATCACCTATTTTATCGCGCTCGCCTTCTTCGCGCCGCTGGCCGGGCAGCATTTCCTGCTGAACGACGTGCCGCGCCTCTCCTTCATGAGCCTCGTCGGCCACGCGATCTACGGTTACCTTGCGGCCTATGTCTTCGAGGCGCTCGAGGCTCGGGAGAGCAGGGCGTGATGGAAGAATTCCTGTTGAGCAGGCGCGGCCTGCTCATCCTTGCCACAGGCTCGGTTGGCCTGCCGACCCGAGCGCTGGCTGCCGAACCAGATCGAACCAAGACAACGCCCGTCAACACATTGGGGTCGGACGAGGCCTTCGCGATCCGCGGCTACGATCCGGTGGCCTATTTTCGCGAGGGCGCGCCTCGACTGGGCCTCGCCGAGCATGCCCTGATCCGGGACGAGGCAGTCTGGCGCTTCGCCAGCGCCGAGAACAAGGCGCTGTTCAAAGACGATCCGCAGCGCTATCTGCCGGCCTATGGCGGCTTCTGCGCCTATGGCACGTCGCGCGGCTATCTCGTCAAAATCGAGCCGGAGGCCTGGTCGATCGTCGGCGGCCGACTCTTCCTGAACTACGACCTCGACACGCGTAGCACCTGGCTCTCCGACACCGAGGCTTACATCACGCGCGCCGACAGGTTGTGGCCGGGGCTTTCGGACCGCGACATCCGCTGAGTTGCGCAGGGCTGCAGAACGCAGCCCCCGCCGGGTGCAATACGAGGTATCCGGCGGGGCATTTTTTTGACGCCTTGCGCCGACAAGAATTCAGCTCAGGCGCTCCGCGCCGTCTGATCGAAGAGGATCTTCTTGCCTTCCTCCGTCACCGCGGGCCGCGACGAAAGGGACCCGCCCTTCGCATAGGCGGCGATCGTCGCCTCGGCGAAGGGCGGGGCCGAGCGGTATAGCTTGCCGTTTGCCCGGATCGCGACCGCGCCGGGGAGCAGGATTATGTTCGGCACGCCCAAGAAAGAGGCGGAGACGGGCTCGTCCGGGTATTCTCGACAAAGGCGCCGGGGATGCCGAAACCAAAGATGGGCCCGGTACGGACCAGTGCGGTTTTCGAAGAGAAAGACAGCGACCGCCGTTTGTCTTTCAATTCGGTTTCCCCTGGGATAACTTAGCGTATTGGCCGGCGGCGTTACGCGTCCGTGAAGAGTTCGCAAGCAGTCAATTCAAATTTTCTCGAACCAGCTGCGTTTCAGGAGGCGATCGATGACTTGTCTCTCGAATTGGCATGGCGGATCCGTCTCGCGTGGGTTGCTCACATCGCTCTTGTTGCTACCATTGAGTGTATTGAGCGCCCATGGACAGCAGGCCACGGGGGTGCCGGGTTCGCCCAGCGCCACGACGACGATCGACGGAAAGCAACTCCCGCCCCCCGACCCGAAGTTCGGCGGCGTGATCAAGGACGACGCGCTGCAGTCGAAGCCATGGTGGGCGCCGCGCGTGGTCCCGCCCAAGAACGCGCCAAACGTGCTTCTGATCATCACGGACGACGCCGGCTTCGGCGTGCCGAGCACCTTCGGCGGCGTCATCCCGACCCCGACCATGGACCGGATCGCGAATGAGGGCCTGCGCTACAACCGCGTCTTCTCCACTGCGTTGTGCTCGCCGACCCGTGCTGCGCTTATCACCGGGCGCAATCATCATTCGGTCGGTTTCGGCGTGATCTCCGAGCAGTCAACCGGCTTCCCCGGCTACAACAGCATCATCGGCAGAGACAAAACGACGGTGGGCCGGACCCTGCTCGACAACGGCTACGCCACGTCGTGGTTCGGCAAGGATCACAACACGCCCGCCTTCGCGGCAAGCCAGGCCGGTCCGTTCGACCAATGGCCGACCGGGATGGGCTTCGAATATTTTTACGGTTTCGTTGGCGGCGACGCGAACCAGTGGGCGCCAAATCTCTTCCGCAACACGACGCAGATCTACCCCTTCCAGGGGAAGCCGCCCGGTACTTGGAACCTTGTCACCGCGATGGCCGACGACGCCATCGACTGGATGACGCGATTGCACCAGACCGATCCGTCGAAGCCCCTCTTCATCAAATACGCGCCTGGCGCCACGCATGCGCCGCACCATCCAACCAAGGAGTGGGTGGACAAGATCAGCGCGATGCACCTGTTCGATGACGGCTACGAGAAGCTGCGCGAGCGCATCCTGGAGAACCAGAAACGGCTTGGCGTGGTCCCGAAGGACACGAAGCTGGCGCCTTGGCCGGCAGAGATGCTGAAGCCCTGGAACCAGTTGAGCGCCGACGAGAAGAAGCTCTTCATCCGCCAGGTCGAGGTTTTCGCCGCCTACGCTGCCTATAGCGACCATGAGATTGGCCGCGTGATCCAGCACTTCCAGGATCTTGGCCGGCTCGATAATACGCTGGTCATCTACATCAACGGCGACAACGGCACCAGCGCCGAGGGCGGACCGCTCGGCACGCCAAATGAAGTGGCGTTTTTCAACGGCCTCAATGAATTGCCCGTCGATGTGCAGATGAAGTTTTACGACGTCTGGGGCACCGAGCAGACGTACAACCACATGTCGGCCGGCTGGTCGTGGGCATTTGACACGCCGTTCGACTGGTTCAAGCAGAATGCCTCCAGGCTGGGGGGCATCAACCAGAACATGGTGGTGTCATGGCCGGCGCGCATCAAGGACAAGGGCGCACTGCGCCAACAGTTTGTCCACGTAATCGACGTCGTGCCGACGATCCTCGAGGCCGCCGGCATCCGTGCGCCCGCAATGGTCGATGGCATCAAGCAGGCACCGATCGAGGGGACAAGCTTCGCCTACACCTTCGACGCGGCAAGCGCGAAGGCCGCCTCGCGCCACAAGACCCAGTATTTCGAGATGTTCGGGCAATGGGCGCTGTATGACGAGGGTTGGATGCTTTCCACCAAGGTCAACCGCGCGCCGTGGCAGGCTTTCGGCCCGGCGAACCCGGATCCGCTCAACAATCAGGTCTTCCAGCTGTACAATCTGAACAAGGATTTCAGCCAAACCGACGACATCGCGGCGCAGAACGCGCAGAAGGTGAAGGAGATGCGGCAAAAATTCCTCGCGGAGGCCAGGAAGTACCAGGTCTTCCCGCTTGATGCGTCGGTCGCAGCCCGCATCGTCGCGCCGCGACCGAATATCAGCGCCGGCCGCACCGAGTTCGTCTACACGCGGCCGATGACGGGACTGCCGCAGGGCGACTCTCCGTCGCTCCTCAACACCTCCTACACGATCACCGCCGACATCGACGTGCCGCAGGGCGGCGCCGAAGGGATGATCCTGACCTCGGGAGGCCGTTTCGGCGGCTATGGCTTCTACCTGCTGCAGGGCAAGCCGGTTTTCCTGTGGAACATGGTCGACCTGGAGCGGATCAAATGGGAAGGGCCGGACGCGTTGTCGCCCGGCCGGCACACGGTCGAGTTCGACTTCAAATACGACGGCATCGGTGACGGTACGCTCGCGTTCAACAATTTCAGCGGTCTCGGCCAGCCCGGCACCGGCACGCTCAAGGTCGACGGCAAGGAGGTCGCAGCGAAGCGAATGCCGAAGACGCTGCCGATGATCCTGCAGTGGGACGAAAGCTTCGACATCGGCTCCGACACGCTCACCGGCGTCAACGATGCCGACTACAAGCCCCCGTTCCCGCTGACGGCCAACCTCAACAAGCTGACGATCAAGGTGGACCGCCCGCAACTTACACCCGCGGACATCAAGAAGCTCCAGGCTGGGATGCAGGAGAAGGCCACGGCCGATTGATCTCACGGCGGCCGGGCACCCGGGGTGTGCCCTCAAAGCAAAGCCCGCGTCCCAGGGTCGCTCGGGCGAAAGGAGCCTTGACCGCTATCGCGATAGGCGAAGGTCGACGACCCGCACTCGTTAATGTCGAAACGGGACCGACTGCGCATCAAGAGGGGAGGTCTGCTTTCGCGAAGACCCGGTTTCTGCTTCGCCCGGCAGGATGCGGCAAGTGACACGGCGGACGTCCACCAAGGCGGTCGTTTTGGTTTGGCAAGAACTCAGGGGCGCGCTGCGCCATTGGGCTAGTCCGCTATCGCGGCAAGGGAGTCGACGAGAGGCCAAGCGCACAACCCGCCAGCGTCGTTCAGCACCATCGGTGCCCTTAATCATGAAGTAGCGGTTGGGCCCGCGGCGCCGTTCTGCGTTGGCAAGAAGACCAGCCGCGACTAACCTGCCTAGCTAATGGGCGCACTATCTCTGACTGAGAGCCGGATTATATGCGACCAGTCGCACCAATGGCGACTTACAAGAAAAATGGCGCGCCCGAAAGGATTCGAACCTCTGACCCTCAGATTCGTAGTTTCAGGGCGTTAGTTTCCGCGGATAGTCTCAGAGCGCCGCCAGCTTACCAAGCCATTGTGAGCCCTACGTTTACGCCCTATCATGTTTCCGCTAGCGCTCTGTAGCATGGCGAGTGCGTGGCGACCCGGTGGCGACCCTCCCGCGAAGGAGCGCAATATGACATCTGTCAAACTGACAAAACGCGTGGTTGACGCCGCCGAACCACGGGTGGCTCGTTACGTCGTTTTCGACAGCGAGATTCGAGGCTTTGGCCTGCGCGTTTTCCCTTCGGGAAGCAAATCCTGGATCTTCGAGTATCGAGCAGGAGAAGGCGGCCGCCGCGCTGCAAAGAAGCGTATGACGATCGGGGCGGCTCACGAGTTCACGCCTGACGAAGCCCGAAAGATCGCCGACAAGCTGCGGGCACGCGCGAAGGTGGGTGAAGACCCCGCCAAGGCCAAGAGCGACCACCGGACTGCGCTAACGGTCGCAGAAGTGTCGGCGATATTCCTGCGCGACCACGTTGCGGCCAAGCGCAAAGGCCGGACTGAAGCGCATTACGCGGATATCTTGAACCGTATTGTCGTGCCTGCGATCGGCAGTTTGAAGGCGAAGGATGTGACACGGGCGGATATCGCTCGGCTTCACCTTTCTTGGAAGCGCACGAAGTTCCAGGCCAATCGTATGCTGGCGGTGGTCGGCTCGATGTTCAGTTTTGCCTCGAGCACCGGGCTGGTACCTCAAGGGACAAATCCAGTTCAGGGTGTCGAGAAATATCCGGAGCATCGGCGGGAGCGCTTCCTATCGTCGGTCGAGCTCGCTCGCCTAGGCGATGCTATTCGAGAGGCAGAGACTACAGGCATCCCCTGGCAGGTGGATCCGGAGAAGCTGGGGAAGCATCTTCCAAAGGGCCAGCGTGCGACCGTTATTGGCGAGCACGCCGCAGCGGCAATCCGACTCCTCCTTTTCACCGGTGCCCGGCTGCGGGAAGTCCTTCACCTTCAATGGCAGCATGTTGATGCTGAGCGCGGGCTCTTGCTGCTGCCCGATTCCAAAACCGGCCAGAAGGCTGTCGTTTTGAACGCTCCCGCAATGGCTGTGCTGACAAATCTCAAGCCCGTCGGACGATATGTCATCGCCGGGGAGAGCGCGGGGGCTGAAGATGAAAAGCCGCGATCGGATTTGAAGCGTCCATGGACGGCAGTATCTAAGCGGGCAGGGCTGACCGGCGTCCGCATCCACGACATCCGCCACACCTTCGCATCATTCGGAGCGGGCGGAGGGCTTGGCCTCCCGATAATTGGGAAACTGCTAGGTCACGTTGAAGCCCGGACAACACAGCGCTACGCCCATCTGGACAATGACCCTTTGCGGCGTGCGGCCAATTCCATTGGCGCTTCTGTCGCGAGTGCGCTCGGCGAGAGCGACCTTGGCGCGGAAATCGTAGCGTTTCCTCGACGGGCTGTGCCGTGAGCGGCTCCCGCGACATCGCTCGACGAGCTTGGTGGACGCGCAATCAAGGCCTTGCTTGGATAATGCATCGCACCGAAGTCGCCGTTGGGAAAGATGGCCCATTCGCTGCCGAGCACGAAAGTAATGCGCTTCCTCCTATCAGCCCAGCAGCCTTGGCGGCGCTCACTGAAGCACTTGATCGCCCATACCCGCGATATGGACGGTTCGTCGTTGACCCGGTTGACGCGGTGGCAGCACTCGACGCGGAAATCGCATGCGGACATGTCCGCGAAAGCCCGCACGGCGAACTTCGCAGCGCCGACATTCGGGCGCTCTGGCCCAATGCGGGTCCAGGCAATGCGCATAAACGTCATCTGGAACAAGAGCACGTTGACAGGCTGGCTAGGGCAATTCGACAGACACCAAAGCCACAGGGGCTGAACCCGCGAATTGATCTGCTTCAGGCTCTAGCCATTGGCATTGGGTCCGAAGACCGTGAGATGATTGTGAGACGCCTCTTCACCGAGGGGCGCGACATAGCCATCGGATCGATCGCGCTTAGCTGCTGTAATTGCTCAATGGACAGCCGACCGAATTGCCGCGCCTCCGATCTGTGCATTTCTGCGGGCGAGGCGGACCGACAGAGAGCTAACGTTGACACCTGGTTCAAAAGGGGTCGCCCGCGGATGCGGTGAGCCTGCCAATTAAACCCCGCAATTTCCGGCGGTCTCCCGGTGTCTCCTTTGAATGCGCGCTGTCTCCCGGCGCCCGTTCACAGGAGAGCGACATTGAATACCAACTCCGATTATATCGACACCCGCTCGGCCGCCGCATTTGTGTCGATGGGTGAAAGCACGCTCGAGAAGCTTCGTCTGACGGGCGGTGGCCCCAGCTACTGCAAAGTCGGCCGGCGCGTTCTCTATGAGGTAGCGGATCTGCGCGCTTGGCTCGCGGCCAGTAAGCGCCGATCGACTTCCGATCACGCACTCGAGGCCGCCTGAACCGCCCCCGTCACATGCCCGCGCCGGAGCAAAAATGCCCGGCGCCGCCAGCACGCGGACACCGGGCAAAATTTAGGCTTTGCAGATGAATAATAAACCAGATTTGCCCTCATCGGCAACAATAATCCCGTATCGCAAAAGCTTTTTGTCGAGCGGAAGCGATCTGAATGCCATCGCAGTGGCGCTTTATGAGCAAGCGTTGCTGTTGGCTTCGTGGGGATTACCAGTGTTTCCCCTCAAGTTCGGAGCGAAGACACCTGCCTTACAAAATTTCAGTTCAAGGGCGAGCTGCTGCCCTGATGCGATCAGGAACATGTGGTTCCCGCCTATGGAGAACAGCCCCGCGCCGTTCAACATTGGTATTGCGACAGGCAATGGCCTTTTCGTCGTGGATATCGATGACAAGAACGGCAAGCGGGGGAGCGATTCTTGGGCCGCGTTAGAACGGCAGCACGATGCTTCACCACCAACTTTCACCGTGAGAACCCCTTCGGGAGGCCGTCATCTCTATTTCAGGGCTGATCCAGACCTTTGGATCCCGAATTCGGCAGGCAAACTTGGCGTCGGCATCGATATCCGCGGAGAGGGTGGCTACGTTGTAGGGCCCGGATCTGTTCTCGATGGCAGGCAGTATGTTCGGGAGCTGAACTGATGGTTCCTCGAGAAGCGTCGGCGCCCCGCATGCCCGCCTTGCGATCCGATTGGCTATTGCCTTTGGTGACCGGCATCAGGCCGCGTAAAGCCGACGCCATCGAGATGCTCGATGGCGTCGACGAGGACAACGCCAGGGTCCGCGCGATCGCATGGCTGCTCAACCACGCCGAGCTCTCAATCGAAGGTGATGGCGGCGACGACACGGCTTATCGCGTCGCGGCCAGGGTGATGGACTTCGGGCTTTCGCCGGATGATGCGCTCGGCCTCATGCTCGAGCACTGGAACGATCGCTGCGAGCCGCCATGGGAAACCGAACAACTCGAGACCATCGTCAACAACGCGGCGCAATACCGCCAGAAGCCGATTGGGGCCGAAAGCGCGGATGTCGAGTTTGAGGACGTCAGCGCAGAGGTTGCGCAGGCAGAAACCGGGGCGAACTCAGGCCACGAGTGGAGGCAACCGCAGAACCTCTGGGAGGACGCGTCCAAGTCCGGTGCTCCGCCGGATATGCACGACGACCTTTACCCGCCCTCGGTCCAAGGCTGGGTGGACGACGAAGCCGAGCGAAAGGGTGTTTTCCGGGGAGCTGTCTCGACTATGGCACTGGTGATGTTCGCCGGCAGCATCTCCGCGCGGTACCAAGTGCAGGTCCGGCAGAAAGATACCGGCTTCAAGAACCGGCCCACGGTATGGGCGATGGCCGTAGGTGGCCCTGGCTCAGGCAAGAGCCCGAGTCAAAGCGCGGCGATGGAGCCGCTCAAGAAGGTCGAACGCGAGCGCCTCCGCAGGTTTCGCGACGAGATGCGAATCTACAGCGCCGCGCAGAAAGCGGAGAAGGGCAAAGCGTCTTCGGTCAGCGTCGACGACCCGGCCAAGCCCCGCAACCGGTGTCGTGTGCTGCAGGATGCGACCGCGGAGGCCGTCGTTGGCCGCGAGGCGCAGAGCGGCCACGGAGTGACGATCGCGCTCGACGAGCTCGACAGCTTCTTCGGCAGCTTTGACGCTTACCGGAGCGGAAAGAGTAGCAAGGACGCTCCGTTTTATCTCGCAGGCAAGAACGGCGAGCCCTGGGAGGTCAGCCGCGTCTCGCGCGACGCCGTCAGCACCGATCTCCACGCTGTCAACATCTTGGGTGGGATCCAACCAAGTGTCGCCCACAAGGTTGCCGGCGCTATGGGCGGCAACGGTATGCTGCAGCGTTTTCTCATCTGTCACATGGGGAAGTCACGTAGGGCGCCAGACCGTGCGCCCGACGAGCGGCTGGCGGCGGTGGTGGATAAGGCCGTGCGGACGCTGTCAGAGCTTGAGCCGGACAGCACGTCGGCCTTCAAGATGCACCCCGATGCAGACCTATACCGCGGGCGGATAGTCGATTTTGTCGAAGAGCATATAGCTCAGGGTGACTTGCCGATCGGGCTCCGTGGCTGGCTGGACAAGATGGAAGGCGAGTGGGCGCGCATCGCCCTCATCCTTCATCTGGTCGAGTGGGCCGCGAGCAGCGAGGCGCTGTTCGACGACGCTCCCCACGTAATCTCGCCCGAAACGGCGCAGCGCGCCGAACGCTTCCTGCTTGGCTACCAGTGGGAGCAGCAGCGCTTCTTCTACGAGCGCGTTATCGGAGACAGCGCAGCGCCTTCGGACGCGGCGCGCAAGATCGCCGACCACATCCTGGCGCACGAGCGGCGCGAGATCGCCAATCGCGACATTATCCAGGGCGTCAGATCGATTGAGGATCGCTTCGAACGCGCCGCTGCAATGGTGGTGCTCGAGCGCGCCGGATGGGTGCGGCCGATTCCGCCTCTCAAGGGCGGGGGTGCAATTCGATGGACCATCAACCCCGCAGTCCACGAGCTTTTCTCTGCGCGCGCCGTCGAGGAGGCGCAGCGCAAGTTCGCCGCTCGCAGCGCCATCATTGAGACGGGCGCCGAACGGCGCGCGGCAGCGATGACGGGGGCGTAGCCATGGGGATGCGGGAAATGTTGCAAATGTTGCTTGCGCGCGCGGGGAAGACCGAGCGAGCCCGAATATTCAAATCAGAGGGAAAAACAGAAAATAATAAAAAGGGGAAAAATGCCTTCGTGTGCTCCATTTTTTTCATCGCGCGCACGCAAGCAACATTTGCAACATTTAGTCGGACGCTACCCGTGGCCTCGCGACTGGGGGGATCGCGCCGATGACGTTTCGCGTCGAAGCAAATCTTCGGCTGTCTGGCATGCGGCCGATGTCGAAGGCGGCCCCTGTGAAGTCGCCAATGAGCGACGCAGTTCGTATCGGCACGGAACGATTCGCGATCGGAGACGCTTTCCTGTCGCTAGGGCAGCAGTTCTCCTGCGAAGGGTGGCGTCGCGCCGACACCCCTCTGCATTTTTCCGTCAGGGAGTACGAGTTGCAGACGCACTGCTGCGATTGCAGGAACGGCTTCAGCCAGTACGCGACTCGAGCGCAGATCCGACGTGATAAACTTCGCAGGCGCTGCGACGATTGCAAGAGACCCGGCAGCATTACCAGGCCGGTACGAGCGTGGCGGGTGGCTATGGCTCCGCAGTGGGCAGAAGAAGCCCGCCAGAAGGCCGCTCAGGTGCGCCAGAAGGCCGCTCAGGTGCGCCAGGAGGCGGAGACTGCAGGGCGTCGCAAGCTCATCGAACTGCGCCTCCGCCGCATCCAGAAGCTCGCCGAGGCGACCGGGCGGCCTGTGCCTCCGAACATCTGCCTTGGCGATCTTCTGCGGGCCGAGCAGCGACACATTAAGAAGACATGGGTGGCCTACCAGCGCACGGCCAAGATGCTCGGCGTCCCTGTTGCGGAGGTGGCGAAGATGTATGCTGCGCGGAGCGTCAAGGGGGAGTCAAAATCTTGAAAATCGTGGTGCTCGCCTTGTTGGCTCTCGCCGTGCTCGGTGCTCCTGGTGCGATCGTTCTATTGAATTATCTCGGAGACGCCGATTTCCGTAGAGGCGTCAATTTGGAGCGAATGGCGACAGCCTGCGTGGGCCGCTACGCAATCGATATTGTGACGGTCTCATATGGCGCCCCGATCCGTGATGTTTGCGAATGCGCGCTCATTGAGATTGCGCGTTCGGGATATGCCGATCAGGTCATGCCAATTGCTCGTCTGGATCGCGCAGGTGGCTTGGGCGTCATGATTGGAAGCTGCCGGGATCGGCTGAAGCAGGTTCCCGCATAGGTCCATCCGGGTGGCGGATGCGTTTTAGGCCCCCAGCCCGGCTAGGCCCCAAAATTGCCCGTTTCGACGCCTGAAGACGATCCGAACCACGGGTAGTTCTAGCAAAATTGTTTCGGACCCGTTATGATTTAACCTGGTGGTTAAGTGTCTTGATCGGAGTTCCTAAAAATGCCTCGTCCCCCGAGCCGAACCGGCCTCGACGATGCGACGCAGCGCGAGCTCTGTTGGTGGATTGCGAAGGGCTGCAGTCCCGAGGAGGCTTCGAAGCGAGCAGGCCTGCCCAACTCGGTTCGGACTTATAATTTCGCCAAGACGCAGGAGTTTTCACTCGTCCTTCGGCAGTCGCTGTCGAAGTATCTGGCCGATGACCTGGCGCCCAAAGCCATCAAGGTTCTGAGCGAGATCATGCTCGACGAGAAGGTCGCCGGCCGCGTCCGCGTGGATGCCGCCAAGGCCGTGCTTGATCGTGCCGGTTTCTCGTCCGCGGCCAAGCCGTCGGGGCCGGACGACCGGCTGTTGAGCCAGTACACCATCGAGGAGCTCGAGCGCCTCGTCGTCACGCTTGAGGAGAAGCGCGCGCTAGAGGAGGGGAGGCAGATCGACGGCGAGGCGGTCGAGGTAGACAGCGAGGATCTCGACCCGTTGGCATGAGGCCGGTCAGCCGAAGATCCTGTTGAGGAAACGTTGATCGGCGATAGAGGCCTGCATGCGCTGCAGCCTAAACGCCATGAACTGCTCAGCGGCCGCGGTTCCGAGGGCCTGCTCGACGTCGCGGAAAGCCTCCTGCTCCCGATCCAGCGCGCGTTTCACGAACCAGCCCGTGATGGACTGTTGCGCCTGCACGATGGCGAGGGCGGCGCCGAATGCCATAAAGACCGTCGCCCAAGCGATGAAGGTTCGATCGGTCTCGCGGAGCTTGCCATTGAAGCCGGCGAGCCAGGCGAAGAACTCGTTATCCCAGGCAATCTCATAGGCGATGGCCACGCCGCCGCCGAAGATGGCAATGGCGACGAAGAGTGTCACAAGCGTGAGCAACTGGCCGCCAGTCATAGCTCTCTCCCAATGAGGTCCGTAGCGATTCTGACCTGCCGCAGCGTAGTGCGCAACGCTTTTAGATTAGAATGCTTTGCGCCCGCTGCTACCAACTCAGATGATTGTCTCGCTCGAGGCGCAGCTCCAGTGCCGCATGTTGATCGACACCGTTGCGATTGACGGGAAGGCCCTGGCCGATACCTGGCGCGTGACGGGGATCACGCGGAATGGCTGAGGCTAAATTCGAACCTGCGTCACTTGTTTATCGGAGGCCAGAGAACAAATTCACATAAGGCTGATACAAGAAAACGCGATTTCGAGACTGTCCGGTTATCTCTGTAAGAATTCCGGCATTCACCATTCTGTCGATGGTAGAATTTGCATTTGGAAAGCTTACATTCATGAGGTCTTTAGCGTCGTTCACAGTTACAGTCGGCCTCTTATATAAATGCTCAAGCAGGCGACTTGCTCTCCCCGCTGACGCGCCGAAATTTTCTATTATTTCTGATCGGTGCTCTTCTCGTAGCAATACGATTTCACGTGCAGTCTCAGTCGCTTGCTTAGCTACGTTGGCAACGCCGCGAAGGAAAAACTTAAGCCAATTTTCCCAATCGCCTTTGTCGCGCGTCGCTTGAAGTCGCTCGTAATACTCTGACCGGTTTTGTTTGAAAAAATGCGAAAGATACAAAACAGGCTTGTGCAGTAATCCCCGGTGGCAGAG
This sequence comes from Allobosea sp. 10L422, assembly GCF_056395345.1. NCBI lineage: Bacteria > Pseudomonadati > Pseudomonadota > Alphaproteobacteria > Hyphomicrobiales > Alloboseaceae > Allobosea > Allobosea sp. 10L422. The sequence goes on from NZ_JBFTJI010000003.1 coordinate 19,717, forward strand.
GTAAAACGTAATCAGGAGACGTCCTACACGGCCGTTGCCGTCAAGGAAGGGGTGTATGGTCTCAAATTGCGCATGAGCGAGTCCAATACGAATTAGCGGTGGGACATGGTCGTCTGCGTGAAGGAATTTTTCCAAATTACTGAGCACTTCCGCGACTTCCTGTGGCGGAGGTGGAACGAAAACTGCCGTATTAAGAGTGCTGCCTTGCGGACCAATCCAGTTTTGACTCCGGCGAAGCTCGCCGGGCGTGAGCTTCGACCCTCGAACATCCTTCAGTAGCCGCTCGTGAATTTCTTGGATTAGCCTAACGGACAGAGGGAGTGTCTCAAGGCGCGATAACCCGTAATTCATAGCCCTCACATAATTCAGGACTTCATCTACATCCTTCGGCGCTTGCGCATCAAACACGTCGGCTTCTGCCTTTAGCAGATCGTTTATCGAGGCCTGCGTTCCCTCGATTTCGCTCGATAGCACCGCCTCTTTTCGCACATACATGAAGACGAAAAGATCCGGATTGGGTAAGGTTTGGATGGATCCTTCCAAGCGGCCCAGTTCCCGCACAGCCTCCGAGTGCAATGCTTGCATCTCTAGGTCGAAGACAATTTCGGGATCGGGTGGCAGTGGGCGGGGGATAAAGGCGCGATATCCCGTGGATTGCTTGACGTAGCGCCCGGAACGGCCGGCTGGAATTTCGGTATCAGACATTAATTTATAGCCCCATATTATCGTTCCCTGATAACATGACTCCTATTTTATGGCCATATTTATGGCACTCGATAATATGGAATTTCGGAAGGCCCTTCGCGATTTTAATATCGGATTTTGTAGAGCCGCATATTACGCGCCGCTGTTAACAAGCACGACGTCCGCAGCTCTTATTAAAATCGGAACGCGGGCCACCAGCGTTGAACCCAAGTGAGAAGACCGGCGTTCGCAAATTGGACCGCGCGCGAATGCACCAAGCTTGAACGAAATCCCCGTCCGTGCGATTGAATGGCGTTCGTTGAGGTCTGCGCGCCCGCCAAGAGGCTTTCCTCTTCGCTGGTTCACGCTATCAGATGAGCAGGCCTTGCGCCGGCCGTTCCGCCTCGCCATTTTCGCCGTCCTTCTTTACGCTGCGGGCGACGATGTTGAGCGATCCGTCAGGTAGCGGGCGCTGCAGAACCTTGGCCTGCTCCCAGGGCGCCGTCATCCAGGCCTCGCACTCTTCGGGCGTCGTAAGGATCACCGGCATCGCCTTCGGGTGGATCGCGCCGACCTCGGCATTTGGATCGGTCGTCAGGAAGGCATAAAGGTCGATCGTCTCCTCGCCCGTTTTCACCTTGCGCACTGACGTCCATTGCGGTGCCCAAATGCCCGCGAAGAATGCCGTCGGCCTTTCCTCACCGAACGCGAACCAGATATCGCCGCCGGCGTCCCGGTTGAACTCGCTGAAGCTGTTGAACGGCACCAGGCATCGGCTCTCGACGCCGAGCCACCGCTTCCAGTGCGAGCTCGAGGTGTTGCGGACGTTCGTCGTGCCGCCGTCAGGCTCCATGCGGAGCATCAGATCGAAGTCGACCTCCTTGCCCTTCGCCCGCAGCTTGTCGGCGCGCTTCGTGGCGGCGTCCAGGAGCGCTTTCTTCGACGACGGCATGCCCCATCGCGTCATGGCCAGGCGCGGGCCGCCGGCGTCGGTGCGAACGATCGGCGCGGCATAGTCAGGGAAGATCCCCGGCAGCGGCGGCACGTTCACGCCGGCATCGTCGAAGTTGGCGAACAGCTTCCTGATCGCTTCTACGTTCCGGGTGTGGCTGTAGAGATTGCACATGCCCTGGAGCCTATGCGGGTTCGTCGGGGGCGTACAGCCGGAGCTCTGTCCATTCGCCTTCGAGTTCTGGCCACCGCGCGGCCAATGCCTGGTCGGCGGCGCTGTGTGCCTCTCCCTTGACCATCAGGATGTCGAACCATTCAGTCGGCCCAGGCTCAGGGAACCCGGCGATGTCCCAACCCTCGACCTCCCATTCGGCGGTAGCTACGAGGTTGGGCGTCACGCCAGCCGCGGTGAAAGTTGCGGTCGCAGCCGCAACAGCGACGGCCGCCTGCTCCTCGCTGAGCGGAAAACGCTCCATGGTCCCGCGATCAATCCGAAGAACCGACACGACGACGTCGGGGCTGTCGGCTTGGCTCTGCTGGTAGCTGGTCATCCTTGCCTCCCTCGATCAGGTTAAGCCCGATCATCGACGGCGGCAGATCGGGTGGGTCCGGCCTCCGCAGGTCGGGGCAATAGCCGCCGCATCGCATCCCGTATTTCTGCGGCTTGCGGGCTGGATTCCAGGGGCGCCACTCGCAGCCCTCCATGAAGGCGACGACGATCGACCCGATCGTGATCCGGCTGCCGTGCTTCGCCGCGATGTCGGCAAGCTTGTAATCGCCGCCGCGTCTGCACCATGGACATCGCAGGCGCACGACCACCCACGGATAGTCCCGCACAGGCGTCCCTTCGTCTGGCGGCTTCATGGCTCATTCGGGCTCGCGAATAGGCCGCGCTCCCTCCGAAAACCGACCGCGCAGGTAGCCACGCGAGACAGAGCGATCGGCGTCGGCCAGGAGCACGATAAAGTCGTGCGCTAGCGCCCGCAGCGCCGCGGTTTCCGAGCCGTGTTCCTCCATCACATCGGCGACCAGAGCCGTAACTTCCGCGTCGAGCGTGGTGTCTTCTATGTGCTGATCGGCTGGCTGGGCTGACATGGCTTGCATCCTCGACATGAGAACATTATGAGAACAAACCAGATCAGGGAGTCAAGCCATCTCGATGTCCTGCACGCCACGGCGCGATCCCGGAGGAGTTCGAGGAGCCGACCCGGGGCGCTATGACGATCAACCTCACCCTTCGACGCACCTATAACGACCATCCTCGGCCGGAGGACGACGACAAGTTCTGGTCGATCGAATGCGATGGCTATTGCGTCGGCTCCCTCGTGTTGCATCAGGGGCGCTCGGAGGCCCCCCCCCCCCCCGGACTGGCATTGGAATTTCCACATGCACCCTGGGCGTGCATGGCAATGGATCAAGGCAGGCGACGCCCGATAGCGGCCGCGCCCAGAGCCATGATGCAGCGCTGCCCGATATTCGCCAAGCCATGGAGCGCTATCTCGCGTTCATCGGCCCGGAGGGCTGGGCGACGCATGTCGAGCACATGAGGCGAATTGGCTAGTAGTCCCGAAACGCAAAGCGCGCGAGCTTGAGGCCCCCGAAAACAAGACCAGCTGAAATCAGACCAGTGACGAAGTCGACAGCCAGCCACCCGGCCAGCCCGATGGCGATCGCAAAACCGATATTCAGCATTGCGCCCCGCTGATCTCATCTGCCGCGCGCCGAACATAAGCTCTGAGCTAGAGCGCCACAACTAGCTCTGGATCTCGTAGACGCTCGCCTCGTCGGCATCCTCGCGCAGACCCTTGTAGGACGCGTGCCGGAGCTTCCCGTCGTCGGTCCAACCGCGCAGCGCGATCTCGGCGACGAGATCGGGCTTGATCCAGCGATAGCCCTTCTTGTGCACAGGCATGGGCAGCGCTGGCTTCTCGATGATGAGCTTGTCCATCTGCTTCCCGAGCGCTGTCCCGCTCGCGACGGTGAAGCCGGTCCCGACGCCGCCTACATAGACCATCTGATTTCCCTTGCGCGCCGCCAGCAGGAGCCGGCCGATGCCACCCAGCGCGATCGCGGACGGCTCATAGCCGATTATGGCGAAGCTCTCCGACTGGATGCACTTGATCTTCAGCCAGTCGCCGCCCCGGCCCGATCGGTAGGGGGCTGAGCGTCGCTTCGCGATGATACCCTCGAGGCCCATCTCGCAGGCGAGCTTCAGAAAGGGCGCACCGTCAGCGTTGATCTCTTCGCTCAATTCGATGGAGCCGTGCCGCTGCTCCGCGAGGACGTCAGCCAGCATCTCCCGGCGTTCGCTCAGAGGCTGTTCACGCAGGTCATGGCCGTTGAGGTAGAGCAGATCGAAGGCGTAGAGCCTGGCCTCTGAAGCGAAACGCTTGCCGCCTCGGCCACCCAAGGCTTTTTGCAGCGCGCCGAAATCCGAGGCGCCGCGCTCGCCGAGCACCACGGCCTCGCCATCGAGGATCGCACTGTCGACGTCGAGCTCGATCGCGTCATGTGCGATCGTCGGAAAGCGCGAGGTCCAGTCATGGCCGCCGCGGGTGATGATCCGGACACGCTTGCCGGCGATGTGGATCGCCAACCGATATCCGTCCCATTTGACTTCGAAGGCCCAGTCGTCGCCGGACGGCGGTTTGCCCTGCAGCTTCGCCAGGCAGGGCTCAACGCGATCCGGCATCGGATCGGCGAAGAGATCGCGCTCGGCCTTGCGCCGGCGCGCCACCGGGCCCTTGACGACCTCCGCCGCAGGCCCGGCTCTGAGAACCCGACGCGCACACATCGACGCAACTCCACGACGCAACGAGTCGCGAACGGGCGGCGCAACGAATCGTTCCGATCAGGCTGCGACGTCGCGGTCTAGGTGAAACAGGACATTCTTCGTCAGGTCTTCTTCATCGAGCGCCAGGGGTGCGAACCCAGCCACCATATAGGCAATACGCTCGCGCTCTTTGTCTCGGTCATGCTCTGGCACCGAGTCTTTGATCTCGTTCCATACTGCTTCCAACGCGGCATAGGCCCGAGCGAGATCTGCTGGGTCATTCAAGGACGAAAATGGCATTGCTCCTTCCTCCAAAGCCGTTTCGCGCAGGATGATTTAGGAGCAACCTTTCAAGCTTCAAGAGGAGAAATCTGTTGCGAAAGCCCGGGAACGTCATGGCCCGCCGGAGGTTGAATCGTCATCAATCTGATGAGTGAGGGGCGCCATGGTTGCGTTGCAGGGTCCCACCGATCGCCAACCGCCGCGCAATCGCCGCGAGCTCTACCGCGAGCAGTGCCAGGACGAGGACGGCAATCGCTTCACCGTCATTGTCTGGCAGAACAAACCCGGCCTCTCGACTGTCTCCTATTCGTTCGAAGACGGCACGCCGTTGCACTACGAGGACGAGTGCTATTTCGCGACGCCGTCGGGGAAGATGCTAACGCGTTGCGAGGACTAAGCCCGAAACGAAAAGGCCCCGCCAGCCGGAGCTGACGGGGCCGAGTAGAATTCCGAGGTGTCTCGTCGAAGGAACGCGGGGTTGCCCGCGTTAGTTCCGCCTTAACAAAACGGGACGCGTTGATAGGTCTGTCCCCCCATCTTCAAGCCAGCATGAATGCAGATCCAGCCGGCTTGTCCGCGAAACCCATAAGCTCCGACGTGAGGGCCGCAATCTCCTCGATCTGCGTCGCCACTAGATCGAACGGCGGCGGCTCGCCACGAAGCTCGAACTCGGACTGTACATCGTCGACTGAATCATCGCGGCGCGGGAATGTCGACACCCACGCGCTGTAGCCGACGACGAAGAGCAGGGACAGGGCTTCCGCTGACTTCGATTTGAAGCGCCTACCGCGAGCGACATATGCCCGCTGGCGATCGTTGGCTGCGGTCATGGTCTGTCCTCAGCTTCGTTGGTCTGGCGAGCCGCCTCTTCCCAGTTCAGGATCTTGCGCATCTTGGAAGCCCACAGTGCCGGGTTTTCGGGGAGCTCCTTCGAGAGCAGGTGACGCGCGACCGCCGGATCGACCTGGCTGCGTGCCACCAGGTTGATGACCTCGTTGTCGCGGCCCTGCAGGAGCGTGCCGAGCCCAACCTTGATGTTTCGGGCGGTATTGCCGCCGCGGAAGCCGCCCTGGACGGTGCGCAAGCCGAGTTCGAGCACGCGCATCGCGGCCGCCATGTTGCTGGCCGTCGGCGAGCCGGACGTGCCTTGCACGGTGGCGAGAAACTCCCGCGGCTCGAGCACGCGACGAGCGCGCTGCAGCGCCTGCATGGCCGACGGGTCGTCCTTCCACGCCGCGGCGATGACGCGGTCGAGGTCGGGATCCTTCTCGAGCCCGACGAGCTTGGCGTACGAAGGCGGAAGACCGCCATCGCTCGTTGCCTGTCGGTTCGTATTGGTGACGCGATCGGCCAGATAATCAGCCAGCGCGCGACGCAGGCTGTCGGTGCCGCCAGGCACCTTCTCGATGCGCTTGGCGAGGTCTGCCATCTGTGCCGGCGGGTTCCGGCTCCCGATGATGGCCTGCACACCTTTGCGGCCGCTGGTGCCCATGACTGTCGCCAGCGCGCTGTCGGCGATCTCGGCGTCGGTCAGCTTGAGCCGTCCCTTCACGGCCTCGACCGCCTGCGTGAAGCCGTCTTCCAGCCCTTTGCCCGCGCGGGCGTTGGCGATCATGTGGTCGAACTGCACCCTGCTCTCGGGAGCGGCGGCCAGAACGGGGCCGTACTCGTCGATGAACTTGCCGAGCCGCTTCGGGCTGACCTTGCCGTTCTCGACTATCTTCTGTGCGGCGAGCCCGACCAGGAAATCCCGACGCGCCTGCACGATCGTCATCGGATCGGTGGAGGTCTCCATTACGCGATTGAGCGACTGCATGCCCTGGATGCCGCCCTGCGCCGGCGGCTTGATGAAGCGGCTCGCGGTCTGTTCGGGCGGTGTCAACGTGCGGCCGGTCAGGTCGCCGCGCTCCTTGCGCATGTCGCGATAGAGCTCGACGACCGGATCGCCAGGGCCAGGGGTGCGATATCGCGCATTGAACTCGTCGCCGAGCTCGAGGCCCTTGGCCAGGCGCTCGGCTTGTGGAGTTCCGCCGGCCTCGGCATAGCCGCGAAGACCACTGTTGAGAGCGGCGCGCAGGCCATCCACGGCCTCCTTCTGAGGGATCGCGGCCGAGTTGCCGTTGCCGATCGCCTTCGCATAGGTCTCCGACAACTGCGACAGTACGGGTCGCAAATCGTTGATCTCGGCGAGGCTCATATCCGCGATGCCGCGCGTCTCCGTGCGGGTGATCGGTGCGCCAGTGGCGTCGAGGATGGGGCTTTCCACGGTGACATCATGCGGCCGCCGGCCTGCGAGGTCTGACGCGCCGGGAACACGCTTGCGGAAGGCGTCAGGCAAATTCACGCCGGCTGCCAGAGCTCGATCCGCAGCATCATAAATGGGCGTGGCGTCGAGCCGGACGTCGTTGGTGGGGTCGATGGTCGAGCTGCGAAGCGCATCAGCGCGCTCGGCGCGCAGGTTCCGCATATCACCGGTGATGGCGGCGTCGAGCGACTGGCTGGCCATCGTCTGACGGGTCGCGGCGCCATCGGCCAGGGCTGTGCCCTCGGCGATCCGCTGAGAGCTGACGGAGTCACGTGAAGCCTCCGCCCTTGCGAGATCGGCTTCGACGGGACGGCGCATCTCGGACGCAACTTCGCCAGCCGCCTTCGGAAACTGGTTCGGATCGGCGCCTTCCGGCCCCATGCCGCGAATATTCTGGCCAGCATATGTGTTGATCGCGCGATCACGCTCGAAGATCGGCGTCGCGGCGGGAGTGGACGTATTCCGAACCCCGCGCTCGACGCGCGCCAGCCCGGCATTCTCCGAAATCTGGCCAGTCGTCGGAACGGGTGCCCCGATCGCGGCGAACTCGTCGGCGTTCCGGCCGATTGTGTCGGCTGCCTCGCGAGCAGCGACAGGACCTCCCGCCTCCGCCTGCAGGAACTTCGCCGCATCGCGCGACGTGGCCTTGCTGACATAGGAGCCGTCGGCGTTGAAGGGGATACGGCTATCCGGACGCGCCGAGGTGGCCCAGGCATAGGTCGCCTTCGGGCCGACCGTGAGCGCATCGCTCAGCGTGGCGCCTCCAACGCCACCGGCAAGCCCCGCGAGCAGCGACGTGATGGGGCCGCGGGAATCCTCCGGCAGCATGGTGTCCGCGGCAGCGAGCCCGGTCCCTGTGCCGACGCCCGCGGCTGTGTCGCGAAGGATGGCCCTGCCGGCGTTCTTGCCTTCATACGCTTCTAGCAGCGCATCGGCGATGCGGGGCTTGTCAGATGGCACACGCGCCGCCGCAACACTGCGAAGGCCGAGGCCCTGCAGCAGGCCTGCGAGTCCGAAGCGCGTGGACTGATAGGCTGTCTTGGCGCGGGCATCCATCTTGTCGTAGTCGAGCGGCTCGGCGCCAACCGCCGAGGCGACTTCGGATGCTCGGTTGGCAATCCAGTCGCCTCCGCCCATCGGCTCGGTGATCGATGGCAATGCGCTCTTGTCGGGTTTGCCAGTGACGGCACCCTTGATGAAGCCGGGGATGTTCAGTGTTGCCCGAGCTGCGTTGTTGAGGGCCGTCGCCAAGTCTACGGGCAAACCGGCGATGTCCGCCGCCGCGCGAGCTGCACCCTGGATCGTGGCTTCCAGGGGCGCATAGCCGCGCTGATCGAGCGGGACGCTGGACTGCCCACGCGGGCCGTGGCCGAGCGCTTCGTACTTGGCGTCTTGCTCACGGGCTTCCGCTGCGCGCCGGGTGGAGTTCTGCCAGAACGGATCGGTGGCGCGCTGCTGTGGCGTCGGCGGCGGAGCGAAGTTCGGCAGCTGAAATGCGGCGAGGGGCGCCGAAGGGCGCGCAGGGGATACGGGCGCTCCCGGCTTGGGCGCAGCCCGCAGCGCTTCCGCAGTCGTTCCTTCTTCGGCGATGTACCGGTCCATCTCCTGTTCGGAGGCGCCCTGATCCATCATCCGCTGGATGTTGCGCTTGATCTTGGCGAAGTCGGGCGCGGGGGACGGGCCGCCATACTCGCGGCGCATCGCGGCAGCCATGGCATCATCAGTCATGCCCGCGGGGAATTCGACCATGTCGCCGTTGGGCGCCTGGATGCGCTGGACGCCGGTGCTCGGAGAACTGGCCGGCGCGGACAGGATCGCTGTGATCTCCTCGTCGGTAGCGTCGGCAGGAACCTGGATGCGTCGACCCTCGAATTCGATGAGGCGCTCGGGCTTCGCTGCCGCATTGGGCGCAAAGGGATCGTGGTCGACGGGAGTATATGTTGGGCCGTTCGCTGGAGCAGCGATGCCTCGCCGCTTATCGTAGAATTTCTGGACGCCGTGAATCAGCGCTTCTTCGTCCGGTGCCACGAAGATGGTCTTCGCGCCATCGGGACCAGTGACTTGGTACTTGCCGAGGCGGGATTTCGAGGGAACGCCGCCCTGAGTGGCCACTGGCGCGCCGCCAAAGAGCAACTCGCCGGCCTCCAGGACGGCGGCGTCGTCCCCGTCATCGGCGCTGACGTAGTGGCGAGCGCCGTCCGGTCCTGTCAGCTCGTAGAGACCAAACTTCCGTGGCGGCTGGCCGGCGGGCGGAAAGGCTTGCGACTGCGGAGGATTTGATAGGGGCTGCGTCATCGATCTCGCCTGCACAATCAGGTCTGGCGCGGCGAGACCAGTCAGGGAACGCCCACTGGTTATAGGATAACATTTCTAGAAAACGGATCAATATCCTATCGGGCGCCGTTTGGGGAAAGGAGAGGCGGCAGACAAAATGCTGCGCCTTGTCGCCTTCAACCAAGCTAGTATTGCAGTATAAATCTACAAAGGAGACAATACTTTCCTGGAACGCCGTATTGACTCAGAAAATTGCCGGTGGGATTTGAAAGGCAGCCGCTACCGATTTAGGGCTTCGCCATGAATCCAGAAAAAGCCAAAAAGATTTCAACACTAACAACCAACGGCAGAAGGTGGTGGATCATACGATTTTATGACAAAAGGGTTTTGCAATTCGTATTTATAGATCTGAAAACTAGGGATTATGCCGTCGCGCAGCATCTTTATAAGTGGTGGCTCTTTGAGAAATTGGAGGGCGCAACCATCTCTGCGCCGAGGCCTGTTATGGGTATGTCGGTACACAGAGCCATTTTCGACTTCATATTTGCTCCAGATATCACAGATAATAAAAATCTGGAAGATGTGTCGGTGATACATAAGCAGCTTGTTAGAGGCTTCGGCCACAAGTCAATTCAGCAAATAAACGAGGAAGACTGCCGTATATATGCTGAACTTCGTCGATCAGAGCTAATATGCCATGACATCAAAGAAATTGCTCTTCGAGAAATTCATAGAAGGATAAGAAGGGAGCTCAAACAGCTTCGCAGCATTGCCCGATACGCGAGACGGTGGCAGCGGATCACCGCGAACGATATGCCGGATATCCAACTGAACCGCATTCCCACCCATATGAATTACCGCGAGATGATGGGGCCGATCCGAACAACGGGAAGAAACAGGGCCAATAGGCTTGGAGCGTGGGCGTCCGTCCAGGAGATGATGTTTCGCTATCGGGTCCAGCATTACAAAGCGCCAAAAGGGAGCTAGCCACGCACCGGGTTTTCAGAAATCCAAAAATTTGCCGAGCGGCCTTCGGGCGTCGCGGAGAATATGGGCCGCCCCCTCCCCAGGGGGTGGCTTCGCATTTACGAGGCGGCGGGTTGAGCGGGATCGCCAGGCAGCTTGTAGCGCACGCCTGCGCCTCCTCCATTCTCAGGGATGAATTCTAGACCGGCCGCCTCAAGCGCCTGGCCTAGCCGCTCCCACGTGTCCGGATAACCTTTCGAGTGGCCATTCTCGAAACGGGTGATGGTCATAGCCGACAAGCCTGACATTTCCGCGAGATCGCGAACGCCAATTTGTAGGGCGGCGCGGGCCATGCGGCATTGGGCTGGAGAGATTTTCATTCTTACCTGTTGACAGGGTAAACATGTTGAAGCATGTTTACAGGGTAATCAGGTTGTCTGATTATCGCAACCCCTAGGGACATCCAGTCATGACCGCTCAGCTCGCCATCGCTACCTTCGCTCCCGTCGCCAACATGACCGCTTCGGTGCTCTCCCTGGCCGAAAACCAGCTTCTCGAGCTTGATTACGCGCTTGATGAGGCGACCAGCGAGGAAACGGACGCGATTCTCGATGAGCATTCGGCGCTGGTGGAAAAGGCTCTGGCGATGCCGGCAGAATCCGCGGACGATCGCGCAAAGCAGGTCCGCATGCTCCTGAACCACGTCATGCCGGCGAAGTGGCTCGGCGCTGATGAGGATCTGGATTGGGATATTGCGATGGCCCGGCGCCTGCTCCTCAAGTTCGCCGGCCTTGATCCGATGATCGATCCGACCTCAGGCGAGTGAAGATCGCAAAGTAGCTGAAAAGGGCCGGTCCTTCTGGGCCGGCCTTGTTCGTTCCGAGAGAGGTCATTTCTAGCGCGGTGGCGACCCGGTGGCGACCTGGCAGCAGGCATGCAAAAGGCCGCTTTCGCGGCCTCAGAGAATACAGCGTATTCTCAAGCAGTTAGATGGCGCGCCCGAAAGGATTCGAACCTCTGACCCTCAGATTCGTAGTCTGATGCTCTATCCAGCTGAGCTACGGGCGCGTCTCAGAGCGTCAAGACGCTAGTGCGTCTGGCCTGATGAAGGCGGAGATAAAGGCTTCGTTTCGTCTTGGCAACCCTCAAAATAACCGGAGGCCCGAAATCGTCGCTGGCTGTGGATAGTCGGCGATTCCGCATCATCAGGGCAGCGGTGCAATCGCGGTGGAACGCTGTCGCGGTGCCTTCCTGCGCTGCCCGTCGCCGCGCTTGGGCAGCTTCTCGGCCATGCCGTACAAGCGCTCCCGGCGATCCAGCTCTTCCCATATATCAGCCGGCTCTATGCCGAGGGCGGTCCAGAGCACCGTCAGATTGTAGATCAGGTCGGCGCTCTCGAGGATGGCGGCCGGGCGGTTGCCCTGCAGCGCCTCCAGGCTCAGCTCGACGGCCTCTTCCGCAACCTTCTTGGCCATCTTGGGCAGGCCGTCGGCAAAAAGCTTCGCCGTGCGCGAGGTTGCAGGATCGCGAAGGCGAGAATCCAGGACGGCGGCATGGAGGCGGCGCAGCGAATCGGACATCCACGCAGCATTCGGCTGCCAGATGAGAGTTTGATGACAGTCAGCCGGGCGCTCCAAAGCCCGGCGAAGCGGCATGCTGCCCTGCACCCCAACAGGCACAGGACAGGATGCCACGGGACGCCGCTGTGCCGTCAATAAGAGGCGCGGCGAACCGCACGCGAGACGGACGGACCGGTGACCGCGCCGGCCGCACCGCCCACCACAGCTCCGACCGGACCGGCAACGATCGCTCCGGTGCCGGCACCGACGGCCGCGCCGCCGATACGCTGCTCGACGGTGTTGCCGCAGGCGCCGAGCGTCAGAGCGGCCGCGAAGAGAGTGAGGATCGATAGGCGCATGTTCAGGTCCTTGGATCGGGCGGCCGGGTGATTCCCGGCCTAACTGCCGTCAAGGCAGACACAGTCGGGCTTTTGCATGGCCAAGCGCTTCCGGGACCGTGTTCGCACTTGCGGTCCGCCGAAAAATCCGTATACAGCCGGCATCGCATCAGTCGCACCATTGCCATGGGCGGCGAGGGCTCCCATGCATCGGCCCGAAAACTGGAACCCGGTTTTCGGGATAGCCGATGCTGACAGAACCCGCGTCGCAGGCTGAAGGTTTTTGACCGGCGCGTCCGCGAGGACGGGTCGATGGAGTTGAGACAATGAAGATTCGCAATTCGCTGAAGTCGCTTCGCGCGCGTCATCGCGACAACCAGCTGGTTCGCCGCAAGGGCCGCGTCTACATCATCAACAAGGTCCAGAAGCGCTTCAAGGCGCGCCAGGGCTGAGCGTCTGCGCGACCTAGATCGCCGCGCGTCCTATTGGACGCGATAACGGCGATCTACCCTTTTGTTATCGCGCAGAACCTGACCGGACCTTGCAAAGCGGGGCGCCAGCCGGCGCACCCGCTTTTTGCGTTGCGTGCTCGCCTCCGCGTGATTTGACCTGCGGTGCCCGGCGGCTACACTCCCCGGCATGAAGCGCTTTCCCTCGCCTTCCGTCCTTGCTCTGGGGCTGGCCTTGACGGGTGCCCTCGGCGCAAACGCAGTCGTTGCTCAAACGGCCGGATCGCCGCGGCCGGGCGCAGTCGCGCCGTCCGATAAGGCCGAAAACCCCGTCACGCCTCCCATCCCGCAACGCAGTCCGGCTGCGACGCTCGATCGGCTGTTCGAACGGCTTCACGACGCTTCGACACAGGAAGAGGCCGAGGGCGTCGCCCGGCTGATCCAGCGCCGCTGGGCCCGGTCCGGCTCCGATACGGCCGATCTCCTGATGAGTCGCGCGCAGCAGGCCCTGCAGGACAAGCAGACGGAACTCGCGATCGAACTGCTCGACCGCGTCATCGCTCTGCAGCCCAACTGGGCCGAGGCCTGGAACCAGCGCGCCAACGCGCTCTATCTCGCCGGCGATTCGATCCGCTCGATGATCGATATCGGCGAGACGCTGAAGCGCGAGCCGCGCCACTACGGCGCAATGATGGGGCTGGGGATGATCCTTCGCCAGCAGGGAGACGACAAGGGCGCCATGATCGCCTTCCGCAAGGCGCTGGCGCTCTATCCGCAGTTCGATGCCGTGAAGAAGGCGGTGGACTCGCTGAAGAGCGAGGTCGACGGGCGCGACGCCTGACGCTTGGCGTGGCCGCCCTCTCCCCGCCCGGCTCAAGCCTTGGCAACGTGCTCCTGCGCGATGAAGGCGATGCGGACCATATTGGTCGCGCCCGGCGTGCCGAAGGGGACGCCGGCGACGACGATGATCCGATCGCCCAGCTTGGCATAGTGCTCGCGCACCGCGAATTTGCAGGCGCGGAAGGCCATATCGTCGGCGTCGCTGGCATCCTTCGTGACGATGGCGTGCACGCCCCAGACCAGAGTCAGGCGGCGCGCCGTGGCGCGGTTCGGCGTCAGTGCAATCACGGTTGAATTCGGGCGCTCCCGGGCGATGCGGAAGGCGGTGGAGCCGGATGAGGTCCAGGCGCAGACCGCCTTGAGATGCAGCGTCTCCGCGATCTCGTGGGCGGCCTTGGCGATGGCATCCGCGCCGGTGGCCTCGGGCTCGGTGCGCTGCGCCTCCAGGATCGAGCGGTAGACAGTCTCGCCTTCGACCTCTTCGGCGATGCGGTTCATCATCGTCACGGCCTCGACCGGATATTGGCCGGCGGCGCTCTCGGCCGAGAGCATTACGGCGTCGGCGCCCTCAAAGACCGCGGTCGCGACGTCCGAGACCTCGGCGCGGGTCGGCACCGGGCTGGTGATCATGCTCTCCAGCATCTGCGTCGCGACGACCACAGGCTTGCCCTTGCGCCGCGCCATGCGGATCATGCGCTTCTGCGTGCCCGGCACCTTCTCCAGCGGCATCTCGACGCCGAGATCGCCGCGCGCCACCATGATCGCGTCGGAGGCATCGATGATCTCCTCCAGCCGCAGCACGGCCTGAGGTTTTTCGATCTTGGCCAGCGCGAGCGCCCGGCCACGCACGATCTTGCGCAGTTCCGCCATGTCTTCGGGACGCTGCACGAAGGAAAGCGCGATCCAGTCGACGCCGACCTCGGCCGCGACCTCGGCATCGGCGCGGTCCTTCTCGGTCATAGCCGATACGGCAATGGTGGTATCGGGCAGGCTGACGCCCTTGCGCGATGACAGGCGCCCGCCGACCGTGACGCGCGTGACCGCCTCCTTTTCCGAGGCACTCTCCACGACGAGCCGCAGCTTGCCGTCATCGAGGATGAGGTTATGGCCGGGCTCCAGCGCGCTCAGGATCTCGGGATGGGGCAGGTGGACGCGCTTGGCATCACCGGGCGCAGCGTCTGAGTCGAGAGTGAAGATCGCCCCTTTTTCCAGCATCGCGCCGCCATCGCCGCCGAACTGACCGACGCGCAGCTTTGGACCCTGGAGATCGGCAAGGATGCCGACCGGGCGCCGGAACTTGGTTTCCAGTCCGCGCAGCATCGCAATCTTCTCGGCCAGCGTCTCGCGCTGGGTGTGGCTCATATTGATGCGGAAGACGTCGACGCCGGCCTCGAACAGYTTGGCGCACATCTCCTCGGTCGACGATGCCGGCCCCAGGGTGGCGATGATCTTGATCCGGCGTTCACGCTTCATTGTCAGTCCCCATGAAGCCGGCCCGCTTTCGGTTCCGGCCTGTCAGCACCTTCGTTCCGCCCAGCGGCCGGTAAGCACCCGCCCCGATCGTTGCCGTCGCGACGGCCCTGTTCCGGTATTCCGGTCAGGGCCGCGGCGGCGCAGCCCCGCCGGTATCGGTGAGCTGGATGGTCCAGCTCTTCTGCTCGCCGGTATCGACCTCGAAGAAGCCGGCGCGATCATAGCCGCGCGCCAGGCAGTCCTCGATGCCACGAATCGTGAATTCCTTATTGCGGACGCACATGACCGATTTTCCGGTCCATTCCCCGCCCTTATCGTAATCCACCGCGTGGACGTAATAGAAGCGCGCCGCAAGCGTGCCGCGCAACAGGGTCTCGCAGCCGCGCGGGCTGATGTTCCACCAGCCCTCGGTGGTCCAGCCCTGCGCGTCGCGGTAGCCGATGGCGACGCCGATCCGGCTCGACGTGGTGTTGCACATGCGCAGATCCGCCTTCGCCGGCAGGGCGCCCGCGATGGAGGCCGCAACGCAGCAGGCGGCCAGAAGGCCCAGTCGCTGAGGTCCAGGAAATCTCACGGCTCGATCAGGATCACGCGGCAGTCGTTGACATTGGTCAGGGTCGGCCCCGGCTGCAGCAAATCGCCCAGCGCTTCGAAGAAGCCGGTCGAATCGTTTTCCGCGAGGGATCGGGCGGGATCAAGGCCGATCTCGGCGGCGCGGGCCAAAGTTTGGGGATCGATCAGCGCACCCGCCGGGTCTGTCGGCTCGCCGCCGCCACCATCGGTGCCGTCGGTGTCGCCGGCCAGCGCGACGATGCCGGGCTCGCCCATCAGCGCGATCGCCAGCGCCAGCGCATATTCCTGGCTCGGGCCACCCCGGCCGGAGCCGCGCAGCGTCACAGTGAGCTCGCCGCCGGAGAGGATCGCAGCCCGCCTGCCCTCGCGCTTCAGGCGGCGTGCAAGTGCGGCATGATCCGCCGCGACCTCGCGCGCCTCGCCTTCCAGATCGGGGCCGAGATCGTGCACCTCATAGCCTGCGGCTTCGGCGGCGGCGCGGGCGGCGGCCAGCGCATCGGCCGGGCGAGCAATGATGCGAAATTCGCTGTTGGCGAAGGCCGGGTGACCAGGCTTCGGTGTCTCGTTTGCGGGGTCGTCGAGCAGGGCGCGCGCTGCCGGCGGCAGATCGAGCCCGTAGCGCGCGATGATGGCGCGGGCCTCGGCCGTGGTCGAAGGATCGGCGACGGTCGGGCCCGACGCGATAGCCGTCGGCTCGTCGCCCGGTACATCTGAGATCGCGAGCGTCAGCAGCTTCGCCGGAGCGGCTGCCAGCGCGAGCCGGCCGCCCTTGATGCGAGACAGGCGCTTGCGAACGATGTTCATCTCGCCGATCGGCGCACCAGAACGCAGCAGGGCCTTGTTGACCGCCTGCTTCTCCGCCAGTGCCAGCGAACCCGCCGGTGCGACCCAATTGGCAGAGCCGCCGCCCGAAAGCAGGACGAGGACGAGATCGTCAGCGGTCGCGGAAGCAGCCAATGCCAGCGCGCACTCGGCGGCGTCGATGCTGCCCTGGTCCGGCACGGGGTGGCCGGCGGCGACCATCGGAATCTGTCGGGTCGAAGCGGTGTAGCCGTGTCGGGCGACGGCATGGCCGAGCAACCGTTCGGGCGGAAAGCCGCCATCGAGATAGTGCGCCTCCGCAAGCGCGGTCATGCTGCCCGCGGCCTTCCCAGCGGCGAGGAGGATCAGGCGGCCGGTCGCCGGGGCGGTTGGGAGATGCTGCGGCAGGCATCCGGACGGGTGAGCCCGCGATACCGCGGCGTCGTAGATCTTCCGCGCCGTCTCGCGCAGCTTCGCTGTCTCGGTTGCAGGACTGTGCACGTTGCCCATTTCCACCCGGCGCGGCCGTTGATCGCGGCAGTTCTCTCGATCCTTCTTAGGTCGCGCGAAGGTCGGCGTCATCTGCCTTATGGCGATTAAGTCATACTTTTCTCGGGTGCTTCGCCTGATGGAATTGCGGCATCACAGCTGTTGAGGGCCGGGCGTTTGCGGCTTGACGCCCTGCCCCAATCCGGGCGAACGCTGCCCGCCGAATTTTCATACCCCGGAAGGATATCAGATGGACGATCCGGTTCAGGGCGATCAGCTCAAGAGCATCGTCGAGCGCATCGAGCGGCTCGAGGAAGAGAAGAAGACGATCGCCGACGACATCAAGGAGGTCTATGCCGAAGCCAAGGGCAACGGCTACGACGTCAAGGTGCTCCGCAAGGTCGTGGCTCTGCGCAAGCGCGACCTCGAGGAGCGCAAGGAGGAAGAGGCGATCCTCGACCTCTATCTGCAGGCGGTCGGCGAGACGGTCTGAGCCGGGTTACGCTTCGGGCTGCAGCGGGAGACCTTCATCGGCTCCTGGCCTTGCGCCACGTGGCGAAGTCGATCCTGGTCTGCTCCTCGGTCGCGGGGTAGAGGCCGAGGATCGAGCGGCCCTTCATCACCTCTTCAGTGACGAAGTCCTCGAAGGCGGTCATCTCGACCGCCTCTTCCGCCACCTCATCGGCGAGATCGGCGGGGATGACCACGACGCCCTCGCCATCGCCGAGGACGACGTCGCCCGGCCAGACGGCGACATCGCCACAGCCGATCGGCACGTTGATATCGACAGCCTGGTGCAGCGTCAGGTTGGTCGGCGCCGCAGGCCGGTTGTGATACGCCGGGAAGGGCAACTGCGCGATCTCCGGGGAATCGCGGAAACCGCCATCGGTGACGACACCGGCAACCCCCCGCTTCATCAGCCGCGAGACGAGGATGCCGCCCGCGGAAGCCGCGCGCGGATCCTTGCGGCTGTCGATCACCATTACCGCATCGGGCGGACAGTCCTCGACCGCCTTGCGCTGCGGATGCGCCCGGTCCTGGAACACCGAGAGCGGGTTCAGATCCTCGCGCGCCGGGATATAGCGCAGCGTGAAGGCCTCGCCGACCATCGTACCCGTATCCTGGCTCAACGGCCGGACATCCTGAATGAACTGGTTGCGGAAGCCGCGCTTGAAGAGCGCCGTGCAGACCGTGGCGACGGAGACGGTGCGGAGCTTCTCGCGCGTTTCCGGCTTGAGCTTGGGCATCGGTTCATTCCCGAAGAGATGCGCCGCCCACTCGCAGCATCGACCTGCGAGTCCAAAGCGGTACGGCGCCGGTTGCAGCACACTTCAATGAAACGCCTATAATTTGTAAAATAAGTTGTAAAGTAGCATTCTCGGAATGCAAGCCGACTCTTGCGCGGCGACATGCGCTTGACGCGATCAGGACTAACCCACGGCGGAGACAATGAGCACCGGCAAACTCGGCGACCGCGTCTACGAATATATCCTGAGTCAGATCATCACCGGGGAGTTCGCGGTCGCGGCGCGGCTGCCCTCCGAGAGCGAGCTTGCCGAGCGCCTGGCAGTCTCCCGCCCCATCGTGCGCGAAGCGCTGGGCCGGTTGCGCGAGGACGGTCTGGTCGAATCGCGGCGCGGGTCGGGCTCCTATGTCCTGCGCAGGCCGGCGCCCGATGTCCGCAGCTTCGCGCCGATCAGCAGCATCGCCGACATCCAGCGCTGTTTCGTCTTCCGGATTGCCGTGGAGGGGGAAATCGCCGCGCTGGCAGCGAAGATGCGCGACGAAGACGGCCTTCTGAAACTGCGCCATGCCTTCATCGCGCTGGAGATCGTCAGCGAACAGCGCCGGCTCGGCGTCGAGGAAGACATCGCCTTTCACCGCGCCGTTGCCGAAACCGCCGGCAACCATTTCTTCGTGACGACGCTCAACGCCCTGCATGACCAGATCGCCACCGGGATCAATCTGAACCGCAACCTCTCGCTGATCCAGCCACGGCCGCGCCTCCTGAGCGTCCAGCGCGAGCACAAGGCGATCCTCGATGCGATCGAGCTGGGGGACGAGGCCGCCGCGCGCCGGGCCATGCAGCTCCATCTCGAAAACGCGCGCAGGCGCGTTTTCGACGGCAGCTGAACGGGAGATTGGCTCCGGCGGCCCCGCTGCGACGATGCAATATCCGCCGAACGTCATCTGCCTCTGGGGTCGCTGAGAAAGCTGCCGGGCCTGGCACGGCTTCCCGGCTTCGGGTGCCCCAACGCGACTATGCCTGTGCCGCGTGACTGCGGTAGTATCCCGCCGCTCAAGATGAATGGACGATGTCGGCAGGAGAGAGTGCCTTGCGCTTCTTGCCCTTCGCTTTGGCCGGTCTCGGCGACCGTATCAACCGGCGCCGGATGCTCGTGCTCGCCGGCGGCGCGGCGGCATGGGCCAGCGCCGCCCGCCCGCAGCAACCCGCAATGCCCTTGCTGGGCTATCTCGGCTCGGAAACCCCGGAGCGCTACGCCAGCCGCCTTGCCGCCTTCCGTGCCGGGCTGGCCGAAACCGGATTTGCCGAAGGGCACAATGTCGCAATCGATTTCCGCTGGGCGGAAGGCCAGTATCAGCGCCTGCCGGCGCTCGCGAAAGATCTGGTCGGTCGCCGGGCGAGCGTGATCGTCGCGCCCGGCGGTGCCGAGGTCGCGCTCGCTGCGAAATCGGCGACCACGACCATTCCGGTCGTGTTCGAGCTCGGTGGAGATCCCGTAGCCCTTGGGCTTGTGGACAGCCTCTCCCGGCCGAGCGGCAACCTGACCGGCGTGTCCAGCCTGAGCGTCGAAGTTTCGCGCAAGCGCCTGGAGTTCATGGCGGAGCTGCTGCCGAACGCCAGGCTCTTCGCCATCGCCGTCAACCCGGCCAGCCCGACCTCGAACTCGCAATTGGCGAACCTCAACAGTGCCGCAAGCAGCCTGGGGCTCGCCTTGCACCCGCTGACGGCGAGCACGGAACAGGAATTCGGCGCGCTCTTCGCCGGCGCGGCTCAGGCCGGCGCGGGCGGGCTCGTCTTCACCTCCGACCCCTATTTCGCCTATCGCAGCCCGCAGCTCGCCGCGCTCGCCGCCGCCCACGGGACGCCCGCGATCACGCAATCCCGCGACTTTCCCGTCGCGGGCGGGCTGATGAGCTATGGCGGCGATTTCGAGCAGTCGCACCGTCACACCGGGATCTATGCCGGCCGTATCCTGAAAGGAATGAAACCTTCGGAACTGCCGGTCCAGCGCGTTACCAAGGTCGAGATGTTCATCAACCTCAAGGCTGCGAATGCCCTGGGCCTGTCGGTCCCACCTTCGCTTCTGAGCAGCGCCGACTTCGTGATCGAATAACCCCGGCCGGTGAACCGCCGAGCGAGCCAACGCGATGTCCAACAAGCCAGCGGCGCCTCGCATATCGTTATTCTGGAAGTATTTCCTCGCCCTGTTTGCCGCCGTCGTGGTGCCGCTGCTCTTTGCCGGCAGCGTCGAAGCATGGTTCGGATATCGCGACCAGCGCACCGGGCTGAACAATATGCTCGACGCCGAGGCCAGGGGCGCCGCGGCCAAAATTCAGGATTTCATCGAAGGGATTCGCGATCAGCTCGGATGGGCGGTGCTGCTGCCCTGGCCGGAGAGCGCAGATGAGAAGCGCAGGCTCGACGCCTTTCTCGTGCTACGCCAGGTGCCGGCCATCGAAAGTCTCAGCCTGGTCGACGCAGCCGGCCGGGAAAGGCTGTTCCTGTCTCGCATCGGCCTGAACAGAATCGAGAGCGGCAGAGACCAGTCCGGGGAGCCGGCCGTTGCGGGTGCGCGCTCGCATCGTACCTGGTTCGGCCCCGTCACGTTTCAGCGCGGCTCGGAACCCTTCATGACCATCGCAGTCGCCGGAAACCGTCCAAGCGCCGGCGTGGCCATGGCCGAAGTCAACCTCAAGCTCATCTGGGACGTGATCTCGGCGATACAGGTGGGGCGTACGGGCGAAGCCTTCGTGCTCGACCGGCCGGGGCGCCTCATCGCCCACCCCGATATCAGCCTGGTCCTGCGCGCCGATGAAGCCGCGACGAAGCCATTGCGGGACCTGCGGGCCTCGATCCTGACCCGCCCGGGGGAAGCGATCGCTGGCCGGGACGTGACGGGAGGCAAGGTGCTCGCTGCGACGGCGCCGATCTCCGGCGTGGACTGGAGCGTCATCGTCAAGCAACCCGTCGTCGAGGCCTTCGGCCCGATCTACGCCGCCCTGTGGCGCACGATCGCCCTGCTCATTGCCGGTGCGGGCCTTGCCGCCATGCTCGCCTACTGGCTCTCCCGACGCATGGTCGAACCCATCATGTTGCTGGAGGAGGGCGTCGGCCGCATTGGCGCCGGACATTTCGAGCACAGGATTCACCTTGAGACGGGCGATGAGTTCGAACGGCTGGCGACCCGTTTCAACGAGATGGCGAGCGAGCTGGCGGTCTCGCAGGAGCGCTCGGAGCGCATCAACCGGCTGAAGCGCTTTCTCGCCCCGCAAGTGGCGGAACTCGTCGAACGGACCGGCGACGATCACTTGCTCGACGGGCGGCGCGTCGACGTGGTCGTCGCCTTCTGCGATCTGCGGGGATTCACCGCCTTCTCGGCGCGTGCCGAGCCCGAGACCGTCATCGGCATGCTCGGAGACTATTATTCCGCCCTGGAAACGGTGGTCGCCACCCACGGGGCCACGCTGACGAACTTCTCCGGCGATGGCGCGATGGTGCTGTTCAATGCGCCCGTGCCCTGTGATGACCCCGCACTGGGCGCTCTGGAAATGGCCAGGGACATGCAAATCGGGGTGCACGAGCTGCTGGCCAGCCGGCACAGCCTCGACCATCGCCTCGGATTCGGCGTTGGCCTTGCGATGGGCCCGGCGACCGTCGGCCGGATCGGCTCGGAAGGCCGCCTCGACTACACCGCGATCGGCAATGTCGTGAACCTCGCCTCGCGCCTGTGTTCGATCGCGGATGATTTCGAGGTTCTTTGCGACCGGGCAGCGGCCCAATCGGTAGGTTCGCGCCTGCCCCTTGTCGCGCTGGAGGCGCGGGTCCTGAAAGGATATGATCGGCCGGTCGCGATCTATTCCCTCGTCGTCGCCGGAAAAGCGTAGAGCCGCTCAGGCGCTGCCGGGGCTCGGCTTGGGCGCCGCGACCTTCGCGAGCCTGCGAAACGCCTCGATATCGAGGATCGTCAGACGTTCGCGCCCGAGCTCGATGACGCCCATCCGCTTCCAGCTCTGAAGCTGGCGGTTCACAGTCTCGCGCGTGATGCCGCTGAGCGATGCCAGTTCGTCCTGCGTCGCATGCACCTCCGTTCCGTAGTCGATCGCGAGCGTGAGGATGCGCCGGGCCAGCCTCATTGCCGCCGGCAGGAAGGTCGTCTCCTCCATGCGCTGCAGGACGTCCCGCAGCCGCGCGCAGAGAAGCTCGATGAATTGCAACGAAAGCGCAGTGTCGGTCGCGAGCAGCTTTAGAAAATCCCGGCGGGGCAGGAAGAACATCTCGGTATTTTCCATCGCGACCGCATCAGCCGTTCGCGAGCGGCCGTCGAGAAGTGCGATTTCCCCGAAGATGTCGCCGCCTCCGAGCAGGTTGACCGTCATCTGCTGCCCCAGATCATTCGTCGTGCCGATGCGGATGAGGCCACGCCGGATGGCATAGAGGCCATCGCCCGGATCGCCTTTCAGGAACAGCACCTCGCGCGCTGCGAGATGCCGTGGGCGGCAGACGAGTGCGATCTCTTCCAGCGTTCCCGGGAGCAAACCTGCGAAGAACGGGTTCACCGCCAGGAGGCTCACGATACGAAGAGGCCCGTCATTCATCTGGCGCCTCCGACATTCGGTTTTCCGGCGCAGCCTGATCCTGTGTGATCCAGCGCACAGAATCGGCGTGCCGATCGGTAGAGAACTCCGTCGCGACAGGCCGCCACGGCCGCATCCCGCGACCTCGGTGAGAGCCCGACCGAACGGAGCTCAATCGTGCACGACGCTCTGCACCTCTCTCATGCAGTCTCAAGCCTAGCAGTTCCGGCCTCGCTGCGCGACGGCGCGGCAGCAGCATCGCCGACGAGCCCGTCAGCGCGCGCCGCCGCAGGCCTGCTTCGCTGGCTGAACCCGGCCCATATCCTGTGGCGCCACGAGGCGGACCCGGCCCCCCTCGACGAACACACCTTGAGCGACATCGGGCTGTCGCGGATGGAGATGCTCTATACCGCTTCGAAGAAATAGTCGCAGGCGGACAGCCTTGCCAGCCGGCTCCGGCTGCCCCAACAGCAGGAGCTCCAGCCCGGAGACCAGATCGCGATCGTTCTGCATTGGCGGACAACCGCCGCGTTTTCGCTTCATGACCCAGACATCGGTCGGGCGACGCTTGCGGTGGACCTCGCACCACTCTCATGCCAGCATCGACAAGGCTTGATCCATCATGGTGAACCCGGCCCCTGCGGGGTCGGTTTCGGGTGTGAGAGCGTCAGCGAAGATGCAACGTCGCCTGGCCGCCATTCTCTCAGCCGACGTGGTCGGCTACATGCGCCTGAGCGAGGCGGCGGAGGAGCCGACGCATCATCGGCTGATGAGCCTGCGCGTCGGTCTGATCGATCCTTGCGTGCGCGAGCATGACGGACAGATCGTCAAGAACACCGGCGACGGATTTCTCGCCACGTTCGATAGCGCGTCCACGGCGACCCACTGCGCCCTGTCGCTCCAGCAGGCGCTCGCGGCAGCCACTACCGATCAGCCCATCTCCCTGCGGATCGCATTTCGGATGGGCATCCATCTAGCCGACGTCATTTTCGAGAATGACGATATTTTCGGAGATGGCGTCAATGTCGCCGCCCGGCTGCAATCCTATGCGGAACAAGGTGGCGTCATCGTTTCGGAAGCTGTTTTCGAGCAGCTCGACATGGCGGAGAGGGTGCTCGGCTCCGATATGGGGGAGATCTTCCTGCGCAATCACGAGCGCCCGGTGCGCGTCTTCGCCCTCCGCTCCGAGCCTGGGCCGGCTCCAGCCCGCAAGATCGGCGAAAGCCACGCCGGCGCCGATGCGCGGGCCTCCATCGCCGTTCTGCCGTTCCGCATGAACGGCACCCGATTGCTCAAGGTCTCCATCGCCGATGGCGTCGTGGACTCGATCATCCAGTCGCTGTCGGGGCTCAAGGAACTGTTCGTCATCTCGCGCGGATCGACGCTGGAATTCGGCCGGCAGCGGGCCGACCCGGTCTCTGTGGGGCGCAAGCTCGGCGTCCGCTATGTCATGGACGGCACCGTCTCGCTGTCTCACAGTCGCGTCCGCATCAGCACCGAACTCATCGCCAACGAGAACGGCGCGGTGGTCAGCGCCGATCACTACGACGGCAAGGTCAGCGAGCTGTTCGACCTCCAGGACCGCATCGCGCTGAAGCTCGTCAGAACCGTGGCGCCCCATGTCCGGGAGCGCGAGCTGCGGCGCGCCCTGCGTCAGCACCCGCAGAACATGACCGCCTACGACCTGCTGCTCCAGGCGCTCGACCTGCTCTACAAGATGGATTCCGACAGCTTTGCCCGGGCGCGCGGTCTGCTGCAGCAGGCGATGGCACTCGACCCGTCCTACGCTCCCCCCTTCACCTACACTGCGCTGTGGCATGTCTTCCGCGTCGGCGAACTCGGCTCGCCCGATCCCGATGGCGACGCGCAGGCGGCGGTCGACCGGGCGCGGGCCGCCATCGAGCGCGACGGCAACGACCCGCTCGCACTTGCGATCTACGGGCACGTCCAGGCCTTCTTCCTGCGCGATGCCGTTACGGCGCAACGCTTTCTCGACCAGGCGATCGAGGCCGGGCCAAGCGTGGCGATGGCCTGGACAATGAGCAGCGCCGCGCGCGGCTTCGTCGGCGACGGCTCGCTGGCGGTCCAGCACGGCGAGACCGGGCAGCGCCTCGCCCCCGCAGATCCCTATCGCTTCTGGCACGAGGGCATCCTGGCCCAGGCGCACTATATCAACCGCCACTATGATCAGGCGGTCGGCTGGGCGCGCAGTGCTGTTGCGCATAATCCTTCAATCCGCTTTACTTTGCGTACGCTTGCCGCCAGCCTGGTCGCAGCAGGACGACACCGGGAGGCAGCGAGCGTCGCCGATCGCCTTCTCTTGCTCCAGCCCGATTTTAGACTGACGCCTTACGCGCCGCGCTGCCCGTTCGCCCCACCTATTCTGGAGACGTGGATCGGGCACTTACGGAAGGCAGGACTGCCTGACTGAGCCGAAGCCTAACGAGTTTGCCGCAACAGCAACCGTGCGGGGTTCATGCGATGACCGGCAATACAGGCAATACAGGCAATACCGGCAACACCGGCAATACCGGAAACTCCGGCATCAGCGGCGACGACGGAAACTGGTTCGTACCCGACCGGGCCGATTTTCCGTTCTCGATGGAGTCGACCACGGCGGCTGGTGGACGGATCCGGGATCTGCAGAAATCGGTGCATATCCGCCTCGACCCGGCATCTGGGCCTTACAAGAAGATCCTTTTCATGAACGCTGCCGTCGGCGGCGAACCGGCGACATTTGCGGACCGCCATTGGGCGGCGCGCTGGTATGCCTTCCGGGGGCTGACGGAGTTCGCCGCGACGAACTGGAACACCAACCAGTTGAACGACACGCTGGCGGACATCCTGATCGGCCTTAACGGCAAGGAGGGGGCTGAAACCAGGCAGGCGCGCGAGATCAAGAACCTGCTTGCCGCCGCGCGCGACGAGCGCGCGTCGGCCCTGGGCGAAATACTCGTGCAGGATGGCGAGTTCATCTCCACCTTCATGGCGGCGCTGGCGATGACGCCGGCCTCCCATCCGCAGACCTTCCGGGTCCTGCACATCGCCAGCCTGGTCGCGTCTTTCAGTGCCCTCTACTACAAGCAGGTCTTCCAGCGCCCGCGCCCATCCTGGGAATGCCCCGCGCTGATGCCGCCGATCCCCGTACCCGGCCATTCATCCTATCCCAGCGGCCATGCCACCCAGGCGCATCTCATGGCAGCCTGCATGGCGCACATGCTGAAGATCGTGACTCCGGCACTGCCCCAGGCTGACCGGACAGCCCTGACGGAAACGCTCATGGCGCTCGCACGGCGTGTGGCGCGCAACCGCGAGATCGCCGGACTGCATTTTCCAAGCGATTCCGAAGCCGGCGCCGCAATCGCCTCCGCGGCCTTCGCGAAACTGTCGGAGCACAGCGACACCGGGCAGAGCGCGGATCATTACACGCTCAAAACATTCGGCGAGACCGTGACGAAGGCCGCCGCCGAATGGAAACCAGAGTGAGGAGGCGGCAATGGCCGACCCGCCTAACGGCGCCATCGCGCCCTATCCTTTGCCACCGGAGACCTTCGATCCCGCGGATGCGAGCGACAGGGAATTGCGGCGCTATGGCCTGCCGACCCCTGCGGAATTCAGGGCCAATCCGGCGGCGGCAGCATTTCGCCGGGCCTTCCTGCGCCGGCGCCCCAACGCTCCGCCCTTGCGGTTTCTCAGCGCGTCCAAGGCCGCCAACGTGGCCCCGCGGCTGCAAATTCTGCGCTTTGCCGCTCAAGCCGCCAGGCCGGTGCAGAAGAGCATGAACTGGTCCGGCGGCTATGTGACACCCCGTGACGGCCGCAGCTTCGTCTCCGTGATGGCGAACTGGACTGTGCCTGAGGTCTCCGCACCGCCCGGCGGAACCGCCCCGGAATACCAGAGTTCGACATGGATCGGGCTCGACGGGCAGAGGCTCTATGCGGATTCCTCTCTCCCTCAGATCGGCACGCGGCAGCGCTGGCTCACGGAACCTGTCCCTCATGCCGAGTATTCGAGCTGGTTCCAATTGTGGGCGCGGGGGCTGGATCTCCCGATTCAGGAGCTCGCACTGCCCGTCGATCCCCGTGACAAGATCAGCGCGATCATCACGGTGCGCGACGAGGCAACGGTGCGTTGTAATCTAAAGAACGTCAGCAAGGGCATCATCCTGCAGGCCTTCGACGCCTCGGTGCCGGCGGGCCTGCGCATCAGCGGCGCCACCGCCGAGTGGATCATGGAACGGCCAAGTCCGATGGGGTCGGATGGGTGGGAGCCCTATGCCTTTCCCATCTACCGGTCCTTCGCCTTTACCGGTTGCGTGGCCGAATCTGCCGAGCCGGAGAGGCCCGATCTGTGGCAGCACGACCTCGAAAGCGCGCGTCTGATCCGGATGTCCGAAATCCATCGGAATCCGACGAGCGTACGAACCATCTCAACCGCCAGTCGCGTCCTGGGGCCGCCGCAGCGCCTCGAACTGACCCGCGTCCTGCCCTGAGCGGGAATGGCGCTCGCCTGCGCGGCCGACGATGGCAGCTACGCCGGCGTCGACAGCAACGCCTCCACCTCCGCGGCGGTCGGCAAGACCGCGCCCCGGCGTGCGACCGAGAGCGCCGCCGCGGCGCTGGCATAGACCAGCAATTCGCGAACGGATGCGATATCGAGTTCAGCCAGCGCCGACGGGTGCAATCGGCCGGTTTGGGCGAGCCGCGCCAGCAGCGCCGCATGGAAGGCATCCCCGGCGCCAACCGTATCGCAAACCGTGACAGGCCGTCCGGGCACCGAGATCCGCCCGGCAGACGAGAAGGCCGTCGCGCCTCGCTCTCCCTCGGTGATGACCACCAGTTGCGCGCCGAGATCGAGCCAATAGGCGGCGGCCTCAGTGATCGTAACTTGCCCGTCCCAGCCGATCCGCACATCTTCCTCGCTGGCCTTGATCAGGTTCGCGGCGCGGTAGAAGCGCTCGGCCGCCATATGCCAGCCCGCCAGCCCGCCGAGCGCCGTCGGTCGCAAATTGGGGTCGACGCTGATGAACCGCCTGTCCTTCTCGCGCTCGGCCAGCGCGGCGAGGCTCGGCCCCACCGGCTCGGCCGCCATGGTGTAGGACCCGAAAGCCAGCGCCTCGACGGTGCCGGGCAGTTCGGAAGGCAGATCGGATGGCAGGAGAGAGCGGTCCGCGGCGCCCTCGCCATGGAAGCTGTAGCGGGGTTGGCCATTGCCGTCGGTGGCGATGACGGAGAGCGTGCTGAGCCGGTCCGTCCGTACCAGATAGCCGCAATCGACCCCTTCCCGGGCCAGCATCTCGGCCAGCAGCGAGCCGAACGCATCGCGCGAAACGCCTCCGAGAAACCCCGCTTCGATGCCGAGCCGGGCGAGGCCGATCGCGACATTGAACGGCGAACCACCGGGAACCGCTCGCGCCGGCATCTCGCCGCGATCCGGCGCACCGACGAACAGGTCGATCAGCGCCTCGCCACAGACCAGAATCATGATGTCTCCTCAAACGCGACCTGCCGCAATCTACAGCACCTTCAAGGGCGGGAAGCAGAAAGTCGACGCCATCAGCCAGACGGCACTTTCGTCTCTCTTGACGACCGCCCCCGATTGCGGCGCTGATGATCGGGTCATTCGCACACGCCTTCACGCGCTGCGCCGGAACCCCGCGGGGGGCATGGCACAGCCAGCTTTGACGCATCTCTGCCAAGTCGAGACGATAAACCACAAAAAGCCGGGCAGTCGGACAAGACGGCCCCATAATGCCGTTGCAGAGTGCAGCCTGCCGTGCGCTGCCTTCCGGCAACGGGCATCGCGACGAAATTTCGACGGAACCGATGGATTTGGCGCCGTCGCCGCAAAGACCATGTTTGGCACACCAAAGGAGACTGAAAT
This sequence comes from Allobosea sp. 10L422, assembly GCF_056395345.1. Taxonomy (NCBI): domain Bacteria; kingdom Pseudomonadati; phylum Pseudomonadota; class Alphaproteobacteria; order Hyphomicrobiales; family Alloboseaceae; genus Allobosea; species Allobosea sp. 10L422. The sequence goes on from NZ_JBFTJI010000003.1 coordinate 48,177, forward strand.
GCCATTCGTCACAACCAAGGACGGGGTCGAGATCTTCTATAAGGATTGGGGACCGAAAGACGCCCAGGTCATCATGTTCCACCATGGCTGGCCGCTCTCTTCGGATGATTGGGACGGGCAGATGCTCTTCTTCCTGTCAAAGGGCTATCGCGTCGTCGCCCATGACCGCCGCGGCCATGGCCGCTCCGCCCAGGTCTGGGACGGGCACGACATGGATCATTATGCAGCGGATGCCTCGGCGGTCGCGCAGCATCTCGATCTCAGGAACGCGGTCCATATCGGCCACTCCACCGGCGGTGGCGAGGTTGCTCGCTATGTCGCCAGGCATGGCGAGCCGCAGGACCGCGTCGCCAAGGCGGTGCTGGTCAGCGCGGTGCCGCCTTTGATGGTCAAGACCGACAAGAACCCGGGCGGCCTGCCCATCGAGGTCTTCGACAGCTTCCGCAAGGCGCTCGCCGACAACCGGGCGCAATTCTTCCTCGACGTCCCGACAGGCCCCTTCTACGGCTTCAATCGGCCGGGTGCGAAAATCGACCAGGGCGTCATCCGGAACTGGTGGCGGCAGGGCATGGAGGGCGGTGCCAAGGCCCATTACGACGGCATCAAGGCCTTCTCCGAGACCGATCAGACGGAAGATCTCGAGGCGATCGGCGTGCCCACCCTCGTCCTGCATGGCGAGGACGACCAGATCGTGCCGATCGGCGCCGCCGCGCGCGAGTCGATCAAGCACCTGAAGAACGGCAAGCTGAAGACCTATCCAGGCTTCGGCCACGGCATGCTCACCGTGAATGCCGACGAGCTCAACGCCGACCTGCTCGCCTTCGTGCAAAGCTGACATCGCCCCCTGCGGCTGGCCAATCCCGGCCGGCCGCAGGCTCGGAAGCGCAAGCCTCGCCCACCTCAGTCTGCAGTATCTTCATTGGCCTCCCGGCGCCCCCGGAAAAGGCGCCACAGCGACCGCCCGATCGGCTTGGACGTCAGATGGGCTCCGGCCGGGCGGCGTTCGAGCGTGATCTTCTGCTCGTGATAGTCTTCGAGCCCCGGGCGGTGTCCGACGCTGATGAGCGTCGCGTCGGCCAGTTCGCTGTCGAACAGCCCCAGCAGCGCTTCCTGGCTCGCCTCGTCGAGCGCGGACGTCGCCTCATCCATCACGATGATGTCCGGCTTCTGGATCAGCAGGCGTGCGAAGGCGACCCGCTGGCGCTCTCCTCCGGAGAGAATGCGGTCCCAATCATCCTCCGCGTCGAGCCTCCTGGACAGATAGCCCAGGCCACAGCGCTGCAGCGCTCCGATCATCGTCTCCTCGTCGACGGGCCGCTCCGAAGCCGGGTAGAGCAAGATCGAACGCAGCGTTCCCCGCGGCAGATACGGCTTTTGGGGAACGAAAGCGATCGATTGCCCCGCGGGCACGCGGATCGAGCCTGATCCCCAGGGCCAGAGCCCGGCCAATGCCCGGATGAGCGTGCTCTTGCCGGAGCCGCTCTCCCCTGCAATCAGAACCTTCGCACCGCGCTCGATGGCAACAGTCGCATCCGCGACGACGACGCGGCCATTGCTGTGCGCGAGCGACAAATTCTGGATATGGATCGCCTCGTCCTCGCTCTCCCCGAGTTCGATCCGCGTATCCGCCTCCATGATCGTGCCGATATCGAGCGCCTGCAGTTCCTCGACCAGCTCGTCGACGCGCCTCACGGAGGCGAACCACTCCGCCAGCCTGACGAAGTTGTCGACGAACCAGATCAGCGCGGCCTGCACGGCGCTGAAGGCGGCCACGACCTGCACCACCGCGCCGAGGGTGACACCGCCGGCCAGATACTTGGGCGCGATAAGCAGGAGCGGCACGATCGGGAACAAGGCCCCGTTCGTATTCAGGACCAGCGCGATGATGCCTTGCTGGCGGATGATCCGGAGCCAGGCGGCGACGACGCGTCCGTAATCCTCCCCCACCGCGCTCAGTTCATCGGCATCGCCGCGGATGAGTGCGATACTCTCGGCGTTCTCGCGCAGCCGCGTCATCTCGGCCCTGAACTGGGCTTCCATCTCGTTCTTGTGCGAGACGAGGCCCACCAGCGGCCGCCCGGTCAGATAGGCTGCGAGCGACGCGATGGCGGCGTAGAGCACTGCGGCGACGGCCATATAGCTCGGGATGACGATCGTGACGGTTCCCAGCGTCACCTCGGCCGAGCCCGCGACCTGCCAGAGGATCGCTGCGAAAGTCGCCGCCGTGATGAAGGCGCTGATCAGCCCGATCGCCAGCTCGACCAGCGGCTCGATCGCGAGGCGGGCATCCTCCGCGATTCGATATTCGGGTGCGGTCAGCCTCTTGGTCAGGAAGCCGAGGCGATAATAGCGCTGGTCCGCGATCCACCAGCCCGCGACGCGCCGGGTGAGGTTCTCGCGCCAGCGCGTCTGCAGCAGCATGCGGCAGACCACCAACCCGGACACCGACAGGGCCGTGGCCACGACCAAAGGGGGCAGCCACCCTGTCGCCGCCCATACGCCCGTGACGTCCCGCTTCTCGAGCGCGTCGAAGAACAGGCGGTTCCATTTGTTGATGCCGACTGCGCTCGCCGTTTGCGCGGCAACGAAGAACAATACGGCGGCCGTCAGCCGCCAGGCCCGCCAGCGCGTATCCTGGTCGCGCCAGTAGCGCAGGGCCACCCGAAAGAACTGGCGCATGCGTGAACGTTGAGGGACAGGCGGAGCATCGGTCATCTGCTGTCCCGCCACGCGGATAATCTGGCGCACAATTCTGGGCCGCAGGGTTGGCCAGCGTGCCGCTCAAGCCCAATGCGCAAAGGGCTCATCCTTGCAGCGGCGAAGGCGAGTTCCGCTCGGCATCAGGAAACTCTCGTTATCGACACGCGCGAGGGATGTTCCGTCGAGGAGGGTGAACCGCGCGAGTCCGTCGGTGTCAGACCACACCGCGACGACATATCTGTTCCCGTCGGTATCCTGGCATCGTTCATATCGCGCCGGATTCATGCGGACATCCGAACGGCGCAATTCCATCGCTCTCGAGGGCATGTCTCACCTCTCCCACTGCCTGCTTCAACGGGAAGCCGCAGGCGGGGTTCCATCCTGGCGCGTCGGATTGCCGGTCGGTCTGGGAAACGAGAATGAGCATTGGCGGCCGCTAAACCCTGCGCTGGAGCGCAATCGGGGTCTGCGAGCGGCGCGTATTCAGCGCCTCTGCGCGCTTTCCAGCACTGCGGCCATCGCCCGATCGCCGCGCGCCCGGGCGTGCTGCAGCGGCGTGATGCCCTGCCCGTCCGCGATAGAGCGATCCGCGCCCGCGGCAAGCAGAGCGCGTGCCGTCTCGACGTGACGGGGGCCGCCATCGCCCAGCACTACCGCCTCCATCAGGGCGGTCCAGCCGAGATTGTTGACATGGTCGAGCGGCGCCCCGGCCTTGATCAGCTCGCGCACCACCTCGTCATGGCCGAGATGTGCGGCTGCGATCAGCGCCGTGCCGTCATAGCGGCTCGTGATCAGCTTGGCCGAAGCGCCGGATGCCAGCAGCGCCCTGACCATCGGCACGTCGTCACGCACCGCCGCGATCGTCAGCGCATCGTAACGCTGCTCGTCGAGCAGTCCCGGCTTGGCACCGACGGCGATCAGGAGACGCGAAGCCTCGGCCCGCCCCTGGAATGCCGCGACATGCAGAGGCGTGCGGCCATTGCCGTCGCGCGCATCGAGGTCACCCCCCGCCGCGGCCACCCGGCGGATGGTCGTGGCATCGCCCGCCGCAGCCGCCGCGTGCAAGCCGCGATAGGCGGCAAGTTCGGCCGGGCTCGGCGGCGTCTGCGCCGTCGCTTCACCGGACCCGATGGCGGCCAGAAGCGCCAGCGCGCCCAGCAACATCCTCGACATGGCGACGTTCCCCAATGGCGGGCAGGCGGCCGGCGCAGCGGCCACCTGCTTCACAATGACTGCGATCGGCCAATTCAGCGCAGCTTCGCCTGCACCTTCTCGATCCCGGCCTTGGCGCAATCCTCGTCCAGATTGGCGCCCGGGGCGCCGCCGACGCCGACCGCGCCGATCACCTCGTCGCCGACCTTGACCGGCAAGCCGCCACCGAGCAGCAGGAAGCCCTCGATCGAGGCGACATGGCGCGCCGCCCGGTTCTTCTCCGCGCCCTCGGCCATCGCCAGGGTGCCATTGCCAGCGGAAGCCGAGGTGTAGGCCTTGTCGCGGCTGGCAGCGACGGTGTGCGGACCGGCCCGGTCGGCGCGCAGCATGGCAAGGGGCACGCCGGCCCGGTCGACCACCGTGGCGGCAATGTAGAAGTTCTTGGTGGCGCAGGCCTCGACGGCGGCCTGCGCGATCTCCTGCGCGATGGCGAGCGGCATGTTGCGCTGCTGCAAAACCTGGGCGCCGGCGACGGCCGGAACGAGAGCGAGTGTGGCAGCAGCGGCGGCGAAAGCGGTCTTGAACATGGTCTCTCCGATGCGGGGCGTGGCGAGCCTGAGCTCGACGGGGCCACGCTACCGAACCGCGAAGCGAAAAAAGATCGGTACGGCGCCGGAGACCTCTCAGTAATCCTACGGAGCAAGGCGGCAATGACAGCCGCGAGAGCGAAGTTGTCGGAGCCCTACCCTTCAAGGGCGATACGAACCATCTCCGCAACCGAGCCGGCGCCGAGCTTCTCGGCAATATTGGCGCGATGGGTCTCGACCGTGCGCGGCGAAACGGCGAGCGCGCGAGCGATTTCCTTGGTCGAAAGCCCTTCGGCGATGAGATCGAGGATCTCCCGCTCGCGCTGGGTCAGCTTGGCCAGCTGTGCTTCCCGCCCGGCGCGGGCGGCGTGAACCCTGCTGCGTTCGTCGAGCTGCGCGAAGCCCGCCTCGATCGCCTCGAGCAGCACCTGCTCGTCGATCGGCTTTGTCAGGAAGTCGACGGCTCCGGCCTTGAAGGCGCGGCGACAGGCGGCGACATCGCCATGGCCGGTGACGATGACAATCGGCATGCGCTCTGCTTCGCTCGCCATGCGCTCCAGAAGTTGCAGGCCGGATGTCCCGGGCATGCGGATATCGGCGATGATGCAGCCATCCTGCCGCAGGTTCGGGCGCTCCAGGAAGGCCTGGACGCCGGCGAAGGGCTGCGCCGCGAAGCCCATGGTCCGCAGCAGCAGCGTGAGCGCATCGCGGACATCGTCGTCGTCGTCAATCAGATAGACCGTACGGGCAGCGGGCTTCATTCAGCCGCGATCCCCTGTTCCAGAGCCAGGAGCGGCAAGCGAACCGTGAACACGGCGCCCCGGCCGGCCTCGCTGCGCGCAGCGATGCGCCCGCCGGCCGACTGGACCAAACGCTCGCAGAGCGGCAGGCCGAGCCCCATGCCGCCGCTCTTGGTGGTGAAGAACGGCTCGAACAGCCGTGCCAGATCGGCCTCCGCGATGCCCGGGCCAGTATCGCTCACGGCGATCTCGACATCGCCTCCGACGAGCCGGGTCGAGAGCGTGATCTCGCGTCGTCCTCCGGCCTCGCCTGCTATCGCCTCCGCCGCGTTACGGACGAGATTGTGAACCACCTGCTCGATCGCGACCCGATCGACCCGCGCCGGCAGCGGCGAGGGGCCGAGTTCAAGGTTGAGGCCGATCCCGCGCTCCTGCAGGTCGCGCTGCGTCAGGGCAACGACATTGCGGACGATGCAGTTGAGGTCGTTCGGTTGGGGCTGCGGCTCGCGGCGCGTCACATAGGCCCGCAGCCGCTCCAGGATTTCGCCGGCCCTCAAGGCGTGCCGCACATTCGCATCGAGCACGCCGATCAGCGCGTCCGGTTGCCCCGCCGCGGAGCGCATGAGCCGCAGGCCGGCCTGGCTCTGGCTGAGGATCGCCGTCAGCGGCTGCGTGATCTCATGAGCGATGCCGGACGCCATCTCGCCGACCGTGTTCACCCGCATCGCATGGGCGAGTCGCGCATCCTGCTGATGCAGGCGCATCGCTTCGCGCGCCCGCTGGCTGGCGCGCTTTTCGCGCAGAACCGCAAGCAGCAGCAGCACTGCGAGCCCGGAGGCCAGCGGCCAGCCGATCAGCAGGATCGGCGGCAGGATCTCGGCCACGGCCGGCCGCCGCTCCAGGGACAGGACCATGGGCTGCGAGCGGCTTCCCAACGCCCGCTCATAGGTGAGTTCGGGCAGACCCGTACCGGGCGGACGTTCACGTCCTTGGCTGACGATCCTGGCTCCGGAGCTATCGTGCAGCGCGAGCACGGTCTCCTCCGGCAAGCCGCCTTCCGGTTCGGCCATGCGTGTGGCGTCGATGACGAGCACCAGCGCCCGCGGCTCCGAGCCGTTGTCCGGGATGCGCTTGACGAGCGCATAGAAAGGCTTCCCTCCCCGGCTGGGCAGCGTCCCGGTGTGGCCCGGCGCAAGCTCCCGGATGCGCGCCGCAAGCGCGAGCGGATCGAAGTCCTTGAGATTCTCCGCAGCTTTCCCCTCGAGCCCGTCGGGGGGAGCTCCTGATCCTGCCAGCTCGACCGCCGCGATCCGCGGATAGAAGCGTTGCATCGCCTCCACGACGGCGCGCCACGTGCCGGAATCCGCGGTCGAACTCGCCAGCACCGCCGCGAGGCTGGTGAGATGCGCGTCATGCTGCTCGGCGCGCTGCGAGAGGACGCGATGCAGCGTCGCTCCCTCGCGGTGGAGCGCGTCGCTTGCCCGTGTGAATTCGATCGCGGCCCCCAGCCCGAGGCCGATGAGCGCAAGCGGAACCCACAGCAGCAGGAATGTGGCGAGTCGGGACTTCAAGGGCGCAATCCGGTTCGCGCCCAGCCTACCGTGCCGGCCCCGCGCCGTCACTCCGCACCGTCAAGGGATTTGGCGCGGAAGGTCCTTGCGGCGGCAACCGCAGCTCAATAGGCTCCCTGTCGACGCGCCGACGACAGGCACGCACCAGGGGAAACGCCTATGCCAAAAATGTTCTGCAAGCTGGCCGCGATCGGTCTCGCCGCGGCCGCCTTTTCCGTGTTCGCCGCTCCCGCATCGGCGCAAGCGACGCTCGAGGCTGTGAAGAAGCGCGGCAAGATTCTCTGCGGCGTCTCCCCCACGGCTCCGGGCTTCTCCTACGCCGACGACAAGGGCGTTCGCCAGGGCTTCGACAGCGACATCTGCCGCGCCGTGTCATCCGCCGTCTTCGGTGTTCCGGACAAGGTCGACTTCGTTCCGCTCAACACCAACGTCCGCTTCCAGGGGCTTCAGTCCGGCGAGGTCGACCTGCTTTCGCGCCAGACGACGATGACCTTCTCGCGCGACACATCGCTCGGCCTCGATTTCGCGCCGGTCGTTTTCTATGACGGCCAGGGCCTGATGGTTTCGAGCAAGCTCGGCGTGAAGAGCGCGGCGGAGCTGTCGCAGTCGGCCGTCTGCATCCTACCGGGCACGACGACGCTGCAGAACCTCGAAGACTACTTCAAGCCGCGCAACATCAAATACGAGGCGGTCGTCTTCGAGAATCCCGACGAGTGGCGCAACGCCTTCTTCTCCGGCCGCTGCGACGTCATCACCACCGACCGTTCGGATCTCGCCTCGGTGCGCGCGATCGCGAACGACCCCAAGCAATACGTCATCCTGCCCGAGACGATCTCGAAGGAGCCGCTTGCGCCCGTCATCCGCCAGAACGACAGCAACTGGCGCGACATCGTCTCCTGGACGGTCAACGCCCTGATCGCGGCCGAGGAGTACGGCATCACCAAGGCCAATATCGACGAGCAGCTCAAGAGCAAGGACCCCGAGATCCAGCGCCTGCTCGGCGTCAACGGCGATCTCGGCAAGATGCTGAACCTCGACAACAAATGGGCCTACAACGCCATCAAGCAGCTCGGCAATTACGGCGAGCTCTTCGAGCGCCATCTCGGCGAGAAGACCCCGCTCGGCCTGACCCGTGGCCCGAACCAGCTCTGGACCAAGGGCGGTCTGCTCTACTCCCCACCCTTCCGGTGATCCCGGCCATCGCATCGGACCGAAAAGTGGCTTCCGCTTTTTAGAAAATCCGATGCGGTATCAAATGAATAGATCGCCGTCGTCGCGTCCGGTGGGACGCGCGGCGATCTGGCGTTCCCTCGATTGACCTGAGACCGCCGGCCGTCGCGCGCGGCCGGTGCGTCTCCAGCACGGAACAGCCCGATGGCCTCTCCAGCATCCAGCCCGCTGCGGCTCATTTACGATGTGCGCGTGCGCGCCGTGCTCTATCAGGTCGTGGCCGTGGTCCTCGTCGTCGGGATCGGCCTCTACCTCTTCGGCACGGTCTCGCGGAAGCTCGCCGAACAGAACATCGCAACGGGCTTCGCCTATCTCTCCCGGCCGGCGGGCTTCGTCATCAGCCAGTCCTTCATCAGCTACGAATCCAGCGACACCTACGGCCGCGCCATTCTCGTCGGGCTGCTCAACACGGTCTGGGTTTCGATCTTCGCCGTTATCCTCTCGACCGTGCTCGGCCTGATCGTCGGCATCGCCCGACTGTCGCGCAATCCGCTCCTGTCCTTCCTCGCGCTGATCTATGTCGAGGCGCTGCGCAATGTGCCGCTGCTGCTCTACCTCTTCCTCTGGTATGCGCTGATCGTCGCGGTGTTTCCGCCGGTGCGGGACGCCTGGCAGGTGCTGCCCGACGTCTTCCTCAGCAATGGCGGCCTGATCGTCCCTTCGCTGCGCTGGTCGGCCGCCCATACCGGCGTGCTGGTCTCCGCCTTGGCCGGCATCGTGCTCGCCTTCGTGGTCGCCGCGTTCATGCGGCGCCACCGCGTCGCGTCCGGCCACGCCAGGGCCGCCTGGCCCTATGTGCTCGTCGCCCTCCTCGCGCCACCGCTCATCGGCCTCTTGCTGTTTCAGCCGGATCTCGTGGTGAACTGGCCGGAAAAAGGCCGCTTCCGCATCACCGGGGGCCTGCAGGTCACCCCGGAATTCACCGCGCTTCTGGTCGGGCTCGGCCTCTCAGCTTCCGCCGGCATCGCCGAGATCGTCCGCGCCGGCATCCTCGCGGTCGGGCGCGGCCAATGGGAGGCTGCGCGTGCCGTCGGGCTGCACGACCGCCAGACGATGCGGCTGGTCGTGCTGCCGCAAGCGCTGCGCGTGATCATTCCGCCGCTGACCAGTTCCTATCTCTCGACCTTCAAGAACTCCTCGCTCGCCATCGCGATCGGCTACCCCGATCTGGTGATGGTTTCCAACACCACGATGAACCAGACCGGACAGGCCATCGAGGGCATCGCGATCTTCATGCTGGTCTATCTCGGCCTGTCGATCACGATCTCGCTGCTCATGAACTGGTACAACGCCCGCGTCGCCCTGGTGGAGCGCTGAGATGTCCGAGCTCACCAATACGGCGATGCTTGGCGTCGAACGCGCCGACCGCCCCCTGCAGGGACAGCGGCGTTGGCTGGCTGGGCTGAAGCCCTTTGTCGGCTCTCCGCTCAACGCCGCCATCACCCTCGCCTGCCTCTGGCTGATCTATCGCCTCGTGACCGGCGCTTGGGGCTGGCTCGTCACCCGCGCGGTGACGGAAGGCGGACCGCAGGCCTGCAAGGCCGGGAACGGGGCGTGCTGGCCCTTCCTGGCGGCGAAGCTGCGCTTCATGATCTTCGGCTTCTATCCTTACGAGGAGCATTGGCGCCCGGCACTCGCCGTGCTGCTGTTCCTCGCTGCGGTGATCATCTCGATGATTCCGCGCTTCTGGTCGCGGCGTTTGGTCTGGCTCTGGCTCGCTGTCGTCATCGTCTGCGGCGTGCTGATGTATGGCGGGCTGTTCGGCCTCATGGTGGTGAGCACCACGAACTGGGGCGGCCTGCCGCTCTCCTTCATGCTCTCCTCGGTCGGGCTCGCCTTCGGCTTCGTGCTTGGCGTGCTGCTGGCGCTGGCGCGCTCCTCGAAGCTGCCCGCAATCCAGGTCATCGCCGTCATCTTCATCGAGACGGTGCGCGGGGTGCCGCTGGTCTCGATCCTGTTCATGGCCTCGGTGATGCTGCCGCTGTTCATGCCGGACGGTGTCACCATCGACAAATTGCTGCGGGCGCAGGTCGCAATCATCATCTTCGCCGGCGCCTATATCGCCGAGACCGTCCGCGGCGGTCTGCAGGCAGTGCCGAAGGGCCAGCACGAAGCCGCCGCCTCGCTCGGCCTCGGCTATTGGCTGTCGATGCGCAAGATCGTGCTGCCGCAGGCGCTCAAGATCGTCATCCCGCCGCTGGTCAACATCTTCATCGGCTTCTTTCAGGACACGACACTCGTCACGATCATCGGCCTGCTCGACTTCCTCGACACGGTGCGCTCGGCAATGCGCGATCCGGTCTGGCAGGGCATCGCCGTGCTGGAGGGCTATGTCTTCGCGGCGCTGGTCTATGCCCTGCTCAGCTACGGCATGGGCTCCTATAGCCGCTTCATCGAGCGCCGCCTGCGGACGGACCATAGCCATGGCCGGAGCGCCTGACGGGGCGGCAAGCGCGTTCAAACCCTGATTTTGTGCGAAGCCGGCCTCTCCGCCGGCTGCCGCGCAATGTTCCAGCAAGCCGGAGCACCGACCACTCCATGTGATTCATCATGGAGAGCGGAAGATGCGTCCCAGCTCAGGCCAGTCAGCGGCGCTCGCCGGCCGCGCACTGCACGGCTATATCAACCTCGTGCAACGAACCACCCGGTTCAGGCCGGTCATTCCCGGGGCCTGTCCTTGGGAGCGCAGCCGCGAGCCGTTCATCGCCCTGACATGGCACGGCCAGCAGATGCTGAGCCTTGCGGCGCTCGAGGGGGCATCGCGCGTGGCAATCCTGGCCTCGCTGCATTTCGATGGCGAGGTCGTCGCCTCCGTCGTCGAACGGGCCGGTTTCCGGACCATCCGTGGCTCGGGGACGCAGAGCCGCCCGAAAATTCAGACCAAGCGGGCAATTCCAGCGTTCTTCGAAATGCGGGACGCGCTCCGCGACGGCACCAGCGTCGTTCTCACGGCCGACGTGCCGAAAGTGTCGCGGGTGGCCGGCAAGGGCGCCGTGCAGCTCGCCCGCGTCACCGGTCGGCCGATCTACCTCTTCGCCGCCGTCACGAGCGCGCGCTTCGATCTGACAAACTGGGACCGGTCCAGCATCGCCCTGCCCTTTGGCCGCGGCTGCATCCTCTGGTCGGAGCCGCTCTATGTCCGAAAGGGTGCCGACGATCGCGAGGTCGGCCTCATCGCCATGGACATCTCGGCGCGCCTCGACGAGCTCCACTCTGCGGCCTACCAATCGCTCGAGCGGGCCCGCTGAGCATCGTCCCGTCAGGGGCGTCCCGGCGGCGGACAATCGGCCGGATTGCCGCAGATGTTTGCTGGTGGGCGCAGGATCTCCGGCGAACCCGCCGGCTCGATGCGGATGCGGCTGAGATCGCCCGAGAAGCGCAGGCCAAGGCCCGACGAGATGAGGACGATCCGCGCGCGCGGCGAGGCGAGGATCGTCGCATTGGCCCCGGCCAGGAAATGGGCGCTGCCGCCGAGGCTGGCATAGTCTCCGAACACGTCCTCCCGCCGGTCAAGCCCGTAGACCAGCATGATCACCCGGCCGTAATCGGCGCCGAGTCCGATGCCGACCGACAGCGCCGACCAGATCACCGGCTCAGGGGACCCGTCCGAAAAACGCAACTCGCCGCTGCCATGTCGCCCGCCGACAACGAAAGAGCCGCTCAGCTCGCCGCCGACGATATAGGCATTGGGCTCGCCGAACAGGGCGAACGCACGTTCGATCGGAAGGCTGACCGTTTTCGACGCGGTGTCGAATACCCCCTCGACCAATCGCAAGATATCGTTGCGCGATGTCGTCGGCAGTTGGCCCGGCCGGATCTGTTCCTTCGCCGGCGGTCTGCCCTGTGCCAACGCCGTGGCTTCGATCGGCGCGGCCGCGAGCAGCGCCGCCAACGCCCAGACCGGACGGCTCCCCCTTGCCACGGTGCGCAACACAGGCATCAGGTTGGCAGATCCATGGAAGAGTTGAACGGCAACGCTATTACGGTCCATGCAGAGCGAGCCAGAGCAGCGCGCCCTGTCCGACAAGCCATACCCGCACAGAGGCTCCGTGACGACCCGCAACATTGAACCGATTTCCGTGAGGCCGTCGCCGGCGACTTCGAACGCTCACGGCCGTCGTGAGAACGGGGGCCTGGCGTGACCTCGCTGTCGCGCGCCCTTACGCTCCGGCTCGGCCTGCTGGGCATCGTCCTGTTCGCGGCCTTCATCGCGGCCGTTCTGGCGTTCACCTTCATCACCGAAGACCCTGGCGCCCTACGCAACGACGTCACCTCACAAATCATCCAGCAAGGCGTACGGCCGTCGACGGGCGGCGGACTGCAGGTCGAGAAGACCGCGGCGCTTGTGCAGATCGAGCATGCCAGCCCCCGTCTCTGGTATCTCGTCTCCGATGGACGTTCCGTCGTCGAGTATGCGCCAGAGTTGCGTCCGGGGTTGCCCATCGACATCCGATTGGATGGCCCGACGATCGCGGCGCAGATGCGCGTCGGCGGCGACAACGCACTCGCCTTCGACGTGATCGAGAAGGATGGCAGCCGCGTCATCGTCGCGACCGGCGGCGGCGTGCCGGGTTGGGACCTGATCCTCGGCTATTTCCTGCGCGCGATCGCCGGTCCGGCCTTCGCGATCTCGGTGGTCTTCGGCATCATCATCGCTGCCGCAATCGCGATGTCGGTCTCCTATATCAGTGCGCGGCTGCGCAGCGCTGCCGAAGCGGCGGCCCGCATCGATCCCCGCGCGCCGCGCGGCCTGCTGCCGACCGAGGAAACCCCGATCGAGCTCATGCCCCTGACGACCGCGCTCAATTCGGCGCTCGACCAGATCGCCGGCAACATGGAGGGACAACGGCGCTTCATGAACAATGTCGCGCACGAACTGCGCACCCCGCTCGCCGTGATGCGCAGCCGGGTCGACGCGCTCCCGGACGAGCCGGCGCGCCTCCAGCTGACCACGGATCTGAGCCGGCTGACCACCATCGTCTCCTCGATGCTGCAACTCGCCCGCCTGCATGCCACCGAACTGCCCTTCGAACCGCTGCAGCTCAACGCGCTCGCTCGCTCCGTCCTGGCCGAGCTCGCTCCGCTCATCCTCAGCCACGGTGTGGATGTCGCGCTGGAAGAGGAGGGCGATCTGCACGGGGTGATCGATGCCAATGAGCCCACGGTCCGGGCCGCGCTCGCCAACCTCGTCGACAACGCCCTGCGCCATGCGAAGGCCAGATCGACCATTCTGGTCCGCGTCCTCGACGGAGCCGTCTTGGAGGTCATCGACGACGGCGTCGGCATCGCAGCGGCGAAGCGCCCGCAGGCGATGGAGCCGTTCAACCGTATGTCGCCGAGTTCGACCGGCGCGGGTCTTGGCCTGACCATCGTGCGCGACATCATGGCCGCCCATGGCGGCTCCATCGCCATTCTCGGCAATGAGGATGGCGGCACAACGGTGCGCCTGGCCTTCCCGCCGGACGGCACCAGCCGCGATTGAGATGCGCTAGAGCGCCGACACTGTCGTCTTCAGCATGTAGCCGATGCCGCGCAGCGAGGTGATCTCGACCTGGGCACCGGCGTCGCGAAGCTTGCGGCGCAGGCGCGAGATCTGCGCCTCCAGCGTGTTCGATTCGATCAGATCGTCGAAGCCATAGACGGCCTCGATCAGTACATCGCGGGTGACGACGCGGCCGACGCGCTGAACGAGGGCTTCGAGGATCAGCGCCTCGCGCCGGCGCAGGTCGAGAGGCTCGGCTCCGACACAGGCGCTGCGGCCCTCAAGATCGAGCGAGAGGTTACCGGCCGCAATGACCAGGGATCGCTTGGGATGACGCCGCCGCACGATCACCCGCAGGCGCGCAAGCAGCTCGCCCGGCTCGAAAGGCTTGACCAGATAATCGTCGGCGCCGCCATTGAGGCCTTCGATGACGTCGGCCTTGGCGTCGCGCGCGGTCAGGATCAGGAAGGCCGGACGCGCATCGTCGGCGCTGAGCGCCTTGACGATCGACAGGCCGTCGCCGTCCGGCAGGCGCCTATCGACGATGGCGATGTCGAAGGGCGCGGTCCGCAGGGCCGCCAATGCGGCATCGATCGTCGTGGTCCGATCCACGATCAACCCCGCATTCGTGAGAAGCGAGGACAGGAAGCTCATCAGATCCGGCTCGTCCTCGACGATCAATGCGCGCATGTCTGTCCTGTGGAGGTGCAGGGATGGAACGTGATGCCGGACAAGGGACGGTATTTCCGAACATCCCGCCCCATCCCTACCAGAGAACGGCCAAGAAGGCCGTGAATCAGGACTGGCCTTGCGAAACCGGCCGCTATGGCGGGGTCAGAAGCGGTAGTTGAGGCCGGCCTTGACGAGATGCTCGGTGACGCCGATGCGGCTGCGGGTATTGCCGAACTGGAAGTCCTGCTTGCCGAGCGAGACGTAGTTGTATTCGAGCTTGGCGGAGAGATGGTCGGTTATGCCGTATTCGGCGCCGGCACCAACCACATAGCCGATCTTGCTCTTGGTCTTCGACAGCAGGCCGTCCGTGGCCTTCAGGCTGCCATAAGCGAGACCGCCGGTGCCGTAGATCAGCACACGATCGAAGGCGACACCGGTGCGTGCCTTCAGCGTGCTGACATATCGCATGTCGGCGCCGGTGCCGGCACCGCGCTGCTTGGAGCTGTTGCCGAGGCCGTTCATCGACATGTCGCCCTCCATGCCGAAGACCATGCTGCCGAGCTGCAGGTTGTAGCCGAGCTGGCCGCCGAGCAGCACTTCGTTGCGGCTCTTCTTGGCGGCGCCGTCGAAGCGGTCGAAGGCTGCGCCGGAATGGATACCGGCATAGATGCCGTTCCAGTTGTAGGTGCGCGGCGCGGTATAGGCCGGCCACTCCTGAGTACGCGGCAGCAGGCGGTCCGCCGCCGCCGCGGGCACCGCGAACAGGGCCAGCAGGCCGAGGCCCGCCATCAAGATGGTGCGAAACATGACAACAACTCCTTGCGGCGGCTTTCCCCGCCGCCGACGCATCTGCCTGCGCCCTGGCTCCGTGAATCGGAGCGGGTCGGCATCCGCAGATCGCGTGCGAAGATTACGGGAGCGTTGCCCATGGACGAGGCGGTGACGGGGCGCTCAAACGCCCCGCGCGGGAAGCCCGACCAACCCCGGTGGCCCTCGCACCGGGTCAGCAATATTGCGCCGCAGCAGGAGTTGTCAGAGTACGGGTTCGACCTGCTTTCCAAGCTCCTCCACCGGTGGAATCCGGCCGGCTTCGAACCAATAGGCCGCCGCCGCGCGCGACATCGCCCCGCCGTCATGGCCGATCCCCGGCACCGTGATCAGCTGCCAGTTGCAGGGCACGCCAAGACGCGCGGCCTCGGCCCGGGCGAAGTCGAGCATGAAATGGGCGCGGCCATAGCGATGCGGCCCCTGAGCCAGCGCTTCGGCCTGCGCCGGCAGGTTGGGATCGTCGGTGACGATGTCGCGGTCCCCAGCGAAGAGCATCATGGGATAGGCGAGCCAGCGTGTGAGCGCACTACGGTCGAGATCGAGCCCGCCGAGCCCTTCCGGAAAGCGCCGATCGAGCGTCGGCAGCGTGTACCAGCCCGGATTGGAAGCCATCGCCGCCGCGAAGAGCTCACCGCCCTCCGTCGCCAGCATCCGGTGCACGAACTGGCCGCCGGCCGAATGGCCGAAAATGCGGATGACGGGGCTATCAATCACGCCGCCGGCCCGGAGCGCATCCAGCACGCGCTCGGGCACCGCGTAGAGCCACTGCTCGCGCGGAGCGATGGCATCGTCAGCGGAGACGACCAGACCGTTGTTGTAGCCTTCGGCTTTGGGGAAATGCTCGTCGGGAAAGGTCGGCGCGACGATCAGCAGATTGTGCTTCTCGGCCGCATCGATCCAGAAATCCCTGTAGTCGTCGCCGTTGCGCATCATGCCGTGCTGCACGACGATGACAGGGTCGTTCGGCTGGTGGCGCTCCGGGCGATAGAAATTGACAACCAGCGGCCTGTCCGGATGGCGCCGGTCGATGAAGGGCAGTGCGCCGCGCCCGACGGGCGGGTTGAGGGTGGTGGTGGTCATGCGGCCTCCGGAGCCTTGTGCAGATGACATGCGGCGCTGCGGCCGGGCGCGATCTCGGTGAGCTTCGGCCGGACCTCGCGGCAAACCGGCATCGCCTGCTCGCAGCGCGGATGGAAGGGGCAGCCGGGCGGCGGCGCCAGCGGTGACGGCAATTCGCCCTTGAGCGGCTGGAAGGCGCGCTTGCGCCGCGCCGCCGAGGGGATCGCGGCGATCAGCGCGGCGCTGTAGGGATGCGCCGGTTCTGCGAAGATCTCCGCCGCCCGCCCAACCTCGACGATGCGGCCGAGATACATGATCGCGACCCGGTCGCTGATATGGCGGACGAGGCCGAGGTCATGGCTGACGAAGAGATAGGTCAGCCCATGGCGCTCGCGCACATCCATGAACAGATTGACGACCTGCGCCTGAATCGAGACGTCCAAGGCCGAGACCGGCTCGTCGCAGACGAGGAAATCCGGCTTCACGGCCAGCGCCCGCGCGATGCCGATGCGCTGTCGCTGCCCGCCCGAGAACTGGTGCGGATAGCGCTCGCGATAGGCGAGATCGAGCCCGACCTCGCTCAGCGCCCGGTCGACAGCCCCATCGATCTCGGCCTTCGGCAGGAGTTTGTGGACGCTCAGCGCCTCGCCGACGATGCGGCTCACCTTCATGCGCGGGTCGAGCGAGGCGTAGGGGTCCTGGAAGATCATCTGGACCTTCAGCAGGAAGTCGAGTCGCTCCTTGCCTCTGAGCCCGGCCACCGGCCGCTGCTCGTAGACGACCTCGCCGGCGGTCGGCTTCAGGATGCCGGTGACGACGCGGGCGAGCGTGGACTTGCCGCAGCCGGATTCGCCGACGAGACCAAGCACCTCGCCGCGCTTCACACTGAGATCGATGCCGTCGACGGCGCGCAGCACCGGCGGTGCCTTGCCGCGGCCGGTCGCCATCAGGATGCGCTCAGCCAGCGTCGGCTTGCGTCGGAAATGCTTGGTGATGCCCTTGAGCTCGATGATCGGGGCGCTGGATTGGGCATTCATGCCGCTTCTCCCACCGGCACCGGATTATGGCAGCGGAAGCTGCGGGCGCCCTCCCCCACCGTCTCGGGATCGCGCTCGGCGCAGACCGGCTGCACGCGCAGGCAGCGCGGCCGGAACGGGCAGCCGCTCGGGCGCGCATCGATGCGCGGCGCGACGCCGTCGATCTGGTTCAGCCGCTCGCCGGGCGCGACATTGGCGGCCGAGGAGTTGAGCAGGCCGAGCGTGTAGGGGTGGCGCGGCGCATCGAGAACCTGATCGACCGGGCCGATCTCGACGACGCGGCCGGCATACATCACCGCGACCCGGTCGGCGAGCTCGGCCACGACGGCAAGATCATGGGTGATCCAGAGTACGGCCGTGCCGGTCTCGCGGGCGAGCTTCTGCACCTCGAACAGGATCTGACTCTGGATGGTGACATCGAGCGCCGTCGTCGGCTCGTCGGCGATGATCAGGTCGGGCGCGTTGAGCAGCGCCGTCGCGATCGCGACCCGCTGGCGCATGCCGCCGGAGAATTCGTGCGGGAACTGTTTCAACCGCGCTTCCGGCGAGGAGATGCCGACGCGCGCCAGCGCCTTCGCCGCCTCGGCCAGCGCCTCCATTCGGGTGCATTGACGATGCTCCAGGATTGCCTCGCTCATCTGCTCGCCGATGCTGAGCACCGGGTTCAGCGTCATCAGCGGGTCCTGGAAGATCATCGCGATGCGGTCGCCGCGCAGATCGCGCAGCCGCTCTTCAGTCGCGTTGCGCAGATCCTCGCCGTCGAAGCGGATCGTGCCAGAGACGATCTCGCCGGGTGCATCGATCAGCCGGACCAGCGAGAAGCCGGTCACCGATTTGCCGGAGCCGGACTCGCCGACGAGCCCCAGCACCTCGCCGCGCGCGACGCTGAGATCGACACCGTCGACAGCGGGCCAGGCACCGTCGAGCGCATGGAAGACGGTCCTGAGACCGCGGACATCGAGCAGGGCGTCGGTCATGAGCGCACGTTGAAGCTGCGGCGCAGCCGGTCGCCGACGAGGTTGAGCGAGACGATCAGCAGCACCAGCGCGATACCCGGGAAAACCGCGATCCAGTATTCGCCCGAGAGCAGGAACTCGAAGCCGTTGGCGATGAGCAGGCCGAGCGAGGGCTGCGTCACCGGCACGCCGACGCCCAGGAAGGAGAGCGTCGCCTCCAGCGTGATCGCGCTGGCAACGCTGATCGAGGCGACCACGAGCACCGAGCCGACCGAGTTCGGCAGCAGGTGCGCGATCATGATGTGCCGGGTCGGCAGGCCGAAATTCAGCGCCGCCTCGATATACTCCTTGCGCCGCTCCACCAGCGCGGAGGCGCGCATCAGCCGGGCATATTGCGCCCATTGCACCAGCACGATGGCGAGGATGACCTTGTCGACGCCGCGCCCGATCGAGGCGAGCAGCACGAGCGCGACCAGGATCGAGGGAAAGCCGAGCATGAAGTCGACGACGCGCATGATGATGGCATCGACGGGTCCGCCGAACTGCGCCGCGAGAAGCCCCGCGGAAATCCCGATGAAGAGCGCGCCGAGCGTCGCCGAGAGGCCGACCATCAGGCTGGTGCGCAGCCCGTAGAGGATCGCGCTCAGCATGTCGCGACCCTGCGAATCCGTGCCGAGCCAGTAGGTCATGCCGTTCATGCTGGTCTCGCCCGGCGGCAGGCGATTGTCCATTACGCTGAGCGCGGCGAGATCGTGCGGGTTCTGCGGCGCAATGACGGGCGCCAGCAGCGCGAGAAGAACCATGATGCCGAGCAGGATCGCGGCACCGCGCGTCGTCGGCCGGTTGCGGATACGGCGGAGCACCCTCTCGCGCAACGGTGTGTCGGCATAGTCGGGAACGGCGGGCGCCTTGCTCTTTGCGCTCATGCCATCTCTCCCGTCAGCTTCACCCGCGGGTCGAGCGCGGCATAGAGGATGTCGACGAGGAAGTTCACCGTGACGAAAAGCAGCGTCGCCAGCAGCACATAGGCGACCACGACCGGCCGATCGAGCTGGTAGACCGAGTCGATCAGCAGCTTGCCCATGCCCGGCCAGGCGAAGACCGTCTCGGTGATGGTGGAGAAGGCGACGAGGCTGCCGAACTCGATGCCGACCACGGTGACGACCGGGATCAGGATGTTGCGCAGCACATGCCGGCCGACGATGCGCCGGGGACGTACGCCCTTGGCGCGGGCATATTTGACGTAGTCCTGCGTCATCGTCGCGGTCGTGCCGGCGGCGACGAGGCGGATCATCAGCGCCATGTTGGGAATGGCGAGGTTGATCGCCGGCAGCGCCAGATGCTTGAGCCCGTCCAGCGTCAGCAGGCTGGTCTTGAAGCCGAGGATGGATACCGTCTCGCCGCGCCCCGCCGTCGGCAACCAGCCGAGCAGCACGGCGAACAGCAGGATCAGCATCATGCCCTTCCAGAAACTAGGCAGAGAAAAGCCGAGGATGGTGCTGCCGAGGATGATGCGCGAGGGACGGCTCTCCGGATCGAGCCCGGCATAGAGGCCGAGCGGCACGCCGGTCACGATCGCCAGCGTCATCGCCAGCAGCACGAGCTCGAAGGTCGCGGGCAGACGGGCGAGGATCAATTCGATCGCCGGCACGCCATGGACGAAGGAGCGGCCGAGATCGCCCTTCAGCGCATTGCCCATGAAGACGAAATATTGTTGCCAGATCGGCAGGTCGAGGCCGAGGCGCCGGATCAGCGCCTCGCGCTCGGCCGAGCTGGCCGAGGGCGAGACCAGAAGCTCGATCGGATCGCCGATGCCGTAGACGGCGAAGAAGACGACGACCGAAACCGCGAGCAGCACGAGCGCGCTCTGGATCAGCCGTTGCAGGACATAGGCGGTCATGGCTGAGACCGGCTCCGCTACATGTTCCGAACGGGCGGTCCAGCAGACCGCCCGTCATTTTTGGGGTGATCGGCGAGGCCTACTTGGCGGCCGGCCTGACTGACATCGCCAGCATGTATTGATCGGCGCGACCGGTGACAGCGAGGTTGGACTTGAAGGCCCAGACGCCGCTCTCGAAGTGCAGCGGGATGAAGGCGCCGTCGGCGAGCACAAGCTTGCCGGCTTCCTGCAGCAGTTCGGCCCGCTTGGCGTCGTCGAGCGTGGTGACGGCTTCGCGGATCACCTTGTCGAACTGGTCGTTCTTGTAGCCGCCATAGTTCGAGCCGCCCAGCGTCTTGGTCTCGTTGGGGGTCGGCGGCCACTGGCGCAGGAAGGACGCGGCCTCGCCGGTGCCGGAGCCCCAGCCGCCGAGCGCGGCGCTGAATTCCTTCTTGGCACGGCGCGGGAAGTAGATCGCCCGCGTCATCGCGTCGACCTCGGTCTTGATGCCGATCTGGGTCAGGTACTGCGCGACCGCCTGGGTGATCTGGCTGTCGTTGATGTAGCGGTCATTGGTGGTCGAGAGGGTGAGCTGGAAGCCCTTGGCATAACCGGCCTCGGCCAGCAGCTTCTTTGCCTGCGCGGGGTCATAAGCCAGCTTCGGCGGGCTCGGCAGCGTGCCGAACATGCCGGTCGGCAGATACTGGTAAGCCGGCTCGGCCGCGCCATCCATGATGCGCTTGACGATGGCGTCGCGGTCGATGGCGAGCGACATCGCCTTGCGAACGCGCGCATCCTTCAGCGGGTTCTTGCCATCCTCGGCCTTGACGAAGGGGCTCTGGTCGCGGGCGACGTCGAGCTGGAAATAGATCACGCGGGTCGAGGGCGTGATGACGTGGCCGAAGCGTTTGTCATCCCTGATCCGGCCGAGATCGCGCGCGGCCGGATTTTCGATCACGTCGTAATCGCCGGCGAGCAGGCCCGCGAGGCGCGGGCCGGCATTGGTCACCGGCAGCAGACGCACCAGTTCCCAGGGCTCGGCCTTGCCCCAATAGGTCGGGCTGCGCTCGAGCTCGATCGCCGAGCCCCGCACATAGGATTTCAGCTTGTAGGGGCCGGTGCCGATGGCGAGCGAGCCGTCATTGAAGCCGCTGACGGTCGGCCAGGGGCCCGTCACGCCGCAGTTCTTGGCGATGTCGTAGCTGATCGGCCCGTGCTCGACGATGGAGGCCGAGAGGATGGGAAGCGCCGAGAGCAGGTTCGGCAGCAGCGGCTCCGGATTGATGGTGTTGATGACCAGCGTCTGCGGATCGGGCGACTCGACCGAGGCGAAATTGCCGGTGACGTCGGCAAACGAATCCGACACCTTGGTCTCGTTCTTCAGCGTGCGGCAGAAGGTGAAGACCACGTCCTCGGCGGTAAACGGCTTGCCGTTAGAGAACTTCACGCCGTCGCGGAGCTTGAAGGTCCAGCGGTTCTTGCCGTCATTCTCCCAGGAAGTGGCGAGGCTCGGATGGAGCTTCTGCTTCTCGTCCTGGGCGACGAGCGAGTCGAAGATGTGCTGCGCCAGGGCGTTGTTCGGGGTGAGGTCGTGGTAATGCGGATCGACGGCGGTCGGCTCGGAAGCCAGCGCGATGCGCAGGGTTTGCGCCGAAGCCGCCGTGGCGGACAGGCACGTAGCGGCGAGCGCCGCGACGAACAGGGATTGACGCATGATGGTATCCGCTCCCGCTTGTCGTTTTGACAGGTTTATTTTCGTCGGGTAGCAAACATGAAAATTTTTGAACGTCAACAGGGCGGAGGCACATGTCCCAGGGCCTGAGGCCTTCGACGGATCTCTCGAACCGGATCGCGCAGATCTACCCCTCCCTCAGCAACGGCCACCGCCGCGCGGCCGATTTCGTGCTGCAGCACCCGCTCGACGTCGCGACGATGACGATCGAGGGGCTGGCGGAAGGGAGCGGCACCTCCAACGCGACGGTGACGCGCTTCGTCCGGGCGCTCGGCTATGGCGGCTATGGCGAGTTTCGTGGCGCGCTCTCGGCCGCGCTGAAATTCGCCCATGCTCCGGTCGACAGCTTCGCCGGCGCCCGCTCGGCCGCCGGCTCGACCTTCGCGACCGTCGAGGCTGCTCTTGCCGACCAGGCCGCCAATCTGCAGGCGGCCCGTGAAAGCCTGACCGAGGAAGCCGTGACACGGGCGGTCGAACTGCTGCTCAAGGCCCCGCGCGTCTTCATCGCCGCCTCGGGCGCGAGCCACCACGTCGCTTCGTTCCTCGAAGACGGGCTGGCGCTCTATCTCGGCGCCGACGTGATCTTCGCCTCCGCACGCACCGGCCCGGAGCGCGCGGTCCGCCACATGATGTCGGCGCGGCCGGACGATCTCCTGGTGGCGATCTCCGTCCCGCGCTACTCGCGCTCGACGCTGGATCTGGCGAGCTTCGCCAAGAAGCGCGGCGCCAAGCTTCTGGCGCTGACCGACGGCCCGACATCGCCGCTCGCGTCGATCGCCGATGTCACGCTCTTCGCGCCGGCGCGCAGCCGCCTGCTGCCCAACTCCCCCACGGCCGTCTTCGCACTCGCGGACGCCCTGATCGCCGCGGTCGCTCGCGAACGGCCGGACGCCGTCGAGGCGCTGAAGGAATTGAGCGAGAGCCTGCTCTGGACCTTTCACCAGTAGCAGCAAGAGCATTTTCAAGCGAAGCAGCTACCGGTTCGCGTGAAGAAAATGCTATAAAACAAAGACCTGGAGCATTTCCGCGCTTCGAAGAAACGCGGAAATGCTCTAGCGGGCCGCGTCAGCCCGTTTCGGACGACCCCGGATCAGAATCCAGCATCTGGCGCCAGCCGGCATGCAGGACGGACGGGTCTTCGCGGTCGACGCCGTAAGTGTTCAGCACATGGTGGAGATCGTTCATGCGGGCGATCAGTTCCGGGCCCTGACGCAGCCCGACCATGATCATCAGAATCTCGATGGCGATGAGCTGGACGACATAGGCGTCCGTTCCGACCAGCATGGTCGCATCGCGCGGCACATCCATCGGCAGGACTATGTGGCCGAGTTCGGCGAGCGGCGTGCGCGCCTGCGTCAAGGCGATGATCGTTGCCCCGCGCGCCCGGCCGACCTCGACGGCGCGCAGTAGCGCCGGCATGCGGCCGACGAAGGAGATCGCGACGAGCACGTCGGCCGAGGTCAGGGTCGCGGCGGCGACGAGCTGGAAATGGGCGTCGGAGAAGGCGTTCGCCGTCAACCCGAGGCGGAAGAGCCGCGCCTGCAGGTCCTGCGCCAGGAAATGCGAGGTCGCGCCGGTGCCGAGACAGTCGATCCGGCGCGCACGCTTGATCGCCGCCGCCGCCCGGTCGAGCTCGGCCGGGTCGAGCCGGCGCTGCCATTCCGCGATCACCGTCGTCATGCTGCCGGTGACATTGCGCACGACGTCGGCCGCGGTCTCGCCGACATGCACGGAGCGATGCAGGAAGGGCGCGCCCAGCGCCAGCGCCCCGGCGAGCTTCAGCTTCAGGTCCTTGAGGCCTTCGCAGCCGATCGCCCGGGCGAAACGCACGATTGTCGGCGCACTGACTCCGGCGCGCGCGGCGATATCCTCGACATTGGCCTTTACTGCCCAATCGGGATCGTCGAGGAAGAGCATCCCGACACGCCGCTGGCTCTCGGACATCTGGCCGAGGCCGGCGCGGATCGCGCTGAGGATGTCGGAGGCTCCGACCGTCTCCTCAAACCCTGCGGCCCTCGCGATGGGATCGGACTCGCCGGTCATGTCCGGTGAGCTCCGCCGAAACCGGCCTTGCGGATACCTGTCGTTCCGATCCTCACCCGCCGCGCGAGATCGCCGCAGGCCGAAGGGAAGAGCGGAACACCGGACATCACAAGGCCTTTCTGAGGCGCGGATCGAGCATGTCGCGCAACCCGTCGCCAAGAACTTGCAACGACAATGCCACGAAGACGATGGCGAGGCCCGGGAAAGCGACGATCCAGAAGGCATCGTCGGCATATTGCTGGCCGGAGGCGATCATGGTGCCCCAGGTCGGTGTCTCCGGCGGCACGCCGGCGCCGAGGAAGGACAGCCCGGCTTCCGCCAGCACCGCATAGGCGAAGATGAAGGTCGCCTGGACCAGCACGGGCGAAGCGATGTTGGGCAGGAGATGCACCGCCAGGATACGCGGCGTCGAGACGCCGATCGAGCGGGCCGCCTCGACGAAGGGCAGCTCGCGCACGACCAAGGTCGACGCCCGGATCACGCGCACGACGCGCGGCGTATAGACGATCGACAGCGCCAGGATGACGTTGCCGGCCGAGGCCCCGAGCACCGCGACGAGGAAGATCGCCAGCAGGATGTCGGGCAGCGCCATCAGCGCATCGACGAGGCGCATGATCGGCGCATCCAGCCGCTTGAAATAGCCGGCGATCAGGCCGAACGCGGTACCGACCGTGACCGAGATCGCCACCACGGCAAAGCCGATGCCCAGTGAGGCCCGCGCGCCCCAGACGATGCGCGAGAAGATGTCGCGGCCGAGCTCGTCGGTGCCGAACCAGTTGACCTCGCTCGGCGGGCGCAGGCGCCGCGCCACCCGCATCGCGCCGGGATCATAGGGCGAGATCCAGGGCGCGAGCACCGCAAGGACGAAGGCCACCGCGAGCACGAAGGCAGCGACGAGCACGAGCTTGCGCCGGAACAGGCTGCGGAGGAAAGCCATGACGGGAGAGTTCATCGTCGCTCCCTCAGTAGCGGACACGCGGATCGACGAGCGTGTAGATCAGGTCGATCAGGAGGTTGATCAGGACATAGATCGCGGCGACCGCCAGCAGCGCGCCCTGAATCACCGGATAGTCGCGCCTCAGCACGGCTGAGACGACGAGGTTGCCGATGCCCGGCAGCCCGAACACCGTCTCGGTCACGATCGCGCCGCCGATCAGCAGTGCCAGCGTCAGGCCGAGCACGGTGATGACCGGGACGAGCACGTTGCGGAAGGCGTGCCCGAGCAGGACGCGCCGCTCGGACAGCCCCTTCGCCCGCGCCGTGCGCAGGAAATCGGCGTCGAGGATGTCAAGCATGCTGGCGCGGGTGAAGCGCGTGATCAGCGCGGAATTCACGACCCCGAGCACCGCCGACGGCAGCAAGAGGTGCTGGAGCCGCTCAGTGAAGCTGGCTTCCGGCGATCCGTAGCCGGCGACCGGAAACCAGCCGAGCTTGACCGCGAAGAGCTGGATGAAGATCAGGCCGAGCCAGAAGCTCGGGATGTTCGCGGCCAGCATCGCAAGCCCGCTCACGGTCTGGTCGACCGGGCGTCCGCGCCAGACCGCCGAGGCGATGCCGGCGGGGATGCCGATCGCCGCAGCGATGGCGAGCGAGAACATCGCCAGAAAGAAGGTCGGCTCTGCGCGCTCCAGCAGCGCCTGCGTCACCGGCCGCTGCAGGAAGATCGACTGGCCGAGATTGCCGCTCGCGACCTCCTTCAGCCACAGGAAGAATTGCAGCAGCAGCGGCTTGTCGAGGCCATAGGCGGTCCGCAGCCGCGCGATGTCCTCCGCCGTTGCCTGCTCGCCCAGCATCAGCGCCGCCGGATCGCCCGGCGCCAGCCGCGTCAGGAAGAAGACCAGCGCGGCGACGATGAAGAGCACGAGCAGCAGGCCGGCGAAGCGGCGTCCGATATGCGCGAGCATCCAATACGCTCCGTTGGCCAAATCGGCGTGTCTGAAAATGGCCCCGGCGCGGACTTTCCGCGCCGGGGCCGACTAGGGCCGGTAGCTCCAGCGGCTACTTGGTCAGGCCGACATTCCAGAAGGACGGCCACGGCATCGCGGCGTAGTCGGTCATCTTGGCCGAGGCGCCGGAGAGCGCGCCGAAATTGCCGGCGCGGATATAGGGCACCTCGTCATAAACAACCTGCTGGACCTTGCCCCAGAGCGCGCCACGCTTGGCCGGGTCCGGCTCGGCGTTGAAGGCGGTGAGCGCGGCTTCCTTGGCCGGGCTCGACCACCAGCCCGGCGCGCCTTCGCCGAGCTGCGGCGGGGAGAGCATCGGCTCGGGCAGGAAGGCCGAATGGGTGATGTAGATGTCCCACAGCGCGGGATCGCCGCGGCGCTGGATCAGCGTCGCCCAGTCGACGACGTCGAGCTGCACCTTGAAGCCGGCCGCCTTCAGCTGCTCGGCCATGACAAGCGCCATGCGGTGATGGAAGTCGTACTGCTTCGAGTTGAGGATGCGGATCGGCGTCCCGTCATACTTGGCCTCGGCCAGCAGCTTCTTGGCGCCGGCCGCATCGCCCTTGCTGTACTTGTCCTTGCCGGCCTCGGAGAAGAAGGGCGACCCCTTCGGGAAGTGCTCGGCGGCGGTCGCGAAGAACTTCGGCTCGCCGAAACCGGCCATCAGCACCTCTTCGAGGTCGAGCGCCATCTGGAAGGCCTGGCGGACCTTCAGATCGGCCATCGGGCCCTGCTTGGTGTTGGTCGGGAAATAGGGGAAGCCGAAGGGCATGGTCAGCACGGCGCGCGCCGCGCTCGCCCCGGACAGCTTCTTGAAGCTCTCGACCGCGAGCTGGTCGGAGAACTGGTACTGGCCGGCGATGACGCCCTCGAGCCGGGTATTGGCGTTCGGCACCGGGATGAAGCGGAGTTCGTCGATCTTGGCCTCGCGCTTGCCGGCATAGCCGGAAGCCGGCTCGCTGCGCGAAGCATAGCCCTCGTGCTTCACCAGCACGACGAACTGGTCGGGCTTGCGCTCGCGGAACTTGTAGGGGCCCGTGCCGACGAACTCGGTCAGCGGATTGGCGATCGTCTCCTTCGCCATGATCGCGGCGAAGCCGGACGGCAGCGCCAGATGCGCCAGCAGCGCCGGCTCGACCTTGTTCAGCACGATCTCGACCGTGGTCGGCCCCTTCGCGGTCAGGCTGGCGAGGCTCTTCGCCAGGCCCTTGCCGCGCGGCGTCATGTCGAACCAGCGCTTCAGCGATGCCACCACGTCCTCGGCGTCGAGGTCGCGGCCATTATGCAGCTTCACGCCCTTGCGCAGCTCGATCGTGTAGGTCTTGCCGTCGGCCGAGACGGTCGGCAGCGCGGCCGCCAGCATCGGCTGCGTCGCCCAGTTGGCGTCGAAGGTGAACAGCGGCTCGTAGACATGCTGCATGATCGTGCCGACGAGATCGGCGGTCGACGCCATCGGATCGAGCGACTGCGGCTCACCGACCATGGCGAGGTTCGCGCTCGAAGCGGCCTGGGCCCAGGCCACAGCCGGAGCCAGCATGGTCGAGCCGGCAAGACCGGCGGCAAGGCCGCCCAGGCCACGGCGCGTCAAACCGGCGCGAGAGAAGGAATCGTTGTGCATCGTCACTCCCCGGATGAAACCGCCCTCGGCGGCATTATGAAATTTTATTACTGATAACGATATTCGACACTGCCTCGCGTGGCAAGATGGTGCATCGATCGCTCTCGACAAACTCCGACGATATCGGACTTTGTAGACAAAACTCATCCGCACACGCCGCCGTAGATATGTAATTTAATTCCCGCAACCTGTCGCATTCGACCCTTACCGCGCTTCGAAGCGAAAGCACGAGCGCTGATGCGATCAGGCCGCACCGATGCGGGCAGCGGCGAAGCGTTCGCGCAGCCAGCTCGCGGCCGGCCCACAGGGGCGCTGCTTGTGCCAGACCATCTCCAGCGCGACGGGCAGGTCGAAATTGTCGAACTGGAGATCGGGCATGGCGAGATCGGCGGCGACCGGCGAATGCTCGATCACGGAGCCGGAAACGAAGGCCCAGCCGATGCCCTGCTTCACCAGCTGCAGGATGACCCAGTGGCTCTCGACCCACCAGACCTCCGCCGCGACGCGCAGGCGCTGCTTCTCCGGCCCGTCGCCACGCGCCGCAACAAGAATCTGCCGGTGCCGCTTGAGATCCTCCCAGTCGACGCGGGTGCCGGCCAGCGGATGCTCCTTGCCGCAGACGAGCTTGATCGGCACCCAGCCGACCGTCTGGAAGCCGAGCTCGGCCGGCAGCACCTCCTGCCGCCACATCACCCCGATATCGGCCTGCCCGGCCAGGACGAGCTGGCTGACATCCTCCATCAGCGGGAAAAGCAGCTCCAGCTCGACATGCGGGAACCGCCGGGCGAAATCCGCGAAGAGCGCACCCAGCAGATGTTCCGGATAGAGCTCGTCGATCGCGACCACCAGCCGGTTCTCGACATGCGCCTCAAAGCCGCTGGCGACGCCGAGCAGATGCTCCCGCCGGTCGAGGATCACCTTCGCCTCGCGCAGCAGCCTCTCGCCGGCCGCCGTCAGCACGGGGTTGCGGCCGGCACGGCTGAACAGCGCGATGCCTAGATCCTCCTCCAGATTGGCCACCTGCGTACTGATTGCCGACTGCGCCTTGCGCAGGACCCGGCCCGCCGCCGAGAATGAGCCGTGCTCGGCCGCCGCGACAAAGGCTTCCAACTGCTCGAAGGAGACGCTCATCTATCTGCAATCCAGATAACACCCAACTTGAGATGCTCAAATTTGGCGATAGAAGACCGGGCGTCAACGAGAACAACGGGTTTTTGAATGTCGATGCGCTCCTTTCCCGACAGGGTTCGCCACACAGTCTTGTTCGAAGTGATCGGACTGGCGCTCGTGATTCCCGGCGGCGCCCAGCTCTTCGGACTGCCCGCGACGCATATGGGCGTGATCGGCGTCGGCTCGGCCACCGTCGCGACGATCTGGAACTTCTTCTTCAACCTCGGCTTCGATCACGCCATGCACCGGCTGGTCGGGCACACGCAGAAGAACATCCCGGCGCGCGTCCTGCATGCGCTGCTCTTCGAGGGCGGCCTTCTCCTGCTGCTCCTGCCGCCGATCGCCTGGTATCTCGGCATGGGCCTGTGGGAGACCTTCCTGATGGATCTCGCGATCGTGATTTTCTACGTGGTCTACGCCTTCCTGTTCAATCTGGCCTATGACCGGGCATTTCCGATCCCGGGATCTGAGCGGCTGGCCGCCGCCTGAAGCCGGTAGCAGATTGAACACGCCGACATTGCGCGAAGGCCGTGCCAGTTGCGTCACGGCCATAGACATTCTCCCACGTTCGTATTCTGATCGCGCCGGAAACTTTGGACCGGTCTAACTGTGGCGCCGCCGGCACCGAGGCAGCCGGAACACCGGAGCGAACGCTGAGGCCACAAGCCTCGCCCAGGGAGGACAGATGACGCGCAAGATTTACGACAGCCCCGCCGCGGCGCTGGAGGGGCTGCTTTTCGATGGCATGACGATCATGTCCGGCGGCTTCGGCCTGTCGGGCAACCCGGAAAGCCTGATTCCGCAGATCCGCGATTCCGGCGTGAAGAACCTGACGGTTATCTCGAACAATGCCGGCGCCGACGGCTTCGGCCTGTGGATGCTGCTGCAGACCCGGCAGATCAAGAAGATGATCGCGTCCTATGTCGGCGAGAACAAGCTGTTCGAGCAGCAATATCTCGCCGGTGAGCTCGAACTGGAGCTCAACCCGCAGGGCACGCTGGCCGAGCGCATCCGCGCCGGCGGCGCCGGCATCCCGGCCTTCTACACCAAGACCGGCGTCGGCACCGTCGTCGCCGAAGGCAAGCCGATCGAGGAATTCGAAGGGCACCTTTATGTCCGCGAGACCTGGCTCCGGGCCGACCTCGCCATCGTCAAAGCCTGGAAGGCCGACACCGCCGGCAACCTCGTCTATCGGAAGACGGCGCGGAACTTCAATCCGAACATGGCGACCGCCGGCAAGGTGACGGTGGCCGAGGTCGAGGAGATCGTGCCGGTCGGCTCGCTCGATCCCGAGGCGATCCACACGCCGGGCATCTACGTCGACCGCATCATCAAGAGCACGATAAACGAGAAGCGCATCGAGAAGCTGACCGAGCGCAAGAGGGAGGCGGCATAATGGCCTGGACCCGCGAAGAGGTCGCCGCCCGCGCGGCCAAGGAGCTGAAGGACGGTTTCTACGTCAATCTCGGCATCGGCATTCCCACACTGGTGGCGAACTACATCCCCGAGGGTGTGGACGTCACGCTGCAATCCGAGAACGGCCTGCTCGGCATCGGCCCCTTCCCCTATGAGGGCGAGGCCGATCCCGACCTGATCAATGCCGGCAAGCAGACGATCACGACCCTGCCGAGCTCCAGCTTCTTCTCCTCAGCCGATAGCTTCGCGATGATTCGCGGCGGCCATATCGACCTGACCATCCTCGGCGCGATGGAAGTGTCTGCGAATGGCGACATCGCCAACTGGACCATCCCCGGCAAGATGGTGAAGGGCATGGGCGGCGCGATGGACCTCGTCGCCGGTGTCAAGAAGGTCATCGTCGTGATGGATCACGCCAACAAGGTGGGCGAATCCAAGGTACTGGAGCGCTGCTCGCTGCCGCTGACCGGCGCGGGCGTGGTCGATCTCATCATCACCGACCTCTGCGTCCTGAGCTGCGACAAGGAGAATGGCGGTGGCCTCACCCTGATCGAGCTCGCCCCTGGCGTCACCCTCGACGAGGTCAAGGCCAAGACGGCGGCGCCCTTCACTGTGGCGCCGAGCCTCGCCAAGGCCGCGTGAGCGGGTTCCTCCGCTCAAGGCCGGCGACCACCGAAGCCATGCTGGCCGTGTTCTCGGACGCGGCCACGCTTCGGCATACGCTGGCCTTCGAAGCCGAACTCGCCCGCGCCGAGGCGGCGGAAGGGCTGATCGGCCCCGATGCAGCCGGCGCGATCGCCGCGCTTTGCGCAGAGATCGTAATCGACCCTGCCGCGCTTGCCGAGGAGACCGCGCTGGCCGGCACGCTGGCGATCCCGCTGGTGGCACGGCTGCGCGCCGCCTTGAGCGGCGAGGCCGCCAAGGCCCTCCACAAGGGCGCCACCAGCCAGGATGTCGCCGATACCGTACTGGCCTGCCAGATCCGCGCCGCCAGCAATCTGCTCGGCGGCGATCTCAAGCGTATCGCGACGGCGCTCGCCGCACTCGCACGACGCCATGCCGAGACCCCGGCGATTGGCCGCACGCTGTTGCAAGACGCGCTGCCGATCGGCTTCGGCCTGCGCATCGCACATTGGCAGGCCGGCATCGTGGAAGCCGCCGCCCGCCTGAACCGCGAGGTCGAAACCGGCGCAACGCTGCAATTTGGCGGCGCCGCCGGCTCGCGCGCCGGCCTCGGCGGCAAGAGCGCAGCCGTCTCCGCCCGCCTCGCTGCCGCCCTCGGCCTGCCCGACTCTCCGCCCTGGCATGCACGCCGCGGCGGCATCGCCGGTATCGCCACGGCCCTAGCCATCGCCATCGGGGCCCTCGGCAAATTGGCGCGCGACGTCTCGCTCCTCGCCCAGAACGGCATTGGCGAGGCCCGCGAGCCGGCGATCCCCGGCCGTGGCGGTTCCTCCGCCATGGCCCACAAACGCAACCCCACCGGCTGTCAGGTCGCGCTCTCCGCCGCCTTGCGCGCTCCTGGCCTCGTTGCCGGCATCCTCGCCGGTCTCCCGGCCGAGCAGGAGCGCGGTCTCGGCGGCTGGCAGGCCGAGGGTCCCGCCCTGGCAGAGCTTTTTCTGCTCGCGGCCGGCGCGGCCGGCGCCATGGCGATGGTCGCAGAAGGGCTTGAGGTCGACAAAGCCGCCATCGCCCGCAATCTCGCGGCCGCCGGCCTCGGAACCGATATCGGCGAGAGTTCGGCACTCGTCGCCGCGTTGCTCGCGCAGTACGACTAAGGGACGAACGATGCCTTTCGCAGCAAGCAGCGACGCCCGCATCTATTGGAAGCTCGAAGGCACGGACGACAAGCCGGCCCTCGTCCTGCTCAACTCGATCGGCACCGATCTCGGCCTCTGGGACGCGGCTATGCCCGCTCTCCTCCCCTCCTTCCGTGTCCTGCGGCTCGACACCCGCGGCCATGGCGCCTCCGACGCGCCAAGCGGCGACTACACGCTTGCCCAGCTGGCCGGAGATGTTGCCGCGGTGATGGACGCAGCCGGCGTGGAGCGTGCGGCAGTCGCCGGCGTCTCGCTCGGTGGCATGATCGCGATGGAGCTCGCGCTCACCCGGCCGGAGCGGGTCGCGGCGCTGGCACTGATCTGCACTTCGGCCACCATGGACAAGGCGGCATGGCAGGATCGCGTCGAAAAGGTCCGCGCCGGCGGCACAGCGGCGATAGCCGATCTCGCCATGCAGCGTTTCCTCTCACCGGCTTTCGCCACAGGCCAGCCGGCAGTCGCTGAGAGCGTCCGGCGCGGTCTCATCGCCATGAACAGCGAAGGCTATGCCGGCGCAGGCGCCGCCATCCGCGACATGGACCTGATCGGCCGGCTCGCCAGTCTCTCCTGCCCGACACTCGTCGTCGTCGGCGATCGCGACGCCTCCACCCCCTTCGCCGGCCATGGCGAGAATCTCGTCGCCGCGATCCCGGGCGCGACCCTCGAACGGCTCGACTGCGGCCATCTCGCCCCGCTCGAGGCGCCCGCTGCCCTGGCCGGTGCGCTGCGTGGCTTCCTGTCGCCCGGTCCCGATGCGGCCGGCGCTGCAGAAACCCTGTTCGAAGCTGGCCTGAAGAACCGCCGCCGCGTCCTCGGCGACGCGTGGGTCGATCGCTCGCTCGCCAATCGCACGCCATTCAATGCCGAGTTCCAGGCGATGATCACCCGCATCGCGTGGCAGGAAATCTGGAGCCGCCCCGGCCTCGACGACCGGACGCGGCGCCTGCTCGTCCTTGCCATCACCGCGAGCCTCGGCCGCTGGGAGGAATTCCGCCTGCATGTCCGCACCGGGCTGACCCGTGGCGGCTTCACTGCCGACGATCTCAAGGAGGTGCTGATGCAGACGGCGATCTATGCCGGCGTGCCCGCGGGCAACACCGCCTTTGCCGAGGCTGCCGCGGTGATGAAGGAAATCGAGGCCGCGGGCTGACCGGCGTCAGGGCTTCGCCCGATAGTCCGAGGGCGACAAGCCCGCGCGCTTGGCGAAAAAGCGCGAGAAATAGGCCGGGTCGGAAAATCCCAGCCGGAACGAGATCTGCGAGATCGTCATCGCGGTGTAGACGAGATCGCGCCGCGCCTCAATCATCAACCGGTCCTGGATGACGCGCGCCGCCGAATGGCCAAGCAGTTCCCGGCAGCTGCGTGACAGATGCGGCACCGAGGCACCGAGCGCGCGGGCGTAGTCCGTGAGCGCGTCATGGTGCTGGAAGCGCGTCTCGACCTGCTCGACGAAGCGGCGCACCAGCTCGGCCCGTGCATCCCGCGCCGGCTCGGCAACTGCGCGTGCGCCCCGCATCGCCCGCACGAACCAGGACGCGATCAGGTCGGCATAGGCGCCGAGCGAGAATTCCCGCACCGGCAGGTTCGCCGCGAACTCGCTCATCGCCAGCCGCATCGTGGCGTCGAGTGCGGCGAACTGCGCGCTCCCGACCGGCACATGCAGCACCGCTGCCGCACCGAGCAGTGCGTGCGCCTCCGGTTCGTTGCCGAACAGGCGCTTCAACGATGTCGCGGCCGCGCTGGCAACAAAACCGTTGGTATCGTCGAGGAAGGCAAATTCATGGATCGTCGACGGCGGCAAAAGCAGCACCGATCCCGGCGTCAGCTGGTGCTCGCGACCGTCGACCCGCGTCCGGCCGCCGCCCTCCGTGACGAGGAAGAACTGGAAGAGATCGTGATGCAGATGCGGCTGGATCGTCCAGCCATGCAGCGAGCTGCGCGCCACGATCGGTTCGATATGCAGCGCGTCGGGGAAGCGATCCGTCAGGCGCTCGCCATAGAGCCAATAGGCGGGGACGCTCCTGCCGGGCATGCTTTCCTCAGGATCGATTTGTCCAAGACAATGCGCGAATCCTCCATTCCGTCAATCGCGTTGCGTAGGTTATCCTTTGGTCACGGATCGAACGGTGCAAATCGACGCTCCGTGGGAGGTCAAAAAGAATGCGAACGCAGGTCGCCATCATCGGCGCCGGACCTGCCGGCCTGCTGCTCGGGCAGCTTCTGTCGCGTGCCGGCATCGACAACGTCATCCTGGAGCGGCGCAGCGTCGACTATGTGCTGTCGCGCATCCGCGCCGGTGTGCTCGAGCAGGGCATGGTCGACCTCCTGCACGAGGCGGGCGTCGGCGAGCGGCTCGATCGCGAAGGTCTCGTCCATGACGGCTTCGCGCTGGCCTTCCGCGGCACGCTCCACCGCATCGAACTGAAGGAGCTCAGCGGCGGCAAGACGGTCACCGTCTACGGCCAGACCGAAGTAACGCACGATCTCATCGACGCCCGCCAGCGGCTCGGGGGGACGACATTCTACGAAGCCGAAGATGTCGCGCTGCACGATTTCGGCGGAACCTCGCCGCGCGTGACCTTCCGGGCGAACGGCGAGGCCAAGGAGCTGCATTGCGACTTCATCGCCGGCTGCGACGGCTATCACGGCATCTCCCGCGCCTCCGTCCCTGTGGATGCGCTACAGATTTTCGAGCGCGTCTACCCGTTCGGCTGGCTCGGCCTGCTGGTGGACCGTCCGCCGGCAGCGCACGAGCTGGTCTATGCCAATCACGAGCGCGGCTTCGCGCTGTGCTCGATGCGTTCGGCCGAGCGCAGCCGCTACTACGTCCAGGTTCCGCTGGAGGAGCGGGTCGAGAACTGGTCGGACGATGCCTTCTTCGACGAGTTGCGCCGACGTCTGCCCACGGGGATCGCCGATGCCGTCGTGACCGGTCCGTCGCTGGAAAAGAGCATCGCGCCGCTGCGCAGCTTCGTCGCCGAGCCCATGCGCTTCGGCCGGCTCTTTCTCGCCGGAGACGCCGCCCATATCGTGCCGCCGACAGGCGCCAAGGGGCTCAATCTGGCGGCGAGCGATGTGCGTTATCTCTTCGACGCCCTGCGCGAGCACTATCGCGATCATTCGGATGCCGGCCTCGACGCCTATTCGGCCCGCGCACTTGCCCGCGTCTGGAAGGCAGAACGCTTCTCCTGGTGGATGACCAATCTGCTGCACCGCTTTCCCGAAAAGGACGGCTTCGACCGACGCATTCAGGAGGCCGAGTTCGATTACCTCACGCATTCGCGGGCGGCGGGCGTCACCATCGCGGAGAACTATGTCGGCCTGCCCTATTAGGGCCGGGTTCGCCCAGCACCTCAGCAGGATCATCTTCATTTTTAGCCCCGGAAGGACGAAATCATCTCCAGCCAGCCTCAGTTCGAGGGTTTTGAGTTCCGGACGGCGATGGGCATTGCCCTCGCGCGAAAAATTGCGTTGGTGACAACAAGAGTCGGGCGCCGCAGCGCAGCGATCCGGCCAGGAACGAACGGCAAGAGTTGTCGCACCGCGCGAAAAGGCGGCCGCGGCAGAGGAAAGATCGGGAGGTAGGGACAATGCAGAAGACATCCTTCGGCCGGCTGCTGCGTGCCGGCGCCCTGGCGCTTGCAGGCACTTTGGGCATGGCCGGCGCAGCCAGCGCCGACACCATCAAGATCGGCATCATCGGGCCGTTCTCCGGCCCCTTCGCCTTGCAGGGCAAGAACTTCCAGGCCGGCGCCGAGGCCTGGCTGGCGCAGAACGGCAAGACCGTCGCCGGCCACGACATCGAGCTGGTCTATCGCGACCTGCCGACCGCCAATCCGCAGCAGGCTCGTGCCCTGGCGCAAGAATTGATCGTCCGCGACAAGGTGCAGTATCTCGGCGGCGTCTACTTCACCCCCGACGCCATGGCGATCACGCCGCTGCTGAAGCAGGGCAACGTGCCGCTCGTGATCTTCAACGCCGCGACTTCGGCGATCATGACCTCCTCGCCGCTGGTGGTCCGCACCTCCTTCACCACCGCACAGACCGCGACGCCGATCGGCAAGGCCGCAGTGGAGCGCGGCATCAAGAAATTCGTCTCGGTCGTCAGCGATTACGGCCCCGGCGTCGATGCTGAAGGCGCCTTCAAGAAGGCGATCGAAGCGGCTGGTGGCGAAGTCGCCGAATCGATCCGAATGCCGCTCAACACCACCGAGTTCAGCCCGATCATGCAGCGCATCCGCGATGCCGGCGCGCAAGGCGTCTTCGCCTTCCTGCCCTCGGGCCCGCCGACGCTCGGCTTCGTCAAGGCCTTCAGCGATACCGGGCTGAAGCAGGCCGGCGTCAAGCTCTTCGCCACCGGCGACCTGACGCAGGAGTCCGATCTGCCGGCGCTCGGCGAGGCGGCGGCGGGGATGGTGACCTCCTTCCACTATGCCGTCTCGCACGACTCCGAGATCAACAAGCGCTTCGTCGCCGCCGCCGACAAGGCGATCGGCGCGCCGGATCTGCTCTCCTTCCCCGCCGTCGGAGCCTATGACGGCCTGTTCGTGATCTCGAAGATGATCGCGGCCACGGGCGGCAAGCAGGATGCGGAAAAGGCGGTCGAGGCGGTCAAGGGCCTCGCCTGGGAGAGCCCGCGCGGCCCGGTCAAGATCGATCCCGAGACCCGGCACATCACGCAGACGATCTATCTGCGCGAGGTCGCCAAGGATGCGCAGGGCCGCTGGATCAACCGGGAGATCGCCAGCTTCCCGGACCAGAAGGACCCCGGCCTCGCCAAGTGAGCGCGGCCGGCAACCAGCACTAAGATTCGCGAGGGTGCGCCAGGCACCCTCGCTCTCCACTGTCCGGTTCGACGAGGCCCGCAGATGCAGACCGCGCTGAGCATCGCCATGGACGCTTTCGCCTATGGCATGGCGCTGTTCATCATCTGCATCGGCCTGTCGCTGACGATGGGACTGATGCGGGTGGTCAATCTCGCGCATGGCGCCTTCGCCATGATCGGCGGCTACATCGCCTCCTATGCGGCGCGCGATCTCGGCCTCGGCTACGGCTTCGCCATCATTCTCGCCATGGTCGGCACGGTGCTGCTCGCGATCCCGCTGGAGCGCCTGCTCTATCGCCGCATCTACGACCGCAGCGAGCTCTCGCAGGTGCTCATGACGATCGGCATCACCTTCTGCGTCATCGGCATCACCAACTACTTCTTCGGCCCGACGCTGAAGACGATCCCGCTGCCGGCCGAGCTCGCCCGGCCGATCGATCTCGGCTTCCGCAGCATCGCCGGCCACCGGATCTTCGTCATCGTCAGCGGCCTCGTCGTCGCCGGAGGTCTGTGGCTCCTGATCGAGCGCACCGGCTTCGGCATCCATCTGCGCGCCGCCGTCGAGAACGCTCCGATGGCGCGCGCGCTCGGCGTGCGCACTGAGATCATCTATGCAGCGAGCTTCGCGCTCGCGATCGGTCTCGCCGCCTTCGGCGGCGTGGTCGGCGCCGAATTCCTGCCGATCGAACCCTATTACGCCTTGCGCTATATGGTGACGTTCCTGGTCGTGGTCTCCGTAGGCGGCGCAGGCTCGATCCCAGGGGCGCTTGCCGCTTGCCTGCTGCTCGGCGCCATCGATGTCACCGGGCGCTATCTCATGCCGGAATTCGGCAATTTCTTCTTCTATCTCGCAGTGATCCTGGTGGTCTGTGCCTTTCCGCGCGGCCTGATGGGGCGGGCGCAGTAAGATGACTGACGCCACGCTCCGGCATCCCGGCACGCATCGTCTCCGCACGCTCGGCCGCGATCTCCTTGGCCTCGCCGTCATCGCGCTGGTCGGCCTCGCCGGTTATGTGCTCTTCCCTGACAACCTCGCCTTCCTGACCCGCGTCATCTCGGTTGCGCTGCTCGTGCTCTCGCTCGACCTGATCGTCGGCTATTGCGGCATCGCCTCGCTCGGCCAGGGTGCGCTCTACGGTGCCGGCGCCTATGCCGCCGGTATCGCCTGCGTGCATGGCGTGACCGAGCCCTTCCTGCTCATCCTGATCGGCGCCGCAGCAGGCGCCGTCATGGGGCTGCTCATGGGCACAGTGATGCTGCGCGCCCATGGCCTGCCGCAGCTCGTCCTCTCAATCGCCATCGTCCAGCTCCTGCACGAGGCCGCCAACAAGGCCTCCTCGCTGACAGGCGGTAGCGACGGCCTCTCCGGCATGGTCCCCGCCCCGCTCTTCGGCATCTTCGAATTCGACCTCTGGGGCCGCAGCGCCTATCTCTTCGGCCTCGCTCTGCTCATTGTCGTCTTCGCGGCGCTACGCCTCATCACGCGCTCGCCCTTCGGCATGGTCTGCCGTGGCCTCAAGGAAGACCCGCTGCGCATCAGCGCGCTCGGCATCTACGCCTTCCCGGTGCTGCTCAAGATGTTCGTGATCTCCGGCGCGGTCGCCGGCATGGGCGGCGCGCTCGCGGCCATCGCGACGCAGGTCGTCGGGCTCGACAGCGTGAGTTTCGAGATCTCGGCCAACGCGCTCGTCATGCTGGTGCTGGGCGGTATCGGCAACCTCTACGGGGCGCTGATCGGCACCGTGATCTTCATGGCGCTCGAGCATATCGTCGCCGCGATCAACCCCTTCCACTGGATGACGCTGGTCGGCGCCGTGCTGATCGCCATCGTGCTCTTCGCCCCGCGCGGGCTTTCCGGCACGCTGGACGAAATCGCACGCCTGCTGACGCGCAACCGCTGGGGGGCCGGCCGATGAGCGCCGTGTTCGAGGTCTCGCATCTCACGAAGGAGTTCGGCGGGCTCAAGGTCAGCCGCGACATCTCGCTGGCGATGACCGAGGGCGAGCGCCTCGCCCTGATCGGCCCGAACGGCGCCGGCAAGACCACCTTCGTCAACCTCGTCACCGGCCGCATCCCGCCGAGCGCAGGCAGCGTCCGCCTCGCCGGCGAGGACATCACGGGCCTGGGCGCCGTGAAACGCGTGCGACGCGGTCTCGTCCGCACCTTCCAGGTCACCCGCCTCTTCCCGGACATGACGCCGGAAGAGCATGTCGTCATGACCATCCTGCAGCGGCAGGGTCGCGCGACGCGCATCTTCGCCCGTTTCCACGGAGCTTCCGAAGCACGCGACGAAGCCGACGAGATCCTCGCCATGCTCGGGCTTGCCGAGGTCGCGCGCCGCAAGGTCGCCACCATCGCCTATGGCCAGCAACGCCTGCTGGAAATCGCGATCGCGCTGGCGCAGCGCCCGAAGGTGCTGCTGCTCGACGAACCCGCGGCCGGCGTGCCCTCCGCCGACACGCCGCGCATCGAGGAGGCGCTGGCCCGCCTGCCCGCCTCCCTCGCGGTTCTGATGATCGAACACGACATGGACCTCGTCTTCCGCTTCGCCAAGCGCGTGGTCGTGCTCGCTGCAGGCGAACTCATCTTCCAGGGCCTGCCGGCCGATGTCGCCAGGGACCCCAAGGTCCGTGAAGCCTATCTCGGGAACTACGCGCATGCCGGCAGCCACGCTTGACGTCCGCGGCCTGAGCGCCGGCTACGGCCAGACCCATGTGCTGGAGGATGTCTCGTTCTCCGTGCCGGCGGGCGGACGCCTCTCCATCCTCGGCCGCAACGGCATGGGCAAGACCACGCTGATGGCGAGCTTGATGGGGCTGACGCGACGCTATTCCGGCAGCATCAGCGTTGACGGCATCGACATCACCGCGCTCGCCACCGCCGCCCGCGCCCATAGCGGCATCGGCCTCGTGCCCCAGACACGCGAGGTATTCAAGGGCCTGACCGTGGAGGAAAACCTCTTCGCCGGGCTGAAGGGCCGCCCGCGCAGCGCGATCGAGGAGGCCTATGCGCTCTTTCCCCGCCTGCAGGAACGCCGCCGCAACCTGGGCTCGCAGCTTTCGGGCGGCGAGCAGCAGATGCTGGCGACAGCCCGCACCATACTCGGCGAGCCCTCGGTACTCCTGCTCGACGAACCGCTGGAGGGCCTGGCCCCAGTCATCTGCGACATGCTGATGGAAGCCTTCACGCGGCTCGCCGCGAGCGGCGCAATGACAATCCTCTTCGTCGAGCAGCGTCTGGAAAGCGCGCTCGCTTTCGCCGAGGACGTCATCATCCTCGAACGCGGACGCATCGTCTGGTCGGGCAAACCCGACGCGCTGCGGAGCGATGCCGCCGTGCTCGAACGCTATGTCGGCGTCGGCGGGCTGCATTGAGCTTCACCGCACCCAAACCTGGCCGTCATGCTCGGGCTTGACCCAAGCATCTCGGAAACCAGCGCCTTCTCGTCACGAGATTCTCGAGTCTGCGCTTCGCTTGGCCCGAGAATGACGGATACCCAAGCCGGCAGACAGCGCCGACTCACACCACGAGATCGAGCGGCGGCACCAGCTCGCCACGCGACACATGCTGCATGTTGGTGAACATCCGCATCACCACCGGGGCGAAATTGTCGGACGCCATGGCGGCGAGATGCGGCGTGGTCACGAGATTGTCGAGGGTGAGCAATTCGCTCTCGGCCGCGAGCGGCTCGATCTCGTAGACATCCATCGCCGCGCCGGCGATCTCCTTCGCCCTGAGCGCCGTGACGAGATCGGCCTCGTTGACGACGCCGCCGCGCGCGACATTGATCAGCACCGCCGTCTTCTTCATCGCCTTCAAGGCCGCCAGATCGATCAGATCCTTGGTTTCGGGCGTCAGCGGGCAATGCAGCGAGACGACGTCCGCCTGCGCCAGGATTTCGGCCATCGAAGCATGCTTCACGCCCAGCGCTGCTTCTTCGGCAGCGTCGAGCGGCGTGCGCTTGCTGTAGAGGATGGTGCAGCCGAAGCCCTTCAGCAGCTTCGCGACATTCTTGCCGATCGCCCCGAAGCCGACGATGCCGACCGTCTTGCCCGAGAGCGTAT
Source organism: Allobosea sp. 10L422 (assembly GCF_056395345.1). Lineage (NCBI taxonomy): Bacteria > Pseudomonadati > Pseudomonadota > Alphaproteobacteria > Hyphomicrobiales > Alloboseaceae > Allobosea > Allobosea sp. 10L422. Next base: position 88,704 of record NZ_JBFTJI010000003.1, read on the forward strand.
AGGTATCCGAAGGCAATTGACCCGTGCGCCAATGGCCCTTCTTAAGCTCAGCATTCCCGTAGGCGATGAGGCGCAGGGTCGACAGCATCAACCCGATCGCGAATTCCGAAACGGCGACCGCATTGGAGCCTGTCGTGCGCGCGACCTGGATGCCAAGTTCCTTGGCTGCGGCGATGTCGATGTTGTCGTAGCCGACGCCCCATTTGTGCAGCAGCTTCAGCTTCTTCGCCGCCCGCAGCACGTCGGCGGAGACGCCGACCTGCCCGGAGATCGCGTAATCGGCCTCGGCGATGATCTCCTTCATGTGCTCGTCGCCGCGCGCGGTCCCATGCGTCAGCACGAAGCCATCCGGCAGCAGCGCACGCAGCCGGTCGGCCCGCTCGGGGCTGGTCATATCGAGGAGAACGATCGTCTCGGGCATGGAAAGGTCCGGAAATAGGTCAGATGGTGAAGCGTGCGCCGGCACGGGCAAGCCCGCCGGAGATGGCGACCGGCGTGCCATCGGCGCGCCAGCAGGCGGCGCCCGTCAGCGTGCCATCCGGGTTGAAGGCGATGGCATTCATCCCGCCGGCGACGCGCGGCGAACGCAGGATCCTGTGGCCGCGGGCCGCGAGCTCCTGCGCGACCGCTTCGGGGATGGCTTCCTCGAGCTCGAGCACGCCGCCTTCTGTCCAGACGCGCGGCGCCTCGACCGCTTCCTGCAGCGTCATGCGGTGGTCGATCAGGTTCACGATCGCCTGCAGCGCCGACGGGAAGATGCGCAATGCACCCGGCAATCCCAGCGCGAAGGCAAGCTTGCCCTCCTTCAGCGCCATCATCGGCGCCATCGAGGTGAAGACCCGCTTGCCCGGCGCGATCGAGAGCGCGCGGCCGGGATGCGGATCGAAGTTGAACATGTAGTTGTTGGCGATCATCCCGGTGCCCGGAATCTGCACGCAGGCGCCGAACAGCCCGTTGATCGTCTGCGTCGCGCTGACGACATTGCCTTGCGCATCCGCGACGGTGACATGGGTGGTGTCGGCGGATTCACCGCCCGAAAGCCCGGCCGTCCAGCTCTTCGCCCGGCCGATCTCGATCAGGGCGCGCCGCTCGGCCGCATAGCCCTTGTCGATCAGCCTGTTGACCGGCACCTTGACGAAGGCGGGATCAGCCGTCGCCACCGCCCGGTCGGCGAAGGCGATCTTCAGCGCCTCGGCCAACAGATGCACCGCATCCGCCGAGCCGAAGCCGAGCGCACCGATATCGTAACCTTCGAGGATGTTGAGCATCTGCGCGATATGCACGCCCGAGGACGAGGGCGGCGGCGGGCCGATGATCTCATAGCCGCGATAGGAGCCGCGGATCGGCTCGCGCAACTCGATGCGGTAATTCGCGAGATCGGCCTGATCGATCAGCCCGCCATGGGCCGCCATGTAGTCGGTCAGCGCCCGCCCGAGCCGCCCACCATAGAGCGCATCCGGCCCCTCCACCGCAATCAGCTTCAGGCTGGCGGCATAGTCCGGCTGAACCAGCCGCATGCCGGGCTGGAGTGGCTGGCCGCCCGGCAGCAGGAGCGCGGTGAGGCCCGGATCGCGGGCGAGATCGGCGGCGTTGTCGGTGATGCAATTCGAAAGATAGGGCGTGACCACGAAGCCGCGCTCCGCCAGACCGATCGCCGGCTGCAGCACCTCGGCCAGCGGCAGCGTGCCGAAGCGCGCCAGCGCCTCACACCAGCCCTTGAGCGCGCCCGGCACTGCAACGGCCTTGGCGCCGACCACGTTCTCGCGGTCGCGTGTCTCGCGCTGCCTGCCGATCTCGTCGGACAGGCAGTCATACATGTCCGGAGTCGCGTGGCCCGGCGCGGTCGAGAGATTGTCGATCACGACATGGCGGCCGTCCGCGAGGCGGATATGACTCAGGCCACCGCCGAGAATGCCGACCATCATCGGCTCGGCCACCGTCAGCGCGAACAGCGACGCCACCGCCGCATCGATCGCATTGCCGCCGGCGAGCAGCATCTGCGCGCCCGCCGCCGAGGCGAGCGGATGATTGGTGACGACCATCCCGCGCGAGCCGGTGGCCGGCTTCTTCTCGCAGGTGAAGGAGGCGATGCGGGGCGGCGGCGCGGAAAGGTTCATGGCCGGCACAGAAACGGTTTTGAAGGCCGGCGTCGAGCCTCTTCTTCGGCATGCGCGCCATGTCAGGATTTCGAGTCGGCTCCAACCTGGCCTTGCGCCGGCAACGCTTGACAAGCCATGGCCCGAAGCCCCACCTAAACCCTGTTCCCAGGGGGGCCTCGCTAGGAGGCTGAGATTCCGCCGGCTGGCTCTTGAGACCGGCAACGCGGTGACCCTCCGAACCTGATCCGGATCATACCGGCGTAGGGATGCGGGACATGCGGCCATCCAAGGCCCTGATTCCAGCTTGCGCCCGTGATCCTTTTGCGATCGACGCTCCCGGCTTGGCCGCGAGCGTCCGAACGGAGTGGGCCGCAGTGACGCAAGCCGAGATCATCGAGGCGCTGCTGGCGTTCATCGCGCTTCCCGACGCGTCGGAAGCCGAGTTCGAGGCGATGGCGCTGAAGGTCTTCGCCTATCAGTTCCGCAACAACGAGCCCTACAAGCGCTTCTGCTTGCAGCGCGGCCGCACGCCGCTTTCGGTGAAGCGCTGGCGCGACATCCCGGCCGTGCCGATCACCGCCTTCAAGGACCTGACGCTGAGCTGCAGCCCGCCGGAGGCGTCAAGCCATGTCTTCATGACGAGCGGCACAACACAGGGCGTGCGCGGCCGCAGCTACCACCCGACGCTCGCCGTCTGGAAGCGCTCGATGCTGGTGAATTTCCGCGCGCGTTTCATGCTTGGCCGCGAGCGCATCCGCATGGGCATCCTCTTCCCAGATGAGACGGCGCTGCCGAATTCCTCGCTCGCGCATTATCTCGGGCTCGCCCGGCGCGAATGCGGAACGCCCGATTCCCAGGTCTTCATTGGCGCCGCCGGTCTCGATCTGGATCGTTTACTGCCGGCGCTCGCACAGGCCGAGGCCAGCGGCGAGCCCTATGCCCTGCTCGGCGCGAGCTATTCCTTCGTGCCACTGATGGATGAGCTCGCGGCACGCGGCCTGCGGTTTGCTCTGCCGGAAGGCAGCCTCATCCTTGACACCGGCGGCTTCAAGGGCCAGTCGCGCGAACTTACGCCGGACGAATTCTATGACGGGCTCGCCGCCGCCTTCGGCGTGCCGCGCTCATCCTGCATCAACATGTACGGCATGACCGAGCTGAGCTCGCAGCTCTACGACGACGGCAATGCGGTCTGCCCGTCGGTGAAATCCGGCCCGCACTGGATCCGCAGCCGCGTCGTCGATCCGCTGAGCGGAGCGGATTTGCCGGAGGGCGAGCGGGGCGTGATCGTCCATCACGACCTCGCCCATTTCAACTGCGTCGCGGCGATCCTGACCGAGGATGCCGGCGAGATCGTTCCGGGCGGGTTCAAGCTGCTCGGCCGTGTCGATGGCGAGGCCTCGAAGGGCTGCTCCGTCGCCGTGGCCGAATTCCTCGCCGCGGCGCGGGGCTGACGGACGTGATCGAGCATGCGGGCCATCTGCCGGGCCTGAGCCGCGAGGCACTGCGCTGGCGCGAGGTCGGCCACAGCGCCTGGGGCGAGAGCGTCTCGGTCGCGCTGCCGGAACTCGACGAGGCTCAGGCCGCGACGCTCTGCGAGCATGTGCGCAGCAATGCCCGCGCCCGGCTGAAGCGGATGGACACGGCGCGCATCGTCGCGGCGATCGACGCCGCCGTCGCGCGCCTGCTCGACCGCAGCCACCCGCTGCGGCGCAAGGCCGAGCACCTGCTACCGATCGTCACCGGCTATGACCGCGAGACGGTCCGTCTCGGCCTGACCAGCTATCTCAAGACCTTCCGGCGCCCGCAGCTCCTGCGCTTCCTGGCCGAGGATTTCGCCAATCCCGCCATGCTCGACGGCTTCCAGCCGACGGCCAAGGGCGGTTACCTGCGCGCCCATGGCCCGGAACTGCTGCTGCATGTCTGGGCCGGCAATGTCCCGGCGCTCTCGCTCTGGAGCCTGATCTGCGGATTGCTGGTCAAGGCCGGCAGCGTCGGCAAGCTCGCCTCGGCCGAGCCGCTGACGGCCGGTTGGTTCGCGGGCCTCCTCGCCGAAATCGACCCGGAACTCGGCGAATGCCTCGCCATCGTCTGGTGGAAGGGCGGCGAAGCAGCTGCCGAACCGGCGTTCCTGCGCGCGGCCGACACCGTCATGGCCTATGGCGGCAACGACACGCTCGCGGCACTGCGAGCGAAACTGCCGATCACGACCCGCTTCCTGCCCCATGGCCACAAGATCGGCTTCGGCGTGATCGCGCGCGAAGTGCTCGACAGCCGCAAGGCTCCGGCCCTGGCCCGGCTCGCCGCCCATGACGTCGCCCGATACGAGCAGCAGGGCTGCTATTCGCCGCAAATGCTCTTCGTCGAGCGCGGTGGACGCGTCAGCCCCGCCGAATTCGCGCGCTACGTCGCGCAGGAACTCGCCGCCCTCGCCTCCCGCCACCCCCGCCGCGCGCTTTCGCAAGGCGAAGCCTCTTCCATCGTCGCATGGCGCGGCGCACAGGAGATGCGTGCGCTGGGCGGCACTGCGGAACTCCTTGGCGAGGCCTCCGATGGCTGGAGCGTGGTTCATGTCGATGCGCCGGAAGCCCTGAACCCGACCGGCCTGAACCGCACGCTCAAGCTGGTCTCGGTCGAAAGCCTCGATGACGTCCCCGCCCTCGTCGCGCCCTATCGCAGCTTCCTGCAAACGGCGGGCGCCGCCGCAGCCCCCGAGAGGCTGTTCCGGCTCGCGGAGCAATTGGGCGAAGTCGGCATCAGCCGCATCGCCCCGCTGGGCCGGATGACCGCACCGGAAGCCGGCTGGCATCATGACGGGCGCTTCAGCCTGCTCGACCTCGCCACCTTCACCGAGATCGAGCAATCGACGGAAGCGGCGGCAGAGGGGTTCGCGCCCTATGTCGACTGACCCTGCCATGTCCGATTTCGTCACAATCAAACAGGTCCGCTATCGTTATGGCGCGGCAGGTTCCGCGGTCGTCGACGGCGTCGACTGGGCGATCCCGCGCGGCGAGATCCATTGCCTGCTGGGTCGCAGCGGCTGCGGCAAGACCACGCTGCTGAAGCTCGCGGCCGGCCTGCTCATGCCGAGCGAAGGCGCCATCCGCATCGGCGGCGAGGCGCTGCATGGCCCGAGCGCCCGCGCCGGTTTCGTCTTCCAGGCCCCGACGCTGCTCGACTGGCTGAGCGCCCTCGACAACGTGCTGCTGCCGATCTCGCTGAAGCGCCGGCCGACGGGAGCCGACCGTGACGCGGCACTCGATTTGCTTGCCCGCATCGGTCTCGTGGATTTCGCCGCGCGCCGGCCCTCCGAACTCTCGGGCGGCCAGCAGAGCCGCGTCGCTGTCGCCCGTGCGCTGGTCGACTATCCCGATCTGCTGCTGCTCGACGAACCCTTCGCCGCGCTCGACGCACTGACGCGCGAGGAATTGCAGGACGACCTGCTGCGGCTCTGCGCACTCAACGGCACCACCGCGCTCTTCGTCACCCATGACATCGGCGAGGCCGTCTATCTCGGCGACAAGGTCGCGGTGATGGCCGCTGGCCGCCTCACCCATGCGCGCCGCATCGAGCTGCCCCGCCCGCGCCACCGCGACATGCGCTACGCCCCCGGTTTCAGCGCCGCCTGTCGCGAATTGCGCGACGCCATGGATGGCGAGGCGACGGCCGCAACGAGCCGGAGGCCGGCAGCATGACGGCGCGCCTGCCCTCCCTCCTGCTGCTGCTCGCCCTGCTCGCGGGCTGGGAGACCTGGTGCCGGCTCGGCGGCTTGTCGGCACTCGTCCTCCCGCCACCCTCCGCCGTGCTCGCGACGCTATGGAGCGAGATCGCCACCGGCCGGCTCTGGCCTCATCTTGCCGTCACGGCCGCGGAGATGGCGCTGGGCCTTGGCATCGGCGCCGTCGTCGGGCTCGGTGTCGGCATCCTCCTGGCGGAAGTTCCGGCGCTCAGCCGCCTGCTGCGCCCCTATGTGCTGGCGAGCCAGCTCGTGCCCAAGCTCGCGCTCGGGCCCCTCTTCATCATCTGGTTCGGCTTCGGCATGACGCCGACGATCGTCATCACCGCGCTGATCTGCTTCTTCCCGCTAATGGAAAACACGCTGACCGGCGTGAGCGAGGTCGATCCGGCCAAGCGCGAGCTCTTCCGCATGCTCCGCGCGAGCCGCCTCCAGACCCTGCTGCGCCTCAAGCTGCCCGCCGCCCTTCCCGTCATCATGGCGGGCCTGCGCGTCGCGGTCGTGCTTGCGCTGGTCGGCGCCGTGGTCGGCGAGTTCATCGGCGGGCGCACCGGCTTGGGCGCCTCAATCATCGCCGCGCAGAGCGTGATGGATTCGAGCCTGATCTTCGCGCTCTTCATCGTCATCACCGCCCTGGGAATGCTGCTCTACGAGGCCGTGCGTCTCATCGAGCGCCGCGTCCTGCACCGCTTCTCGAAAGGCTAGATCCATGCCAATCCGCCGCGCCTTCCTTGCTCTCGCCCTGTCGTGCCTCATCGCCGCCCCCGCCATGGCGCAGCAGTTGGACAAGGTTACCGTCGCCGGCTGGAGCCAGCCGATCAGCGAGATCACCAACCTGCTGGCCGAGCCGGACAAGGGCTTCTTCAAGGCCATGGGCATCGCGCTCGACTATGTGCCCGGCAACGGCGGCGGCGCGGCGATCCAGAACATGCTGACGGGGCAGGCCGATATCGCCTTCACCGACCCCGCCTCGCTCTACATCGCGCTCGACAAGGGCGAGAAGCTCGTCGCGATCTACAACATCTATCCGCAGAACGTCTTCAACGTCGTCGCGCTGAAAGCCAGTGGCATCCGCAGCGCCGCCGATCTCAAGGGCAAGCGCATCGGCGTTTACAGCCTCGCCAGCGGCACCTATCAGAACCTGCTCGTGCTGCTGCACCAGGTCGGTCTCGGCGAGAAGGACGTCACCATCCAGCCGACCGGCCTGCTCAATTTCGCGCCGCTGATGCAGGGGCAGGTCGATGCCACCGCCGCGACCGATACCGGCCTGCTCGTTGCCCGCGCCAAGGGGCTGGGCGAGGCGGATGTCATCGAAGTCCGCGACCAGCTCAACCTTCCCAGCGACATCTTCGTCGTGAAGGAAGCCTTCTACGAGCAGAACAAGCCGCTGCTGAAGCGCTTCCTCGCCGCCTATCGCGACTCCGCCGCCTGGATGATCGCGCAGCCCGAAGAGGCCGCACGCCTCGCTGTGACCCGCGCCATCAACGGCCGCGACGAAGCGGTCAATCTGGAGATCATCAAGCTGCGCAATCTGTCCAGCGTCTCGCCGATGACGGAGCGCGACGGTCTCGGCCGCTTCGATCTCGATGCCCTGCAGAAGGGCGCCGATACCTTCCGCAGCCTCGGCCTGATCGCCCGCCCGCTCGACATGAACCAAATCGTAAAGAGCGATCTCCTCCCGCAGAAGGACGGCGCGCCGTGAAGTTCCGTGACCGGGCCATCCTCGTCACCGGCGCGAGCCGCGGCATCGGCGCGGCAATCGCCCGGGCTTTCGCTGCCGAAGGCGGGATCGTCGTCGTCAACTACCGGACGAACGAGGCGGCGGCCGAAGCCGTCGCAGCCGAATGCCGCGCACTTGGCGGCGAGGCGCTCGCCATCGCAGCCGACGTCACCGCCCCGGAAGCGGTCTCCGCCATGGCCGCGCGCATTGCGGAGGAGGTCGGGCGGCTCGACGTCGTCGTCAACAACGCCTTCGCGCCCTATCGCTTCGACCCGGACAATCGCGCTCGCTTCTGGGAGATGCCCTGGGAGGCCTATGGCCAGCAGTTCGAAGGCGCAGTGAAGGCGGCCTACACGGTCAGCCGGGCGATGCTGCCGCTGCTCCAGCGCCGCAGCGGTGCCAGCATCGTCAATGTCGCGAGCGATCTGGTGACGCGGCCGAGCATTCCCTATCACGACTACACCACGGCCAAGGCGGCGCTCATCGGCTTCAGCCGCAACCTCGCGGCAGAGCTCGGCCCGCTCGGCATCCGGGTGAACTGCGTCGCTCCGGGGCTGGTCTATCCGACGCAGGCGAGCGAGACGACACCGGAGGAGGTGCGCGAGATGCTGATCGCCCAGACGCCTTTGCGCCGGATCGCGACGCCGGCCGACATCGCCGGCCCCGTGCTCTTCCTCGCCAGCGACTGGAGCGGCTTCGTCACCGGCCAGACGCTGCATGTCGACGGCGGGCTGGTGATGGCCTGAACGGAGACCGCCGGGCTACGCCGCCGGCGGCGTGCCGTGCGTATGGAAGCTCTCGATCGTCTTGAGCCCCCAGGCTTGCCCCTTTTTCCGCTCGGTCTCGGTCCAGGTCACGGTCTGCCAGTCCGGGTCGAGGATCAGGCGCGCGCCGGCATTGGCGATCTCGACGCGGTTGCCGGCCGGCTCGTAGACATAGAGGAAGAATGTCTGCTGCACCGCGTGCTTGTGCGGCCCGGTCTCGATGAAGACGCCGTTCTCCAGAAAGAGATCGGCCGCTTCCAGGATGTGCTCGCGCTGGTCCACCGCATAGGTGACGTGATGGAAGCGCCCCTGCGCCTTGGTGTGGTCGCGCGTATAGGCGATGTCGTAGCTCTTGTTGTTGACAGTGAACCAGCAGCCGCCGACCTCGCCGGAATCCAGCACGATCTGCTCGGTGACACGGCTGCCCAGCGCCTTCGGTATGAAGTCGCGGATCACCGCGACATCCTGCGCCAGCAGGTTCAGGTGGTCGAGCCGGCGCACGGCGCAGCCGCGACCATGGTTGCGCTGCGCCTGGTTCTTCAGCGCCGGCCGCTCGTTTTCGGGCGCGACATATTTGTTGGTGTCGAAATAGATCTCGAAAATGTGGCCGTCGGGATCTCGGAAGCGATAGGCCCGGCCATGGCCGAGATCGCCCTCGCTCCAGCCGATGCCGGCGCCCATCGCCTCGATCGCTGCAACGCGGCGCCGCAGCGCCGCCTCGCTCGAGGCGCGGTAGCCGATATGGCCGACGCCGGTCGTGTTCGACGCCGTGAGCTTCAGCGTGTGGAACTCGTAATCGTCCCAGGCGCGCAGATAAACCGAGTCGCCCTCACGCCCGCTCTCCGTCAGCCCGAAAATGTTGACGAAGAAATCGAGGCTCGCCTCTGGCTTGTTGGTGAAGAGTTCGACATGGCCGAGATGGGCGATGTCGAAACAGGGTTCGCTGCTCATCCCCAGACTTCCTTGGCAACTTCGAGGATGCGCGAGAGCTTCGCCCATTGTTCGTCCTCGGCCAGCACATTGCCTTCCTCGGTCGAGGCGAAGCCGCATTGCGGCGAGAGGCAGAGCTGTTCGAGCGGAGCGAACTTGGCGGCTGCCTCGATCCGGCGCTTGAGATTGTCCTTGCTCTCGATCTCGCCGAACTTCGAGGTGACGAGGCCGAGCACGACCTGCTTGTCGCCCTTGGGCAGGAAGCGCAGCGGCTCGAAGCCGCCCGAGCGGTCGTCGTCCCATTCCATGAAATAGCCGTCGACATCGATCTGGTTGAACACCATGTCGGCCACCGGCTCGTAGCCGCCCGACGCGATGAAGGTCGATTTGAAGTTACCGCGGCAGGTATGGGTGGTGATCTGCATATCGGCGGGCTTGGCCTTCAGCGCGGCGTTGAGCACGTCGCGATAGATGAAGATCAGCTTGTCGGGATCATCGCCGCGATCGGCCAGCATCTTGCGCTGCTCCGGATCGCAGAAATAGGACAGGCTGGTGTCGTCGAGCTGGAGATAGCGGCAGCCGGCGTCGTAGAAGGCCTTGACCGCCTTGGCGTAGGCCTTGGCGAGGTCTTCGTAATAGTCCTCCATCCTGAGATAGACGGACGGATCGACCGCCTTCCGCCCGCCGCGATAGTGCAGCATTGACGGGCTCGGAATGGTCATCTTCGGCACGCGGCTGGTGACCGAGGCCAGGAACCTGAAATGAGCCAGATGCGGGTGATCCGCCGGGAAGTCGAGCTTGCCGGTGACGCGGATGCCGTGCCCCTTGGTGGCGACGCCCTTGAACTGGATGCCTGCGTCGGTCTCGTAGGTCGTGACGCCGGTCAGGCCGTCGAGGAAGTCGAAATGCCAGAAGGCGCGGCGATATTCGCCATCGGTCACCGCCTGCAGGCCGATCTCCTCCTGCTTCCTGACGAGTTTTCTGATCTCCTCGTCCTCAATCGCAGTCAGTTCGGCCTTATCCATCTCTCCGGCTGCGACCTTGGCGCGGGCGTCCTTGACCGGCGCGCTCCGCAGCAGGCTGCCGACCATGTCTCCCCGGAACGGCGGCTTTGTCCTCTGTGTCATGGTTCTTCCTCCCGGTTCTTGATGGTCAGGCGGCGGCGAGGCCGAGGTGATGTTCGAGCTGTTCGGGCTCGGCGATGAGCGTGGCGCTGCGCTCGGCGAGGACGATGCGGCCGCGCTCCAACACGATGGCGTCGTCCGTCAGCTCGAGGATCTTGCGCGCATGCTGCTCGATCACAATGGCGGAAAGTCCTTCCTCGCGGAACAACGCTTTCAACGCCCTCAGCAACTCCTCGACGATGATCGGCGCCAGCCCCTCGGTCGGCTCGTCGAGCAGCAGGAGCTTCGGGTTGAGCATCAGCGCCCGGCCGATCGCCAGCATCTGCTGCTCGCCGCCGGAGAGCTGGTTGCCGAGATTGGCCTTACGTTCGGCCAGCCGCGGGAACATGCGGAAGACGCGGGCGGTGTCCCATGGCCCTGGCCTCGCCACCGCGGTCAGGTTCTCCAGCACGGTCAGCGATTTGAAGATGTTGCGTTCCTGCGGCACCCAGCCGATGCCGGCATGGGCCCGCTGCTCGGGCGAGGCAGCGGTCAGGTCGCGCCCTGCAAGCACGATCCGCCCGCCGCGGCGGCGGGTGACGCCGATGATGCTGTTGACCAGCGTCGTCTTGCCGACGCCGTTGCGGCCGAGCAAAGCAAGCGAATGCCCTTCGGCCAGCGCAAGGTCGATATCGAACAGCACCTGCGCCTCGCCATAGCCGGCGCTGAGCTTCTCGATCTTCAAGAGCTCAGACATGGGCGTCCTCGCCGAGATAGGCCGCACGGACGGCCGGATCGCGTGCCATCTCCTCCGGCGTTCCCTCCGCCAGCACACGGCCATTGACCAGCACGGTGATGCGCGTCGCGAAGCGGAAAACGAGGTCCATGTCGTGCTCGATCAGCAGCACGGAAACGTCGTCTGGCAGATCGGCCACCGTCTGCATCAGTTCGCGCCGCTCCGCCTCGGGCACGCCGGCCGCCGGCTCGTCGAGCAGCAGCACCGAGGGCCGCGCGGCGAAGGCGGCGGCGATCTCGATCTGGCGCTGCTTGCCGTAGGGCAGCGTCGCGATCGTCCGATCCATGATGTCGTCGAGCCGGAAGCGGGTCAGGATTTCCGAGACCTGGCCGACGAGTTCCGTGTCACGGTCGAGCGCGCGAAACGGATGGCTGCCGCGCCCGAGCCGTTCGGAGGTGACGAGGGCGATCATTTCCAGTGGCGTCATCGACGCGAAGAGCTGGTTGATCTGGAAGGTGCGCGCGAGCCCGCGCTTCACCCGTGCTTCGCGCGGCAGCCTGGTGATGTCCTCGCCCATCAATTCGATGCGGCCAGAGCTCGGCTTGAGCACGCCGGTCAACTGGTTGACGAAGGTGGTCTTGCCGGCGCCGTTCGGGCCGATCAACGCATGGCGCGCGCCTTTCGCCAGCGTGAAATCGACATGGTCGGTAGCGGTGATGCCGCCGAAGCTCTTGCTCAGATCGACGGTCCGGAGGGCGACGTTCATCATGCCCCTCCCCGCCCGAACCGGGCGAAGCGGCCCGCGATAGTCTTGATCGCGCCATGGATGATCTCGCGCCCACCGAGCACGAAGAGCACGAGGAAGAGCCCGATCCAGAACATCCAGTATTGCGGCGTGAACGTCGCGATCGCGTCCTGCAGCAGCTTGAAGGCGATGGCGCCGATGAGCCCGCCATAGAGATAGCCGGCGCCGCCGATGATCAGCACGAGCATCAGATCGGCCGAACGGTGGAAGTCGAGCACGTCGAGCGAGACGAACTGCGTGGTCTGCGCCAGCAATGCGCCCGCCGCCCCGGCATAGCCTGCGGCGAGCGTGTAGGCGGCGGCGAGGCGCCGGCCGTTAGGCACGCCCGAGGCCGAGGCCCGCAGCGGGTTGTCGCGGATCGCGCGCAGGCTCAGGCCGAAGGGCGAATGTACCACCCGCCGCGCGATCAGGAACAAGACGAAGAGCACGCTGAGCGAATAGAGATAGGCGGTGCGGCCGAAGAGATCGAAGTCGAACAAGCCGAGCACCGGCGCGATCATGATGCCCTGCAAACCATCGGCCCCCCCAGTCAGCGAGCCGAAGGAATTCGCCAGCTCGTAGAGGATCAGCGCGACGCCGAGCGTGATCATCAGCCGCGTCAGATCGGTGCCGCGCAGCACGAGCGGGCTGGTGACGAGGCCGAGCAGCCCCGCCGCACCCATGCCGACGAGGAGGCCGGCGAACGGATCCCCCCCGACATGCTTGGCGAAGAGCCCCGCCGCATAAGCGCCCATGCCGAGGAAGGCGGCATGCCCCAGCGAGACGATGCCGGCATAGCCGAGAATCAGGTCGAGCGAGAGCGCGAACAGGGCGAGGATCGCGATCTCGTTGAGCAGGAGGAGGTTGCGCGGAAACAGCAGGAAGGCGGCAAAGGCGATGAGCCAAAAGGCGATCTCGGCCGGATGCCAGCGCCGACCTGCATAGAGCGTTTGCCTCACACGGCTGTCGAAGGTTTCCGCCCTCATGCCCGCGCCCTCGCGAACAGCCCGTGCGGGCGGGTGATCAGCAGCACGACCATCAGCGCGTAGATGATGAAGGCACCGATCTCTGGCACGAGATATTTGCCGACGACATCGGCGACGCCGAGGAGCATCGCGGCGAAGAACGGGCCGGTGATGCTGGAGGTGCCGCCGACGGTCACGACGATCAGGAAGTAGATCATGAACTTCAATGGAAAGGTCGGATCGAGGCCCATGAGTTCGATCCCGAGCGCCCCGCCCAGCCCAGCCAGGCCACAGCCGAGTGCGAAGGTCAGTGCGAAAAGCCGATTGACCGGGATGCCGAGCCCGCGCGCAACCCGCGCATCGTCCACCGCCGCCCGGAGCCGGCTGCCGAAGCGGGTGCGGGTGAAGCCCCATTGCAGCGAGAAGGCCAGCAGCCCGCAGATGACGATGACGAAGAGCCGGTAGCGACCGATGCCGATGCCGGCGATCTCGAAGCGCCCCTGCAGCCAGGCCGGCAGGTGGATGAACTGCTGGGTCGAGCCCATCAGCCAGTCCGTGCCGGCCACTGCCATGAAGACCAGCCCGATCGAGAACATCACCTGGTCGAGATGGCTCTTGGCATACATTGGCCGGTAAATCAGCCGCTCCAGCACGATCCCGACCAATGCCGCCGCGAGGAAGGCGAGCGGCAGGCTCGCCAGGAAAGGCACGCCCAACCTCTGCATCGACTGCACGGCGACATAGCCGCCGAGCATGGCGAAGGCGCCGTGGGCGAGGTTGACGAARTTCATCAACCCCATCGTCACGGAGAGCCCGCARCCGAGSACGAACAGCACCATCCCATAGGCGACGCCGTCGAACAGGATGGTCAACATGCGCGTCGATCCGCTGCGGTCGGATGTCTGCCCGTCACTTGCGGGCCTTCACCGGGTCCTTGACGTCCTTGATCGTCGCGAACTCGACATTGTGGAGCTCCGAGCCGACCTTCTGCGTCTTCCGGACATAGATGTTCTGGATGATGTCGCGGGTGTCGGGGTCGATCTTGACCGGCCCGCGCACGCTCTCCCAGGAAGCGCCCTTCATCGCCGCGATCAGCTTATCGCCGCTGGCATCGCCCTTGGTCGCTTCCAAAGCCCCAGCGATCAGCTTCATGCCGTCATAACCGCCGACTGCCATGAAGTTCGGCCGCATGCCGGGATTTGCTTTCTGGAAAGCCTCGACGAAGGCCTTGTTCGCCGGGCTGTCATGCGCCGCGGAGTAGTGATGCGTGGTGATCGCACCAACAGCCACATCGCCGATCCCCTCGAGGATGTCGTCATCGACCACGTCGCCGGGCCCGATCAGCTTGACGCCCGCCTTGTCGAGACCGCGCTCGACGAATTGCTTCATGAACTGCGCGCCGATGCCCGAGGGCACGAAGACGAAGAGCGCATCGGGCTTGGCTTCCGAGACCCGTTGCAGGAAGGGCGCGAAATCCGGGTTGCGCAGCGGCACGCGTACGCTCTCCACCGTGCCGCCCGCCGCCTTGAACTTGGCCGCAAAGGAGGTCTCGGCATCGATGCCCGGCCCGTAATCGGTGACGACGGTGAAGACCTTCTTGATGCCGTTGGCTGCGGCCCAGTCGGCCATCGGCTCTGACGCCTGCGGCAGGGTGAAGGAGGTCCGCACGATATAGGGCGAGGCCTCGGTGATCGAGGCGGTCGCCGCCGCCATGACCACCTCCGGCACCTTGGCCTGCGTCGCGACCTGAGCGGTCGCCATCGCGAGCGGCGTCAGGCCGAAACCGGCAAGCACCGAAACCTTGTCGTTGACGACCAGTTCTTGCGCGAGGCGGCGCGTCGCGTCGGCATTGCCGGCGTCGTCCTTGAGGATCACCTCGAGCTTGCGCCCGCCATGAACCGCACCTTCCTTCGCGAGGAAGAGCTTCACCGCCGCGTCGATCTGCTTGCCGGTCGAGGCGAACGGCCCCGTCATCGGCAGGATCAGGCCGATCTTCACCGCCTCCTGCGCCAGTGCGAACCCGCTCGTCGAGGCGGCGAGCGCCAGCCCGAGCATGCCACCCAGAATCGTCCTGCGATGCGTCATTGCCGTTCCCTTCCCCTGATCTGGCTTTCTGCGAAGCCCGTTCGTCGTCTCAATCGTCGTCGCGATAGACCAGGCCTGCTTTGGCGAGGCCTTCGCGCATAGCGTACATGTCCAGCCCGAGTTCGCCAGAGGCCAGCCTCCGACGCTTCTCCTCCTCGGCGGCCTCGCGCTTGCGGCCGGCCGCCGCCACCGCCTCCGCCTCCAGCCGCGGCACCACAACGACACCGTCGTCGTCGGCGACGATCACATCCCCGGGCTGGACGAGCGCCCCGGCACAGACGACGGGCACATTGACCGAGCCCAGCGTCGCCTTGACCGTGCCCTTGGCCGAGATCGCACGCGACCAGACCGGAAAGCCCATCTCGGTCAGCACCCGCACGTCTCGCACGCCGGCATCGATGACGAGGCCGATCCCGCCGCGCGCCTTGAGCGAGGTCGCCAGCAAATCGCCGAACATGCCGTCGGTGTTGTCTGTCGTGCAGGCGACGACGAGCACGTCGCCCGGCTGCACCTGCTCGATCGCGACATGGATCATCCAGTTGTCGCCGGGCTGGGCGAGGACGGTGACCGCCCCGCCGGCGATCTGCGCGCCAGCATAGATCGGCCGCATATAGGGCTTCATCAGACCCGTCCGCCCCATCGCCTCATGCGTGGTCGAGACGCCCAGCTCCTTGAGGTCGGCCGTCGCCGCAGCCGGCGCACGCTTTTTGGAGCGAATAACGACAGGGGTCATGCCAGCGCCTCCAGCGCTTCCGGGAAGAGCCGCTGATAGGCCTCGCCATAGGTCATCGCCTTGCCGGAGTTGCGGCCACCCTGCATGCCGCGATTGAGCGCGACGCGAGTGTAGTACTCCCAGAGATGCTTCTGCGCGGCGAGGATCTCGAAAGCCCGGCGCTTCTGCTCCCAGACCTCGTCGATGTTGAGGATGACGTTCGGCTTGAAATTGCATTGCTCGGGCTGGTGCGGCTCGAACAGGAAGACCGGCGGCGCTGCATAGGCGCGCTCCGGGTCGGGCTTGTGCCCGGCGGCCTGCGCGATGATGCGCGCCTCCTGGGCAAAGCGCGTCGCCTCGGGGTGGTCGACATTGTAGGGGTCTTCGAGCGCATGCGTCAGCACGAAGCTGGGCCCAAGCTCGTGGAAGATGTCGATGGCGCGGTCGAGCATTTCGGGCGTGGTGCGCAGCGGATAATCCCCGGCATCCATGAACTCGATCTCGGCGCCGAGCAGCTCGGCCGCGGCCTCTGCCTCCTCGCGGCGCTGCGCCTTGACCTCCTCCATCCCGACGCCGGCCTTCTTCCAGGCGAATTGGCTCTCGCCGCGCTCGCCATAGGACAGGCAGAGGATCTTCACGCGCATGCCGCGCTTCGCATGCAGCGCGATGGCGCCACCCGCCCGCCAGACGAAATCGCCGGGATGCGCGGTGATCACCAGACCTGTCTTCTGCAGGTTCGCCATCGGAATTCAGCCCTCTCTCACTTCATTCGGCAGCGTGACGGGCACCGCCCGCATGCGCCGCCAGGACGCGCGCCGGTACGAAGGCGCGGCCTTCCATCAGGATGCGCGCGGTCCGCAGCAGCCCGGCCCTCTCGATCACCGGCCGCTCGGCCGTCCCCTCCACCGTCAGCGTCACGGTGAACTCTCCTGTTGGATGCTCGACCGAAACCGTACGCTGGCGACCCAAGGGCATTGCCGCGACGGAGGCCGCGGGCGAACCGGGCAGCACGGCGGCGGTCGCCACCGTCACCGCGGCGAAGACGCCGATCGAGCCATGGCATTCATGCGGAATGAAGCTGCGGGTGCAGATTGCCCCGCCGGCTTGCGGCGGCGCGACCAACGCAATCTTGGGCACGACCTTCTTCGCCACGTCGCCGAGATTCATCAGCGGCCCCGCAGCGAGGCGGATGCGCTCGATCCGCGCCTTCAACTCGGCATCTTCATTCAGTTGCTCGCGCGGTTCGTAACCTGTGCGGCCGACATCGGCGGCGCGCATCACGATCACCGGCATACCGTTGTCGATCAGCGTGCAAGGCACGCCCTCGATCACATCGACGACGTTGCCGGTTGGCAGCAGGGCCCCGCAGACGGAACCTTCCGCGTCGAGGAAGCCGATATCGATCGGCGCGGAGGTGCCGGGAACACCGTCGATGCGTGCGTCGCCGTCGGCGCTCGCCTCGCCATCGGGCGTATCCATGGTCAGGTCGGCAATTGTGCCGGTATTGATGGTCCGGACACGGACGGTCGTCCGCGCGCCGCTCGCCTTGATGAGCCCGCGCGCCAGTGCGAACGGCCCGATGCCGGCGAGAATGTTGCCGCAGTTCGGCGTCGTATCGACCTGCGCCGTCTCGATGCTGACCTGCGCGAACAGGAAATCGATGTCGCAGCCCGGCTCGCTCGATGCTGAGACGATCGCGACCTTGCTGGTCAGCGGATGCGCGCCGCCGAGCCCGTCCACCTGCCGCTTGTCGGGCGAACCCATGACGGCAAGCAGGAAGGCGTCGCGCGCCGCGATATCCTCCGGCAAGTCGTCGTGCAGGAAATAGGCCCCCTTCGAGGTGCCGCCGCGGATCAGCATGCAGGGAACGGCGATCTGCCCCATCGCCTCACTCTCCCGCCTTGATGCCGGCGCGCGTGACGACGTCGCGCCAGAGCGCCAGTTCCGACGCGATCAGCTCGCCGAACCGGTCCGGCGATTCCGGCCGCGCGATGGCACCGTCCCGGGCGAGCGCCGCCGCGAAATCCGGCTGAGTCAGCAGGGCGTTGATCTCGCGGTTGAGCCTGTCGACGATCGGGCGCGGCGTCCGGGCAGGCGCCACCACCCCGTGCCATTGCACCGCCTCGAAATCGGGCAGCCCGGCTTCCGCAAGCGTGGGCAGGTCCGGCGCGAAGCCGACGCGCTCGCGGCTGGCGACGCCGAGCACCCGGAGCTGCCCGCCTTCCGACAGCGGCAGGACGGCCGGGCCGCCGGTCAGCGTGAACTGGACATTGCCGGCGACGAGATCGTTCACCGAAGGCGAGGTGCCGCGATAGGGCACATGCACGGCGTCGATGCCGGCACGATAGGTGAGATAGGCCGTCGCGATGTGCGCGGCGCTGCCCTGGCCGCCGGAGCTGTAGTTCAGCTTGCCGGAGTTCGCCTTGGCGTAGGCGATGAATTCGCCGAGCGTCTTGGCCGGCAGCTTCGGGTTGATTGCGAGGATGTTCGGCACCATCGCCACGAGCGCGACCGGCTGGAAATCCTTGACCGGATCGTAGGGCACATTGGGGTAGAGCGAGGGCGCGAAGGCCAGCGTGCCGATATGGCCCATCATCAGCGTGTGGCCGTCGGGCTCGGACTTCGCGACCTGCCCCGCCGCCGTCATGCCGCCGGCGCCCGGCCGGTTCTCGATCACGAAGCCTTTGCCCGGGATCGTCTGTTCAAGCTTGGCGGCGATCAGCCGGGCCAGCACGTCGGTGCTGCCGCCCGGCGTGAACGGCACGACGAGGCGGATGACCTGGCTCGGCCAGCCCTGCTGGGCCCGCACCGGACGGAGCCCTGCGAGACCGGCCGTTCCGAGACCGGCCAGAACGGAGCGACGATCGAGCGTCATCAGGCGCCTCCCTTCCGGCGCGCACCGCGCTCCTGGGCGTCGGCGATGGCACTGGCGAGGCCCGGTGCGAGCCCGGCCGCGGCAAGCATCTCGGCCGCCTCGCGCATCTCCGCTGCCCGGCGGATGCCATGGGTCGCGACGCGCTCGCGCATGTCGGCGGCGAGCGCATGGAAATCGATCGAGGGAAAGGTCGCGTGCAGACTGGCGAAGACCGGGTCCTTGACGTCCCAGGCCTCGCAGGCGGCGGCGCAATCGACCATCAAGGCCTCCAACCCCTTGATGACGATGCTGCGGCACAGCTTCATCGCCGACGCCCGGCCGAACATCTCGGAGACCGGCGTCAGGTTCATGCCGAGCCCGTTGAGCGTCCCGGCCGCTGCCTGCGCCTTCGGGCCGCCGGCGAGGATGGCGACCTTGAGCCCCGGCTTCAGCACCGGTGCCATCACCGCAGCCTCGACATAATCAGCGCCGCTGGCCTCGACCGCCTTTGCCGCCCGCTGCTTTGTCGAGGGTGCGGCCGAGTTCACGTCGACGAAGATCTGGCCGGGTTTCAGCCAACGCGCCGCCTCGGCGGCGACAGCCTCGGCGCGATCGGCCGTCACGGCGGAGAAGACGAAGCTCGCCTGAGCGCAGGCCGCGCCGGGCGAGGAGCCGCAGGTCACCCCGATCTGCCGCGCCGCATCCTCCAGCCGCTGGCCGGCCTCGCTGCCGAACAGCAGGTCATAGGCCCGGATTCCGGTCGCGCCATTGGCGACGAGGCCCCGCGAAAAGACCTGCCCGACCTCGCCGAACCCGATGAACGCGATCGCGGCTGTTCCAGCCATCGTCGCCACTCCTTGTGCGTTTCTTCCCGCAGCAAGGGTGGAGCAGGCTCATTGCTTCATCAAATGATAAGAATGCAGCGATTGATTAATTTCATTCATCTCGGCGCGCCGAGACCGAGCGCTTCAAGGCTTGGCTCAGCAACGAAAGGAGATCGCGCGCCACCGGGCGCAGCGGCACGGTCTTGCGGGTGACGATGCCGAGCGTGCGCGTCACCGCCGGGGAGCGCAGCGGCACCGCGACCAGATCGCCCGCATCGACGACATCGAGCGCGAGCTGCGGCACCACCGCATAGCCGATGCAGGAACGCACGAGGCTGACCGCGGTGACGACGCGCTGGACCTCGTAGCGCCAGGTCAGAGTCTCCCGCCGGGCGCCCAGCGCATCGTCGAGGAGGATGCGGTTGCCGGTCTCGGCGCTGATGCGCACCAGCGGTTCGCCCTGCAGCTGCGCCCAGGTCAGCGACTGCGCCTGGGCGAGCGGCATGCTGCGATGGCTGACCAGCACGAAGGGCTCCTTCACCACCGGCTTGAGCTCCAGATCCCAGCGATTCGCGGCCACGATGGTGACGCCGAACTCCGCCTCGCCGGACTGCACCTTGTCTGCGATCTCCGAAGCCGAATTATCGTGAACCCTGACCCCGATGCCGGGATGGCGCTTGGCGAAGGCAGCGATCACCGAGGGCATGCAATGGACCGCGACGGTGGGCAGGCAGCCGAGCGAGACCTGCTCATCGCCCTCCCGGACATCGACTCGGACCTCGTCGAGCGCCGAGCCGAGATCCTCGAAGATGCGCCGCGCGCGGGGCAGCAGCGCCGTGCCGGCCGCTGTCAGCGAGACCTGACGCGTGGTGCGCAGGAACAGCGGTGTGCCCAGCGATTCCTCGAGCTTCCGGATGCGGTGGCTGAGCGCCGTCTGCGACAGGTTGAGATGCGAGGCGGCGGCGCGGAAGCTGCCGCGCTCCGCGATGCTGATGAACGCCTGAAGCCCTAGAACATCCGCGCGCATGGGATTGCTTGGTCCTCGCGATGGCCGCCGCCGACGGAGGGCGATCCGTCACCGGTATCAGCAACCGCGCTGCTGACAAATATCCCGTAGCCCTATTCGCCGAACTGGCGGATCCAGCCGATCTGCCGGTCGATGCAGCGCTCCCGCTCATAGCCGGCAATCACCGTCTCGCGGGCGGCCCGTCTCAGAGAGCGGGCAAGCGCCGGCTGCGCCAGTGCCTCGGCGATGCGCTCGGCCAGGAGCTCTTCGTCATGGAACGGCGTGAGCAGGCCGTTGCCTCCGTCGCGGATGACCTCCCTCACCGGCTCCGTATCCGAGCCGATGACGAGGCAGCCACAGGCCATCGCCTCGAGAAGCGACCAGGACAGAACGAAGGGAACGGTGAGATAGACATGCGCGGCCGAGACCTGGAACAGCCGAATCAGATTCTCGTAAGGCAGCCAGGGAATGTGGACGATGCGCTCGCCAAGCCCGGTCTCGCCGCACATCGCCTCACGCCAGCTGTTGTCATCGGAACGCGGGCGTCCATAGCCGGCTCCATCACCGCCGACCACGACGAAGACGAGGTCCGGATGGCGGGCGGCGAGAATAGCCGCAGCGCGCATGAACTGGGGGTAGCCGCGATAGGGATCGAGATCGCGGGCGACGAAGGTGACCACCGGCGAGCCCGGTCTCAGCACGCGGCCATCGGGCAGCACGAAGGACGCATCCGCATCGGGCCGGCAGACGGTCGTGTCGATGCCGTCATGACAGACGGCGATTCGCTTGCGGTAGGCCATCGGATATTGCTGGCGCTGCCACTGCGTCGGCGCATAGGCGGCGTCGAGCGTGTCGAGAGCCAGAAGCTGCGCGGCGTTGCGCATGCGGACGCGATAGCGGTCGGCCGCTGGAACCGGATCGCTCATGCCGAAATCCAGGTCGGACCCCGCGCTGCGATAATAATACTCGCAGTAGCCGATCAACGCGGCATCGGGCAGCGCGTCGCGGGCGAACAGCAGCCCGCCCCACCCGATATGTCCGAGGACGATATCGGGTGGGTCGGTGCTCTTCAGCCGCTCCATGAGCTGGGCCACCGCCTCGCCCGTCCGCAGGTGATATTCGGTGGCGGCGAGCGCGGGGTGCCGCGTCGACGTCTCCTCCACCGAATACACCAGCTGACTGACGCCGGGTTGCTCCTGCTCAGGGCGCTCCGTGATCAGCGACACCTCGACGCCCTCGGCGACGAGGCTCGCGATCAGAGCAGCGAACTGACCAGATCCTGCGCGATGAACGAATAGGACATGCATGATGCGAGTAGCACCCCGCCGTAGCGGAGCGCGTCATTCCACCATTGTTCGAGATGGCGCAGGGTTTCGTGGGTGGTGCGCAGGTCGGTGTCGCGGTTGCTTTCGAGCCGCTGGCCGAACTGGCTGGCCTCGTCGAGAAGCCGCAGACGCTCGCACAGCATCTGCCCCTTCAACGAGAGCGAGATCCGTGCCTGCCGGCGATCGCGCGGCGAGGCCCCGCGGTCGAGATAGCCACTCTCCACCAGTTGCTTGAGATTGTAGGACGCGTTGGACCCTCCGTAATGTCCACGGTCCAGGAGATCGCGAACCGCGATCTCGCCCTGCCCGATCGTCATCAGCACCATCACCTGCGATGGCGAGATGTCGTCGATGCCCAGCTTGCTCAGCTCCTGGCGCAGGTAGTCCAGAAAGCGCCGGCTGACTCGTTCGATAACGCGAGCCAGATCGAACGGAGAAATTCCGCGATCGGGTTCGTCTTCGAGATCATCGGACCCATCCGCCCGATGATCGCCATTCAAGGATCTGCCCAGGAATTGCCCGCCGCTATGCAATTTATAGTGCATCCCTTACTCCGCCTGATCGAAAATTGAACAATCCACCCCGTTTGTCCCCTTTCTCTACTAACAGCCTATAGGCAAAGCACATGCCATATTCAGTGGCTAATAATTAAGATTGCATCAATCCGGATATGGCTGGAAACTAGTTCGAAATTCAAAGTTTTGCATGATTTTGCCTCATTTGCTTTCCGTCGAATCGATGGACTACATTTCTAATCTGTCATAATCTTGACACTCCCTCCGTATCACGTTTGCCTTGCTGATGGCGGGCACGTGTCTGGCGGTCTTGCCGCCACACCCCGCACCCCAATCACGATCCCGGAGTCATGCATGAAGGCTGCGATGCTGGCACCTGACGCCCTGATCCGAACTCTCCAACGATCCTTCGTCGGCGGCCTCGGCTATGCGGCGTTCCTCAGCCTTTGCGTGAATCTGCTGCTGCTGACCGTTCCGCTGTTCATGATGCAGGTGCAGGACCGCGTCATCGTCAGCCATAGCTACGACACGCTCACGATGCTCCTCGTCATCGCGATCGGAGCCCTGACGCTGTACGGCACGGTCGAGTTCATCCGCTCCCTGACATTCCAGACCATGGCCAGCATTTTTGCGCGCCGGCTCAATCTGCCGGCGCTGCAGGCGGCCGTGAGCTCCTCTCTGGAGCAGGGCTCGGGACAGGCGACCCAGGCGATTCGAGACCTGAACGACATCCGCTTCTTCATCGCCAGCTCGGCCATCGCCACCCCGCTGGAGGCGGCCTGGTCGCCGATCTTCCTCGCCGTCCTCTTCGCATTGCATCCGATCTACGGGCTGGTCGCCCTGGCCTCGCTGATCATCCTGCTGCTGCTCGGCGTGCTGTCAGACATGCTCACACGCCGGACCCTCAAGGAGGCGAACGAGGCGGGCGTCGCCAGCATCAACGAGGTCGGCGCAAGCCTGCGCCATGCCGAAACGATCGAGGCCATGGGCATGCTGCCCGCGCTTTCCAGGCGCTGGCGCGGCCAGCAGCTCGCAATGATCGAGCAGCTCGACATGGGCACCCGGCGCGCCAAGTTCATCGCTGCCGTGACGCGCTCCGCCCGCATGACCATGCAGCTTGCCGTCTATGCAACCGGCGCAACCCTCATCATCCGCAACGAGGTCACCGCCGGAACGCTGATGGCCGCGAGCATCCTGAGCGGCCGGCTGCTGGCGCCGTTTGATTCGATGATCACCGATTGGCGGCAATGGGTCTTGGCCGCCGCCGCCTGGAAACGCGTGCGCGACCTTGTACTGGCGCGCAGCTCGCAGCGGCAGACGGTGCCGACCCCGCCCTGCCAGGGCGACCTCGTGGTCGACCGCGTCGTCTTCGCGCCGCCGGGCTCGGAGCAGACCGTGATCAAGAGCGTCTCCTTCACGCTCGAACCGGGCGAGGTGCTCGGCGTGGTCGGCCCTTCCGGGGCCGGCAAGTCGACGCTGGCGCGGCTTCTGGTCGGCGTGCTCAAGCCCAATGTCGGCGGCGTCTATCTCGATGGACACAGCACATTCCTGTGGGAACGCGGCTCCTTCGGCGCGATGGTCGGCTATCTCCCGCAATCGGTTTCGCTGCTGAACGGCACGATCGCCGAAAACATCGCCCGCATGCGCGAGCCCGATCCCCACGCCATCCTGGAAGCCGCGCGCATCGCCGGGGTTCACGAGCTGATCGGCCGCCTGCCGCTCGGCTACGACACCAATGTCGCCGATACCGGCTTCACGCTCTCGGGCGGCCAGCGCCAGCGCATCGGCCTGGCGCGGGCGCTCTACGGCTCGCCGCGGCTGATCGTGCTCGACGAGCCCAACGCCAATCTCGACGCAGAAGGCGAGCAGAGCCTGATCCGCGCGATCGCCGCGGCGCGCGAAGGCGGCGCCATCGTCGTGCTCATCGCCCATCGCCCCTCGGTGATGCAGGTCGTCGACAAGCTCCTCGTGCTGCGCGAGGGCCGCGTGCAGCAATTCGGCCCGCGCGCCGCCATCGCCGGCATGATCACGCCAAGCGGCCGCATCGAAATGGAGCCAGCCGCCAACGCACCCGCCCCACCGACCCCGATCCGTGAGGTGAAGGCATGACAGGACGTTCCTTGATCAAGCGCCCTGAACAGTCCCTGGCCGTGCAGATCGATGCGGATCCGCAGGACGAGCGTGTCCCGAGTCTGCGCAGCCTGGTCCTCGCCGGCGTGGCCGCGATCGGCGTCGGCTTCGGCGGTTTCGGCGCCTGGGCCGTCACCGCCCGGCTCGACAATGCCGCCGTCGCGAGTGGCGTCGTCGCGGTCGACAGCAAGCGCAAGACCGTCAGCCATCTCGAGGGCGGCATCCTGAAGACCCTGCTGAAGGCGGAAGGTGAGCGGGTCGCCAAGGATGAACCCCTGCTGCGGCTCGAAGACGCCCGGGCCCGCGCCGAACTGCAGCAATTGCAGGCCAAGCGCATCGGACTGGAAGCAAAGCTCGCCCGCCTGCGCGCTGAACAGACGAACGCAACCGGCATCGCTTTCCCTGCCGATATCGCGCGCATGGAAACGCCGATCGCACGCGAGGTGCTGCGGGCCGAGCAGACCTTCTTCAAGTCACGCAGCCAGGTTCAGGATGGCAAGATCCAAATCCAGCAGCGCGTCATCGAACAGCATCAGGCCGAGGCCGATGCGCTGAAGGCCCAGATCGATGCCACCATTCAGCAGCGCTCGCTCATCGACGAAGAGGTCCGGATCATGGCCGACCTCTATGAAAAGCGCTACGCCAAGCGCAGTCAGCTCGTCGAACTGCAGACCAAGCAGAGCGAACTCGTCGGCCGGGCGGGCGAGTTCGCCGCGCGCAAGGCCAAGGCGGAGCAGGCGGTGGCCGGGGCCAATCTGGAAATCCTCTCGATCAGCCTCGAACGGCAGAACGACATCGCAAGGGAGATCCAGGAATCCCAGCTCATGCTCTCCGAGGTCACCGAACGCATCGTGCAGGCCGAGGATGTGCTGCGCCGCCTGATCGTGACCTCCCCGCAGGAAGGCATCGTCGCCAACATCCGCATGCGTACCGCCGGCAGCGTGATCGCCGCCGGCGAGGCGATCCTCGACATCGTGCCGGAGCGTGAACCGCTGATCGTGGAAGCGAAGGTCGATCCGCGCGACATCGATGCGGTCCGCGTCGGCGCCAATACCCGCGTGCGCCTGACCGCCTTCAATTCCCGTCTGCTGCCGCCGATACAAGCGAAGGTGACCTATGTCGCGCCGGATCAGCTCGTCGATGACAAGACCGGCGCGGCCTACTTCGTCGTGCGCGCCGAAATCGATCAGGAAAGCCTGCGCGACTATAAGGTTACGCTGCACGCCGGCATGAATGCGGAGGTCATGATCGTCAATGGTGCACGCCGGGCGATCGACTATCTGGTCTCGCCGTTCACCGACAGCTTCAACCGCGCCTTTCGCGAGGACTGACCGGCGTGGCCTGCCGCCGGCATGCAGCAGATCGGCGCGTATTTCGAATTTGGAAGTATATTTACGGTATCTTCGAAAGAATTATCTCCGTAAATTAAAGACTAAACTGTGACGCATCGCAAAATCGTCACAACAAAATCCTTGCTGCAACGCACTCATTGAGTAATTCTTAGGTCGTCGAGCGACAGCATAACCTATGCGGAGCTGTCGGAACCGTTCCTGGACTTTTAGTTCCGCGGCGTCCCCGCCGAACGACCGGGATCATCAGATCGCTATGGAGGTGCCGTATGGCGACGATCGAAGGAAGTGCATTCGACGATTTTTTGATTGGGAGTCGGTTCAACGACGTCATCCTCGCCGGAGCCGGCCATGACATCGTTCATGGCGGCGACGGCGTGGACTCGCTCTTCGGCGAGGAAGGCAACGACCTGCTTTATGGCGATGGCGGCAATGATGCCCTGTTCGGCGGCGAGGGTAACGACATCCTCTTCGGCGGGCTCGGCGACGACATTCTCTCCGGCGATGCGGGCAACGACGCCCTGTTCGGCGGCGAGGGTAACGATACGCTGCTTGGCGGCGCCGGCGACGACATCCTGCGCGGCAATGCCGGCGACGATGTGCTGATCGGCGGCGAGGGCAACGACCTGCTGCAAGGCGGGCCGGGCAACGACATCCTGCAGGGTGGCGACGGCAACGACGTCCTGCAGGGCGGCGATGGCGCCGACATCCTCTATGGTGGCGACGGCAACGACGTCCTGCAAGGCGGCGCTGGTGACGACATGCTCTTCGGCGGCGCCGGCAACGACGTCCTGCAGGGCGGCGCTGGTGACGACATGCTGTTCGGCGGCGCCGGCAACGACGTTCTGCACGGCGGCGCCGGCAGCGACGTGTTCGTCTTCGCCGGCGGTGGCGGCAACGATGTCGTCCTCGATTTCGAGGCCGGGTCGGACATGCTGCAGATCGCGCACGACATCAATGGCACCGGCGTGGCTTCGGCCGAGGACGTGGCGGCGCGCGCGACCACGGTCGGCGGCAACACCGTCATCGATCTCGGCAATGGCGACACCCTGACCCTCGTCGGCGTGCACGCCGAGGACGTGCAGGCCGATCCGCACTCCTACTTCTCGGTCGCCTGATCCTGACGCATCGACCCGCCCAGCCATGTGCGGGCGGGTCGACACAGCCCAACACCGTCCTGGAGCGCCCTTCACGGGGCACTCCAGGCTCCCCAGTGCCGCAGGAACGCCTTCATGCTTTCACTTGCGCCCGCCCCTGTTGCGGTGACACCCCCGGCCCAGCTCGAACTCCATCGCCTCGGCGGATCGGTATTCCTGCTCTGCTGGACACTCGAGGCTTCCCCCTTCGGCAAGCCGTCGATCGCCCTGACGGGAGGAGGCAGACGCCTCGCGGCCGCATCGATTTCGCTCGGCCTGCGTGACGGGCGCGAACGGCTTGCCATCGCCTTCCGCGCCTCCGGCCATGACAGCATCGTCGCGACGCTTTGCGATCAGGGTCCGCAGGGCGATGTGACTGCCTCTTTCGACCCTGCACTCGTCCACGGCCTCGCCGATCCCGCAGAGATTCTGAAGGATCTCACGCCGCAAGCCCGGGTGACGCTGGCCAATGCGCTGGTGCGTGCCTGGCCGCCGCTGTTCGGCCTGTCCGCGATTCCCAACTACCTGTCCTTTCTGCGCCAGCTTCTGCTGACCTTGTTCGCCAAGCCGGCCGCGATGCAGCCCACGGCGGCGCTGGTCGCGGGCCAATGGCTGTTCGAGACCTTCGTGCCCGCAGATTTCGGCGCGTTGCGCACGGCGTCTCGCCTCGACGGTGCCGGCCTCACCCGCCTGGATGTGAAGTCGCGCATCGGCGCCGCCGATCGCAGCGGTAAGCGCGAGCTGCACCTTGTGCTGGAAGAGCCGCCCGTTCGTGGCGGCGGATTGCTGATCCTGCAGAGCGAGCGCTCCCTGATCGTCCGCGCGCTGCCGGGCCGTCAGGCGGCGCCCTCGCTCGGCCGCTGGTGGGCGGGCAAGGCCGCGAGCCGCGACGGCCTGCGCAACTGGGTCGTCGAACAGCTGGCAGCCCTGTCCGAGCAGGGGCGGCTGCTGGCCGTCGAAATGCAGCGGCGCGTTCCGCTCGCGGTGCAGCATGTCCGCCGTAACGACGACCTGCCCGCGGCCGAGCTCGACCTCGCGGTCTGCAACCGTGCCGGCCTGCTGATCGGCGGCTGGCTGCGCGATCCCGACGATCTCCTGCAGGAGGTGCTGCTGCATCGCGGCGCCGGCGAGCCGATCGCCATGCTCTCCCGCCTCCAGCGCTTCCCCGTGAGACTACCGACGGGTGCGGAAGGCGAAACGCGCACGGCAACGGGCTTCGCCGCCTTCGCCTCCGACTACGCCGCGGGAGCGCCGGTGCTGCAGCCCCGCTGCGAGATCAAGCTGAAGTCCGGGACGACGCTGACGCTGCGCCCGGCGGTCCAGCCGGCCGACGCGGCCACGATCCGCGCCCGGGCCCTCGCGGCGATCCCGCCGCAATATCTGACGGCCACGATGCTGGAAGAGACGCTCGCGCCGATCCTCGCTGCCTGCCAGGACGAATTGAGCGAAAGCCGTCCGGAACCGACGATCAAGGAATTCGGACAGCCCTGGGGTCGGCCGAAGGCTTCCGTGGTGATCCCGCTTTATCGCGTCTACGATTTCCTGCGCGTGCAGGTCGCAGCCTTCGCCGGCGATCCCTGGTTCGTCGAGAATGCCGAGCTGATCTATGTGCTCGACTCGCCCGAGCACGAGGCCGAGGTCGCGCATCTGCTCGGCGGGCTCTACCTCGCCTATGGCCTGCCGATGCGGCTTGTCGCGATGCGGCGCAATGGCGGCTTCTCCGCCGCCTGCAACGCCGGCGCACGCCACGCGCGCGGCGAGGCTCTCGCGCTCGTCAATTCCGACGTGATCCCCAGCAGAAGCGGCTGGCTGGCGGCACTGATCGCCAAACTCGACCGCCGCCGCCGCGTCGGAGCAGTCGGGCCGAAGCTGCTCTACGATGACGGCTCGCTGCAGCACGCCGGGCTTTACTTCAAGCGCGACAGCAAAGGCACCTGGCTCAACCATCATTACTTCAAGGGTATGCCGAGCAGCTATGCGCCGGCCAATATCGAGCGCCCGGTTCCGGGCGTCACCGGCGCCTGCATCGTCATCGCGCGCGAACTCTTCGACGAGCTCGGCGGCTTCGACGAAAGCTATGTCATCGGCGATTACGAGGACAGCGACCTCTGCCTCAAGATTCGCCGCGCCGGCTTCGGCATCCTCTACGCGCCGGATACGGCGCTCTATCACCTCGAGCGCCAGTCGATCTCCAAAAGCGTCGACTACACGCGCGGCGCCGCCTCCCAGCACAATGCCTGGCTCCAGACCCGGCGCTGGGACGCGCAGATCGACGCGCTGATGCAAGCCTTCGAGACCTCTGCGGCGGAACCTGCACTGCGCGAGCCAGCGCCGAGCGAACCCAACCTTGTTCCCCGCTTCAGCTTCAGGAGAGCGACCGCGGCATGACGGCTATCACGGCCCTGAGACCGATCGCGCCCGAACCGGCGCCCGAGAACAACCCCATCGGACCACAGCTCGATTGGCTGATGGCTTCGCTGCAAACCAACCGGTTCATGCCCCACCCGCCGCCCGACTCGATCTTCGTCGGCGATGGCGACTATCGCGCGATCGGCGCCGAGTTCCTCGGGCACTTCATCCGGATCGGCGGCCTGAAGCCGCATGAGCGCGTCTTCGACATCGGCTGCGGCATCGGCCGCATGGCCATCCCGCTGACGCAGTATCTGGACGACGAACGCGGCAGCTATGACGGCGTCGACCCGGTGATGGAGGGCATCCTCTGGTGCGCCCAGACGATCACCCCGGCCTATCCGCGCTTCCGCTTCCAGCGGCTCGACATCGCCCACCCGCTTTACAATCCGCAGGGTTCGCTGCCCGGCGCCGAGGTCCGCTTCGGCTTCGCCAATGGCAGCTTCGATTTTGTGACGATGATCTCCGTCGCCACGCATCTGCCGCCGGACGAGCTCGTCGTCTATCTGCAGGAGGCCTCGCGGCTTCTGGCGCCGGGCGGCCGTCTCTTCCTGACGGCCTTTGCGATCGACGGCGCCGCCACGGGCCAGGAGCGCCTGTCGTTCAAGCGCTGGCAGGACGGTCCGGGCTGGTACGCCATCGACGAAGCGCCGCTCGCCGCCGCTGGCATCGATCAGGGCTTCCTCTTGGAGCAGGCCGCACAGGCTGGTCTTGCAGTCGAGCCACTGCGCCCGGGCCATTGGCGCGGCATCAGCGCAGCGCATTATCAGGACGTGCTGATCGCGACGAAGCCGGGTAACCGCCGATGACCCGTCGCATCCTCGTCGTCGCGCACAATCATCCCGCTCTGCATCCGGGCGGCACCGAGATCTTCGCGCATGATCTTGCTGGCGCCTATCGCGAGCAGGGTTGCGAGGTGCTGTTCCTCGGCGCGACCAACGCGATCCATCGCCAGCCGCATCCCGGCACGGCGCTGCAATCCGTCGGCGACGACGTGGTCCTCTGGAGCGCTCATTACGACCGCTTCCACATGAGCCAGATCGACCATTACGGCACGCTGCAGGATCTCGGGACCCTGCTCGGCGAGTTCCGGCCGGATGTGATCCATGTCCACCATCTCGTGCTGATCGGTGCGGAGTTCCTGACGCTGGCACGCCGGCTCCTGCCGGAAGCCGCGATCGTGATGACGCTGCATGACTACTACCCGATCTGCCACCATGATGGCCTGATGGTCCGGCCCAGCGACCGGCAACGCTGCTCGGGCGCCTCCCCCACCGCCTGCCATGGCTGCTTCCCGGAGATCGGCTCCGACCGCTTCCTGCTGCGCGAGCGCTTCATCAAGACGCATCTCGCCGCCGTCGACCGCTTCGTCGCGCCGAGCCGCTTCCTGCGCCAGCGCTATGTCGACTGGGGGCTGCCGGCCGAGAAGATCGAGGTCATCGCCAACGCCCGCCCAAGCCAGGAGCCGGCCCCGCACAGGCAAGGCGACGGGCGCCGCGCGAGCTTCGGCTATTTCGGCAATCTCAATCCCTGGAAAGGTGTTCTCCCATTGCTCCAGGCGGCGCAGCTGCTGCGCACGGCCGGAGAACGGGAGTTCTCGCTGCGCATCCATGGCGGCGCCCCGTTCCAGAGCGAGGCTTTCACCACCGCCCTCGATGCTGCCCTCGCCGGCACCGCGGGTGTCGTCACCCATTGCGGCGCCTACGCCCGCGAGGAGGTGCCGGCACTTATGGCCGAGGTCGACTGGGTCGTGATGCCCTCTATCTGGTGGGAGAATGCGCCCCTCGTCATCCAGGAGGCGTTCCAGCATCGCCGGCCGCTGATCGTCAGCAATATCGGCGGCATGGCCGAGATGGTCCGCGACGATGTCGATGGGCTCCATGTCCGGCCGGGCGACCCGGCCGCGCTCGCCCGCTCGATGCGCCGGGCGATGGACGAGTATGGGCTCTGGCAGCGCCTCGTCGACGGCATTGCCGAGCAGCCATCGCTCGCCGAATGCGCCGGCCGTCACCTCACCCTCTTCGATAGCCTCAAGCTTGCGGAGGCCGCATGACGACAGCTCCCCGACAGGACAACGAAGTCCGCCTGCCGAACGTCAATCCGGCGAAGCTGAACGGGCGGATCGACGCCCTCGACGGCAGCCGCCTGCATGGCTGGATCTGGGACGAGGCCCGTCCCGACGAGGCCATCACGGTAAAGCTCTATTGCGACGGCCAACTCGCCAGCGAGATCAAGGCCGATCAGAGCCGCATCGACCTGCGCCGCAACGGCATCGGCGACGGCAAGCATGCCTTCTCGATGGAGCTCGACGAGGCGCTGGTCGCGGCCCGCAACCGTCTCACCGTCGTTGGTGTTTCGCCGGCAACTGGCGCCGAGCTGGAGCTGCGCCTGCCGGCCGCGGACGAGCTCGCGGCGGAAGCCGCAATCGCCGTGCCGCTCGCCCGCTTCTTCGACAAGGTCGAATTGCTGATCGCGCTCAACCGGCGCGGCCAGCTTGCCCAGAAGGAGCTGAACGAAAAGCTCGACCGCATCGCCGCGCGCCTGGAAGAGAACCACGCGCTCGCCGAAGCCACCAAGGCCGAGACCGAAAGCCAGAGCGAGATCGTCCGCCGCCTTGGCGAGCTCGACGTCTTCCAGCTGCGCTTCGATGGCACCCTGCGCGGCTTCGACGAGCGGCTTGATGCGATCCGCAAGGAGGCGCGCGCCCCGCTGCGGCAGGTCACGGTCATCCTCGGCTTCCTCTCGTTGCTCGCTGCCGTGATGTCCTTCGTCACCCTCGCCGTGACGCTCTGGGGAGGCTGAGGCGATGAGCGAGGTCATCGTTCCCGAGAGGACGGCGGTCGCCCCGGCGCCGACCGTCGCCTGGACGCCGCTCGGCGAGAACGCCATCCTCGTCCGCAGCACCTGCGACGCCATTCCGGCCAAGGTCCCGGTCGCAGTCGACGGCAATCCGCGCAACCGCGCGCAGACCATGGTGCTGAGCTGGCGCCGGCCCGGGGCCGAGCCTTCGGTGGCCACCGGCTTTCTTTGCCTGGCGCCAGCGCCCAACGTCGACAACAGCGGCACCGGCGCGCTCTTGATCGGCCGCCCCGGCCGGCCGCTGCGTCTGATCCTGGCACCGAAGCCGCAGCCGCTTCAGGTTTTCCTGTCCGAACTCGCCGACGACGCCGGACAGGCCTTTCCGAGCGTTGTCGACGGGCTGCTCGAAGTCCTGTTGACCGGCGCCCCCAATCCGCGCCGCCTGCGCGCGGTCGCGATGCTCCTGCAGACCGTCGCTCGGCCCGGCGGCTTCGTTGAGGTGATGGGTTCGCTCGATGGCGACGGCATCTTCCTGCAGGGCTGGACCTCCCATTTCGCAGCCGGGCGGATCAAGCTGCTGATCGCCCATGGCGGCCTCTCCCCCGCCAATCTCGAAGCTGGAACCTTGGAGCGGGATGATCTCGGCGAAGGCGCCCGCGGCTTCTTCGGCCTGCTCGAGGATTGCCAGGCCCAGCAACCCGGCGAGATCGAGCGGCTCTATTTCCGCGGAAGCGACGGCTGGCGCGCGCTCGAAGTGTACGAGCGCTATGTCCTGCTCGAACCGATCACCGTTCCCGGCCATCTGCGCGACGGGCTCCAGCGCGGCACCGCTCCGCAGGCCACCACCGACAAGCTGCGGCGCGCCTCCCAACGTTTCGACGGCCGCGACACAGTCTGTCTGCTTGAAGAACCGGTGCGCGCTGGCATCGATGCCGTGACCATCGTCGAGGATACCGGCGTGCTGATCATCGGCTGGCTGTTCGATCCGGAGCGCCGGGTCGATGCGGTCACACTGCGCAGCGGCAGCCAGTCCTGCGCCGTCGACCGGATCTGGACGCGCGTGCAGCGCCCGGACGTCACCACCGCCTTCATGGAAGATCCGCGCTTCGGACCAGCTCTGGCTTCGCGGCGCAACAGCCACGGCTTCATCGTCTTCGCGCCGAAGCTCGTTCCGGAGCCGGGCCAGCCGCTGCATCTCGCCTTCGAGGTGCAGGGCACTGGCCCGGCCTTCCTGCCGCTCGAACCCAGCCGCGCCCAGGCGCGCCGCGCATTGGAGCGCATCCTCGGGCTGCTCGACCCGCGCTCCTCGACCGCGAACGCCGTCGTCGAGCGCCAGATCGCGCCGGCGCTGCAAGCAGCCGAAATCGCCCCGCCCCGCGCCGTCGAAACGCTCGATGTCGGCCCCTTCGACCCCGAGGCGCCGCTCGGCCTCGTCATCGGCTTCGACCACCGCCACCGCGAGATTTCGGCATTGTTTGCGCTGATGGCGATGGACCCCGAGGTCAGGCCGCTGCCGATCGTGCTTGCCGCTCCGTCCGAGAGCTTCGACCGCGTTGGCGCCGAGGCGCGGCGGCTCGGGCGCTTCTATGGTCTCTCGGTGCGCCTCGTCGCCGTCGAGGGCGTCGAAGATACCTGTGACGCACTGGAGGCGGGCGTTCGCGCCTGCCGCTTCCAGACGGTCGCGCTGCTCTCGGGCGCAGCGCAGATCCGCATGCCTGGCTGGCTCGGTCGTCTCGAACGGGCCTACCGCGCCCGCGGCGGCCAATGCGTCGCGAGCCCGACCCTGCTGTTCGAGGACGATTCGATCCGCTGGGCTGGCGCCTGGCTGGAGGGCGAAGGAACGAGCCGGCGCATCGCCAACCGCTTCGTCGGCTATCCGCTGGAGGCGGTCGGCAATCTCGGCCCGATGGAGGTCGCAGCCGGTGCGAGCGAATGCTGTGTGCTCTCGCGCGCTGCCTTCATCGAGGTCGGCGGCTTCGCGCGCAACTATTTCACGACGGCGGAGAAGGGTCTCGATCTCTGCCTCAAGCTCAGGATGGCGGGTTCGCCCTCGCTCTGGGTTCCCGACGTCGAGGTCTATGCGGTCGATGACGGCGAGATGGCGGCGCCGCATGCCGGCGCGCTCGCGCAACTCGCCGACCGGACCAGCTTCGACCGGCGCTGGGCGCTCGCCATCTCCAACATGAAAGGCTGAGGATGCGGGTTCTCGTCATATCGCACGGCCACCCTTCGCTGTCCCTGGGCGGGGCGGAGATGGCGTCCTACAACCTGCATAAGGGGTTGCAGACCGGCGAGGGTGTCGATTCCCATTACCTCGCCCGCGTCGGTGCACCGACCCCGCGCCATGCCGGCACGGCGCTGATGAGCCTGCGCCAGCGCGGCGGCGAGCTGCTCTACTATGCCGAGGATTACGACCACTTCCTCATCTCCAACCGTGCGACGGAAGAGATCGAGCGCGACTTCGTGCGCGTTCTTCATGACCTGAAGCCGGACGTGGTGCATTTCCACCACTTCATCGGGCTCGGGCTGGAATGCCTGTTCGCGGTGCGCGACGCTCTGCCGGATGCGCTGATCGTCGTGACCTTCCACGAATATCTCAGCATCTGCCACCATCACGGCCAGATGGTGAAGACCGGCGCCTTCAAGCTTTGTTACCGGGCCTCGCCAACGGATTGCAACGCCTGCTTCCCGGACATCTCGCCGGCGCGCTTCCTGGCGCGCGAGACCTTCATCAAGGGCATGCTGGGCCTGGCCGACCATTTCGTCTCGCCGAGCCGCTTCCTCGCCGACCGCTATGTCGACTGGGGGCTCAGCGAGGAGCGCTTCTCGGTGATTGAGAACGGTATCGACGTCGCCAGCGTGGCGCCGCCGCGCCCACTGCCCGAGGGCAAGACGCGGCGCTCCCGTTTCGCCTATTTCGGCCAGCTCACGCCCTATAAGGGCGCCGATGTGCTGATCGATGCGGTGACGCGCATCCCGGATTCCATCTGGGACGACGACGCGATCCTGCTTGTCTATGGCGGCAATCTCGAGCGCCAGCCGAAAGCCTATCAGGACAAGTTCGCCAAGCTGGTCGAAAGCGCGGGGCGCCGTGTGCGCTTCTGCGGCGCCTTCCAGAATCACGAGATGCCGAACCTGATGCGCTCGGTCGACTGGGTGGTGATGCCCTCGGTCTGGTGGGAGAACTCACCCATCGTCATCCAGGAGGCGTTCTTCCACGGTCGCCCGATCCTGGCGAGCCAACTCGGCGGCATGGCCGAGAAGATCACCGACGAGGTCGACGGCCTGCATTTTCGCGCCGGCAGCCCGGAAGACCTCGTCGACTGCATGACGCGCGCCCTGACCGAGCCCCAGCTCTGGGACCGGCTGCGCGGCGGCATCAAGCGGCCGATGAGCCATCGCGAATGCGCCCAGACGCATCTCGATCTCTATCGCCGCCTCCTGGCCGAACGCAGCCGGCCTGCGCCCGCGCGGCAAGACCCCGCCGCGATGATCGCCTGAAACCATAACGAGATAACAGGGGAGACCTGACATGGCCCGCATCCTCGTCATCAGCCCGTCGGGAGAGGTCTACGACCACGACAACGTGCGCTGGTATCGCTATGCCGACCTGCAGAACCACATCAATCACTACCATAATATCGGCGACGCCTTCGTCTTCGATTCCTCGCTGAAGCTGCTCAACTTCGACAAGCTCGATGAGCTGCCGATCGCGCATGTCGATCCGGCCAGGATCGACCGGCTCAATGCCGAGTACGATTACGTCTTCCTGCGCGGCTCGAATTACATCCATGCGCAGATGAACTGGTCCAAGGCGGCGGAGGTGCTGCGCCGACTCAAATTGCCGGTCATCGCCTTCGGCATCGGCGCACAGGCGCCGGTCAGCGGCAAGCTGGAACTGAGCGAGGACACCAAGACCGTCCTGAAGCTCATTTCCGATTCCACCACCTCGCTCGGTGTGCGCGGCGCTTACTCGGCCGAGGTGCTGAACGATCTCGGCATCCGCAATGTCCGCATCATCGGCTGCCCGACCGCGTTCCGGAACAATGATCCCGATCTCGCCATCCGCTTGCCGCCGCTGGAGCAGGTCAAGACTGTGGGCATCACGCTGCGCCGCGAGGTCTCCAAGACCTATGCGCAGGACATCAAGCGCTATCTCACCTTCCACCGCGATCTGGTGAAGGCGATGGCTGATCGTTTCGAGGTCACGCTGATGGCGCAGGGCGAGGTCGAGGAGAAGAAGCTCGCGCTCGGCACACCCGAGCAGAAGGAAGCGGCCATGGCCGCGTTGCGACAGAATGAATGGGCGCGCGAGTGGTATCTCGATGAGCAGGTCGAGGGGCTCTACCAGAGCCGCATGTTCTATTCCGACGTGGTCGCGGAATATGAGCGGCTAGTGCGCGGGCTCGATCTCGTGCTCGGCTACCGGCTGCACGGCAATCTGATGGCACTCGCCAACGGCACACCCTCGATCTACTTCACCTATGACAGCCGCACGGTCGAATTCGCCGACACCTTCAAGATCCCGAGCGTCGATGTCTTCGGCGGAAAGGATTTCAAGCTGGAGGAGTACTGGGATCAGGCGCGCTTCGACCGCTTCAACGCAGCCTATGCCCGGGTCTACAGGGAGATGCGCGACTTCCTCGTCGAGAACCGCGTCGACAACAAGATGGTGGACCGCGTGGCTGCGGAGCCGCAGCGGAAGGTGGCGTGAGGAGCGCCCGCAGCTTCCGGCACACCGCGCCGCTGCTTGCGGCGCTGTTGGCCGCCTCGTTCGCCGCAGCGGCGGAAAGCCCGCGCTACCGGCTGGAACTTGCGCCCGGGGCGCAGGAGGAGACCGTCTTCGACTGGTCGAAGGAGCGCTGCCAGGAGTGGCACATCCCGGACGCGCCCTTGCGGGCCTTCCGCGACGACAAGGGAGAGGTCGTCGCCTTTGCCAGCCACCATCGCAACCGTGCGCTGATCGGCGATCGCCTCGACCAGATCAAGACTACCTGTGCGATCTCGTTCGAGGCCAAGAACAGCGCCGATCCCAGCCAATACAGCGACATGAGCTGGATCGCCGCGACCTGGACCAGGAATGGCCGCGACGTCTACGCGCTGATGCATGACGAGTACCATGCCGACCAGCACCCCGGCGCCTGCCGGTTCAAGGCCGGCATGGCCTGCTGGTACAATGTCGTCACGGCCGCGCGCTCGCAGGACGGCGGCGCAAGCTTCAAGGTCGATGATCCGCCGACGGTCGTGGCCGCGCCGACCTTCAAGCAGGAGGTCGATCAAGGTCGTCATCGCGGCTTCTTCAACCCCTCCAACATCGTCGAGAAGGATGGCGCCTGGTATGCGCTGATCGCGACGACCGGCGGCGGTGGCCAGAAGGGCGGCACCTGCCTCTATCGCTCCACGGACATCACCGATCCCAAGGCGTGGCGCGCCTTCGACGGGCAGGATTTCACCGTGCGTGCCGTCGATCCCTATCGCGAGGACACGTCGCAGGCACACCCCTGCCAGCCGCTCAAGGTGCTGCCCACGGTCGTCGGCTCGGTCACCCGCCACGAGGCGAGCGGGCTTTGGCTCGCGATCTTCCATCTCGGCCCCGACCCCAAGCAGGGCATCGCCGGCGGCCGCGTCGCCTATAGTTGGTCGAAGGACCTGATGAAGTGGTCTCCGCTGCAGACGCTCCTCACCCATCCGACGATGTGGAGCAAGGATTGCGGCGACAGCGTCCGCTATTCCTACGGCGCCATCGCCGACCCCGCCTCGCCCTCGCGCAATTTCGAGACGACGGGCGATGAGCCCTACCTGTTCATGACCAAGATGCACGTCGCCAACTGCAAGATGGGGCCGCAGCGCGACCTCGTCCGCATCAAGGTCCGCATCGTGAAGGAAACCCCATGAACGCGAATGCGCCCGCGCAGCAATTTGCCGTGAGCCAGGCCGTGCCGACCATGAAGATCCTGCGCGCCACCACGCAGGAGGTCGTCGTCCTCGTCGTCCGCGAGCCCGGCGGCGGCTGGCCCTCGCTGCGCCTCATCCTCGACGGCCAGGACTACGCCACGATCAACCCCGACGCGCTCGTCACCGGCGATGCGACGGTGGCGGAGCTCGCCATTCCGCTGCCGGCTTTGCCCGAAACACGGCTGCGCGCGATCGCGGTGGCCGATGCGAGGACGGGCGCGCTCGCGCCCGGTTCGCAACTGCGCCCCATCGCCAGGACGAGGCCATTGCGGGCGCTGGTGATCTATCCGGCGGGCGAGGTCTACGGCCACGACAAGGTGCGCTGGTATCGCGCGCCGCTGGAAAAGCTGCTCTCTGACTACTTCAATATCGGCGACATGATCGTCTACGACTCGACGCTGAAGCTGCTCGACTACGTCCATCTCGAGCCGATGAAAATCATCAACCCGACCGATGCCGATATCGAGCGCTACGCCAGCGAATTCGACTTCGTCTTCGTGCGTGGCTCGAACTTCATCCATGAGAAGATGGAGTGGTTCCGCGCCGTCGAGGTGCTCGAGAAGGTCAAGCTGCCGGTCTATGCCATCGGCGTCGGCGCGCAGGCCAGCCAGAACCGCGCGATCGAGCTGCCGGAAAGTTCGAAGCGTTTCTGGCAGATCGTCGCGGACCGCTGCGCTGCCATYGGCGTGCGCGGCGCCTTCAGCGCCGAGACGCTGCGYCRYAACGGCATYSGCAATGTCGARRTSGTCGGCTGCCCCTCGATCTTCCGCACTTGCAACCGCGATCTCCAGATCCGCGTGCCCGATCAGCGCGCCATCCGCAAGGTCGCCTTCAGCCTGCGCCGCGAGGCCGACAAGAGCTACACGATCGATCCCGAAGCCTATCTGCGCAACCAGCGCGCCGCCCTGCTCAAGGTCGATGCCCAGAGCGAGATGGTGATGTCCTCCCACGGCGAGCAGGAGGAGAAGGCGTTTTTCCTGCGCGACGAAGCGGCCAAGGAGAAGGCCATCGCCGAATTCGCCAGGACCGGCTGGTGGGACGGCCCAAACGATACGCGAATGCGCGAGATCTACGAGCGCAAGCTCTTCAGCTTCTTCGACGTCGAGGACTATGATCGCTTTTCACATAGCGTCGACCTCGCCGTCGGCTATCGCGTGCATGGCGTCTTGCCGGCGGTCGCCCACGGCGTACCGGGCGTGCTCGTCGCTTACGACACGCGCAGCCAGGAACTGGCCGAGACGCTGAAGATCCCGGTCGTGCCCGAAGAGGCGCTGGCGGAAGGCGGCTGGCGCGCGGTCTATCGCGAGGCGGCGCTCAACGGGCTCGCTAAATCCTATGCCGCCTCCTACGACCGTATGCGCGCTTTTCTCGACCGCAACGGCGTCCCGCACCGGATGTGACCGGAGGATATGGGGGATGAACAAGGTCGCCGTGGTGACGATGCAGTACAACGAGGCGTTCTACGTCTCGCGCTGGATCGACTACTATTCCGGTCTTATCGGGCGCGAGAACCTCTATGTCATCGACCATGACAGCGACGCGGCAATACGCGAGACCCTGCAGGGCGTCAGCGTCGTCCGTTATCCGCGCTCGGCGCTCGACGATCAGGAGCGCGCGCGCTTCGTCTCGAAACTCGTCAGCGCGCTGCTCGAGCTCTACGAGACCGTGATCTACTGCGATTGCGACGAGTTCATCAGCCATGATCCGCGGCGCTTCGAGAGCTTCGGCGCTTGGCTCGACGCCACTGATTTCGAGCACGCGACCTGCATCGGCCTCAACGTGACGCCGATGTTGCAGGAGGAGAATGCGGCGCTGCTCGACGGGCCGATCCTGCGCCAGCGCGGCCATGTTCGCTTCGTTTCGCCGATGTGCAAGACGCTGATCGTGCGCAAGCCCGTCCGCTGGGGCGGCGGCTTCCACCACGCCAATCAGCCGCCGCATTTTCGCGGCGCCTATCTGTTCCACCTCAAATACGCCGATCTCGGCGAGCGCCTGCACCGGCAATCGCTGACGCGCGGGCTCGACTTTGCCCAGGTCGACCAGGGCCATCACCAGCGCCGCAGCGATCTCGACCTGCTCAACCTCTATCGCAGCTTCGACCGGCTCGAACGCCGGGACTGGGACGACGATGCGATCGAGCGCTGCTGCCAAAGCTTCATTGCAGGCATCAGGCCCTCGGAGCGCGGCGACGAGGTCGGCACGATGTATGTGGCGCCGCTCAATATCGCCGGCACGGAAGCCTGGCGTCTGCCCGACAGCTTCCGCGGACTGTTTTAAACAGTTCGGCGCAGCCGGACCTCCCCGGGGCCCCCTTTCAGGCTGGGAGAGCGATCGGGCGCTGCGTCTGAGGATGGAAGATGACGCTCATCTCGACGCCGTAGATACGGGCCAGCTGCTGCGTCGTCATGACGTCCTCAGGTGTTCCCCTGACGATCATCTTGCCGGAATGCAGCGCAATGATCTCGTCGCAGTACCGTGCCGCCATATTGACGTCGTGCAGCACGACCATGACACCGAGTCCCCGGTCGGAAGACAGCCGGTGCACCAGCGAGAGCACCTCGATCTGGTGGGCGATGTCGAGCGACGAGGTTGGCTCGTCGAGGAGCAGACACTCGGCATCCTGCGCGACGAGCATCGCAAGCCAGACGCGCTGGCGCTCGCCGCCCGAGAGCGTGTCGACCAGCCGATCGGCAAAACACGCGACATCGGTCAGCGCCATGGCCTCGGCCACCATCTCGCGATCCTTCGCGCCGAAGCGACCAAGCGCGCCATGCCAGGGATAGCGGCCAAGCGCGACCAGTTCCTTGACGAGCAGACCTGAAGAGGGCGGCGTCTGCTGCGGCAGATAGGCGACCTTGCGCGCGAAGGCCCGGCCATTCCAGGCATCGAGCGCCTTGCCTTCGAACCGGATCACCCCGGTCGACGGCACCTGCTGGCGAGCGAGCAGCTTCAGCAGTGTCGATTTGCCCGAGCCGTTATGGCCGATCAGCCCGATCACGCGCCGCTTCGGCAGCGACAATGTCAGCGGCTCCAGCAGCACCCGGCCGGGGACGCTGAAGGTGACACCGTCGAGTTCGAAAAGGTCACCCTGACCTTCAGCAAGCGGGCCGGGCCCGGTCATCGCAAGCGCCTTCGCCGCCAGAAATCCATCACCGGACGGGAATGCGGAAGCCTTGCTCGCCATGATCGAACTCGCCTTCGGGATCATCGGTCTCAGCCGCTGCTTCCTCGGCCTACACCGCCGCGGCCCATCGCGAAAGCAGAGTTGTTCCGTCTCCGAAAGCCACCGGACTCGTGCCTGCGCGAGCCGCGGCCGATCGATCGCCTCAATCCATCGACTCGCGGCCCTGCCCCGTCACCGCCGCGGCAAACGACCGCTGGCAAGAAGTTCCCTCGTCAGGGCTGTGCTAGACCCGCGCGCATGATCGGCATCCCGTCATCCCCGACACGACGCGGCGCATTGGCGCTTCTCGCCGCCACCGGCCTCCCGCTGCTGGCCGTGGCAGCGGGACTGCGCGTTGCGACCGTCGACTGGTCGGTGCTGGAGACCTTGCTTGCGCTGGGAGTGCCGCCGATCGCGGCACCGGAACTGCGCCAGTTCCGCGAAGTCGCGGTAGAGCCCGCCGTTCCTACGAGCGTTACCGATCTCGGCTTGCGCGGCACGATCAATTTCGAGCTGCTCTTGCTGTCACGGCCGGAGCTGATCTTCTCATCAAGCTTCTACGCCGCCTCCGAGCTGCTACTGCGCCGGATCGCTCCGGTCGAAAGCTTCTCGATCTACGCGCCGCACCGCCCGCCCTATGAGCCGGTGGTCGCGATGACCCGCAGCGTCGGCGGGCGCCTCGGCATCGCCACGAAGGCCGAGCGCTACATCGCCGAAACCGAGGCGGAATTCGCGGGCCTGCGCGAAAGGCTGAAGCCTCTGGGCGCGCGTCCGGTGATCCCGGTCAATCTCGGCGATGCCCGGCATTTCCGTGTTTTCGGCGATGACAGCATGTTCGGCGAGGTGCTGAAGCGGCTCGGCCTCGCCAATGCCTGGACCGAGCAGACGAATTATTCGGCCATGGCCCCGATCGGGCTTGAAGCGCTCGTTCGTGTTCCGGAAGCCTACATCGCTCTGATCCCGCCGGTGCCGCCCGGCGCCATGCAGACCCTCGCGGCCAGCGCCTTCTGGAATGCCTTGCCGAACCTGCGCGAAGGCCGCCTCCTGCAGCTAGGCTCGATCAATCCCTATGGCGGTCTGCCGGCGGCGCGGCGTTTCGCGCGATTGCTGACCAACGCCTTGCTCGCGGCGGAGACGGCCCGTGGCTGAAGCGGTCCGTCACATGCGCCTTCAACCCGATCGACACCTCGGCGCCTGGCTTCTGGCGGCGCTGACGGCCGCAGCCCTTTTCCTGGCGGTGGTCGTGACGCGCCCGTCGTTGCCGGCATCGCCTGAGCTCGCCCGGACCCTCGAATCGATCCTGCTTTGGCATAGCCTCGTGCCGCGCGCCGCAACCGCCCTGATCTGCGGCGCGGCGCTCGGGCTCTCCGGCATGCTGCTGCAGCGTGTGCTGCGCAATCCGATCGCCGACGCCTCGACACTCGGCATCGCCTCCGGCGCACAGCTCGCATTGACCGTCGCCACGGCCTATGCGCCCACCCTGATGGCCTTTTCGCGCGAAGGCGTCGCGCTTGCCGGCGCCATCGCCGCGGTTGCTCTCGTCCTCGGCCTGAGCTGGCGGCGGCGACTCGATCCGATGACGGTCGTCCTGTCCGGCATGGTCGTCTCGCTCGTCGCGGCGGCAGCGAGTGCGACCGTCATCCTCGCCAAGGGCGAATACGTGCTGTCGCTGTTCATCTGGGGCGCGGGCTCGCTCAACCAGCAGAGCTGGGACGCAGCCATCGCGCTCGGCCCACATCTGGTGCTGAGCGTCCTCGCCGCCGCACTGCTGCTGCGGCCTCTCGCCCTTTTGGGTCTCGACGAGGACATGGCCCGCAGCCTCGGCCTCGCCCTTCACGCGACACGCTTCGCGATTCTCGGCATCGCCGTCTGGCTGGCAGCAAGCGTCACCGCCGAGGTCGGTGTGATCGGCTTTGTCGGCCTCGCCGCGCCGGCTCTGGCGCGCGAACTCGGCGCCCGCACGCCGCGCCAGATGCTGCTGGCGGCACCAGCGCTCGGGGCCTTGCTGCTCTCGGTCACCGACAGCACGGTGCAATTGCTCGGCTCCGGCTTCAACGATCTCGCGCCGACCGGTGCCGCCACCGCCCTGTTCGGCGGGCCGTTGCTGTTGTGGCTGATGCGCAGGGTCCCACCCACCTTGCCGCCGCAGGCAACCGATCCCGTTTGGCGCCTGGACCGGACGGCACGCTCGCTCCGGGCGCTCGTTCCGCTCGCCGCGATCATGGCACTCGTCGCGGCGCTCGGTCTCATGCTTGGGCGCGGACCACAGGGATGGGAGTTGGCGACGGGTTCTCTGTTCTGGGATCTGCTGCCGTTCCGCGGTCCGCGCCTTGCCGCGGCCGGATCGGCTGGCGTTCTGCTCGGCGCTGCCGGCTGCCTGATGCAACGCCTCACCGCCAACCCTCTCGCCGGCCCCGAGGTGCTGGGTGTCAGCGCCGCCGGCGGCGTCGGATTGCTGCTCGCGCTCGCATTCCTGCCGGCAAGCCCTTTCGCGATGCTGGCAGGCATCGCGGGCGGCTCGCTCGCGGCGCTCCTCGTCATGCTACTGCTCGCCTCCCGCCCGGGCATCGGGCCGCAGCGCCTGCTGCTTGCCGGCATCGCCATGGGCGCGCTCTGCATGGCGGTGGTTTCGACCGCTCTCGCCCAGGGCGATCTGCGCGCCTACATGCTGCTGCTGTGGCTTTCAGGCTCGACCAACCGCGCTGGCGAGATCGAGGCCTGGATCGGTCTCATCGCATGCGTCCTGCTGATCGCCCCTGTGATGCTCGCGATGCGCTGGCTCGATCTGCTGCCGCTCGGGGATGCCACCAGCCGCAGCCTCGGCCTCGCCGTGGAGCGCAGCCGCCTCTGCCTCGCAGCGCTGGCAGCGCTGATGACGGCCGTGGCCTCGCTTTTGGTCGGTCCCTTGAGCCTGATCGGGCTGATCGCCCCGCATCTCGCCCGCCTCGCCGGCTTCGCACGCAGCCGCGACCAGCTTCTCGCCTCGGCCCTGATCGGCTGCGGCGTGATGATCGTCGCGGATTGGCTCGCGCGTCTCGTCGCTTTTCCCTATCAGGTGCCCGTCGGGCTGTTCGCCGCGCTGATCGGCGGCCCCTACCTGATCTGGCTGCTGAACCGCGGAGGAAGCCGAAATGGCTGACACCGCCAATCCGCAGGCGAATCGAATGTAAGAAGGCGGCCGTCAGGCCGCCTTCTTACCCGAGTCGAATGGGATTTCGATATCGACGGCCAGCGTCGAGACCTTGGCGCCCCGTTCCATGCGGACGCTGACCTTCTCGTCGTCGACCTGCATGTGCTTCGAGATCGCGCGGAGGATTTCGTCCCGGAGCTTCGTGACGAGATCGGAGTCGCCGACGGCGGCCCGCTCATGGGCGAGCAGGACCTGCAGCCGCTCGCGCGCCGCGGGAGCCGACTGGGAGCGGGAGAAAAGACGAAGCAGGTTCATGCCGCCTTCCTTCCGAAGATCTTGCCGAAGAAGCTGCGCTTCTCGCCGGGAA
The DNA here is from genome assembly GCF_056395345.1 of Allobosea sp. 10L422. Taxonomy (NCBI): domain Bacteria; kingdom Pseudomonadati; phylum Pseudomonadota; class Alphaproteobacteria; order Hyphomicrobiales; family Alloboseaceae; genus Allobosea; species Allobosea sp. 10L422. Next base: position 133,297 of record NZ_JBFTJI010000003.1, read on the forward strand.
TGGTGATCGGCAGGGTCTCGCCCTTGAGCCGGCGCGCGGCATCGAAATAGGCGACCGCCGGCGCGCTGCGCTCGTCCGCCAGCGTGACCGGCGAGCCGACATTGGAGGCGCGCAGCACGTCCATGCTCTCGGGGACGATGCCGAGGAGCGGGATCGACAGGATTTCGAGGACGTCGTCCACCTTGAGCATGTCGCCGCGCTCGGCCCGGGCCGGATCGTAGCGGGTGAGAAGGAGGTGCTTCTCCATGCGCTCGCCGCTCTCGGCCTTCAGCGTCTTGGAATCGAGCAGGCCGATGATGCGGTCGGAATCGCGGACCGAGGAGACTTCCGGGTTGGTCACGACGATCGCGATGTCGGCATGGCGCATCGCCAGCGTCGCGCCGCGCTCAATCCCGGCCGGGCTGTCGCAGATTACCCAGTCGAACGACGTTTTCAGTGCGCCGATGACCGCCTCGACCCCCTGAGCCGTCAGGTTGTCCTTGTCGCGCGTCTGCGAGGCCGGCAGCAGATAGAGCGACTCGAGCCGCTTGTCGCGGATCAGCGCCTGCGTGAGCTTGGCTTCGCCCTGAATGACGTTGACGATGTCGTAGACGACCCGCCTTTCGGCTCCCATGACGAGATCGAGATTGCGCAGGCCGACGTCGAAATCGACCACCACGACCTTCTCGCCGTTGCGTGCGAGGGCCGCACCCAGTGCGGCCGAGGAGGTCGTCTTGCCGACGCCGCCCTTGCCCGATGTGACCACGATGACCTTGCCCATAGACCTCTCCTGTTTGTGTGGACGCGCCCTCAGCTCAGGCGAGTGATCCGACCTTGAAACTGTCGCCTTCCAGCCAGAACTGGACGGCCTTCCCGCGCAGCTCCGGCTCCAGGTCCTCGGCCGTCTTGTAGTAGCCGTCGATGGCGACGAGCTCGGCCTCGAGCTTCCGGCAGAAGATGCGCGCCGCCGCATTGCCGATCGTCCCGGCCATGGCCCGGCCGCGCAGCGTGCCATAGACATGGATCGAGCCGCCGGCGATGACCTCCGCCCCGGAGGCGACCGAGCCGACGATCGTCACGTCGCCTTCGGCGAAGATCACCGACTGCCCCGAACGGACGGGTTGGGTGACGACCAGGGACGGCGACGCCTGCGGCACGGCCACGGCCGGCGGGGCCACGTTCTCGGGCACCTGCGGTTTGCCGCCCTCTTCGACCACCGGCGCTTCGATATCCGAGGTCGGGCGGCCATCCGTCATCGCCGGTGGCAGATCCGTTCCGAGCAGCGAGGGACGCGCGCCCTCGATGCCCATGATCCGCACATTGCGGGCGCCGAGCCTGTCGATCAGATCGCGCAGCTGGGGCCGGTCGATGTCGAGCCCGCTGATATCGAGAACCACGGGCCGGCGCATGAAGAAACCGGTCGAGCGCGAGGCCAGATCATCGAGCCGGACAAGCCAATCCTCGAAGGGAAGCTCGGGTGTCAGGGCCAGCGCGAGGAAGCTGCGGCCCTTGAGACGAATGGGTCGGGATTGGGTTAACACGCCGGTCATCTTGGTAAATTTTCGGTTGCTTCGGTGTATCGAGCGCATGGTTAACAAGCGGTAAACCGGCGCCGCTTATCCACGTCAAGAAGCCGGCCTCGCTCGCCGGACGGACCGATCTGGCAGGGTGTGCCGAGCGCCTGCGCCGGGTTTCGCGGCATGCGAAAAACCCGGCCAAATCGGCAATGGCAAGCGCGCGGGAGAACGCGGGCTATTCAGCCGGAGCGGCCTTTTCCGACGCGGGGCCTTGAGCGAGGAAATAAAACGCCAGCGAAGCGAGCCAGACGATCAGGCCGAACACCGCTGCTCCGCCCAGGACCAGCCCGAAGCCGCCCCCCGCATACAGAACCGCCAGCATGGGCACCACGAAGCCGCTCACGGTGAAGCCGAGAAAATAGCGCACGCTGAATGCCTTGGCGCGGTGCTGCGCCGGCACGTAGCGGGCGACCATCGCATCGTTCACGACGACCTGCCCGTAGATCGCGGCCATCGTCAGGACGAGGCCGAGCAGCAGCGGCACGCCCTGGGCCGTTGCCGCCAGCGCGAGGCCGAGCGGCTGCAGAAGGGCGAGGCCGACGAACAGGGCCGGCAGCGTATAGCGGTCGACGAGCCGGCCCATCAGCCACTGCGCCCCTGCCCCGAACACGAAGACCAGCGTCGCCAGCGAGCCTGTCAGTGCCAGCGGCAGGTCCAGCCCGAGCCGCTCGTCCAGAACCTTCGGCAAGGAGATGGTCGTGATGTTGAAGGTCATGCCGCCGGCGATGATCGCGATGGCGAAGACAGTGAGAAGCGCCATGGGACGGCCGACCGGAATGAGCTCCGCCTTGCCGGAGCGACTCGCATGCGGCGCCCCGTCGCCGGGAACGAGCGCGAGGAACGCCGCTCCGAGCACGAGACAGACGAGGCCGGGCAGCACGAAAGCCGTGCGCCAGCCGAGCGTTGCGGCCAGCAGCGCGGTGACGCCGGCCGCCGACGCCGCGCCGAGATTGCCCCAGACGGCGTTGACCCCGAGGTCGCGCCCGAGCTGGCGGGCATGATTGACCAGCATGGTCGAGCCGACCGGGTGATAGATCGCTGAGGCCACGCCGAGAACGAGGAGCCAGGCAGCAAAAGCCGTCGGCCCGTTCGCGCTGGCAACGCCGAGGCAGGACAGCCCATAGCCCAGGAAGAAGACGGCGAGCATATTGCGCCGGCCGAAGCGGTCCGAGAGCCACCCCATCGGCAGCGAGCACAGGCCGAAGGCGACGAAGGCGCCCGTCGCCAGACCGATGAGTTCGGCATAGCTCAGGCCGGTCTGCGCCGCGATGGCGATCACCGCCGTGGGATAGATCAGCAACACGAAGTGATCGAGCGCATGAGCTGCGTTGACGAAGAAAAGCGTGCGCTTGGACAGGGTTTCGGGGCTCATGGCGATGCTCACGACAAGGACGGCGTTCGTTGTAGCTTGACCCGCGGCGCCATGCGGGCCGTAATTCTGCATAATCGGGCCAACTGGAGAGCACGATGCGCGGCGACAGCGACGCCTATCAGACCGTTCCCCGCGCCATCGGCGTCATGCCGAAGACCTATGAGGCAGGTGCGACCACCGGCTGGCACAGCCATCCGCGCGCCCAGCTTCTCTACGCTACCGCCGGGCTGACCCTGGTGACGGCAGAGGACGGCACCTGGATTCTGCCCGCACAGCATGCGCTCTGGATTCCGCCGCAGCTTTTCCATGAAGTGAGAATGCATGGAAAGGTCTCGATGTGCTCGGCCTATGTCGCGCCTGAGGCCGTGGGCGTCCTGCCGAAGGGTTGCCGCGTTCTGCAGGTGACGCCGTTGCTGGCTTCGTCGCTGGCGGCGCTGGCGGCCGAGCCTCTCCTCTACGACGAGAGCGGGCGCGGCGGGCATCTCGCCGCGCTGATCCTGGATGAAATCGCGCGCGCCCCCGAAACGCCTTTGACCCTGCCCCTGCCGCGCGATCCACGGTTGCGGCGCGTCTGCGAGGCGTTGCTGCAGGACCCCGCCTCGCCCCTCGACCTCGACGGCTGGGCGCAGCGCGCCGGGGCAAGCCGGCGCACGCTGACGCGCGGGTTCCGGACCGAGACAGGCATGAGCTTTGGCGATTGGAGAGCACGCTTGCGGGTGGTCCGGGCATTGGCCATGGCGACGGATGGCTGCCCCCCGCATCAGATCGTCCGTGCCGTCGGCTACGCCGATCTGCGGGCGCTCAAGGCAGCGGCCGAACGCATCCTTGGCGGCGCAGCCTTGTCATGGCGGTGAGTGACGAAGACGACCCCGACGCGTCCAAGCTCAGCGGCGTCAGCCTTGTCCCGATGCACAAGCATCGATGCGCCATGATGCAAGGATCCGACGACGACACGTCAAGCGCCGGGTCCGAGCGATTCGCCGGCAAATGCCCTCGAAGCGGTGCGGTCAAACGGACCTAAATCGACAAAAAGGGGCGCCCTTGTCGGGCGCCCCTTCCTCCATGCTTGCGATGCTCGCTTAGACGAAGCGGAAATCGTCGTGAGCGAGGCTTGCGAGTTGCACGCCCTTGAGGGTCAGGGTGGTGTCGCCATCGATCGAGATGACGGTGTCGGCGCCGATCTGCGCGGCGGCGTCCATGGCGGTATCGAAATCGGCGAAGACCCCGATCGAGAATTCCAGCACGTCGGCGCTGGAGCCGGACGTCCGGAAGTCGGTGATCGTGTCCTTGCCGAAGCCGGCCGCGAAGACGAAGGCGTCGTGCCCGGAGCCGCCGGTCAGGATGTCGTCACCCGCGCCGCCCACGACACGGTCGTCGCCGGAGCCCGCGTCGATCACATCGTTGCCGGCGCCGCCGAGAACGAGGTCGTTGCCGGAGCCTGCATCGATCAGATCGTTGCCTTCCCCGCCATCGACATTGTCGTTGCCGGAGCCCGCCGTGATCGTATCGTTGCCGATGCCGCCGAAGACCTGATCGTCGCCCGAGCCGCCGTCGAGAAGGTCGTCGCCCGCGCCGCCCCAGAGCTTGTCGTTGCCGGCACCGCCCTTGAGGTTGTCATTGCCGGCACCGCCGTCGAAGGCGTCGTCGCCATTGCCGCCGGTGACATTGTCGTTGCCCGCGCCGAAGAGCAGCTTCTCGATGTTGCTGAAGCTGTCATTGCCGATGCCGGCGCCCGAGATCTTGCCCGCAGCGAAATTGACCGTGACCGGGCCCGTCGCCGCCGAGAGATCGAGCGTATCGAAGCCTTCGCCACCGTCGATGACGTCGTCGCCGAGACCGGCGAGGATGATGTCGTCGCCCGCGCCGCCCTGGAGCACGTCATGGCCGGCGCCGCCGTCGAGCAGGTCGTTGCCGGCGCCGCCCTTCAGTACGTCGTCGCCGAAGCCGCCGAGCAGGTGGTTGTCCGCAGCGTCGCCGATCAGGATGTCGTTGCCGGAACCGCCGATGACGGTCTCGATCGAGACGAGCTCGTCCTCGCCGGTCGCATCGCCCGAGGCCATGCCACTTGCGAGATCGACCACGACGCCAGCAGCGTCGCCGGAGAAGTCGGCCGTGTCGATACCAGCGCCGCCGTCGAGAAGGTCGTCGCCCGCCCCGCCGCTCAGCACGTCGTTGCCGACACCGCCGAACAATGCGTCGTCGCCGGCGCCGCCCTTGAGGAGGTCGTCGCCCTCGTCGCCGGACAGCGTATCGTCGCCTTCGCCGCCATCGATGGCGTCATTGCCGCCGCGGCCCGACACCTCGTCGTCCCCGAGGCCGGCAAGGATGACCTCGCCCCACGACATGCCGACGAGCAAGTCGTCGCCGTCGGTGCCGACCGGCAGCTCCGCGGCATCGACCAGCACCGTGTCCTGGCGGACATTCAGGTTCTGGATGCGCTGGTCGAGCTCCATCGGCGTGTCGGCGACGTCGTAGGCCGTCTCCTTGGTGGCGTGGAATTCCTGCATGTATTCGGCGAAGGCCTGCTGCTCGCCGAGCAGGGTCGAGCCGGCGGGCGTGTTGGCCGCCACGACGGCAGCGGCGGTGAAGTCGAGCGCCTCGTCGACCGGGCCGGAGAGGCCGCCATCCGCCAGCAGATAGCGGAAGTTCTCGCCATTGGCCTTCATCGGGTAGCTGTCGCCGCCATTGGCGAGGAAGCTCAGCGTCACCATCGTGATCTTGGCGGGCGCGCCCGGCTGCAGCACGCCGTCATCGTAAAGGGCGATCGTGGTGCCGTCCTCCGCGATCAACGCGATATCGGAGACGCGGCTGCCGGCCGGCAGGTCCGGGTCGTAGGAGAAGGCGATGCCGCCGATCTGCGGGAAGCGCCCCTGGTTGCCGAGGAGCCCGACGCCGTGCTCGAGAATGACCTTGAGGCCCTGGGCAGTGGTGTCGAAGGCCATCAGCTTGTTGTCGAAGCGCAGCGAGTTCTCGATGTCGAGCTGCGAGACGCCGCCCTCGGCCTTGCCGGTCGCGGCATTGGCCGGCGGCGCCAGCTTGTCGACCTGGCCGGTGACCGGATCCGGGGCCGAGAAGGTGCCGATCTGCGAGCGCACGCCGCCGCCGTTCTTGACCGACACGACGAAGGCCGGGCTCTCCGCACCGAGCGCATCGCGCAGCGCGTCGGCATTGGCATCGGCCGAGAGGCTGCCGAGGTTGGTCTCCTGGTTGCGGATGAGCGCGCGCTCGCCCTCCAGATAGACGTCGGTGTAGCCGTGGACGGTGCCGTCCTTGACGTTGATGACGGACTGGACCGCATCGGTCACATCCCGCACCTTGTCGCCCTTGGTGCCTTCCGCGAAGGCGGTGTTCTCGAGATTGCCGACGGTGGTGCCCCAGGCTTCGGCGACATTCGCATCGGTCGACGCATAGGCGCCGTTGATCGCGGTCTTCCCCGCGAGATTGTCGACGATGATGTTGCCCTGGGCGTCGAAATCGACCACAAGCCGGCCGAGATAGGAGTATTCGCCGTCGGTGTTGACGATCAGCGTCGGCTTGCCGTCGGCACCGGCGGTGACGATCGGATACGGCCCGTCGAATTCGGCGCTGTGGCCCGGGAAGTTCTCGGCCACGTCGTCGGCATCGCCCAGCCGGGTATGGGAGCCAGCCGCCAGGATGATGTCGACGCCGCGCAGCTTGGTCGCGAGCAGCTGCTCGTACTCAAGCTGCTGCAGATGCGACTGCACGATGATCTTGTTGATGCCTTCAGCGATCATCTCGTCGATGATCGGCTGCAGCTGGCTCGCCAGCAGGTCCATGTCGTCGACCTCGGCGCCATCGCCGGGGAAGCCCTTGACCTCGGTGCCGGTCGGCGAGGAGATGCGCTCGAGGATCTGGGTGGTCGCGCCGATCAGGCCGATCTTCTCGCCGCCCTTGGTGATGATGGCGGCCGGCGCGATGCGCCCGTTCAGCGTGTCGACGTCCGGCGTCGGCGTCGCGCCGTTGCCGACCGTGTTGGTGTAGCGCGGGTTGAGGTCGGCATCGGCCGAGAAGTCGAGGTTCGACGACAGATAGGCGAAGTCAGCGCCCTTCCAGCCGGCGACCGAGCCTGCGGTGATCGCGTCGCGCAGCACCTTCGAGCCGAGGTCGAAGTCATGGTTGCCGATCGTCGAGGCGTCGATGCCGATCGCGTTCATGATGGCGATGTCGGCCGCGGCGATCGGCTGGTTGACGCCGGCGGCGATGGTCGATCCGGTAGCCGCGTTGATCGCCGCGCGCACGGACGGATCGGTCCCGGCGGCGATGAACGGACCCGGCAGGAAGTTGTCGCCGCCCGAGAGCGTCAGCGTATTGGCGAAATCGTCGTCGAAAGCATCGACCAGAGCGGCGAGGTTCTTGGCGGTCTGGCCGGCGAGAAGGCCGGCTTCACCGTCGGAGAAATGCAGGAGCTGGAGCGTGAAGGCGGTCGTAGACACGGGGTTCTCCGTCAGATCAAGCCCGACGATGATCGGGTCGTGATCGGATACGCGGGCGATCACCTCGGAATTGAAGATCGAGGGATCGCGCTCATTGGTGATGAGATCGGCATTGAAATTGAGCTGGTAGTCGACCGCATCGGCCTCGTCGGCGTTGATGTGCCAGTCGGCGACGCCGGTGACCTGGGCCGAGAGGCTGCCATTGGTCAGGACATGGTCGAGCGAGCCGGTCTGGCCGTCGAAGACGTAGCTGTAGCCGTCGGCGCCGTGATCGGTGAAGCCGGCGTTCAGCAGCACGTCGATCGGGTCTTCCTTCGCGTAGGCGTTGAGGTCGCCGAGGACGAGTACGTCCTGGTCGTGCGAGCCGGTCGGATCGGTGCCGAGCCATTCGACCAGCGCCTTGGCGGCAAGCTCGCGCTGGCTGTTCCAGCCACCGTTGCCGTCCTTGATGTCAGCATCCTCACCGGTGCCGGAGCCGCCCTTCGACTTGAAGTGGTTGACCACCGCGGTGAATTCACCGCCGCTGGCGAGTTCCTCGAAGGTCACGGCCACCGCCGCGCGGCTGGTGTTCTCGCCGTTGAAGATGCGGCCGAGCGTGCTCTGGCCCAGAAGCTCGGACGAAACGTCGCTGTCGTCGAGGATCGCGACGTGGGTGTCGATGGAGACGCGCACCGAAGTGACGTCGTAGATGAAGCCGACCGCAATGGCGTCGCCGCCGACGAAGTTCTGGCCCGGACGCACCCAGTCGAACTTGAAGGAGCCGGAGACGCTGTTGAGCTGGTCGACGAGATGGTCGATGGCGTTGCCGCTCGCCCCCTCGATAAAGTTGTTCTCCAACTCCATCAGGCCGAGCACGTCGGCATCGAGCGACAGGATCGTGTTGACCAGCTTGGCGGTCTGCCGGTCGAACTCTGCTTGCGTCTCGGCGCCGCGCGGCTCGAAGCCGTTCGTTGTGAGCTGGCCGTTGTCGAGCGTGGTGAAGTAGTTGAGCACGTTGAAGCTCGCGACCTTCAGCGTGCCGCCGACATCCGGATAGCTCGTCGGCCGCGGATTGGCCGAGACCACGTCGTTGATGCCCGGCCCGTTCTGGACCGCGTGCACGCGGAACTGGTTGAAGTCGTAGTCGAGCACGCCGGTGAGACCGGTGATGGTGTCGCCCATGCGCGGCGCGGTGGTGGCGTTGTAGTCGCCATCGACCACGGTGTTGTCGAGATTGGGGTTCGAGACGCTGCGGCCGTCGTCGAAGATGACCGAGCGCGAGGCGATGTCGCGCAGATGCGCGTCGTAGCCGGAAACGCTGGCATCGTGATCGACGGTGTAGGAGTTCGGGCGCTCACCCTGGGTCAGGCGGATTTCGCCGAACTGGTCGAGATTGAACTGCTCGGTGATGGCGAGCGTCTCGGTGAAGCGGACAAGCATGCCCTCGTAGCGCTCGAGATCGGCGACATAAGTGCCGTTCGAGGCGGTCTGCACGCCGACGCTCGGCAGGTCGATCTCGACCGCCATGCTGTTCACGTCGGCCACCGCGCCGGCCTGGACGATCGCGACGGTGGAGGCGTTGAGCTCGGTATTGCCGAAATTCTCGGCGACCACGCCGGTGACGCTGACCTTGTCACCGATCTTCACATCGACGCCGAGGCTGGCATAGGACACGAAGATGCCTTCGGAGGTCAGGGCGTTGCCGTCGGAGTCGCCAGCCTCCTCCTGCAGCCAGAAGCCGCCGAGATTGCGGGCGCCGTCGGCGTCGCTGTTCTGGAAGTCGCCGACGACGATGGCCTCGACCGTGACGGTCTTGCCCACCATCGTGCTGCCGAGGCCGGTGCCTTGCACGGCACTGATCAGGGTGATCGGGGTGCCGTCGTTGTTGACGATCGTCGCGCTCGCCGATTGGGAGGAGGTACCCAGCGTCGCGGTGATCGAGAAGCTCTCGTCGGGCTCCGCCACGGCGTCGTCGATCGTCGCTACGCTGAAGCTTGCAGTGGTCTGGCCGGCAAGGACCGTGACCGCGGCAGGAACGCTGCCGATGTCGCCGGTCGCGCCCGACACGGCGAGGTTGACGACGGTATCGGTGGCCGCGGCCTGGCTCAGCGTGACCGTGAAGAGGAAGCTCTGGCCCTCAGGCTTGGAGGCCGCGTCGACCGTGACCGAGGAGACCGAGACCGCGCCGCCGCCCGCCACGGTGAAGGACTGCGCCGAGAACGGCACGTCCGGGGCGGTGCCATCGTTGCTCTGGTCGCCGGTAGCGTCCTGGCTGACCCAGTTCGAGGCCGTGTTGATCGCCGCGCGATAGGAATCGAAGGAGGCGCCACCGCTGCGCGCGCCGTTGAAGGCGGCGATGTCGGTGTCGTCATCGAGCGTGCTCAGGTCGAGCGCATCCGCGCCCGCGGTCAGGCCGGTATTGGTCAGCACGCCGTTGGCGCTGTTGAAGCCGCCATTGGCGATAGCCGTGATGAAGTTCGGCGCCGAGGCCGAGCCCTGATAGGCGTAGATCGTCTCGTCCGCCGCGCCGATGCCACGGTTGGTGCCGCGTCCGGCCACGGATGCGGCCGCGGTGCCGGTGCTCGCCGAGATCGTCCCGGCGCCGATATTGTCGATGCGCACGATCGTGCCGGCTGCGACGCCCGCGGAGGTCCAGCTGAACGCTCCCTCATTGGTGTCCGCGAAGGCCGAGCCGTTCCACTCGTTATCCTCGAAGATGATGGTCTCGCCGGCCGGAATTTCCGTGAGCGCCACGAATGCGATGTTGTCATTGCCGTCGGCATTGAAACCGACGAACGCAATCGAACCTTTACTGAGCGCCATGGCTGAAATCCCTGTTCCCGATCCGGGGTTTGACGTGGAGGCGAAGGGCGGCGTCGGGCACAATCCGCCCCGCCGCGCTCGGCATTGATCGTTACGGATTGCCCGTGCTCCCGCAGGAGCCCGGGCGATTGCGGGCGATGTTCAGACGAAGTCGATCGAACCGGAGCACGTCACGGGCAGATCCTTTTTAGCCAGCACATCGAAACCCCGGCCGCCGCCAACCGGGTGGCCGGCCCGCATAAGGCGAGCCGGATGCGGGCTTTTGACCCGCCCAAGATGACGGTTGTTTAACGCTTCATTAACGAAACAAATTAATTCGAGAATTGAATCGAAATTCAATGCGCCATGTCGACGTCATTTCAAGAAATGAACGATTGAATGGACATTTGTTCCCGGAAAATTGCATCGAGAAAGGACGTGAAATTTATTCAAAGCCACAGATATAGCGAGATACGCGCGGCAACAGCGAAATATTACTTATCTAAACTTAAATTCAACGCGGAAGACACCAAGGTCAAACGCCATAGTCCCGGCAACGCCGCAATGCCGGTCATCCGGTATCGACGCCAAGCTATGACAGGCTCGCGGCACACACGAATCCATTCTGGCAACGGGGGGCATGGGCATTTTCGATGGGTCAGGCTCCGATGGCTTCACCGGCCTCCAACGCGAAGCTGCGGCAACGGAGCTGCCAAAAACCGGCTTCGAATGATCCCGCAAGCGGGCGCTTAGGTCATCTCGGTCGGCACCCAATGGCAAGCATAGGCAATATCTATTTGCCCGCACGGCCGTATCGCTGAATCCTTGTGCCGTTGCCGGCGGCCGTCAGATCCGGATGCCACGGCGCTTCATCCCGTTGTTCGCCTCCGCCGTCGCGGCGGGCGAGGAGATCGCCATGCCCGGCACCGACAAGCTTCGCATCGATATCGAGCGCTTCTGGAGCACGATCGAACGCTCCGCCGAGATCGGCCCCGGCCGCCCCGGCGGCCTGTCGCGCCTCGCCCTCGGCGATGCGGACAAGCAGATGCGCGACCAGTTCGTCGCCTGGTGCCGCGAGGCGGGTCTCGCGATTCGCGTCGATGGCATGGGCAATATTTTCGCGCGCCGCGCCGGAACCGACGACACCCTCCCGCCCGTCGTAATGGGCAGCCATCTCGACACGCAGATCAATGGTGGCCGCTTCGACGGCATCGCCGGTGTTCTCGGCGGGCTGGAGGTCTGCCGGACGCTGGATGCGCTCGGCCACCGCACGCGCAGGCCGATGGAGATCGTCAACTGGACGAATGAGGAAGGCGCCCGCTTCTCGCCGCCGATGGTCGGCTCCGGCTGCTTCGTGGGCGCTTACGCATTGGACTGGGCGCAGGGGCGCCGCGACGATGACGGCAAGTCGATCGGCGAAGAGTTGGAGCGGATCGGCTATCGCGGCGAGATGGAGGCCCAGCCGCAGGCCTTCGATGCCTATTTCGAGTTCCATATCGAGCAAGGCTACTATCTCGACCGCGACGGCATGCAGGTCGGCGTCGTGACCGGCGGCTTCCCGAGCACCGGCATGCTGGTGGAATTCAAGGGCGAGACCGCCCATACCGGCCCCTGGCCGATGGAGCGGCGGCGCAATGCGCTTCTCGCCGGCGCACGCCTTCTGGTCGAGACGGACGAGATCGGCTGGGCCTATGCCGGCGGCGGCGGCAAGGCCACTGCGGCAAGGCTCGTCGCCTGGCCGAACAAGCCGGGCATCCTCTCCGACTGGGCGCAGGCCGTCTGCGACGTCCGCCATCCCGATCCGGAAACCTCCGAGGTCATGGCCGAGCGCGTCCGCCGCGCCGTCGGCGAGTCCGCCGCCCGCGCCGGCTGCACGGCCGAAATCCTCGATATCTGGAAATGGGGCGGCAGGATCTTCGCACAGGAGCTGATCGACAGCGTCCGCGAGACCTCTCTGGCGCTGGGCTACCGCACGCAGGACATCCTCAGCCAGGCTGGGCACGACGCCTATTTCGTCGCGCGCCATGCTCCGACGACGATGATCTTCGCGCCCTGCAAGGGTGGCATCACCCACAACAATGCCGAGCTCTGCACGCGCGAGGACCTCGAACCCGGCCTCAACGTGCTGCTCAATGCTGTGGTAGCGCGGGCGGATCGCTGAACGCGACCTCGGCCGTCTCCGCCGCCAGCTCCTCGTCCATCGCGGCGAGCTGCTGCTCGAACAGGCGCAGGAACGCTGCTTCCGCGGCACTGAGCTGCATGGCGGGGTTGGAAACGAAATAGAGATCGGCGCCCAGAAGATCCTCGGCTCTCGCGAGATTCCACAAAACGCGGTTCGCCAGAGCCTCCTCCACCGAGGCCAGCGGCAGAATGCCGATGCCCATGCCGGCGGCGATCATACGGGTGACCTCCTCGAGATTGGGGCTTGAGCCGACGACGCGGCTCCCGAGGCCGGCCCCCTCCCGCACGGAGACCATAGGCTCCAGCGCTCCGTCCTGCCCGCAGGCGAGCGCGACGAAGGGCTCATCGCGCAATTCCGCCAGCGTTACGTCGGAAAGCCCGAACAGCGGGTGGCCCCGGCCGCAGAGGATGCCGAATTCCTCGCGCAGCAGCGGGCGGCAATCGAGCCCGGCCAGCGGCTTGGCAAGCAGGCAGAAGCCGAAGGGGCTGAGCTTTTGCGACACGGCGCGAATGATGTCCTGGCTGTTGGCCACGTCGATGCGCAGGCTGACGCCCGGGTGCTTGCGGTTGAGCTGCGTCAGCGTCCGGTCGAGCGGCGACAGCACGACATGGGTCACGACCAGCAGCCGCACCAGCCCGGTCAGGTCGTCATGGTCTTCGGACAGCCGGTCGCCGATGCGCGCGACGCTGCGATAGATGTCGACACATTCCTTGTAGAGCAGTTCGCCACGCTTGGTCAGCACGAAGCGCCGGCTGTCGCGCTGGATCAGCTGTCCGCCGAGCGTCTCCTCCAGCCTCTGCAGGGCGGCGGAGACCGTCGGCTGGCGCACGAGCAGCCGGTCGGCGGCGCGCGTGAGGCTCCGTTCCTCGACGATCACGAGGAAGCTGTGCAGCAGATTCCAGTTCAGATGATGCAGTTTTGGCTTCTTGCCGCTCAAGCGCCTGTCTCCCTGGTCGCTCTCGGCATAGTGCAACTCTCTCGCCGCGGCGAGCTATTGGACCGCGTTTCGCCAACTCCGCAGAAGGGCGCGAGAACATCCTGTTCGATCCCTGGTTGATCGCGCTTCCCGGTACCGGGCTGTGCCTGCTCATCCTCGCCGTCAATCTGCTCGGGGACGGCGCCCGCGATGCGCTCGGCAGCAAATGATCGCCCGCGCCCGGAGCGAGGCCGCTCCTTCGGTCAGTGCCTGCCGGATGTCCGCGTCTCCGCATGGCGAGTTGCGCGTCCGGCGCGACCGACACCGGAGGCCTTCGGTCCAGCTTTGACCGCAGGTTTCTCCGTCGGCTTGCCGGAGCCTTTGGCGGCAACGAGCGCCGCATGGTCCCGCGCGGTCTGCGTGGCATAGGCCATGGCGAAGGAGGTCACTGCCTCGTCGAATATCTCGGACCCGCCCATGTAACCTGCGATGGCTGCCGCATCGCCGGAGCGGACATGCGCGCGCGCCAGCGTCCGGCCGCACAATTCGGCATAGGCCGTCAGCGCCTGACCCTCGACCATTTCGGCGATCGATCCCAGCCGGCGGTTCTTGAGCTGCCGGACATAGAACTGGCGCCCGCTGGCAGTGTCGTCCGCCCACCCCAGGAACACGTCGCTCGCCGCCTGCAGCATGCGCTGGCCCTCCACCACGCGCTGCCCCTGATGGGGCTGCGCCGGGCTCCGTCCCTTCGTCAGCCGGGTAAGCACGGATGCCTGAGCCTCCTTGACCTGCAGGAACAWCGGCTCGTCATCSGCYGTCATGAACAATCCGACCACGCAGAACGTGCCGACGCTGCCGACGCCGACGACCTTGAAGGCGAGATCCCGCAGACCGTAGCGCGCAACCAGCACGCGGCGCTCCCGCGGCAAGGTTTCGCGGTAATGATGGAAGACCTTGTGGGCCTGCAGCGTTCGCATGCCGTCGCGGTCCTCGGGGAGATGGTAGATCAGGGGCGGCCGATCCTCGATGCGCCAGGAGCCGTCCGCCGGTGCTGCCAGATGGGGGAAGTTGTCGTCCTGCTGCGGGTTGCTCCGGGCTTTGGTGAGGAGGCTTTGCACGCGCCGGCGTAGCGCCGGATCGTCGATCCGCTCCAATTCCTGTCCGATTTCCGTGCGCGCCTGCCAGGCCTCGATCGGAGCGAGCTTGGCGAGCCTGCGCACCCGGCGGCGGTAGGCCCCGGCCGTCGCGGCAACGGCGAGACGGGCGGCCTTCTTCGAAAATCCGGCGTCCAGCGCCGCTACGGCGACACTGGCGGCTAGGCGCTTGAGGTCAACGGAGAAATCGACGCCCGGCAGCGTTTCGTCGAAGTCGTTGATGTCGAAAAGGATATTCTCCTCCGGCGTGGCGAAGACGCCGAAATTCATGAGATGGCAGTCGCCACAGGCCTGCACGTCCAGACCGACCGATGGGAGATCCGCAAGATCCGCCGCCATCACGGCCGCGGCGCCGCGCAGAAAGGCGAACGGATTCTGCATCATCCGCTCATAGCGAATGGGCAGCAGATCCGGAATGCGGCTGCCATCGGTCTCCGCGAGAATCGAGACCGCCTCGCCACCGTCGCGAAGCGACCATTGCGCATGGCTCTCGCGCGGAACCTTACCGCGCAGGGCCTTGCCGGCGGCGTAGCGCTCGGCACGGGATAGGAGGAGCGTCTTCGTCGATTGATGTCGTGCCATCGGAGACCTCGATCGTAGCGGTCCGGCCCGCATGGCGTCCGCGTCAGCGGGCTCAGCCTTGCCGGCGATACCCCCGCGCCCCGGCATCCCGCGCATTCTGATATCCAGCGGAGATAGGTGCGGCGCCTCGCTCCGCTTCGTCAAATGACGCAACCGTGATTGCAAAATACTCGTCGCTCGCAAAATGTCCGATTCCGATTCTCACAAGTATCGAACCGGTGAGCAGTGCGTATTCGGAAATCCATTGCCAGAGACCGCTCAGGAGGCGCATAATTCGGGTTCTGACCCGAAGGCATGATGTCGGGAGGGCTCGGAATGAACGGCACCGAGGAAAGACGGACCGGGTGGAGCTGGTGGTACCTGCTCTTCATCGTGCAGTTCATCGCGGTCCTCTGGCCGCCCTTCTACAACCGGATCGAACCAACCTGGGCCGGCGTTCCGTTTTTCTATTGGTACCAGATGCTCTGGGTGCTGATCGGGGCCGTCCTCACAGCCATCGTCTACTTCGCGACCAAGGATTGACTCGCCTGACCAGACGTTGCGCCTGACCACGACGAGTTCCGACAGGAGCGTGTCATGCAGGACGTGAACTGGACCGCCACTGCGGTGTTCGTGGCATTGTTCGGCTTCATCACGTGGCTGGGCTTCGCCGCTGCCAACTGGCGCAAGGGAGATCTAGACCAACTCCACGAATGGGGCCTCGGCGGTCGCAGATTCGGAACCTGGATCACCTGGTTCCTGGTCGGCGGCGACCTCTACACCGCCTACACCTTCATCGCCGTACCGGCGCTGGCTTTCGGCGCCGGAGCGGTGGCCTTCTTCGCCGTGCCCTATACGATCGTGATCTACCCGATCCTGTTCCTCGTTTTTCCCAGGCTCTGGCGCGTCTGCCACAAGCACGGCTACATCACCGCCGCCGACTTCGTCCGCGGCCGCTTCGGCAATCGCTGGCTGGCACTGGCCGTGACCATTACGGGCATCGTCGCGACCATGCCCTATATCGCGCTGCAACTCGTCGGCATCCAGGTGGTGATCGGCGCGCTCGGCATTTCCGGCACCGGCTTTGCGGCGGACCTGCCGCTGATCATCGCCTTCCTGGTCCTGGCGGCCTTCACCTATTCGAGCGGCCTGCGCGCTCCGGCCTCGATCGCGATCGTCAAGGACATCCTGATCTATGTCACCGCCTTCACCGCGATCATCGTCATCCCGACGCAGCTCGGCGGCTTCGCCAAGATCTTTTCCGCCATGCCGGAGGCGAAGATCCTGCTCGAAACGCCTGGCCCCGGCACCACCGGCGCTTACGGCAATTACGCGACGCTCGCATTAGGATCGGCTCTTGCGCTGTTCCTCTACCCGCATTCCATGACCGCCATTCTCAGCGCCAGCAGTGGCAAGGCGGTGCGGCGCAACGCGGCCATGCTGCCGGCCTATTCCTTCCTGCTSGGYMTCCTGGCGCTGTTCGGCTTCTTCGCGATCGCCGCCGGCGTCCGCGCCATGCCCGAATACGCGGCGGGGTTCGCCGAGTTCGGCAATAATTTCGCAGTGCCGGCCCTGTTCCTGCACAGCTTCCCGCCCTGGTTCGTCGGCGTCGCCTTCGCAGCCATCGGCATCGGGGCCCTGGTTCCGGCAGCGATCATGTCGATCGCGGCCGCCAACCTCTATACCCGCAACATCCATCGGGAATTCATCAACCGGAACCCGACCGACCGGCAGGAAGCGCAAATGGCGAAATGGGTCTCGCTCATCGTCAAGCTGGGCGCGCTGATCTTCATTCTGTTCGTGCCGACCCAATACGCCATCCAGTTGCAGCTGCTCGGCGGCATCTGGATCATCCAGACGCTGCCGGCGGTGATGCTCGGCGTCTACACACGCTGGTTCGACGACTGGGCCCTCCTGATCGGCTGGATCGCCGGGATCGCCACGGGAACGCTCATGGCCTTCGCGGCCAATCTGACGCCGACTTTTCCGCTCAGCTTCGGCGGCTATGTCTTCCCGGGCTATACCGCCGTCTACACGCTGGCGCTCAACCTCATCACCGCAGTCGTGCTGACCCTGGTCATCCGGGCGTTGAAGGCTCATTCGGCGCCGCCCGACGAGACAATCGCGGCCGACTACTTCGCCTGACGATCGTGAAGCCGGACCGGAGCCCTTCGCGGGGTGACGACGCCAGCATCAGCCCGCCGCGGCCGCGATCCGGAAACGGCTGACGAAATCCTCGAGCGTGGCGCGGTCAGTGTCCGAGATCGCCCAATAGGAAAAAGCGCCGTCGGTCCAGCGGAGCAACGAAAAGCCGCCGGCGGAACGCTCGACCGCGACCGGCGCGGATACGGTTCCGCTTTCCTGCGGCGCGGCCACAAGTGTAATCAGATGCTCCCGGTGCCTGTAGACGAGAGCGGGCACCGTTCTGTTCCCGATCACTTCGACGCGGCCCCCGAGGAGCGAAAACCCTTCCTTCGCAAGATCCGGCGCAGCCGGCGACAAACCGATCCGGCCATCGAGCCATGGCTTGACCGTGTGCCGGTCCGACGAGGCGACGTCCACCGGGCTTGCGGCGAGCAGGCTGCGGCGATGGCTGCTGGCGACCGCCTCCGCAAACCTGTCAGGCGCGCGGCGTGTGATCGTCCATTGGGTCAGCCCGCTTGCCAGAACCGCTGTGACGAGCACCGACGCCGCCATCGCGCGCCAGCCGAACGAGCCGGAGCGGGGAGGTGCCGGCCGTGCCGCCAGCGCGGCGCCAGCGCCAAGCGCGGCGATGCGGGCCCGGAATTCCTCGCGGACCTCGGGCCGAGCCAGGCTGCGAATGGCGGCCTGCGCCGCGGCGATGCGGGCGTGCTCCGCCGCGAGAGCCGGATCTTCTGCCAGGCGCCGCTCCACGGCCAGGGCCGTGGCTGCATCGAGTTCGCCATCAACCAGAGCGTGAAGCAGCAGCCGAAGATCCGCAGGTTCCAGCGGCAATTCCATGGCTCCCTTCATCGGTTGCTCCCCAGTTCCGAGATCAGCAGCCGACGCGCGCGCGACAGGCGGGACATCACCGTGCCCAGAGGCACATGGAGCATCGCCGCAATCTCTCGATAGCTGAGGTCGTTGATGTCCCGCAGCACGACAACCTCGCGAAAGGGATGCGGCAGCAGCGTGACCGCCGCCTCCAGCGCCGCAGCGTCCGCCTTGGCGATCAAGGTCGCTTCCGGCGTATCGGCCCCTGTATCGGCGCAGGCCCCAAGGGCATCGAGATCGGCCAGATCGCCGACGGCGACGATGCGGCGCGGGTGGTTTCGCGCAAGCCAGGCATAGGACTCGTTGCGCACGATCGTCAGCAGCCAGGCTCGCGCATTGCCGCCCGCATAGCCTGTGAGCCCCTTATGCGCCTTCAGGCAGGCCTCCTGCACCACATCCTCGGCGTCATCGACATTGCCGGTCAGCCAGCGGGCGAGCGCCAGGGCGTCGGCGAGATGGGGCAGGACCACCTCGCCAAAGCGTTCCGCCGAGGCTTTGTCACTCAACACCGCGGCATCGTCCGGTTCTCCGGGTACGGCTCGCCCGAGCACTCCTAGGGTGTGACGGTGATGCTACCCTGCATATGCGGGTGAAGCGCACAGAAATAGGGATATTCGCCCGATTTCGTGAAAGTGAAGGCGTAGGAATCGCCTGTGTCGAGCGCCTTGGAACGAAACGAACCATCGTTCGCGACGACGAGATGGGGAATGTCGTCGTCGTTCTCGAAGGTCACGACCGTTCCGACCTTCACCGAGAGGGCCTTGGGCGCAAAGGTGAAGTTCTCGATCTTGACCTGTGAGGCTTCCGCGCCCCGGAGCGGGGTCTGCGCCATGGCGATGACGCCGAGGCCGACAAGCGCGAAGCAGGCGAGCTGTCGAGGAGCAAGGCCTGTGCGGATCATGGCAGTCGTCCTTTTGTGATGCGCCACGGGGCTCAGCTTCCGGCGAGCGTGCTGTCGATGATCGCGAGTTCCTCCTTGCCCCGCTTCACCGCGACATTGGTGATGCCGAGGAGATTGCGCAGTTGGCCCGGAGGCACAGTCATCGGCCCGGGCGATGGCGCGGTTCCGGGCGCCGGCTGCGGGAAGGCGGTCGAGAGGGCGGTGTGGAATGTAACGTTGCCCTCCACCTTCTGCATGATCTGGTGGATRTGGCCGTTGAGCACGGTCACCGAGCCGAAGCGCTTGAGCAGGGCGAGGGCCTGCGCCGCATCGTCGGTGCCCCAGCCCCATTCCGGATAAACCGCCCAGAGCGGAATATGCGCGAAGACGACGACGGGCGTGGAGGCGCTGACGGCCTTCAGGTCGTCTGCCAGCCAGGCCAGTTGCTCAGCGCCGAGATTGCCGAGTCCTCCGGCCTTGAGGTTCACGACATTGACCAGGCCGACGAAATGCACGCCATTCTGGTCGAAGGAATACCAGCCGGCGCCCCTGGTGCCCTTGCCATAGCGGTCGAGATAGGCGCGGCCGGTCCCCTCGTCGATGACGTCATGCTCGCCGGGCACATAGTGCATGTCGAACCCCGAGCCGCCGATGATCTGCGCGGCGGTGTCGAACTGCGAAGCCGTGGACAGATGAGTGATGTCCCCGGTGTGGATCATGAAGGACGGCTTCTCGGGCAGTGCCCGCACCTTGCCGATCGCTTCCTTCAATGTGTCGACGGCATGCGGGTTGGCGGCCTTGTCGAAGCCGATATGGCTGTCCGAGATTTGCAGGAACGTGAAACCTGCGGACGCGCCTTCGGCCGCCTCGGCTTCGCCGAGCAGGCCGAGCGACACGGGCACACCGCCCGAAACCGTCCAAAGGATCCCAGTGCCCGCCCAGATCATGCATTCGAGGGCATGACGGCGGTCAGTCGGTTCGCCATTGCTGTCGTGGTCATGGGTCATGTCGGCCTCCTGCGATGCCGCCGATGGCGGATGCTGAGAAGACCGGACGAGAAGCCCGTTTATTCCCGCGCCCGCCGCGCCGGACGTTCACAGGGGCGTGATGGCATGCAGCCCGAGCGAACCGGCCGCCATCGCGCCACCACCCAAAAACCAATCATGCAGGAAACCGAAGGCCGCCCGCTCCATCGGACAGGTCAGGCGCAATCGCACCGATCGCTCTGCCTCAACCCTCTCGTTTTGAGAGGCAGGTTTTCAATCTGAATCGCTGCCGCACGACATCCGCCAACCCTAATCTCTTCCATCAGCGGATGGCGCGAGAGCATGACGCCTCGTGGATCAACGCGGGAGATATGAGAATGTCAGATACCATGGGAACAGCGGTGGTGACCGGCGCATCGAGCGGCATCGGGGCGGTCTATGCCGATCGGCTCGCCGAGCGCGGGTACGATCTCGTTCTGGTCGCGCGCAGCGCCGACAGGCTCGCCGACGTCGCCAAGCGGATCGGCGCCAGGACCGGCCGCAAGGTGGATGTCCTGCCCGCCGATCTGGCGGACGCTTCGGACCTCGCCCGCGTCGAGGCCTTCCTTCGCGAAACCCCCGACGTCACTCTCCTCGTCAACAATGCGGGTCTCGGCGGGGCGTTGACGCTGCTTGAATCCGACATCGACCAGATGACGTCGCTGATCGCGCTTAACGTCACCGCCCTCACCCGCCTGACCTATGCCGTGGTCCCGCAATTCGTCGCGCGCGGCGCGGGGGCGATCATCAACATCGCCTCGATCGTCGCCATCAACCCGGAGGTCCTGAACGGCGTCTATGGTGGCAGCAAGGCCTTCGTCCTCGCCTTCAGCCAGAACCTGCGGCACGAACTCGCGGGGACCGGCGTCACCATCCAGGTCGTGCTGCCGGGCGCCACCGCCACCGATTTCTGGGCGATCGCCGGGCGGCCGGTCGAGCATTTGCCGAGCGCGATCGTGATGCGCAGCGAAGACCTCGTCGATGCGGCGCTCGTCGGGCTCGATCGCGGCGAATTCGCCAGCATCCCCTCCCTTCAGGACGGCCGTCTCTTCGATGCCTACGAAGCCGCCCGGCAGGCGATGCTCGGCAAGCTGTCGACAGCCGAACCTGCGCCTCGTTACCGGGCTGCGGCCTGACGCTTCTGCCCGCGACGAAGGGCCTCGATGTCATCGAGGCCCTTGCCTGCTGGCGAGGTGAGAGCAATGGCGAGGCTGCCTCATTCCGTTGCGTAGAAGTCGTCCTCCCTCGCGTTCAGCATCGCCGCGAGCGTCCGCAGACCGCTATCGAGCTGATCCATCGCCGGTGCCGCCAGCGCCAGCCTGACGGCATTCGGCGCGTGGCCGGGCGTGACCGCGAAAGTGGTCGAGGGGGTCAGCGCGATGTCGCGCCGGGCTGCGGCGACGACGAAACTCTGCGAGCGCCAATGTGGCGGCAGTGTCAGCCACAGATGATAGCATTTCTCGTTGGCTTGGATCGCGAAGTCCGAGAGACGCTCGGCCGCCAGTTTTTGACGCGCCCGCGCATCGCTGCGCTTCAGCCTGACAAGCTCGGCGGCCGTGCCATCGGACATCATCCGTTGCGTGGCCGCAAATGCGAAGCCCGATGCCGTCCAGCCGCCCGAGCGCACGGCGGCGATCACGCTCTCCCGTAGACGTGGCGGCGGCACGACGAAGCCCAGCGTCAGGCCCGGCGCGACCTTCTTCGACAGGCTGTCGAGGACGATGCAGGATTCCGGCGCGAGCGCCGCGAGCGGCGGCTCGTCGTCGAGGAAGCCGTAGACATGGTCCTCGATGACCGTGAGGCCGAGCTTTTCGACGACACGCAGGAGATCGGCGCGACGCAATGCGCTCATCGTCATGCCCAGCGGGTTCTGGACCGCCGGCTGGATGTAGATGGCCGAGAGATGGGCCTCGCGATGTGCCTTCTCCACGGCATCGGGCCGGACGCCGCCATCGTCCATGGCCAGCGGCACCAGCGAAATGCCGAGTCGGGCGGCGGCTCCCTTGATGAACGGGTAGGTCAGCGCCTCCACGCCGCAGCGTCCGCCTGTCGGCACGGTCGCGGCGAGCGCGGCGGCAATGGCCTGGCGCCCATTGCCGGTGAAGACGAATTCTTCGGCGGATGGGGCCCAGCCGGCCTGCGAGAGATAGCTCGCTGCGATTCTCCGAGCCGCCGGGCTTCCGATGCTGGTGCCCTGCTTCAGGGCGGCATCGAGAGCTGCCGGCTGGTCGAGGCCGGTCAGGCTTTTCGCGATGAGCGCGGTCTGGTCGGAAAGCAGCGGATAGTTGAATTCGAGATCGATCCGGATGCCGCGCGGCTCGCCCGGCGCAGTCACGCCGCGCCTGGCCTCGCCCGAGATGAACGTCCCTCTGCCGACTTCGCCGACCACGAGCCCGCGGCGCAGCAGCTCGCCATAGACCCGACTCGCTGTCGAGACCGCGATGTTGCGGTCATAGGCGAAGCTGCGCTGCGGCGGCAGGCGATCGCCCGGCCTGAGCCGCCCTTCCGCGATTTCCGCGGCGATCGTGTCGGCAAGCTTCACATAATCCAGTCTCGACATTATTGCACCGAGAGCAATGTTTCGATTGCTCCGACTATATCATCGGATCATTCTCTCCGCATCAACAGATTGCACCGGGAAGCGGCGTTGATCTCGCCGATCGATGTGCGGGCGGCCCGATCCGGGCGCCTGGGCGCGCGGGGCCGCTTTGCCCGGAGCAATGAGCAGGAGATTGGACATGGCTATGCTCATTTCCGCGATCGCCCGGCCTGACGTGACCGACGGCCCAGGCCGCGCTTTCCGGCTGTTCGAGGTCTGCCGCCGCGGCATCGCAGGCTATTTCGCCCGTCGCGAGGCCCTCGCGCGGCTTCGTGAGTTCAGCGACTCCGAGCTGCTCGACATCGGCCTCACCCGCGGCCAGATCGAGCCTGCGATCCACGGACTCGACATCTCCATTCCCGATTGGCCGCGGAGGTGACGATGCCCTTCCTCATGTCCCGGAATGTGTGCGTCGGCGCTCGCCGACGCGCGACCGATGCGGAGGCTGCGACATGGAACTGACGCTCGCCACCATCCTGGTCGCCTTTGCCGGCGTTTTCCTGATCAGCTTCATGAGAGGCGCCTTCGGTGGCGGCTTCGCCATCGTCGGCATTCCGCTCCTGTCGACGGTGATGGATCCGGTCACCGCAGGCGGCCTGCTTGCGCCCCTGTTCATCGCGATGGACCTTTACGCGTTGCGGTACTGGAAGCCCTCGACCTGGTCGAGGCCGGATCTCAGGCTGCTCCTGCCGGGACTCGTGACCGGCGTCGGATTCGGCTATCTGCTGTTCCGCGCCCTCGATCATCGGGCCATCGCGATCATGATGGCCGTGATCACGCTGGTCTTCGTCGGGCTTTGGCTCCTGCGGGGCGCAGAAGTCACGCACCAGCCTCGCTCCACGCCCAAGGCGATCGCCGCCGGCCTCACCTCCGGCGTCACCACGATGGTGGCGCATTCGGGCGGTCCGCCTTTGGCGATGTATCTGCTGCCTCTCGGCCTGACCAAGGAGATCTATGCTGGCACGACGAGTTTGTTCTTCACTGTCGGGAACGCCACCAAGCTGGTGCCGTGGCTGCTGCTGGTGCAGCCGGCGGCCGGCACCTGGATGCTGATGGCGATCTGTCTGTTCGCCATCCCCGCGGGCGTGTGGTCGGGCTGGCGGCTGCATGACGCATTGGATCAGCGCCAGGTCTACCGCGCCTGTTATGCTCTGCTGGCCGTGACGGCCTTGAAGCTCTTGTGGGACGGCGTCTCCGGCTACCTCGCCTGAGCGGGCGCCTCATCCATTTTCCGGCGCGGCGGCCCGCAAGGTGCGTCGCGCTGGTGATTGCCCGTATGCTGACGCAAGCTGCCTGCCGGGTGCGGGGCCGGCAGCGCTGCGGCCTTTGGACGGGCGACATGGCAAGGGAGGGCGCGACGTGAAGCAGTTCTATCTCGACGATCTCGAACCCGGACAGACCTTCGTCAGCGCTTCCCATGCGCTCGACGAGGAGCAGATCAAGGCCTTCGCTAGGGCGTTCGATCCCCAGCCCTTCCATCTCGACGGGCAGGCCGCCGAGAAGACGCTGTTCGGCGGCCTCGCGGCCAGCGGCTGGCACACCGCCGCGATCACCATGCGGCTGAATGTCGAGTCGGGCCTGCCGCTCGCCAATGGCATCATCGGCGCCGGCGGGGAGATCCAATGGCCGGCTCCGACGCGGCCGGGCGACATCCTCCATGTCGAAAGCGAGGTGAAAAACGTCGTCCCCTCCCGTTCGCGCCCCGATCGCGGCATCGCCACCATCGTCAGCAGGACGCTCAACCAGCGCGGCGAGGTTCTGCAGATCCTCACCGCCCGACTGGTTGTGTATCGCAGGCCGGCGGGCTGAACAGCCGCTTTCGCCGGCCCGCCGCAGGGCGGTCAATGCGCGCCCCCGCCTCCGCCGCCGAGATCGACCTTCCGCGTGAAAAGCAGCGCGACGGCCGCCAGCGCGAGCACCACGCCGATCACCGCGAAGGTGTCGCTGAAGCCGAGAATGAGCGCCTGGCGGTGCACGCTCGCGCCGATCGCGGCAATCGCCTTCTGCTTAGCGAGCGCGATATCGCTCACGCCATGCGCCACGAAATACTGCGTCAGATGGTCGATCCTGTCGCGCACCTCCTCGCGATAGAGCGTGACGGACTGGCCGATGATGTTGGAGTGAAACTGCTCGCGCTTGCTGAGCACGGTTCCCAGCGTCGCCGTGCCGACCGCGCCGCCGAGATTGCGCAGCATGTTCGAGAGGCCTGACGCCGCGGCCGCCTCGCCGGGCGCGATGCCCGCGGTGGTGATGAGCGTGATCGGCGTCAGCACCAGCGCCTGACCGACGGCGCGCACGATATTGGGCACGAAAAACTGATCGCCGGCACTGTCGAGCGACAGGGTGACGTTCATGAAGCAGCTTGCAGCAAAGATGCTGATACCGACGAAGCCGACCTGGCGCGCGCCGAACCGCTTCATCAGGAGCGGGACGAGCGGGATGATGAGCAGTTGCGGCAGGCCGGTCCAAGCCAGCACGAGGCCGATCTGCTGGGCATTGTAGCGCTGCACCTGGCCGAGATACTGCGGCAGGATGTAGACGGTGCCGAAGAGCGCGACGCCGACCAGCACATTGACCAAAACGCCGATGCCGAAATTGCGCTGCTTCAGGAGGCGAAGCTGCACCAGGGGCTTCGCGACGGTCAGTTCGATGACGATGAAGGCGGCCAGGAAGATCGCCGCGATGACCGCTAGCTTGACGATGAAGGGGGACTGGAACCAATCGTCCTTATTGCCTTCCTCGAGCACGGTCTGCAGCGCCGAGAGACCGATCGCCATGGTAACGATGCCCACCCAATCGCCCTCGCGGAGCAAAGCGAGCTGCATCGGCTTCTTCTCCAGCGTGAAGAAGAGCGCGACGGCCATGGCGATGCTCGGCGGCGCATTGACGAAGAATATCGACTGCCAGCCATAGTTCTCGGTCAGGTAGCCGCCGATGGTCGGGCCGATCGCGGGCGCGAAGGTGACCGACAGCGCGAAGAGCGCGAGCCCGAAAGGCTGCTGCGGCTTGGGCAGCTTGGTCAGCACCATGGTGAAGGCCATCGGGATCAGCACGCCGCCCGCAAAACCCTGCAGGCCGCGCAGCACGATCATCGTGCCGAGATCATGGGCGAAGGCGCAGGCTGCCGAAAAGATCGGGAACAGGATGGCGTTGGCCAGGATGTAGCGGCGGAACGAAAAGACGCGGCTCAGATAGTCGGTGAGCGGGATCACCACGATCTCGCCGATGAGATAGGAGGTCGAGATCCAGGCGCCGTTATCGACGCCGGTACCGATGCCCCCTTCGATGTCGAGAAGCGAGGCATTGGTGATCTGGATGTTGAGGATCGCCATGAAGGCGCCGATCATGCCGGCGCCCACCGCGATCCAGGCGGCGGAGCTGGCCTTCTCGGGCGGGGCTGCTGCCGTAGCGGTATCGTGAGTGGCGGGTGAAATCGTCGGTGTCAGGGTAGACATCATTCCCTCCTGCCGTGTCCCGGCTGGGAAGACGGGCGTCTGGACGCACTCACTCGATGCTCATTGAAGCCGTTGCCGCCTTGGTTGCCGCGGACCTCGTGTCGATCGTCGGATAGACAGACATGCCCGTTCGCAGCACGACCGGCAGCGCTCCTGCGTGGTCGAGCACGATCTTCACGGGGATGCGCTGCACCACCTTCGTGAAATTGCCGGTGGCGTTGTCGGGCGGCAGCAGCGCAAATTCCTGGCCGCTGGCGGGCGAGAGGCTGTCGACATGGCCCTGGAAGACCCGGCCGGGGAAAGTGTCGATTGCGATCGTCACCTTCTGTCCGGCCTGGACCCCGGCGAGTTGCGTCTCCTTGTAATTGGCCACGATATAGGCGGCCTCCGTCGGCACGACGGCCATGAGCTGCGTCCCTGCCTGGACATATTGGCCGACGCGCAAGGTGCGGTTGCCGACGACGCCGTCGACCGGCGCGACGAGCGCCGTGTAGGACAGGTTCAGCTCCGCCTGATCCTGCGCGGCCCTGGCGCTGGCGAGTGCCGCCTGTGCCTGGGCGAGCTCGGCCTTGATCACGTCGAGCTGGGTGGTCGCGCTGGCGAGGGCTGCCATGTCGCGCGTCACCGCCGCACGGGCCACGCCGATGCGCGAAGTCGCGAGCTGCGTGTTCTGGATGCTGCCGTAGCCGGTCTTCGCCAATTGGGCGTAGCGCTGGTCGTCCTGCTCGGCGAAGGTCTGGGTGGCCTTGTCGGCTTCCAGCGTCGCCTTCGCGGCGTCGATTGCGGAGAACTGGGCGGTGAGCGCGGCGTGCTTGTTGGCGATGTTGGCTTGTGCGGCCTCGACCTGCGCGCTGGCCTGAGCCAGGCTGACCTTGAAGTCGCGGTCGTCGATGCGGGCGAGGAGTTGCCCGGCCCGCACCGCCTCGTTGTCGCGTACCAGCACGGCCGCGACATAGCCGGAGATCTTCGGTGCGATCGTCGTGCTGTCGGCCTTCACATAGGCATCGTCAGTGGAGACCTCGAAGCGTCCCGTCGTCCAGTAGCGCCAGCCGAAATCGACCGCGCCCGCCAGGGCGGCGAGCGCGACGCCCGCGAACAGCAGCGGCCGCAGCCGGCGCTTGCGGGCCGGCTGCGGTGTCTCGTCCGGTGCGGTGTGCGCCGGGGGAACCGGCTCCTGCGGCATCTTCATGCCGGGCGCGGCTTCGCCCGCGGGAAGCGGCCTCTCGATTGCGAAAACCGTCTGGTGCTGGCTCATGGCCCGGCCCTTTCAGATTGGCGAATGCGGAAAATCGGGTCGTGGCCCTCTTCCGCCCCTGACGCGTCGGAGGCGGAATTCGTCGGGGGCCGCGAACCCTGGCTTGGCCTACGCAGCGACCGCGAGCGCGACGCTCGCGTCGATTCCGTTGCGGGTCATCTTCGAATACGGGCAGGTCGCATGGGCGCGGTCGACGAGCTGCTGTGCCACGTCCTCGGCAAGGCCGGGGATGGTGACGTTCAACCGGGCAGCCAGGAAGTAGCCCTCTGCGTCGTCGAGCGAGAGCTTCACCTCGGCATCGACCGCGGTCTCGGGCGGAAGCCTGACGCCCAGCTCCCTGGCTGCATGCCCGAGCGCGCCTTCAAAGCAGGCGGACCAGCCGGCCGCGAAGAGCTGCTCGGGATTGGTGCCGGGCCGGTTGGAGCCGGGCACCGACAGCTTGACGTCGAGCTGGCCGTCCGAGCTCTTGGCCCAGCCCTCGCGGCCTCCGACGGTGTGGACATGGGCGGCGAAGAGAGTCTTGGCAGACATGTTGAAGTCTCCTGTTCCGGTATTCGGGGGTGCCCGATACCTAGTGGAGACCTCGGTTCGCCTGCAGACGGTCAAATCGATAGGCAGGCTCTCAGGGGCCGATATGCGCCGGCCGATGCCGATGGAAAGCTACTATTCCCGCGCCTGGTCCTCCGCGGTGCCGCATGCCGCGAGATCCTTCAAGGCACGTCTCAGCCGTGGCGCCATCCAGTCGATGAACACGCGCACTTTCAGCGGCAACAGCCCCTGGCGGGCATAGATGAGGTGTACCGGGAAAGACTGGCTCTCATAAGTCTCGAACAGGGCGACCAGGGCGCCCGACTGCACTTGCCTGGCGACCTGATATTGCGGGGCGCGGATGATGCCGACCCCATGCAGGGCGGCCGTGACGGTCGCCGCCGCCGTGTTCGCGCGCATCCGGATGTTCGGCTTGCCTTCAAGCCTCTGGCCGTCTTGCTGGTAGATCCAGCCCGGCTCGACAATCTGCCCGAAAACGACGCCGTCATGACCATCGAGTTCCTCCGGGCTTGACGGGTGGCCCTTGCGCGCCAGATAGGCCGGGCTGGCGCAGGTCACGAAGCCGAACGCGCCGACCTTCACCGCATGAAGCGAACTATCGGCGAGCTCGCCGAGCCGGATGCCGATGTCGACATGCTCGTCGACGAGGCTCACGACACGATCGACGGACAGCACGTTCAGCGCGATCTCCGGGTGCTCGCACAGGAAGTCATAGGCGAGCGGCAGCACATGATCGTGCCCGAATGCGATCGGCACCGTGATCGTCAGGACGCCTCGGGGCTTGTCATATTCACCTGAGGCGCGGAGTTCCGCATCCTCGATCTGCGCCATGATCTGCCGCGCCGCATCGACATAGTCCCGGCCTGCGTCGGTGAGCTGGATGTTGCGGCTTGTCCGGACGAGAAGGCGCGTGCCGAGATGGCGCTCGAGCTCTGCGACTTTGCGGCTGACGCTCGGCAACGGCGCGTTCAGCTTGCGGCTGCCCGCCGACAAGCTGCCGGCGTCGACCACCGCGAGCAGGATCTGCATGGCATCGAAGCGGTCCACGAGATACGACCCTGTTCTCTGACGCCGCTGCGACGGCGCATTCGCATCAATTAGGCCTCGTCCGATTGCATGGCCGACCTCAGTCTAACGTCTGGTCGCCGCGGCGGCCATGGCGGCCGCCGGCTGAGAGGAGTGCCTGAGGGAGGTTAAGTCCAGCCGCTTTTCGCCGACGAGCGTCGTGGCGCAGCCCTCCGCAGCGAACATCCAAGGCAGATGCGCGCGAAACGCGGAAACGCCGCATCATCGGCGTTGGACCGAAATCCTGAACGGCCAGCCTGGCCTCGCTGAAGGCAAGCAGGCTATGACGCAGTCCCTGGCCAGTGGCTGCGGGCTGCGGCTGCCGGCGAAGGGGCGATCCCCGGTAGGCTCCGGGGCTCATCGCGATCTTTTGGCACGCCCAGGGCATCGCCAGGAGCAAGACGAAGCCGTGGCCTCAACTAAGCCGTTGAATCTGCCAAGTTGTTTTTAAGGGTGGCCTTGGTGGAGCTGAGGGGATTCGAACCCCTGACCTCTGCAGTGCGATTGCAGCGCTCTCCCATCTGAGCTACAGCCCCAAGGCGCTGGCCTTCTAGGCCGTGCGCCGCGTGGATGTCAATCACTTCCGCCATCTGATTTGGCGCGAGCAGGGGATATTCCGCGAACCCTCTCCAGTCAGGCTAAAAGGGAAGATCGATGCGCGCCGTTCTAGACGTGGTTCTGCTCGCTCTGCAGATCTATGTGTGGCTTCTGATCGCCTCGGCGGTGCTGAGCTGGCTGATCGCCTTCAATGTCATCAACACGCGCAACCAGTTCGTCTCCACCGTCTGGGATTCGCTCTATCGCGTCACCGAACCGGCCCTGCGCCCGATCCGCAACATGCTGCCCAATCTCGGCGGCATCGATATCTCGCCGATCATTCTGCTGCTGATCATCTACTTCATTCAGAGCGTAATCGTCCGCTACATCTACCCCAACGTGTTCTGACGGCATCCGTCCTGCGCGCGGCGCGGCTCTCCGGCCGCGACGACGCATTCGACGTTGCCGTGAGCCCTATGCAGTATGGCGGCCTCTGCAATCGCCCGAGGTCGCCAGCATGGCCGCAGCCGCCCGCCCCTATCGCAGCCAGAACTGGCTTCTGACCAAGCCTGCCGCCCGCGGCAAGCACGGTATCGTCGTCTCGCAGAGCCGCGAGGCCGCCGAAGCGGGAACCGCGATCCTGGAGCAAGGCGGCAACGCCGCCGACGCCGCAGTCGCCGCCTGCTTCGCGTTGGCCGCGGTCGAGCCCTGGAACAGCGGGCTCGGCGGCATCGGCTTCGCTGTCGTGTTGAAGGCAGGCGATAGCCGGGCGCAGGTCGTCGATTTCGGGCCGGTCGCGCCGCGCCGCGCCGATCCTGCCGATTACCCGCTTACGGGCGAGATGAAGAAGGACCTCTTCACCTGGCCCGAGGTCGTCGGCGACCGCAACATCCACGGCCCCCTCTCCTTCGTCACGCCCTCCTCCGTCGCGGGCTATGCGAAGCTCAAGGAAGCCTTCGGCTCAAAGCTGCCGCTCGCGGACATCCTCGCACCGGCCATCGCGCTCGCCAAGCGCGGCCTGCCGGCCGATTGGTACACCACGCTCAAGATCGCCTCCTCGGCTTCGGTCCTGCGGCTCTATGAGGAGAGCGCGCGAATCTATCTGCCCGGCGGTCTGCCGCCCGTGCCGCCCTACCAGGGCACGCCCGGTTTCATGACCCTGGGCCGGCTGCCCGGCACGCTCGAGCGGCTGGCCGAGGCCGGCCTCGACGACTTCTACCGTGGCGACGTCGCCCGCCGTCTTGCGGCCGATATCGCAGCGGCTGGCGGCGTCGTGGACGAACAGGATCTCGCCGGCTGCGTCGCACAGCTGCGTCCCGCGCCGACGATCGACTGGCGCGGCAGCCACCTCGTCCACACCGCCGGCGGCCTCACTGCCGCTCCGACGCTGGAGCGCGTCATCGCCGGCATGACCGATGCGCCGATCGACGGCGAAGGTCCCACGGCCAGTTGGTTCGCCCAGCTTTCGCGCGTTATGCGGCAGGCCTATCGCGAACGCCTCGACGGCCTCGGCGCCGCGACCGCTGCGAAGGAGCCCGGCGACACCTGTACCACCCACCTCACCGTGGTCGATGGCGAAGGCAATCTCGTCACCGTCACCACCACCCTGCTTTCCTCGATGGGCAGCCGCGTCGTGCTGCCCTCGACCGGCGTGCTGATGAACAACGGCATGATGTGGTTCGATCCGCGGCCGGGCAGCGCCAACGCGATCGCTCCCGGCGCTCGCCCGCTCTGCAACATGTGCCCGGTCGTGGTGACGCCGCGGGATGGCGGCTGGCCGCGCCTGGCGGCCGGCTCCTCGGGCGGGCGGCGCATCCTCGCCAGCGTCTACCAGACCCTGGCTTGGCAGCTCGATTTCGGCATGGGGACCGAGGAAACGGCGCATCAGCCGCGCATCGACGTCTCCGGCCCGGATTCCGCCACTGCCGATCTGCGGCTGCCGGCCGAGGCGCTGGCCGCTCTGGAACAGGTTGGCCCGACGACGCTGGCCGAACACGCTGTCATGCCGATCAACTTCGCCTGCCCGAACTTCATCCGTGTCGACCGCGACGGCGCGGAGGGGTCGAGCGACGCCGCCTCGCCGTGGTCTGCCGCTGTCGCTGCCCGGCACTCATCGGAAGATTAGGGGGCGGGATTACTCCCGCTCCCTGCAATCAACCCCGTGGAGATTGTTTGGCGACGCGCTGCGGGGAGTCGAATGGCGGTGTTTTCGAGAACCGGAGCGGAGCGTACATCAGTACGCGAGCACCGGAAGCGCAGAAAACGCCGTCAGTCGACCGCCGCAGCAGCGTTGACGGGCAGTCTCAGACCCGCTTCAGCCCCCAGGGATAGGGCGCCGAGCCCGGCAGCATGCCGGTCAGGTTCTTGCGATAGGCCGTGCGGATCACGAACTGGCCGAGCGGGATGGTCGCGCATTCCTCCAGCGCCAGCCGGCCGAGTTCGGCAGCCACCTTCTTCTGGGCGGCCTCGTCGGGCGCGTAGAGCCATTGCTCGGCCAGGCCCTCGGCCTTGTCGCTCGTCCACCAGCCGAACCAGCCCTTCTCACCCTGGCCGCGCACCAGGTTGGACAGCGCCGGATTGCCCCAACCGACGGCCGAGCCGGTGGTGTGGAAGATGCTCCACCCGCCCTTCTCGACAGGCTCGCGGCTGTTGCGGCGCTGGATCACCGTGCCCCAGTCGCTCGCCGCCATCTCGACATTCATCCCGAGCTGCTTGAGCAGCTCGTAGGTCACTTCTCCGAGAGGGCCGATATCGGGGAAGTCGGTCGGGTTGATGATGACGACCTTCTCGCCCTTGTAGCCGGATTCCTTGAGGGCGGCCTTGGCCTTCTCGATGCTGCCCGGCATCAGGTCTTCCTGCTCGCCGGTATAGTACGGCGTGCCACGCCACCAGAGATTGCGGCAGACCTGCCACATCGAGGTGTCGTCGCCCTGGGCGGCGCGCATGTAATCCTCCTGCTTCACCGCCATGCGGACGGCGGCACGCACCTTCGGATTGTTGAAGGGGGGCTGGAGATGGTTGAGCCGGATGATGGCGCCGCGGCCGGCCTTGTCGATGACCTCGCGCTTGATGTCGGGGCTCTGGGCCAGCATCGGCTGCAGGTCGGCGAGCGGGCGCTCCCACCAGTCGACTTCGCCGGTGGTCAGCGCCGCCGCTGCCGTCGCCGGGTCGGGCAGGATGTGCCATTCGATCCGCTTGAAGTTCGCGACCTTGCCGCCGGCATTGCGGCTCGGCGGTTCGCTGCGCGGCTTGTAGCCGTCGAACTTCTCATAGACCGCGCGGCTGCCGGTGACGAATTCGCCGGCGACGAACTTGTAGGGGCCGGAGCCGGTCATCTCCGCCACCTGCTTGGTCGCGTCGGTCTGCGCCAGACGTTCCGGCATGATGAAGGGCGGATTGTCCGCTTTCGAGAGCAGGTCGAGCATCATCGGGAAGGGCCGGGTCAGCTTGATCTCGATGGTGCGCTCGTCCGGTGCGTTCCAGGCTTCGACCACCTTGGCGAGCAACTGCCCGTAGGGATCGCGCTGGCACCAGCGCTTCATGCTCTGGATGCAGTCGGCCGGCTTCACCGGCGCGCCGTCATGGAACGCGAGGCCCTCGCGCAGGCGGATGCGCCAGGTCTTGCCGTCGGCCGAGACCTCATGCCCCTCGGCCATCTGCGGCTGCGGCTTCAGGTCCTCATCGCCGCCATAGAGCGTGTCGAAGACGTAATAACCGTGGTTGTTGGTCACGGTCGCCGTCGTCCAGATCGGGTCGAGCGCTGTCAGGTTCGCCTGAGGCACGAACTTGAGAACCGCGGCGCTCTGCGCGGCAGCAGTGCGTATCAGGCTCGGGCCGGCAATGGCGAGAGCCGCCGTTCCGGTGAGAAAATCGCGACGTTTCATTGTGTTCTCCCCTTTTTTGATTGGTGATGTCTGCGCGGTCCTGCTCAGGCAAACCCCATGAAATTCGGGCTCTCGCTGATCGGCCGCGCCTTGGCGAGCCTGGCGAGATCCGGGACCGGCCGCGCCGTCAGCGCGTCGCCGGCAAGGGCCGCTTCCAGGGCGGCCGCCACCGCCAGAACCTTGGCATCGCCGCCGCGCGGCCCGACGATCTGGAGGCCGAAGGGCATGCCGTTGCGATCGAGCCCGACCGGCAGCGAGATCGCCGGATGGCCCACATTGGTGACGGCATAGGCGAGCGCGAGCCAATGAAAATAGGTCCGCGTCGGCTTGCCGTCGATCTCAGCCGGGAAGAGCTCCGTCCAGGGCCGCGGGCTCAGCGTCACCGCGGGCGAGAGGATGACGTCGTAGCGCTCGAAGAAGCGCTGCCAATGATGATAGATCACCGTCTGCTGCTTCATCGCCCTGGTCACGTCGAGGGCGGAATAGGCCAGCCCCTCCTCGACATTGGCGCGGACATTCGGCCCGACCATCTCGGGCGTGTCGCGCACCTTGTCGAGATGGCTGGCGAGGAAGTTGACCGCCCGCAGGATCTCGAAGACCTCGTCGGAGCCGTCGCAGTCCGGCGTCGCCTCCTCGGCCGCATGGAAGAGATGGCTGAAGGCGCCGGTCTTCTCCGCGAAGCTCTCGCGGATCAGGCGCTCGGTCGGCGCGAAGCCGAAATCTGGCGTCAGCGCGACCTTGAGCGAGGCGAGATCGATGGCGTCGGGCCGGGCAAAATCCTCGGGGCGCCGCACCGTCTTGCCACGGATCGTCGTCGCCAGCGGGTCGGCGCCGTTGTCGGAGACCATGGTCGAGAGCAGCAGGCACAGATCCGGCACGTTGCGTGCCATCGGCCCAAGCACGGGCAGCGGGTTCCAACCGAGGGGCCGCTTCTCGCTCGGCACCAGCCCCGGCGTCGGTCGGAACCCGACGACGCCGTTGAAGGCCGCCGGATTGCGCAGCGATCCGCCCGTGTCGGAGCCGGTCGCGATCGGCACCATCCCCGTCGCCAGTGCGACGCCCGAGCCGCCGGAGGAGCCGGCTGCGCTCTTCGAGGGATCGAAGGGGTTGCCGGTCGCGCCGTAGACGGCGTTGCGCGTATTGGCGCCCGCGCCCCATTCCGGCGTGTTGGTCTTGCCGGCGATGATCGCGCCGGCCTTGCGCACCGAGGCAACGATCAGCTGGTCCTCCTTCGGCACGAAATCACGATAGAGCGCGCTGCCATAGGTGGTGCGCAGGCCCGCGACGTTCTCCAGATCCTTGATGCCGACGGGCAGGCCGTGCAGCGCGCCGAGCTTGCCGCCGCGCGCCGTCGCCTCGTCCGCGGCGGCCGCCGCCTTGCGCGCCGCCTCGTCGTCGCGCGCCACCATCGCATTCACGGCCGGATCGACCGCATCCATGCGACGGATGCAGCTTTCGAGCAGTTCACGGGCGGACAATTTCTTGGCGCCGATGAGGGCACGCGCGTCGACGGCGCTGAGATCGCAGGGTTCGGTCAAGGCTCGGTCTCCGTTGCGCACGGGCCCTCGGAAGCGCTATGCCGCACGGGCCGGCGCCTCAGACTAGGCGACGACAGGCATATGTCCATGTGGCGGCGGCGCATGGCCGCCCCTTCCGGAAGAGAGGGCTGATGAGCGAGCCGACCGCCCGGCCCTGGCGCGAAACTGGGAAGGGCCTCGCCCTCGACGTCAGGCTGACGCCGCGCGGCGGGCGCGATGCGCTTGATGGCGTCGAGGCGCTCGCGGACGGCCGCCTCGTCCTGAAGGCCCGCGTCCGCGCCGCCCCGACGGATGGCGAAGCGAATGCCGCTCTGATCCGGCTGCTGGCTGGCGAGCTGCGGCTGCCCCGATCACAGCTTTCCATCGCAAGCGGGGCCACGGCACGGGTGAAAACCGTGGCTCTGCAAGGCGATGCCGCCGCCTTGGCCGCAGCGCTGGCCGCATGCCTCGACAGGGTCACCTAAGCGGGGCCGCCAATCCCGCGCCGCAACATCGACTTGACGAAAGCCACGGTTTCCTGTTCCAGAAGGGCCATGGACAAGCCTGCAGAGCCATTCCCGCAGCGCCTGACGGAAGGCTACCGCGCCTTTCTCGACGACCGTTTCCTTCGCGAAAAGGACCGATACGAAGAGCTCGGCGAGCACGGCCAGACGCCGAAGATCATGCTGATCGGCTGCTGCGACTCGCGCGTTTCGCCGGAAGTCATCTTCGATGCGCGTCCGGGCGAGATGTTCGTCGCCCGCAATATCGCCAATCTCGTGCCGCCTTTCCAGCCGGACGACCAGCTCCACGGCACCTCGGCGGCACTTGAATATGCCGTGCAGGCCCTCAAGGTCCGGCATATCGTCGTGCTCGGCCATGGCCGCTGCGGCGGCATCCGCGCCTTCGCCGACGACAGCCAGCAGGCTCTCTCGCCGGGCGACTTCATCGGGAAATGGATCACCCTGATCGGCCCGGCCGCCGAACGCACTGGCGGGCGCGGCCGCAACGAGAACTTCGACGACTATCTCCAGCGGCTGGAGCTCGCCTCGATCCAGCAATCGCTCGCCAATCTCCGCACCTTCCCTTGCGTCCAGATCCTGGAGAGCAAGGGCAGGCTGCACCTGCACGGCGCCTATTTCGCCGTCGCCACCGGCGTGCTGATGATCCTCGACCCGGGCACCGGCCAGTTCATCCCGGCCGTCGGCGAGATGCCCAAGCGCGTCCAGCAGATCCGTTGCTCGGAGGCGTGAGCCCCTGCGTCAGGCTCGGGCATGATCCGAGCATGACGGCAATCGGCTTCCCTCCTTCTGACGTGGGGTCCGCGCGTCGCTCCTGACGCAACAGCGCTCCCGCACTCTCCTCTCGAATCTCACCCATGCTGAACCAGTCTCGAGAAGTTGAGTCTGGTCCGAGGCGCCGCGTCTGCGGATGAGCGGCCGCGCCGCCGCCGCCCGTGACGGAGCCTTCGTCTTGCCAGGCCACATATAAAGATAGTATACCAACAATCGGTAGGCTGCCTATATCCGGCTGCCGCCCAAACAAACCGGACCGATAACGGCCCGAAAAGAAAACTGTTGGGGGGAACAAGTATGGCGAAGCGGTCTGCGGACCTCTGGTCCGGCCTTTTGCTGATTGCGGTCGGCCTGTTCGGCTCGGTCTGGGCCTATATCCACTACCCGATAGGAAGCGCGGTCCGGATGGGACCGGCCTATTTTCCGGTTATCCTCGGCGCTTTGCTGGCATCGCTCGGCCTGATCATCGCGCTCAACGCGCTGGCTGCCGGTGGGCCGCAGATTGGCCGCTTCCACTGGCGGCCGCTGGTCCTCATTCTCGCGGCCATCGCAGGCTTCGGTTACCTCGTCGGCCCATGCGGGCTGCTCGTCGCGATTGTCGTCCTTGTTTTGATCGGCGCCGCGGCCGGCCACGAATTCCGTTGGAAGGAAGTCGCATCCCTCGCCGCGGCGATGGCGATCTTCTCGGCGCTCATCTTCGTGAAAGTGCTGAGCCTGCCCTTCCCTGTCTGGCCATCATTCTGAGCGGGTTGAAGACGCCATGGATATCGTCGGCAATCTTTGGTTGGGTTTCTCTGTCGCGGCATCGCCGCTCAACTTGCTGTTTGCGCTGATCGGCGCCTTGCTCGGCACATTGATTGGCGTCCTTCCCGGCGTCGGTCCGCTCGCCACCATCGCGATGCTGTTACCGATCACCTTCAATCTCGATCCGACCGGCGCCCTCATCATGCTCGCCGGCATCTATTACGGCGCGCAATATGGCGGCTCCACCACCGCGATCCTCGTCAATCTGCCGGGCGAAGCGACATCGGTCGTCACCTGTCTCGACGGCTATCAAATGGCCCGCCGGGGCCGCGCCGGCCCTGCGCTCGCCATCGCCGCGCTCGGCTCCTTCTTCGCCGGCTGCGTCGCCACGCTCGTCATTGCCTTCGCGGCGCGCCCCCTCGCGGAACTGGCGCTGGCCTTTGGGCCTGCGGAATATTTCTCGCTGGTCGTGCTCGGCCTGGTGACTTCGGTGGTGCTCGCCAATGGCTCGTTGCTCAAAGCCGTGGCGATGACTCTGCTCGGCCTCATGCTCGGCCTCGTCGGCACGGATGTCACGACCGGCACGCTGCGCTTCACGTTCGGCATACCGGAATTGTCGGATGGCATCGGCTTCGTGATCGTGGCCATGGACATTTTCGGCGTCGCCGAGATCATTCTGAATCTCGAGCAAAGGGAGGAGCGAGAGATCTTCGTCAACAAGGTCAGCCATCTCTATCCGACCAAGGACGATCTGAGGCGCTCCTGGAAGCCGGTTCTCCGCGGAACGGCGCTCGGCTCCGCGCTCGGGATCCTGCCCGGCGGCGGCGCGCTGCTTGCGTCCTTTGCCGCCTACACGCTCGAAAAGAAGATCTCGAAACATCCCGAGCAATTCGGCAAGGGTGCTATCGAGGGCGTCGCGGCGCCGGAATCGGCCAACAATGCCGGCGCGCAGACCTCATTCATTCCAATGCTCACACTCGGCATTCCCGGCAATGCGGTGATGGCGATGATGATCGGTGCGATGATGATCCAGGGCATCGCGCCAGGCCCGCAGGTGATGACGCAGAAGCCGGAGCTCTTCTGGGGCCTCATCGCTTCGATGTGGATCGGAAACCTGATGCTGGTCGTCCTCAACCTGCCGCTCATCGGCATGTGGATCAGACTTCTGAGCGTTCCCTACCGCCTGCTGTTCCCGGCGATCCTGGTGTTCATCGGCATCGGGGTGTTCAGCCTGTCGAACAGCGCATTCGACTGCCTGTTGCTGGCGCTCTTCGGTCTGCTGGGCTACGCCTGCGTCAAGCTGGCGTTCGAACCGGCGCCGCTCATCCTTGGTTTCATTCTCGGACCGATCATGGAGGAATATCTGCGGCGCGCGATGCTGCTCTCGCGCGGCGACCCGATGACGTTCCTCTATAGCCCGCTGAGCGCGTTCTTCCTGGCGATGTCGATCTTGCTCATGATCCTGGTGGTGCTGCCCGCGATCAAAAGCAAGCGCGAGGAAACATTCGTTGAATGACATCCCTGAATGCTGCGCGCAGCCGAGCATGGCCGCGGCGCGCAGCATTCAGACATGTCCCTCGGGCATTTGGCTCACTGATCCCGCAGGCGGCGAGTACCGATTGGCGAGCGACGGCCGGCTCCAGGAACTGATCGCACTCGGGCCCAAATCCGGCTCGTCCTCGATCATTATGCCGCCCCGTAGCCAGACCCCACGCACAATTCCATTCCGCCAGCCACATCGGAACGGAAGTGACGATTGCGATGAACAGACCGCCGCACCAGAGATCCCGTTGACCTCGGATGCGACGGCCATCGGCTTTCGCCAGCCGATTGCAGTTCACTGCGCCTTGATGTTGGCCGCCTTGATCAATGATTGCCACTGCGCGAAATCGGCGCGCATGATCCTGCCCATCTCGTCCGCGCTAGTCGGCGCCGGATCGAGCCCGGCGGCGGCGAACCGCCCGCGCACATCGGGAGCCTGCAGCGCCTTCGTGATCTCGCCGTTGAGTTTTGCGACCAGATCCGGTGGCGTGGCCGCCGCCGCCAGGACGCCGATCCAGGAATTGACGCTGAACCCCGGCACGCCCGCTTCCGACACCGTCGGAATATCAGGCATGGAGGGCGAGCGTTTCGGGTCTGTCATTGCGAGCGCGCGCACCATCCCGGAGCGAACGAGCGGCAGCACCGCGCCGGTGTCGACGATGCCGACCATCACCTCGCCGGACGCGACCGCGACCGAAGCGGGCGAGCCGCCCTTATAGGGGATCGCGAGCATATCGAGGCCGGCCTCGCGCTTGAGCAATTCGCCCGCAAGATGCGGCAGGCTTCCCGGTCCCGGAATGCTGTAGGTGACGTAGCCCGGCCGCTCCTTCGCATATGCGATGAGATCCTTGACCGAATTGACCGTCATCTTCGCATTCACGGCCAGCACCAGCGGACTGATCGCCGCCATGGAGATCGGCGTCAGATCCTTCAGCGGATCGTAGCGCAGTTGCTCGAAATGCGGATTGACGGTTAGCGCGCCGGTAGAAATCACGGCAAAGGTGTAGCCGTCCGCCGGCATACGGATCATCGCTTCGATGCCGATCGCGCCGTTGGCTCCCGGACGATTGTCGACGATCACCGGCTGGCCGAGATTTTCTTGCAGCTTCTGACCGAGGGTGCGGGCTATCAGATCCGAGCTGCCGCCCGGCGCATAGGGCACGATGATGTGCAACGGCTTGCTGGGGAAAGATTGGCCAAACCCCGTCGTGGTCGCACCCGCCATGAGCCCGGCGCCAAGCCATCGAGAAACCGCCCGTCGTGTAAGCATTCATCCCTCCCGTTTCATTGATCCAGACGCTGCTGGCCGGTTCGTTGGCCCAGGCATGGCCAGGCTTTTTGATTGTATGCCGATCATTGGCATGCCATCAATATCGAAAGCTCGCATTGCAGCTGGGGAAACCATGAAAGTCATCGTTTGGACGTCGCAGGCCGCGTCCGATCTTGCGCAAGGCCTGCAAGCGCTCGGCGCCGAAGTCGCGCGGGTCGATGACCAGGCCGGCTTCGCCGCCGCGCTGCCGGGTGCCCGCGCGCTCGTCACGATGAGCCAGCTGCGCGACGCGCAGACGGCGCGGGCGCTGCATGATCTGGGGGCGGATATTCGCTGGGTTCAGCTTCTGCTCTCGGGCTACGACGCGGCGCGCGTGCACGGAATTCCCGCCTCCGCCCGGCTGACGACAGTCGGCGATGCCTATGCCAGCGCGGTTGCGGAGCATGCGATGGCGCTCATGCTTGGCCTCGCGCGTCGGCTCGATCTGTCGTTCGCTCGCCAAGCCGCCTGCGCCTGGGCGCCGGACTACGCCGACCGCATGCAGGCGCTCGACGGCGCGGTCCTCACCGTCGTCGGGCTCGGGGCAATCGGACGGGAGGTCGCGCGCCGGGCGCGCGCCTTTGGCATGCGCATCATCGGCGTCAAGCGCCAGGCGACGCCCGACCCGCTAGCCGACGAGATCTATGGCACCAACGAACTCGACGGCGCACTCGCCCGCGCCGACATCATCGTCCTCGCCGCGCCCCTCACCTCCGAAACGCGGCACATGATCGGCGCGAGACAATTGGCGATCTGCAAGCCGACGGCGCTGCTGGTGAATGTCGGGCGCGGCGCGCTCGTCGACTCTGCGGCGCTGCGCTACGCGTTGCACAACAACGAACTTGGCGGTGCCGGGCTCGACGTCACCCATCCCGAGCCGCCGGCGGAAGACGACCCGCTCTGGGACTGCCCGAATTTGATCCTGACACCGCATATGGGCGGGCGCGGACATGCGCCGTCGCTGGCGCGGGCGGTCGAGCTGGTGATCGAGAACGCCGGCCGCTTCATCGCCGCCAGGCCGCTGCTGAACGAGATCGACGATCCGGCGATCTATGGCCCGTGAATCCGTCCGCCGGCCGGCTGCTCCGGCGTTTCCGCGGCAAGCGCGGCAATGGACGCAGGCGGCTCGAAGCCGACAAGCCGGCGCATGATGTGGAAGAATTGGCGCCGCTCTTCATCCGACAGCGGCGCCAGGATATCCGTCTGGGATCGCCGCACAGCGTCCTGAAGCACCAGCACAAGCCGCTTTCCGGGCGTCGACAGGCTCAGCACGCGCGCTCGCGCATCGACGCGCGAGCGATCGCGGCGCACCAGATTGCGCCGCTCCAACCCGACGAGAATGCGCCCGACTGTGACGCGATCGAGCGCGATGAGATCCGCCAGCGTCGCCTGGTCGATCTTCGGATGCAGGTAAAGCACCGTCAGAACCAGATGCTGCGGCGCCGTCACCTTGTAGGCCGCCAGCTTGGCCTCGATGTCGGCGACAGTAATCTGATGCGCGCGCCGGATGAGAAAGCCAGGCTTGTCCCTCAGGTCGGCAATATCCGCAATTTCATCAAGCATGGCCCGCGCTTTGCGAAATCGGTGAACACCGCATCAGTATGCCTTTCAGCTCCCGCCGACAACGATGTCCGGCTCGATCCCATCCGCAGAGAAGCGGCTTGACAGTTAGGTAGCATACTCATCATATTAATAAGCATGCTACCTATTGTCTCATACCGCGGAGACTTGTGACGATGGACGCCGCCGCTTTCAGATGCGCGATGCGCAATGTCGCTGGCACGGTTGCGGTCATCGCCGTAGGCAAGGAAAAGGGTCAACGGACCGGATTGACCGCGACGTCGATCTGTTCGCTATCCGACGATCCGCCCGCCCTGCTTGTCTGCGTCAATCGAAACGCCAGCGCTCACTCCCGCATTCGCGCCGATCGTTGCTTCAGCGTGAACGTGCTGGCGGAAGATCAGCAGATGCTGGCCAACCGCTTCGCCGGCCGCGAACAGATCGCCGGCGAAGCGCGCTTTGCAAGCGACCAATGGACCACGCTCCAAACCGGAGCGCCCGTTCTGCTCGATGCGATCGCGGTGTTCGATTGCGAGCTCTCAAGCGAATACCAGACGCCGACTCACTCGATTTTCGTGGGGCTCGTCCGCGACGCCCGCGGGCAGATCGCCGAGGCGCCGCTGGTTTATCTGCGCGGAGCCTATGCCGCGGTCCGGCCATCTCCGACATGCCGTTGAAAGGAGCCGCGTGATGCGATCTCGCGACACGATGACGCTCGGCCTGTTCTTCAACCACACCGGCCATCACGTCGCGTCCTGGCGCCATCCCGACGCGCAAGCCGATGCGGGCGTCAACATTCGCCACTATCTCGACATGGCGAGAACGGCCGAGCAGTCGAAATTCGACTTCCTGTTCTTCGCGGATCAGGTAGCCGTGCGCGAGGCGCATCCGGACGCGCTCAGCCGGTCGGCGCAGTATACCGCGCATTTCGAGCCTCTGACGCTCTTGTCGGCGCTGTCGGTTGTGACCGACCGGATCGGACTCGTGGCGACAGCCTCGACGAGCTACAACGAGCCCTATCATCTGGCGCGCAAATTCGCGTCGCTCGACCATCTCAGCGGCGGCCGCGCCGGCTGGAACGTCGTTACCTCAACCGCGCATGCCGAGGCCCGAAATTTCGGGCGCGACCAGCATTATGGCCACGCCGAGCGTTATGACCGGGCGCATGAATTCCTCGATGTCGTCCGCGGGCTCTGGGACAGCTGGGATGATGACGCCTTCCTGCGCGACAAGCAGAGCGGCGCTTATTTCGATCCGGCAAAGCTGCATGCGCTCGACCACAAGGGCAAGCACTTCA
Organism: Allobosea sp. 10L422; assembly: GCF_056395345.1. NCBI lineage: Bacteria > Pseudomonadati > Pseudomonadota > Alphaproteobacteria > Hyphomicrobiales > Alloboseaceae > Allobosea > Allobosea sp. 10L422. Next base: position 175,801 of record NZ_JBFTJI010000003.1, read on the forward strand.
GCGTTCGCGGGCCGCTGAATGTTCCGCGACCGATTCAGGGCCATCCGGTCATCGTTCAGGCCGGATCCTCCGAAGATGGCCGTGAGTTCGCCGCCGCGACGGCCGAGATCGTCTTTACGGCCGAAATGGACCTCGCCAGCGCGCAGCAATATTACCGCGACGTGAAAGGCCGCATGGCGCGTTACGGCCGCCGCCCCGAACATCTGCACGTGCTCACGGGCATCAACCCGATCGTCGGCCGAACCGAGGCCGAAGCGAACGAGAAGCACGCGCACATGCAGTCGCTCATCCATCCGGTCGTCGGACGCGAAATCCTGTCGACCATGCTCGGCGGCGCGGATCTTTCATCCTGTTCGCTCGATGGTCCGCTGCCTGATCTGCCGCCGACGGACGCCAGCAAGAGCGGCCTCTATCAGAATATCGTCAAGCTGGCGCAGCGCGAAAAGCTGACGATCCGCCAGCTCTATCTCAGACTTGCGGGAGCGCGCGGAAAGCTGACGATCAAGGGATCGGTCGAGCATGTCGTCGACAAGATGGAAGAGTGGTTCCGGCAAGGCGGCAGCGACGGATTCATCGTTCAACCCTCGTATTTGCCCGGCGGCCTCGACGAATTCGCCACGCTGGCTCTGCCGGAGTTGCAGCGGCGTGGCCTGTTCCACCGCGATTATGACGGCGAAACCTTGCGCGACGGGCTGGGCCTGCCGCGCCCTGAAAGCCGCTACACGCTAACGCCTCGGACCCCTTGATCGTCATCTTCACCCACCCGCGGCCACTATCGGGAATCGCGCGCCAATGAGCATGATCGACAGATTCTCCGACCCAACCCCGCGCGCCGAAATGGAGCGCCGGTGGAGGGCCGTTCGCGAGGGCATGCGTGAGCGACAGCTCGACGCCCTGATCGTCCAAGGTGCCAACAACCTCGCCGCCGGCGGTGGCTATTTTCGCTGGTTCACCGGCCTTGGCGCATTGCCGAACCCGGCGCAGACGCTGATCGTACCGGCCGACGGCCTCATGACTCTCGTCTCCCATGGAGCCGCCGGGCGCGTCGTCGATCTCGATGATCGCGATGAGACGTTGCCCGGCGTCGGCCGCCGCGTGTTCACCGCGAATTTTCCCATGGTTCGATATGCCGGCCAACAGGACGCGGAAGCAGTCGCCGCCGAGATTGCGCACTCTGGCTTTCAAGCGGTCGGGCTTGTCGGCGCGAACGCCATGTATCACGGCTTCGCGTCCGGGCTTCAGAGACGCGCCGGCAATATCAGCTGGTCCGACGCCAGCGACCTTGTCGACGATGCGCGCGCCGTCAAAAGCGACGTCGAGCTCGACTTCATTCGTCGCGCGGCCGCGATGCAGGACGACATCTTCGCGCGCATCGGCGCGTTCATCCAGCCCGGCATGCGCGATTTCGAAGTGATGGCCTGCGCCTATTATCTCGGCCAGACGATGGGCAGTCAGACCGGCTATTTTCTCGGCTCCTCGGCCGCTGCGGGCGCACCGACGCCAATGCTCATCCGCCCGTTCCATGGCCGCACGCTGCGCGAGGGCGATACGTTGCTGCTGCAGGCGGAGAATAGCGGGCCAGGCGGATATTTCGTCCATATCGCGCGGCATTTCACGCTCGGCAAGGCGCCGGCCGAGTTGGCCGACGGCTTCGCCCGCATGGCCGAGGCGCAGGATTTCACCGTGTCGCTTCTCTCGGCCGGCGCACGGTGCGACGAAATCCTCGCAGCCTACAACGACTATATGGTCCGTCGCGGCTTTCCGCCGGAGCGCCGCGTCCATTGCCATGGCCAGGGTTGCGACGCCGTGGAACGACCGCTGGCGCATGCCGAGGAGACGATGGCGATCGCGCCCGGCATGAATATCGGCATCCATCCGAGCCTCTCGACCGACCGGCTGTTCGTGACCGTCTGCGACAATTTCCTGACCCGGTCCGACGGCATCGCCGAGCGGCTGCACAAGACGCCTCGCGCGATCGTCGAATTGAACTGAGGCGCCCGGGCTATCGAGGATCGAAGCATGTCGTCCGACATTGTCGCCGTTGAAGAGCATTTTCGGACGCCGAGACTGCGCGATCTGCGGCGCGGCCATGACGTGATGAGCAGCGCCGCACTCGACGCGGCGCTCACCGATCTTGGAGCCGGCCGCATCGCCGCGATGGACGCCGCCGGCATCGGCGTGCAGATTTTATCCGAAGTGGAGCCTGGAGCGCAGAATTTCGAGGCTGTGGACTCCGTCCGGCTTGCGCGGTTGTCGAACGATCTTCTGGCCGCAGCGGTGGAGCGCCACCCCGACCGCTTCTGCGGCCTTGCCATGTTGCCGACGCCGGATCCGAAGGAGGCGGCCAGGGAGCTTGAACGACGCGTTTCCGCAAACGGTTTCCGCGGCGCCATGATCCATGGGCTGACCCGCGGCGAGTTCATCGACGCGCGCAAATATTGGGGCATTTTCGAGCGCGCGGAAGGATTGGGCGTTCCGATCTATATCCATCCCGCGACGCCCGCCGCTCCGGTGATAGATGCCTATTACAAGGATTATCCGGTCCTGATCCGCGGCGCGCTCGGCTTCACGGTCGAGGCGGCGACGATAGCGATGCGGCTGGTGCTCAGCGGTGTGCTGGATGCATTCCCGAAACTGCAGATCGTGCTTGGCCATCTCGGCGAGGGCCTGCCCTTCATGATGGAGCGTTGCGACGCGATCATCGCCCGGCATGTCACGATGAAGCGGCGGTTCCGCGAGTATTTTCGCGGCCATTTCCATCTGTCGACGAGCGGCAATTTCTCCCACCCCGCCCTCGCCTGCGCTCTGGCGGAAATCGGCGCCGAGCGCGTGCTGTTCGCCGTCGATTATCCGTTCTGGTCGAACACCGAGGCACGCGCTTTCATCGATTCCGCTGCGATCAGCGACCTGGATCGCGACAGCATCATGTGGGCGAATGCGCGGGCCCTGTTCGCGCTCTGATCCAACGCGCACAGCGTCGGATAGAGCATCGACGTCGCTATTTCGGGCAAGCCGTCAGGCGCGCGTTGGCGCGAGGCGTTCTCCACGAACCTATGGGCAGACGGCGGCGCGACGCGATTGCCCGACAGCAGCGGCAAGAAGTTCGTAGTTGCGCAAGCGGAGCCCCGGATCGTCCAGAAAATCCTGGATCATGAACTCGTCGATTCCGGTCCGCTCCGCCATGCGCGACAGCGTTGCCATCACGCGCTCCGGCGTGCCGATGACATAGGCGGGCCATTCGGCGGTCTCTGCGGGGATCATTCCGCCCATGATGGCGATCGCTTCGTCGAGATCGGGCAGATGCGGCACCATGACCCGTTCCGGAGACCGCCGAAGCTTGAACACCGCGCGCACCGGCATGGCAAGCCGCTCCGCCTCCTCCTGTGTCTCGCCGACGATGACGCGCACGGCGATGAAGGCCTGCGGGGTGTCGATGCCGGCGGCGTAACGGGAGGGCGTAAAATTCCTCGCATAGGCGGCCGCCGCATGCGGAGCCTGTTCGGGCTTATGAAAGGCGCTGCAGGCGAGGCCGAGGCCCAGGGCCGCGGCCCTCTCGGCGCTTTCCTCGCTGACAGCGAGGATCCACGGCAATGGTCCGGGAGGCTCGTCCGGCATGATCCGGATGCCGCGAAAGGGTGAAGCGGCGGGCAGATCATTGCCGAGCCAGCCGATCAGTTCCTCGACATGCGCTGCATGGTCGTCCGGAAGCGAAGCATCCCGCAGTCGCTGCAGGGCGTGGTCGGCCAGCGGACCTGCCGTGGCGCGGCCGATCCCGACATCGATGCGGCCGGGAAACAGAGCGCTCAAGGTGCGCATCGCCTCGGCGACCTTGTAGGGGCTGTAATGGTTCAGAAGCACGCCGCCGACCCCGATCCTGATCCGCGAGGTCGCGCCGGCCAGCGCCGCGGCGAAGACCTCCGGTGCGGGGTTGGCCTCGAAGGCGACGTCGTGATGCTCGACGACCCAATAGCGGGTGAAGCCGAGCTGCTCGGTTGCCCGCGCCATGGCGATCGCTGTCCGCAGAGCATCGCCGGAAGTGCCGCCTTTCGGCAGCACGATGGGATCGAGAATCGAAAGGCGCATGATTCCGGTACCGGGCATAGGCGGCGCCGGCCGAGCCGGCCGGCGCCGCGCTGGCTTACTTCAGGGTGAAGGCGGAGGGCGCGACAAGGCTCGTCTTGATGTCGATCGCCTTGGCCTTGGGCAGCATGCCCGCCTGGATCATGAAGTCCTGATCTTCGGACAGATTGGCGATGTCGGCCTCGGTCATCGCGGGCGTGAAATCGTAGAGAGGCATCTGCGCGCGGGCATCCTCTATGGAGATCTTCTGCTCCTTCGCCGCGATCGCCAGCGCCTCCTCCGGGTTCTTGGCCATGAAGTCGAGAGCTTTGCGATGGGCCTCGAAATAGGCGGCGAGCAGATCGGGATGCTGTTCGGCAAAAGCCGTGCGGGCCCCGATCACCGTCGTCGGCTTGATCAGTCCTTCGCCACTGGTCAGCGCCTTGCCGCCAGCCTTCTCGACCAGGGTGACGTTGGCGCCGGCAAGCGTCGCGACGTCGACCTGGCCCGCGAGCAGGGCCGCCCGCGCCGCCGGCAGGTCCATATTGATGTATTCGACGTCGTTCAGCGTCAGCTTCTGCGAGGCGAGCGCCGCGACCAGCAGCTGGTTCAGCACCGTGCCCTTCGGCCCGGCGATCTTCTTGCCCTTGAGATCGGCGATCTTCGCTGGGCCATCCGCACGGGTCATCAGGAAATAGGCCTTGGGCGAGCGGGCATAGGCCGCCACGACCTTGAGGTCGACACCATTGGCGCGCGCGAGGATCGCCGAGGTGCCGCCGAGCACGCTGGCGATATCGATTTCGCCGGCAGCGAGGGCCTGCGTCTGCTGGGCGCCCGAGGTGATCTCGGGATTCTCCACCTTGATGCCGAACTTGGCGAAGGCCTCGTCGAGATAGCCCTTCTCGCGCATCACGATGGACGGCACGTTGAAGGGCGCGGTCACATAGGTGACGCGGACCGTCTTCGGTTTGTCCGCGGCCACCGCGGGGCCGATCAGCAATGCGAGCGCAAGGCCCAGGGCAGCGAGACGTTTCATCGGGAGGGCTCCTTGTCGAGGGCGGGATGCATTGCGGATGCGGAGTTCCGCCCTGGTGCGGTGAGATTGGCGAGGATGCGCCGGCGGTGATCGTTCACGGCGGTCGCCGTCGGATCGCGCGGGAACGGCAGATCGATCGGTTCATGGCCGACGACACGGCCCCGCTCGAGCTCGAGCACATGCTGACCGAGCAGGACGGCTTCCTCGACATCATGGGTGACGAAGACGATGGTCGGCCGCTTCTTCTGCCAGATCGCGATCAGTTCGTTCTGCATGGCGCGGCGGGTGAAGGCGTCGAGCGCTGCGAAGGGCTCGTCGAGCAGCAGCAGATCCGGTTCCGTCACCAGGGCTCTGGCGATCGCGACGCGTTGCGCCATGCCGCCCGATAGCTGGCTGGGCATGGCGTCGGCGAAGGCGGACAGCCCGACGGTTTCGAGAGCGGCGCGGCTGCGTTCCTCGGCGACCGAGGCGGGCAAGCGTCGGCGCAGGCCGAAGGCGACATTGCTGAGCGCGTCGAGCCAGGGCATCAACCGTGCCTCCTGAAAGACGACACCCGTTCGCACGGGGCCGGCCTGGCGCATCAGCTCACCGCTGGTCGGCAGCTCGAGGCCGGCGAGAAGGCGCAGCAAGGTGGTCTTCCCGCAGCCGCTGCGGCCGACCACGGTCGTGATCGAGCCCCGCGGGAAGGCCAGATCGACGTCGGCGAGGGCGACGACCTCCGTCTCGCCCAACCGATAGGTCTTGCCGAGATGGCGCGCCTCAAGCACGCGCCATCTCCAGATCGCCGGACAGCCAGCTTGCCTTGCGGCTGATGAGGTATCGAAGCAGGTGATCGCTGATGAGACCGAGCACTCCGATCACCAGGATGCCGGCCAGGACGATGTCGGTGCGCGCGAGGTTCTCCGCGTCGACGATCATGTAGCCGAGGCCGGCGGAGGAGGCGATGAGCTCGGCGCCGACCAAGGCCCGCCAGCTATAGCCGAGGCCGATGCGCAGGCCGACCACGATCGACGGCAAGGCAGAGGGGAGGACGATCCGCAGCATGATCTCGGCGCGGCTGAAACCGTAGACCGTTCCGACATCGATGAGCTTGCGGTCGACGGCGGCGATGCCGCCGCGAACACCCAGGAAGATCGGGAAGAAGCAGGACAGAACGATGATCCCGATCTTCTGCGTCTCGCCGATGCCGAGCCACAGGATCAGCAGCGGCATCATTGCCAGCGGCGGGATCTGGCGAAGGAACTCCAGCAGCGGCTCGACCATGCGGCGTAGCGCTCCGCTGAGACTGAACAGCAGCGCGACGGGAACGGCCAGGCCGATCGCGACCAGATAACCCGCGCCGACACGCTTCAGACTGACCAGCATATGCTTGGCGAGGACACCCGAGCCGGACAGCTCGATCAGCGTTTCCAGCACGGTCCGCGGCGACGGCAGCAGGAAGGGCGTAACCCAGCCGGAGGTGCTCGCCACATGCCACGCCGCCAGCGTCGCGACAAAAACCGCCAGCGTTGAAAGTCGTGGCATTCAAGGTGACCAAAAATCGAAAGCGCTTGCCCTGTAGTCCTCTGAGCAGGAATAGCAAGCGAAAGTCTCTTGAATAGAATTATTCTAAACCAAAAATACCAAACCGAATTGAGAGATGCTCAAAATCAGAAACGCGAATTTGGATTCACCTCAAGTATAAAACGTACACTTCGATATATACGTCGGAACATGATGTTAAACATCTATGCAGGCAGTTTCCGCGTTCGCGTCCACACATCGTCAGGGCTCGACGATCTCTCAACGCAATGCGCGCGGCCGGACATCGGCAGAGCGTCGCAGACACCAAGGCCAAGCGGCGGACGGAGACGGCGAGGCTATCGCGATCTCGCTTCATCGCGAAAACGACGCGGGGTCGTACCTGACATGCGGCGGAATGCGCGGGTGAAGTGCGCCGGGTCCGCGTAGCCTGCGGCAAACGCCACGTCGATCACTTTGACGTCCGTCGTCAGCAGAAGCTTGGCCGCTTTTTCAAACCGGGCGGCTTCGAGCAGTTCCGAGTAGGTGAGGCCGGCGACCGAGAGCCGGCGCTGAAGGCTCCGGACGCTGGTCCCCGCCATCTCGGCGATCTCCGCGACGCTCGGAACCCCTTCGTCCAGATAGGAGGGCAACATCAACCTGAGTGCACCGATGATTTCCCCCCCGGCCGGCCCGACATCCTCGTCGAGAAAATCAAGCGGCACCTCGCTCACACGGCCGGGAAATCCCATGAAGGAGAGCGGCACTTCGATCCACGAAGCAAATTGTCCGGAAAGAAACCGCGTATTGGGCCATCGGGCTTGGGTTTCTGCGCTTGGACGGTAGCGAGCTTCGAATGCTATTGTTGCGGGCTTCCATTCGGGCCCAGCGAATTGTTGTACGATATGAATCGAAAAAATATTCTGAAGCCACTGCGAATGTTCGAGGTGAGGGATGCCTGATGTGCCGATCAGCTTGCTGCATACCTTGATATGATCATCGGCCCGTTCGAGCCACATATTGAGAACGTTGTCCTCCAGCGTCGCCCATTTGCAGACTTGCTGCAGAGCGGTGAACAGCGTCGGTGAACATCCGATGACCGCCCGGAACTTCGCGCTGAGGTGGCAAAACTGAAGTCGCTTCGCTGCCTGAAATCCGAAATCCACGATACCTTGCGATCTCTGTGCTTCCTCGGCGAATTCAACCGCGCGCAGCAGAGGCATGAAATCGTCTGCCTTCTCCTCGAGCGAAGTGGGAAGCCGGGATTTTTCCAGCAATGATGCAGTAGGAGCGCCAATCTCATCGCAGATATCGGCGAAAGGGATGACGAATTGGCAGCGTGCTAAAGGAATATTTCTCATAACGATCGCCTCCCCCAAGGCTACCCGACGGAACTACTTCTCGTATCAATGCCAGGCCATGATCTACCTGTTACGAAGCGAAATCTCTCGCCATCCCGATTTTGGCGGGCGATGGCCAGACGAGTGATCTAATCGATCGTTAATTGGCACGCTGAGTGGACGGAGACACGAAGGTTCCGGCCCTTCGTGACAAGGTAATGAAGCTCGGACATATCCCCTCCGAACACGCAGTGCGAGAAGCTGTCGCGGCGTCATTGCAGAGTGGCGCATCCCTTCGACATATTGCAAGTCGACTCGGAGTTAGCGCCCGCTCACTTCAACGGCACCTGGCAGCGCAGGCAACCAGTCATAGCGAAATCGTCGCCGAAGTCCGGCTTGCCACCGCCTGCCGCCTGCTGACTGAAACCAACGAGACGATTTCGCGGATTGCTCTGCTCCTCGGCTATACCGGCCCGACCAGCTTTTCCCGCAGCTTCAGGCGCCTGATGAAAACCCAGCCTGCACGTTACAGGCGGCAGCAACGCAAATGACGGCGCTTCAGCCCAAACGCCGGCATGGAGCACTTTCCCGCACACGCGCTTTTGGCGCGAAATGGCAAGATTCCGCGCGAGCGGGGACGCCAAATGCCCAAGCTTAAATCGCCGTCGCCGAAGGGCAATCGAGCTCAGCGGCGCGGTTTCGCGAGGAGTGCCCGGAGGCGCGCTGCTGCAAGTGCTCACCGGCTCGCTTCGGCCTGGCGCAAGGTGGAAGGTGCACAATGAAGATCACTCGGCGAACTGCAGCCTTCGGCGGCATAGGCGCACTGACAAGCGCGACGATGGGGCACTCGGCACTCGCCGAGCAAGGGGCCTTCCTCGGCATCGGCGAAGGCCTGGAGGATTTTTGGCTCGCGACCGACGCCTACATCTTCGGTTATCCGCTGGTCACCATGGAGATGACCCGGCGGATCATCACCAATGTGGCCGAGCCCGTGGGAACGCGGGGTCCGATGGGACATATCATCAAGCTGCGCAGCTATCCCGACGCGTCCTTCCGTGACGTCACTGCGCCCAACGCGGATACGCTTTACACCACCTCGTTCTTCGATGTCGGAAAGGAACCCTGGGTCCTCAGCGTTCCCGACATGAAGGGACGATACTTCCTGCTGCCGATGCTCGACGGCTGGACGACGGTCTTCCAGGTCCCGGGCAAGCGCACGACCGGCACCGGTGCGCAGACCTATGCGATCACCGGCCCCGGCTGGAAAGGCACTTTGCCGGACGGCGTGAAGGAATATAAATCCCTGACGAACATCGTCTGGCTGCTCGGGCGGATCTACTGCACCGGCACGCCCGAGGACTACGCGGCAGTCCACAAGCTGCAAGACGAGTTCAAGCTCGTTCCGCTCAGCGCCTACGGCAAGCCTTATACGCCGCAGCCCGGGAAGGTCGATCCGTCGATCGACATGAAGACCCCGGTGCGAGATCAGGTCAACCGCATGGATGCGGTGTCCTACTTCAAACTGCTCAGCGAGTTGATGAAGAGCAATCCGCCATCGGACGCCGATGCTCCCGAGCTGGCGCGGTTTGCGCGCATCGGCATCGTCCCGGGGCAGGATTTCGACGAGAGCAAATTCAAGGTCGACCTGGCGAAGCGCATCCCGGAAGTCGCCTTTGACAGGATCATGCTGCAATTCAAGATCAACAGGGCGATCAAGAACGAGAACGGCTTTGCCTTTACGACAAAGACCGGCATCTACGGCACCGACTATCTGATGCGGGCGCTTGTAACCGCCATCGGTCTCGGCGCCAATCGCCCCCAGGATGCAGTCTATCCGACCTCGCAACACGATGCCGCGGGCCGCAAATACAACGGGGCCAACAAATACGTCATGCGTTTCCCCAAAGGGCATTTGCCGCCCGTGGAGGGGTTCTGGTCGCTGACCATGTATGACGACAAGTATTTCTTCGTGAACAACCCGCTCAACCGGTACTCGATCAGCCCCCGCGAGAACCTGCAATCCAATCCGGACGGCTCCACCGATCTGTATATCCAGCACGAATCGCCCGGCAAGGATAAGGAGTCGAACTGGCTCCCCGCGCCGGCCGGCGACTTCATCCTGATGCTTCGCATGTATTGGCCGAGCGAAACCGATCCGTCGATCATCAATGGAACCTGGACGATACCCGCCGTCACGAAACAGACTTGAAAAGGTTACTGCAAAATTTTCTTAAGATAATTTCCGGCACAATTCTGTGAGGTGATTAAAATGAACGGAAAATTACTGTCTGCATCGCTCTTGGCGATCGTGCTTGCCACCCCCGCGGTCGCACAGACCATGCTGAGCTCGTATGCAGACGAGAATGGTTACATCGACGTGCAGAAATTGACCTGCGCGCAGCTGGCCGGTACGTTTCAAGAAGACGCCGACATGCTGACGACTTGGTACAGCGGGTGGTACAATGGCCTTGCGCGAAAGCACATGCTCAACGTCAAGCGTGGAAAAGAGGCGGAGCACGAGGTCATTCAATACTGCAAGGCCAATCCGAACAAGCGCGTGATCGAGGCCATCGCCGTCGTGTTCAAGGATATGCGCGTCGAGCGCGGCATCGAGATGAAGCCTTAATTCGAAGGCGCTGCCCTTCCGCTGACTATCCGGGTCGGATTACCGGCCCGGCCCATGATCCGAACTCAAAAAAGGGGCGATCACAATGACATCACTTCGATTGATTGGTTCGGTCGTCTTGGCGAGCGCCATTCTCACCGGCTGTCAAACGTCGCAATCGCGGCAAGAGCAACTCGCCACGATCTGCGCAGACCCTGCCAACAGGCAACCCCAGACGGCCTATTTTTCGGAATGCCAGACCCTTTACCCGTCCTCGAATCGGGCTCTACAAAGGAACTACCGACTCGGCGCACCCACGGGCGATTAAGGGCAACTGCATTGACTCTCAGCGCCAGACATTGCGGGCTTTCCATCCTTGTCGCCCTGACCCTCGGCAGCGCGAGGGCCGAGGCTGCTGATTTGCCGCCCCCGGCCCCGCCTGTGCCGCCTGCCATGACATCGGCATGGACGTTCCGCTTCACCCCCTATGGTTGGCTCACATCCCTCAACGGAAATCAGACCGTAAAGGGGAGAACCGCCAAGGTCTCGGCAAGCTTCATCGACATCGTCGATGCCACCGCGGGAAATGGCGGCACGCTCGTCGGTCTGATGGGGGATTTGGAGGCCCGCAACGGGCCCCTGGCGTTCTACGGCAATTTCGTCTGGACAAAACTCGGCATAGACCGCAGCAACGTCAGGTCGCGCGGTGTGGTGCCGGGGGTGACCGGCACGGTCGGGACCTCAGGCGATATGAGCGTCTCAATGGCAACGCTCGAGGTCGGCTCCGCATACGAGGTCGCACGCTTCGGTTCTGTGGGGTTTGATGTCCTGGGGGGCGCACGTTACTGGTATCAGCGCGCCGAGCTGTCGTTTGACCGCGCGACGACAACCGACATCGGCGATCTCAGTTTTGCGCGCAACCTGGCCATTGCCCGTTCCGGTTCGGTGGACTGGCTAGACGGCTTTGTCGGCGCCCGCATGCGGGTCGCCGTGGCTCCCGGGCAGGAATTGCTTCTGCGCAGCGATATCGGCGGGGGCGGCAGCAAGTTCTCTTGGCAGGCCATCGCAGCATATAGCTTCGATTTCGCCGAGAAGAACGGCGTCACCTATTCCGGCATCATCGGCTACCGCGCGCTCTACGTCGACTATGAGCAGGGAGAGGGGCGTCGACGCTACGCGTTCGATATGCTCCAGCATGGACCGGTCGTGGGGCTCAGCCTGCGGTTCTAGGCACAAGAGAGCCGTTCGGATGCGAGAGCCAGTGAGCCGCGCGGCCTGATGGGAGCGGATGATGCGATTTGGCCTGTCGATGCAGGCAATCTCGGCCGGCCGCGTCGACCTCACTCTTTGCCGGTTTCGCGATCTCCATCCGCCAGGGGATGGAGATCGCGCACCATACTCTTCAGCCTCTCGTCGAGGACATGTGTGTAGATCTGCGTCGTCGCGATATCGGCGTGGCCGAGCAGTTCCTGCACCACCCTCAAATCGGCGCCGTTCTGCAGCAGGTGGCTGGCGAAGGCGTGGCGCAGCACGTGCGGGCTCAGAGCCGGAGCTGAAAGCCCTGCCGCTCCGCCCAGCGTCTTGAGATCGCGCGCGAAGACCTGCCGCGTCAGGTGCCCGCTCTCGCCATCGGACGGGAAGAGCCAGCGCCCATCGGCCAGCCCCGCCTCCGTCAAGCCCGTCAGCCAGTCCCGCGCGGCCTGGCGCGCCGCCTCGTTCAGCGGCACCAGCCTTTCCTTGTCGCCCTTGCCGCGCACGATCAGGAAGCGTTCGCGCGTCGTCGCCGCCGAGCGCGGCAGTGCGATCAGCTCGGAGACGCGCAGGCCCGTGGCATAGAGCATCTCGACGAGGCAGCGCATCCGCAAGGCCTTCAGCCGCGCGGCGGGTGTCAGCCCTTCCTGCAGACAGGCGATCTGCGCGGCTTCGAGCAGGCGGTCGACATCGCCGACGGAAACGACCTTCGGCAACGGCCTCCCCTGCCTCGGCCCGGATATCGCTGCGGTCGGGTCGGTCCCCGCGAGACCTTCGGTGTAGAGGAAGCGGTGGAACTGCCTGACGGCGGACAGCCTGCGTGCCGCGGACGAGGCCTTGAGCCCGCGCTCCGAAAGATCCACCAGCCAGCCGCGAATGTCCTCGGGGGTCGCCTCCCCCGGCGCCTTGCCGCCGAGGAATTCGAGATAATCCTCGATATCGCGCTCATAGGCCGCGAGCGTGTTGCGCGCCGCGCCGCGCTCGGCCGCCAGCATATCGAGGAAGGCATTCAGCCGCTGGCGCGACAGGCGGCTCATTTCGGTTGCAGTTTCGCCGGCGGTACGATCTCGACCATCTCGCGCTGCACCGGCTGGACGAAAGTCACAAGCGCAATCATGCCCCCGAAGATCAGACCGGCGATGATCGCGACGAAGGCGAGGAAACGGAATAACGTCGGCACGTCGGGCTGACTTTCGCAATCGCGCGATCTTGGGCCGAGTTACTATCCGCGATGCCGTCCACATCGCGCAAGGGCTGGCACGCCACAGCTGCGCGCAAAGCGCGGCCAAAAAGCCATGACGAAGGCATGACGCGGCCGGCAGCCGCGTGCTACAGGCCCTTCCAAGGAAAATAGATTGATGACCGCCGCTGCCACCATCGCCGCCCCGGACATGGCCGATCTCCGCACCGCCCTCGGCGGGCGCGCCATCGTGCTCGTCGGCATGATGGGCTCCGGCAAGAGCTCGGTCGGGCGCCGGTTGGCCTCGCGGCTCGGCATGCCCTTCATCGACGCCGATGTGGAAATCGAGACGGCGGCCCGCATGACGATCCCCGAGATCTTCGAGCAGCGCGGCGAGGCCGAGTTCCGCCAGGGCGAACGGCGCGTGATCAGCCGCATCCTCGAGACGCAGTCGCCCGTCGTGCTGGCGACCGGCGGCGGCGCCTTCATGAATGCCGAGACGCGCGAGCGGATCAAGCAGTTCGGTATCTCGGTCTGGCTCAAGGCCGAGCCGGATGTGCTGATGCGCCGCGTCCGCAAACGCTCGAACCGCCCGCTGCTCCAGACTGCCGATCCGGAGGCGACGCTGCGCCGGATGCTGGCCGAGCGCGAGCCCGTCTATGCCCTCGCCGACCTGACCATCCTGTCGAGCGACGAGCCTCACGAAATCGTGGTCGGCGACACCATTGCCGCATTGAACGGCTATCTGCGCCTGACGGCCGGAGAATAAACGTCATGAACGCCACCCTGACCGAGAAGGCCGGCGCGCGCATCGTCGTCCCCGTCGCGCTCGAAGGCCGCGCCTACGACATCCATATCGGCCGCCACCAGCTCTGCGAGGCGGCGGCTCTGATCGCCGCCTTCGCGCCGGGAGCAAGGGCTGCCCTAGTTACCGATACGAGCGTCGCCGCCCTGCACGGCGCCGCCTTCGAGACCTGCCTGCGTCAGGAGGGCATCACCGCGACCCGCATCACCATCCCCCCGGGCGAGGGCTCGAAATCCTATGCCCAGTTCATCGCGCTCTGCGACGCGCTGCTAGCGGCGAAGGTCGAACGCAACGACCTCGTCATCGCCTTCGGCGGCGGCGTTGTCGGCGACCTCACCGGCTTTGCTGCAGCGGTGCTCCGGCGCGGCGTACGCTTCGTCCAGGTGCCGACCACCTTGCTGGCTCAGGTCGATTCCTCCGTCGGCGGCAAGACCGGCATCAACTCGCCATATGGCAAGAATCTGATCGGCGCCTTCCATCAGCCCGCTCTGGTCATCGCCGATACCGCCCTGCTGGACACGCTGAGCGAGCGCGAGTTCAAGGCCGGCTATGCCGAGGTGGTGAAGTACGGGCTGATCGACGATCCCGCTTTCTTCGACTGGTGCGAGGCGAACTGGAGCCGCGTCATCGCCGGCGGGCCGGAGCGTGACCATGCCGTCGCCGTCTCCTGTCGCGCCAAGGCGGCGATCGTCACCCGCGACGAGCGCGAGGAGGGCGACCGCGCCCTGCTCAATCTCGGCCACACCTTCGCCCATGCGCTGGAGCGGCTGACAAACTACGACTCCAGCCGGCTCGTCCATGGCGAGGCTGTCGCCATCGGCCTGGCGCTCGCCTTCCGCTTCTCGCAGCGCCTCGGGCTCTGCTCCGGCCAGGACGCCGTGCGGGTCGCGCGTCATCTCGACCATGTCGGCCTGCCCAGCCGTCTGCAGCAGGTGCCGGGCGGGGCGGGCAGCGCCGATCAGATCGTCGAGGCGATGGCGCAGGACAAGAAGGTCAAGCGCGGCGTCCTGACCTTCATCCTCGCCCGCGGCATCGGCAAGAGCTTCATAGCGCCGGGAGTCGCGACCGATGAGGTCCGCAGCTTCATCGAGGCCGAACTGGCGGCCTGACCGGGGTCAAGCCAGCCCGGCCTTGGCAAGGAAATCTGTTGCGCGATAGCCGGGCGCCACGCCCTTCACGATCATCGTCGCGCCGCGCGAATTCTCCGTCCTGAGCGGTAGGATCTCGCGATAGGCTGGTGAAGCGTACCAGGCGCGCGCTCGCTCCATATCGGGAAAGGCGATGATCACGAGATCGCCCGGCCATGGCCCCTCGACGATCTCGGGCGTCGCGCCATGAAGCAGGAACTGGCCTTCATAGGGCACAAGCGTCGCGTCGATGCGCTTGATGTAGTCGATGATCTCGGGCCCGAGGCGCACATCCTGCAGATGGGCGATGGCGTAGGCGGTCATGATCGTCTCCCTGGCAGCCGTCTAAGGGCCGGCCGTTGCAAGAGACCATGACGCGCTGCGCGGCGCGGGTCGATTACCTGCGAGGTTATCGCACGCCGGTCAGGGGCTGAACACCAGTACGAGGAAGACGAAGAACACGGCGAGATGCACCGCCCCTTCCAGCATGGTGGTGCGGGTGCCGGTGAAGGTCAGCGTCGAGAGCAGCAGCGTCATGGCGGCGATCACCATGTTCGTCGCCGACAGGCCGAGCACGACCGGCTGGCCGGTGAAGACACCGATCAGCAGCACCGCGGGCACGGTCATGCCGAGCGTCGAGGCCGCCGCGCCCAGGCACAGATTGACCGCGCGCTGGAGCTGATTGGCTGTGATCGCCCGCAGTGCCGCGATGCATTCCGGCGTGAACACCACCATCGCGATCAGGATGCCGCCGAGCGCCGCCGGGGCGCCGAGCTGAGCGATGCCGAAATCGAGCACCTTCGCCAGGCTTTTCGACAGGATGACGATCGGCAGGATGTTGGCAAGCAGCAGGCCGACGCGCGGCAGCAATTCACCCACGGAAGACGGCGAAGCCGCCCCTTCTTCCGCTGCAGCCGATGCCGACGCCGGCTTGCCGTCCTCCTCGGGTTCCCGGAAGAACATGCTGTGCCGGCCCGTCTGGAGCGCAAGGAAGGCGCCGTACAGGGCGACCGTGAAGATCGAAAAGGCGATCGCCTGGAACGAGGTCAGCGTCCCGTCCGGCGTCGAGGTCGTGAAATTCGGCAGGAAGAGCGGGATCACGGTCAGCGGGATGATCACGGCCAGATAGGACGTGGCGCCCTTGAGATTGTAGCGCTGCTGGAAATGCCTGAGTCCACCGATGAGCAGCCCGACGCCGACCACGCCGTTGAGCACGATCATCAGCACCGCGAACATCGTGTCGCGGCCGAGCGTCGGCGCGCCTTGCGCGCCCAGCATGACGGCGCCGACCAGCGCCACCTCGATGATGACGATCGATAGGGTCAGAAGCAGCGTGCCATAGGGCTCGCCGAGCCTTTCCGCCAGTTCCTCGGCCTCATGCACCACGCCGAAGGACGACCAGACGATGATTCCGAGCAGCCAGAGAAAGAGAAGCAGCGACGGCAGCGGCCCGCCAAGCTGACCGAGCAAAGTGTCGCCGAACAGGAGGAAGGCGGCAACCGAAGCCCAGGCACAGGCAAGGCGAAGGATCATCATCGTCGTCGTCACACGGAAGTTCTGTTGCGGGAAGGGCGCGACCTAATAAGCGGGAAAGGCGACATCGGCGCAACGGCTGATGTCGCATGCGCTCCTTCGCGAAGGGCCTTCCAAGAGCCGGCGGCGTATCAGCCGGCGGTGATTTTTTGCGCCAGCGGACTGACGTCGCTTTCGGTGAGCGGCGCGGGATTGTCGCTGACGAGATACTGCGCCCGCGCCAGCGCCGCGAAGCGCCCGCCCTTGGCGACGAGCTCGTCGAAGGTGCCCATCTCCTCGACCTGCCCCTGCTCGAAGACAAGGATACGGTCGGCATTGCGGATCGTGGCGAGTCGATGCGCGATGACGAAGGTGGTGCGCCCCTTCATCACCTCTTCCAGCGCCTTCTGCAGCTTCACCTCGGTCGCGGCGTCGAGCGCCGAGGTGGCTTCGTCGAGGATCAGGATCGGCGGGTTCTTGAGCAGCGCGCGGGCGATCGAGATTCGCTGCCGCTCGCCGCCGGAGAGCGTGCGCCCGCGCTCGCCGACGAGAGTGTCGAGGCCATCGGGCTGGCGCGCCATCACCTCGCTCGCCTGGGCCCGGTCGAGCGCCTGCATCAGCTCGGCATCGGTGGCCTCCGGCTTGCCGACCAGCAGGTTCTCGCGGATCGATCGCGCAAACAGCATCGGCTCCTGGAAGACGACGCCGATATTGCGTCGCAGCGAGAGCAGCGAGATGTCGCGTATGTCCAGGCCGTCGACCGTGATCCGCCCCGACTGCGGATCGAAGGCACGGTGCAGCAGCCCGAGCGTGGTCGATTTGCCCGAGCCGGTCGAGCCGACGACCGCGATCGTCTCACCCGGCCGCACCGAGAAGGAGACGTCGCGCACCGCGGTGCGCTTGCCGTCATAGGAAAAGGAGACGTCCTCGAAGGCGACGGCGCCGCTGAGCCGGCCGGGGTCCGGAGCGTTCGGCGGGTCGCGCACGGTCGGCAAAGTGTCGAGCACCTCGAAGAAATCGCGCATCTTCGGCGCCTGCATGAAGATGAAGTTCACGAAGGCGACGATCTGTTCGAGGCGCCCGACCAGCATCGTCGCGAAACCCATGAAGGTGACGATCTCACCGACGGTGGTCTGGCCGTGCATCAGGAGCCAGGTGCCGACGATGAAGATCGCCAGCACCGTCAGCGTGGCCGAGGCCCGCGTCGCGACATTCGCCACCGCCCACCAGGACAGCACCGGCAGCTGCGCATTGAGGAGGTTCGTGATGGTCGAGCGCAGGCCGCGCACCTCGGCCTCGATGCGTGTGAAACTCTGGATCACCGGCACATTGCCGAGCGCATCCGAGGCCCGTTCGGCCAAGCTGGAATGATACGCTTCGACATTGCGCTGGAGTCGGTCGGTCCGGCGCAGCACGAAGGCCGTCAGCGCCCCGAACAGCATGACGAGCGCGATCAGCAGCAGGCCGAGCTGCCAGTTCTTCCAGATGGTGAAGGGCAGCAGCACGAACAGCGCGACGATCGAGGCGCAATGCTCGCGGAAGAAGGAGAGCCAGAGCGCCCACATCGCGCTCGCGCCGTCGAGCATCACCTTGAGCACGCGGCCGGAATGGGTCTGCGTGTGATAAGCGAGCGGCAAGGTCAGCGCATGTTCGAAATACTGGGCCATCACGGCGAGCCGGCGGCGATGGGCCAGCCTGTCGGCATGGAGCGCGACGAAGACGCCGAGCCCGATATTGGTCAGGCCGAAGCCGACCCAGGCAAGGATCAGATAGTCGATGCTGTCCCAGCTCAGCTTGCCGCCGGACGCCTGGATCGTGGTCAGCCGGTCGATCAGCGTGCCGAAGAGCATCGGCTCCGCGAAGGCGACCGCGGCCAGCAGCACATTGGCCAATGCCAGGACGAGGCCCAGCCGCCTTTCGGGGCCGAGCTCGCCGAGGACACGGGCATAGAGCGAAAGAAGCGACATCGCTCCGAGCTTTAGCCGAATGGGCGCGGCGGGCAAGCGGTCAAGCTTAACGGCTCCTTCGAGAGCTGATCATTATCGTTAATCCAGGTCTCGGATGCCGAACGAGATCGCCATCTCCGGCCACAGCGCGACGCCGCGTCCGGGCACCGCGCCGTAAGGCGATCTCTGGGGTCTCTCGATCACCCGCGCCAATGCGGTCCGCGAAATCCTCGCCAATGCCGGCGTGCCGAACGAGCGCTTCTTCTCGGTCCCCGGCAAGGGCGGCACCGAGCCGCTGATCGAGGACAACCCCTACCTGCCCTGTAACCGCCGCGTCGGCATCGTGCTCCGCGCCGACGCGCCGGCCCTGCCGGATGGCCTCAAGCCCTGAGCGTGGAAGGCGAGCCCGTCATTCTCGGGCTTGACCCGAGAATCTCATGACGAAAGGACACTGGTTCCCAAGTTGCCGGGGTCACGCCCGAGCATCTCGGAACACCTCGACCAACGCCTCCGCCGTCACTTCACCCATCGCCATCGCCAGCTTGTAGGCGCGGGTCTTCTTGCCGGGCTCCATCACCAGGATCACCGTCTCGGTGCCCGGACATGCCGGATCGGCGCAGAGAATTTCGTTGACGGCAATCGCCGTGGTCTCGGGCAGGCCGAGCAGTTCCGTGACCTGCGCCTTCAATCGCTCGGCCGCAGCCTTCGCTTGGGCTTTCGCGTCGCCGCCCTTGCGGGCCTCGCTCTTGCCGAAAAGCCCGAAGCGCATGCGGTTCTCAGCTCGGCAGAACGAGCACGCCGGCGGCACCGTCCTCGGCGCCGAAGGCGAGCCGCTTGCCGGCCTTGTCCCAGGCGAAAGCGCTGATGCCGCTGTCGCGCTCCGCGGGCCGCGCCAGCAATTCGGAACCGTCGGTCAGTCGGACCAGCAGGATGCAACCATCGTCATAGCCGATCGCCAGCACCAGAGCGCCCGGATGGAACGCGACGCGGGTGACGCGGGCGCGGCGCACGCCGCATTCGCGCGGCGCCTTGCCCTGCGGCCCATCGCCCTGGAACGGCCAGACGATCGCGCCGTCCGCCCCGCTGGACGCCAGCCAGAGCCCGTCATGCGACCATGACAGCGAACGGGGCTTGGCCGGATAGCCGGTCATCCTCATATGGCCGGGCTTGTCGCCGAGCTTCCAGCCATGCAGCGCATTCTCCTGCATGGAGCTGACGACGAAACGCCCATCCGGCGACCATGCGAGGTCGAGATGCGAGCCCTTCCACTCAAGGAACTCGGGTTTCGCCTCGGTGTTGGGATACCAGAGCGAGACGCCGTTCATCTGGGCGATGGCCAGGCGGTAGCCCTTCGGCGCAAAGACCAGCCCCTGCGGCGTGCTCGCCGCTTCCAACGTGCGGATGCGGCCCTTCTCGTCGCGGGCATGCACGGTCTTGCCGGTGTTCCAGGCGAGATTGCCCGAGGCTGAAAGCGTGATCGCGTCGATCCAGCGGCGCTTGGGGTCTTTCGCCAGCTCCTCCGGCTCGCCCTCGATCCGGGTCGCGACGACGCGCCCGTCATCGCCGCCCGAGATCAGCCTTTCGCCGTCGCCGGTCGCGCAGAGGATGCCCCCCGCATGGGCCTCGACCATGTCGGTCGCGCCGTCGCGCCAACGCAGCACGCGCCCGTCGGCAAGCGCGAGCGCGAGCCCCTGTTTCAGCCAGCGGGCGGCGACGACATGCGCCTCCGCATCAATCGGGGTGACATGCTCGCGCAGCGAGACGGGTTGGGTCATCGTCGTCATGACGCGGCTTTAACTCAGGCCGCGCAGGCTTCAAACCCCCTGCGCAATTCGTTCTCGTTGAGACCGCGCCCGATGAAGACGAGGCGGCTCTCGCGCTTCTCGCCATCCTTCCAGTCACGCTGCAGATCGCCGTCCAGGATCATGTGCACGCCCTGGAAGACGAAGCGGCGCGGCTCGTTCTTGAAGGCGAGGATGCCCTTTGAGCGCAGGATGTTCGGTCCCTGGATCTGGGTGAGGTCGTTGATCCACGGCATGAACTTCTCGGGATCGACCTCGCCCGGAATGGTCAGCGAGATCGAGCGGACATCCTCGGCATGATGGTGATGGTGGCCGGCCTCGAGGAAGTCCGGCTCGATGTCGAGGATGCGGTCGAGGTCGAAGGCGTTGCGGTCGAGCAGAGCAGCAATATCGACATTGGCGCGCTCGGCCTTGTGCAGCTTGGCATAGGGGTTGATGGCGCGGATCGCCGCCTCGACCTCAGCGAGCTCCTCCGGCGTCACCAGATCGGTCTTGTTGAGGATGATGACGTCGGCGAAGGCGATCTGGTTCTTCGCCTCCGGCGCGTCCTTGAGCCGGTCCTTCAGCCACTTCGCGTCGGTCACGGTCACCACCGCGTCGAGACGGGTGGCGTCGCCGACATCCTGATCGACGAAGAAGGTCTGCGCGACCGGCGCGGGATCGGCGAGACCGGTGGTCTCGACGATGATCGCGTCGAACTTGCCCTTGCGCTTCATCAGCCCGTCGAGGATGCGGATCAGGTCGCCGCGCACAGTGCAGCAGATGCAACCATTGTTCATCTCGAAGATTTCCTCGTCGGCGCCGACGATGAGGTCGCCATCGATGCCGGCCTCGCCAAACTCGTTGACGATGACGGCAAATTTCTTGCCGTGGTCCTCGGTCAGGATGCGGTTGAGGAGCGTGGTCTTGCCGGCACCCAGATAGCCGGTGAGCACCGTGACGGGGATTTTTTCGGACATGGTCTGACCTGAATGGCTGTGGGACGCTGGGGACGGCACCGCCCGGTCAGGCCGGGCCGGCGGCGAGCGCCTTCTCGATCTCGCTTATATTGTGCTTCATCATGTCGATGTAAGTCCCCGCCGGGCCCGAGGCGTCGGAAAGCGCATCGGAGTAGAGCGTGCCGCCGATCTTCGCGCCGCTCTCCCGGGCGATCTGCTCGATAAGGCGGGGATTGCTGATGTTCTCCAGGAACACCGCCGGCACCTTCTGCGCCTTCACCTGGCGGATGATGCTGGCGACATCCTTGGCCGAGGCCTCGGATTCGGTCGAGACGCCCTGGGGGGCGATGAAGGCGATGCCATAGGCCTTGATGAAGTAGCCGAAGGCGTCGTGGGTGGTGATCGCCCGGCGCCGATCGGCCGGGATGCGCGCGACCGCTGCCTTGACCTCGCCCTCGACCACGTCGAGCCTGGCGAGATAGGCCGTGGCATTGGCGTCATAGCTCGCCTTGCCGGCCGGGTCGGCGGCGCCGAGCGCATCGCGGATATTGGCGACATAGACGCGGGCATTGGCGATGCTCTGCCAGGCATGCGGATCGTCATGGCCGTGGTCGTGCCCGCCTTTGCCGGATCCTCGGGCCTCGTGCCCTTCCTCGGCCGCCTCGATCGGCTTGATGCCCTTTGTAGCGGTGACGAGCGGGGCCTTCGTGCCGGACGACTTGATCAGCCGCGGCAGCCAGCCTTCGAGATGCAGGCCGTTGATGAAGACGAGTTTCGCCGCCGCGATGGCCTTCGCATCCGCCGGGGTCGGCGAATAAACATGGGCGTCGCCATTCGGCCCGACGAGCGAGGTCACGCTGACCCGCTCGCCGCCGACCTGCTTCACGAAATCGGCCAGCACCGAGAAGCTCGCCACCACCGGCAGCTTCGTGCCCTGCGCGTTCTCCTGCGCGAAAGCGGCGGCGGGCAGCGTGGCGAGGGCGAGCCCCGCGAACAGATAGGCGGCAAGGCTGCGACGGCTGGGCATGAAAGTCTCCGCTCGAATTGAAACGATATAACGTTTCTAGCGTTCGAGATGTGGCCGGATCAAGGCGCGCCGCGCAAGACCGCCCTGCGACCCCAGCAGGAGCGAGAGCAGATAGAGCACGCCGGCGGCCAGGATGATCGCCGGCCCGGCCGGCAGGCTCGAGCCCGCCGCATAGGACACCACCAGCCCGGCATAGCCCGCGACGATGCCGAATCCGGTCGCCAGCAGCAGCAACCGGGTGATGTCGGCCGTCCAGAAGCGGGCGGCCGCGGCCGGCAGCATCATCATGCCGACGGCGAGCAGCGTGCCGAGCGCATTGAAGCCGGCGACGAGGTTGAGCACGACGAGGGCGAGGAAGGTCAGGTGCACGAATCCGCCGGAGCGGCTGACCGAGCGCAGGAAGCCGGGATCGACGCATTCCACCACCAGCGGCCGGTAGAGCGCCGCCAGCGCCGTGAGCGAAACGGTCGCGACACCGGCGAGCAGGATCAGCACGCCGTCGTCGAGCGCGAGCACATTGCCGAAGAGGACGTGCAGCAGGTCGATCGCCGAGCCGCGCAGGGAGACGATGGTGACCCCGAGCGCCAGCGAGATCAGGTAGAAGGCGGCGAGCGAGGCGTCCTCCTTCAACACCGTCGCGCGCGCCACAGCGCCAGCGGCGAGAGCCACCGCAAAGCCGGCCGCGAGCCCGCCGATCGTCATTGCCGGCAGCGAGAAGCCGGCGACGAGGTAGCCCAGCGCCGCTCCGGGCAGGATCGCATGGGCCATGGCATCGCCGGTCAGGCTCATGCGCCGGAGCATCAGGAAGACGCCGATCGGCGCGCCGGAGACAGACAGCGCCGTCACGCCGACGAGCGCGCGGCGCATGAAGTCGAACTCGGCAAAGGGGCCGATGAGGAGATCGTAGAGCACGGGCGCGCCTGTTCCGTCTGTTTCCTCAGCACTCGTCCGGAGGAGCCGCGAAGCGGCGTCTCGAAGGATGTTTCAGCCCGCACTGAAGCATCGTTCGAGACGCAGCCCGAAGACTGTTCCTCAGGGTGAGGGCTTGATCATTTACGCCGCGTCGCGCTGGCAGGGTGCGGCGTGGCTGTCGAAGGCCTCGACCATGCGCCGCGCCTTCAACAGGTTCTCTGGCGTCAGCACCGCGCCGGTCTCGCCCCAGGCGACGACCTCGCGCGCCAGCAGCAGCGTCCGCGGAAAGGCTTGCCGCACCGTTTCGATATCGTGCAGCACGGCGACGACCGTGCGGCTCTCGCCATGCCAGCGCTGCACCAGTTCCAGCAGATCGGCAGTGGTACGCGCATCGATGGCGGTGAAGGGCTCGTCAAGCAGGATGATTTCGGCGTCCTGCAGCAGAAGGCGCGCGAACAGCGCCCGCTGCATCTGCCCGCCGGACAGCGTGCCGATCGGCCGGCGCTCGAAGCCGGTCAGGCCCACAGCCGCGATGGCATGCTCGACCTTGTGCGCAGCACCTGCCCCGATGCGGCCGAAGATGCCCGCCCGGTTCCACAGCCCCATGGCGACGAGGTCGTAGACATGGATCGGGAAGGAGCGGTCGAGATCGGCCGATTGCGGGAGATAGGCGAGCCTCTTGCCTTTGGCGAGCGCAACGCCGCCGGACAGCGGCGCGAGTGCGCCTGCGATGCCCTTGAGCAAGGTGGATTTGCCGGCCCCGTTCGGCCCGACGATGGCGGTCAGGCTCCCGGCCTCGATCTCGCCGGAGAGGTGATGCACCGCGGGATGGCGGTCATAGCCCAGCGTCAGGTCGGTCAGGCGAATGGCGGACATCAACGCTACTCGATCAAAGGATCACGGCCAGCGTCGCCAGCCACAGCAAGGCGACGACGAACCCGGCAAGCCCCAGCCGCGCCGGCGCGGACATCCGCAGCAGCGAAAAACCGGGCCCGATCGCCACGGCATGGGAGTGATCATGGTTCTGCGACGGCATGCGCACTGGTATAATGTTACATTACGCGCAAAGCAATGGCAGCCGGCATGGCCTCCACGAAATCACGGCAAAGGCGCTTGCACTGGGCAAAATTTTGTACTTTATTTGTTCTCATCGGGCCGGGGGGCTTATCATGACGTTGCCAGTGCTTTTGGTCGCGGGCGCGACCTTGCGTGATCTCTTGCGCTTTCCGCTGCGCCATCCCTTGATGGTTCTGGTTGCAACCATATGTGCGATCCCGATCAACTATCGGCTCGTGCTGGTGGATTTGGCCGGGCAGGACGCGCCATCGCTCCAGAATTTCGGGGCGTCGTGGCTGCTGAACGTTTTGTCGGCGATCCTATGGCTGCCCCTTTGCCTCCTCGCAATACGGGAGGTCGTCTCCGGGAGGGCTGTGGATTTCCGGATCGGCGCGCCTTCAGTCGCGAGCTTGCGATATGGCGCTTATAATATCGTGGCGCTCTCGATCATGTTGGTGATTTCAAGCAGCGTCCCGGCATCTCCCGTCATCATGGTTGCGAAGTTGGTTTTCGCGATAGTGTTGAGTTGGCTGCTACTGAGGACGACGCTGGCGTTCAGCGCCCTCGCGCTCGGAAGGCAGGATCTAGGGCTCGCTCAATCCATCGCGAGAACGGGCGGCCTGACATGGCGGCTCCTGGCGGTCGTCGTCTTGCCGGGAGCCGCGACGATGGCGGGCATAGTCGGGATCATGATCGCCATGACAGGCGGCATGGATGTCGCCGATGGCGACGCCTACATTTATCCGCTCACCTTCGCGGGTGTGGCGAGCCAGGTGGTCGTTGTCGGCATCGCGATCGCCGGGGCGCATGTCTATAGCCTGCTGGATGGTACCGTTCCTCAGAACGGGAGATACTGGTAGAGCCAAGTCTCGGTCAGCACCGTATCGCCGGCCTTGAGATAGCAGCGCAACTCGACCGGCTCGCTCCCCCCCACGGCAAGATCGAACTGGGCGCGCCAGTGGCCGGGGACATCGTCAGGCATCGCCTCGGCGAAGATGTAGGAGAAGCTGCCGCGCGAGGCCGAAAGCACCACCTCCGGCTTCACCCCGAAGGGGATCGTCTCCAGCGCCGAGCCGAGGAACTCGACCATGAACTTGCGCACGCCCTTGGGGCGCGCTGTTCCGGGCTGGCCGCCATTTCCCAGCCGTGTCGCGACAACCCGGCCGAGCGTCGTCGGAAACGGTTCGTCGGCGAGCCAGTGCAGCGTGTAGCGGTAGTTGTACGAACTGCCTGCTCTAGCCGAGGCCTCCGGCACCCACATCGCGACGATGTTGTCGTGGATTTCGTCATCGGTCGGGATCTCGATCAGCTGGACGGAGCCCCTCCCCCACTCGCCTTCCGTCTCGACCCAGAGGCTCGGGCGGCGCTCGTAGAATACGCCGTCGAGATAATGCTCGGCTTCGCGATCGCGCTGCATCAGCCCGAAGCCGCGCGGATTGTTGTCGACGAAGGCCGAGGCGATGGTGCGCGGCGGATTGTTGAGCGGCCGCCAGGCGCGCTCGCCCGGGCCCGTCCACAGCGCAAGCCCGTCGGAATCATGGACCTCCGGGCGCCAATCGATCGCCGTCGGCTTCAACGTCTCGGAATACCAGAACATCGAGGTCAGCGGTGCGATGCCGAGCCGCTCGACGTCCTTGCGCAGATGGATTGAGGTTTCGATCTCCATGGTGACGCCCTTGCCGCGATGCATGCGGAAGCGATAGGCGCCCGCCACGCTCGGCCCCGAGAGCAGCGCATAGACCGTGACATATTCGGCGCCGTCCTTCGGCGTCTCCAGCCAGATATGGGTAAAGTCGGGGAATTCCTCCGACCGGCCGGCGACTGCCGGGTCGATGGCGAGGCCACGCGCCGAGAGGCCGTACTGGTAGAGCTCGCCGATGGCACGGAAATAGGATGCGCCGAGGAAGGCGACCCAGTCGTTTTTCTTCCAGTCGAGCGTCTCGCCCTTGGGGCCGGGTTGGCCACTGCGGCTCTCCTGGAAGCGGAAGCCGGCGAAACCGGCCCCGGTCGGCAGCCCGCGCGCCGGCGAGTCGGCCGGCATTTCGAAATAGCTCTCGTCGTAGATGATCTCGCGCGCTCGGCCAGCCTCGACGACATGCATCCGCACCGGCTTCTGGAAATAGCGGCCGAGATGGAAGAAGGTCACCGGCCAGGGCGACGGTCCGTTCGCCCACAGCGCCATCTCCGGCTTGAACCTGATCTTGCCGTGCGCGTCGTAATCGATCCGCTGCAGCACATCCGGCCGCGGGCTCGGCGGCGGCTGATAAGCCTGCGCGGCCATCTGCTTCGCCCGCACCTTCAATGCCTCGAAGGTGAAATCCTCGGCCTCTCCAAGTTTGAGCCCTTGCTGAGCCAGCGCCTCTGGCGTGAACCCCAACGCCGCCAGTGTCGCCGTGGCACCCGCACCTGCGAGAAGAGTCCGTCGGTCGAGGCGAAGCCCCTGGCTGCTACCCTGCTCGGCACGGTCGTACATGTCGTTCCTGTCAGCTCGTTGCTCGGATGCCCCGGCCGCCGTCCCCAGGAGGGCGGGCGCCAGTGCAACCCCAGAGATAGGCAGCCGATCATGGCGAAACCAGTCCGTGGGCTTGGGCTAAAGACGGAACGCGGCAGACCCGGTTGAGCTTTCCCTTTCGTCGGCACCGTGCTCTAAAAACGCGATCAATCGGCCGGATGAGCCGAAGCGACGTTCAGGGAGATGTCATGAAAGCACTGTTCCGCAACAATCGTCTGGCCGGCTTCGCCGCCGCCGTCCTCATAGCTGCGGCTCCCGCGGCCGCTCGCGCCGAGGAATTCGTCAACATCCTGACCGGCGGCACCTCCGGCGTCTATTATCCGATGGGCGTCGCGCTCTCGAAAATCTACGGCGAGAAAGTGCCCGGCACCCGGCCGACCGTTCAAGCGACGAAGGCCTCGGTCGAGAATCTCGTGCTGCTGCAGCAGGGCAAGGGCGAGATAGCCTTCACCCTCGGCGATTCGCTCGATGCCGCCTGGAAGGGCGAGGAAGAAGCCGGCTTCAAGGCACCGCTGAAGAAGCTGCGCGGCGTTACCGCGATCTATCCGAACTACGTCCAGATCGTTGCCTCGAAGGATAGCGGCATCAAGACGCTGGCCGACCTCAAGGGCAAGCGCCTCTCGGTCGGCGCGCCGAAGTCCGGCACCGAGCTCAATGCCCGCGCCATCCTCGCCGCCGCCGGCATCACCTACAAGGATCTCGGCAAGATCGAGTACCTGCCCTTCGCCGAGTCGGTCGAGCTGATGAAGAACCGCCAGCTCGACGCCACCCTGCAATCGGCCGGGCTCGGCGTCGCTTCGCTGCGCGACCTCGCGACCTCCGTCGAGATCACAGTCGTGGAGGTGCCGGCCGCGACGGTCGACAAGGCGGGTTCTCCCTTCATCAAGGCGACCATCCCGGCCAATACCTATACCGGCCAGAGCGCGCCGGTTCAGACCGCGGCGGTCGTCAACTACCTTGTGACGCATGAGGGCGTGAAGGAAGACCTCGTCTACCAGATGACCAAGGCGATGTACGAGAATCTGGGCGACCTCGCCGCCGCTCATGCGGCCGGCAAAGCGATCAAGCTGGAAACCGCGCTGGAAGGCATGCCGATCCCGCTGCATCCGGGCGCCGCAAGGTACTTCAAGGAAAAGGGCCTGAAGGTCGGCTCCTGAGCCGCCTGAAAAGCCGTAGTCGCGGGCGGGGCCTCGGGGCCTCGCCCTTTTGTCTGGCGGGTGGACCCAGCGCATGAGCGAAGACAAGCATAAGCCCCTGGTCGTGCCGGATACCGGCGGCGTCCCTGTCGAGACGCAGCAGCCGATCGTCGATCCCGAGCACGGCCTGCCGCCCGGCTTCGGCCCGGGCTGGCCCGGACGCCTGCTGTTTTGGATCGCGGTAGCGTTCTCGCTCTTCCAGATCGCAACCGCCTTCAACGTCCCGCTCGATCATCGCTTTGCAGGCGTCGACATCATTGATCTGCTGCGCGCCACCATCGTTCTCTGGCTCGTCGCGATCCTGGCCCAGGCCGCACGCGGCAGGGCCTGGGCTGAGATGCTGCTGGCCTGGATTCCGATGGCGGTCGTCGTCGAACTGCTCGCGCGGTTCGGCGGTTCGGTGCCCAATCAGATCCTGCGCACCCTTCATGTCGGGATGCTCTGCCTGGTGGCTGGCGGCCTGCTTGCCCAGCACAAGAGTCATTCGCGCATGAGCGCAGCGATTGGCTGGGCGCTGGCCATCGCCGGCTTCGGCATCGGCCTCTATCACTGGTTCTTCTACGAGGACCTGGTCGCCCGCGCCGGCGAGGTCACGCAGGCCGATCTCGTTGTAGGCATCGCTGCGATCGCCGTCCTCTTCCTGATCTGCTGGCGTTTCATGGGCCCGGCCCTCCCGATCGTCGCCGGCCTGTTCCTCGCCTATTGCCTGCTCGGCAACTACCTGCCCTCGCCGCTGAACCACCGCGGCTACTCCCTGGAGCAGGTGATCGAGCATATGTCGTTCGGCACCGAGGGCATCTACGCGACGCCAACCGGCGTCTCGGCGACCTTCATCTTCCTGTTCATCCTGTTCGGATCGTTCCTGGAGCGGGCGGGCATGATCCAGCTCTTCACCGACGTCGCGATGGGCCTGTTCGGCAGCGCCCGCGGCGGCCCGGCCAAGGTCGCGGTCTTCTCCTCGGCGCTGATGGGCACGATTTCGGGGTCCGGCGTCGCCAACGTCGTTTCGACCGGCCAGTTCACGATTCCCCTGATGAAGCGCTTCGGCTATCGCGCCGCCTTCGCCGGCGGCGTCGAGGCGACGGCCTCGATGGGCGGCCAGATCATGCCGCCCGTGATGGGCGCCGTCGCCTTCATCATGGCCGAGACCATCGACGTGCCCTATGCCGCCGTGGTCCAGGCCGCCATCGTCCCCGCCATCCTCTACTACGCCGCGGCCTTCCTCGCCGTGCATCTCGAAGCCGGCAAGCGGGGGCTCATCGGCATGCCCCGCTCGACATTGCCGAGCGCGGGCAAGGCCCTGACCGAGAAATGGTATCTGATCCTGCCGCTCGCGGTGCTCGTCTACCTGCTCTTCGCAGGCTACACGCCGCTCTTCTCGGGTTCGGTCGGCCTTGCGCTCACCGTCGTCCTCATCCTCGGCGGCTCGTTTGCGCTGGGCATCGGGCCGGTCGCCATGCGCGTGCTGTTCTGGGTCGGGCTTGGCCTGCTCTGCGGGCTGTTCTTCTGGTACGGCATCCTCGTCATCGTCGCGATGGTCGTCGGTCTCATCCTCGCGAACCTCTTCAGCAAGGGTGGCGCGGAGACGGTCGCAGCCTGCCGCGAGGCGCTGGCCGATGGCGCGCGTCAGGCGATCCCCGTCGGCGTCGCCTGCGCGATCGTCGGCATCGTCATCGGCACGATGACCCTCACCGGTGTGGGCACGATCTTCGGCAATGCGGTGGTCGCTGTCGGACGGGATTCGCTGTTCCTCGCGCTGATCCTGACGATGGTCGTCAGCTTGATCCTGGGCATGGGCATCCCGACGATTCCGAACTACATCATCACCTCCTCGCTGGCCGCGCCGATCCTGCTCAAGCTCGGCGTGCCGCTGATCGTCAGCCACATGTTCGTCTTCTATTTCGGGATCATGGCGGATCTGACGCCGCCGGTTGCGCTTGCCGCCTTCGCGGCGGCACCGATTGCCAAGGAGTCCGGCTTCAAGATCGGCTTCCAGGCTATCAAGATCGCAATGGCCGGCTTCGTGATCCCGTTCATGGCCGTCTACGACCCCGCCCTGATGTTGCAGCCGGTGCAGGGCCTGAGCGGCTTAGCCTATACGGGCGCGGCTACCTACATCATCGGCAAGGCGCTGCTCGCCATCTTCCTATGGGGCGCGGCCACGATCGGCTTCATGAAACGCGATCTGGTGGTGTGGGAGCGGCTGCTGTCCGCCGCAGCCGCCTTATCCCTCGTTCTGGCCCTGCCGGTCACCGACGAGGTCGGCTTTGCGCTCGCGGCATTGATGATCGGCCAGCATCTATGGCGCGCGCGCGGCGCACCTGCCATCGCATGAGCCTGTGCCTCGCGGCCGGCGCGCTCGTCGTCGTGCTCGGCCGCGACGAAATCACGCTGGGCTGGCGCCATTCGGTGCAGAAGACGCTGTGGGCGGAGGTCTGGCGGGAAACGCCCGCCGGGCTCGAGATTGTCGAGGCCCGCATCGAAGGCTCGGGGGCCGGCATGGACCCGCCCGACGGCGCGAAGCTGATCGACGGCTTCTGGCGCTGGCGCCCGGCTCTGCCGCCGCAGAAGGAGGTGGTGATGCGCCGTTCGGGCGCGACCGCCGACTGGCGCCTCTGCAGCGCCGGTCGGTGCCGTTCCATGGGAGACTACATGCCTGCCGAGGCCGACCCGGTCACGTTGAAGATTTGCGATTGAACGGCACCGTTATTCTCGGGCGCAGCGGAGCGAAGACCCGAGAATATCAGGACGGGAAGGCTCTGGCTTCCGAGATGCTCGGGCCGATCCCGAGCATGACGCCGTCTCAGTCGACCTCGGTCAGGTGCTCGATCTTGAGCATCCGCCGCATCAGGTTGAGCAGACCGTAGGCCGCGAAGACCGAGAAGATCGCCATCATGATGTATTCGAAGATGGCGCCGAGATCGAACAGGCCAGCCAGCGCCCAGCCGGCCGCCAGCGCCACGCCGAAGAGCTCGACGGCGATCAGGATCCCGAACGAGGAGACCATGATCAGGTTGCGCCAGTTCATATGCCGTCCGGCCATGCTGTCCTTCCTTCACGCGCAGGCCGCCTAACGCCGCCATGCGCCCTAGGCACCTAGCGGAGCTTGCCGCCCCATGCAACAAATTCGCGCCCCGAGAGGCTGTTATGAACCATGGAAGGGGATTGAATGAGGTCAAAACGGCAGAGATGGGAGGAGCATTGCGCCGCCGATACCGCTGGTATCGGCAAGCGATGGGACGCTGCAGCTCTGCCGTTTTCACCTCACCCGCAGGGCGCACCGCTTTTGCGCGACTGCAACGTCGTTCTTCGTAGCAAGCCGAAAGGCTTGCGTCCTCGAACTCCTTGCATTCGCGCAAAATCGCCTGCGTCAAATCCCCTTCCATGGTTCATAACAGCCTCTAGCCCCCAGATGGGCATGATTCCGGAGCTTGAAAAGCCCTGATGCTGGATACGCCTGTCTTCGCCTCCGCCGCCGTGGCAGCGCCTCACCGCCTCGCCTCCGAAGCGGGGCGGGCCATTCTCGCCGAGGGCGGCAACGCTATCGAGGCCATGGTCGCCATGGCCGCGACGATCGCGGTAGTCTACCCGCATATGAACGCGATCGGCGGCGACGGCTTCTGGCTGGTGCATGAGCCGGGCGGCCGCCTGCACGGTATCGAGGCCTGCGGCCCGGCCGGCTCTCTCGCCACGATCGAACGCTACCGCGGCAAGGGCTACGACGCCATTCCCTCGCGCGGGCCGGAAGCGGCGCTCACCGTTGCGGGCGCCGTCGGCGGCTGGCAGCTTGCGCTCGATCTCGCGCGCTCGCTCGGCGGGCGCCTTCCGCTCCGCGAATTGCTGGCCGATGCTGTCAGCCATTGCCGCGAGGGCTACGCGGTTTCGGAGTCCGAACTCGGCAACAAGCCCAACGAGCAGGAAGCCCTGAAGGCAGCGCCTGGCTTCGTTTCCAATTTCTGGGTAGACGGCGCCCCTCCCAAGCCCGGCGCCCGCCGCAGGCCGGAAGCGCTCGGCGCCGCCCTGCAACAGCTCGCCGATGCCGGGCTCGACGATTTCTATCGCGGCGATGTCGGCCGCGAGATCGCCGCCGACCTCGAACGCATCGGCGCGCCCGTCACCCGCGCCGATCTCGAACGCTATCGCGCGCGGAGCGTCGCGCCTCTGACGCTGAAGCTGCCCGGCCTCACCGTTTCGAACCTGCCGCCACCGACGCAGGGGCTGGCCTCGCTGATGATCCTCGGCATCTTCGAGCGGCTCGGCGCCACCAAGCTCGACAGCTTCGAGCATCATCACGGTCTGATCGAGGCGACGAAACGCGCCTTCGCCATCCGCGACCGCTACGTCACCGACCCGGCCGAGCTCGATCATCCGCCCGCCGACTTCCTGACCGATGCCGCGCTCATGCGCGAGGCGGCAGCCGTCGACAGGAAGCGGGCGGCGAAGCTGCCGCTGCGCAATGGCGACGGCGACACGATCTGGATGGGCGCCATCGACGGTAAGGGCCTCGCCGTCTCCTATATCCAGTCGATCTACTGGGAATACGGCTCCGGCTGCGTGCTGCCGATGACCGGCATCCACTGGCAGAACCGCGGCGTCTCGTTCTCGCTCGACAGGAATGCCGCCAACCCGCTGAGGCCCGGCCGCAAGCCCTTCCACACGCTGAACCCGGCCTTCGCCCGCTTCGACGACGGGCGCATCCTGCCCTATGGCTCGATGGGCGGCGACGGCCAGCCCCAGTTCCAGGCGCAGATCCTGACCCGCTACCGCGCCGGCCAGAACCTCGCCACGGCGGTCGATGCGCCGCGCTGGCTCTTCGGCAAGACCTGGGGCGCCGGCTCGACCAGTCTCAAATTCGAGAGCCGCTTCGATTCCTCGTTGCTGGAACGGCTCGATGCCGCCGGCCATCCCGTCGAGGAGAGCGGCCTGGCCTATTCCGAGGGCTTCGGCCATGCCGGCATGCTGGTGAAGCACGCCAAGGGCCATGTCGAGGCAGTGCACGACCCGCGTTCGGACGGCGATGCAAGGGGGATCTGACGCATGACCTTTGACGATCCGTTCCGCTGCTTCGTTCCCTATCCCGATGCGCCGGTGAAACATGCCGTCGCGGGGCCCCTTGCCGGGCTGACGCTCGCGGTGAAGGACCTCTTCGACGTCAAGGGCTATCCGACGGGGGCGGGTTCGCCGCTGGTGCTGGCGCAGTCCGGCATCAAGACGAAGACGGCGCCGATCGTGAAGGACCTGCTTCAGGCCGGCGCCCGCTTCGTCGGCAAGACCCACACCGACGAACTCGCCTTCTCTCTCAACGGCCAGAACGCGCATTTCGGCTCGCCGATCAATCCGGCAGCGCCGGAGCGGATCACCGGCGGCTCCTCCTGCGGCTCCATGGCGGCGGTGGCCGGGCGCCTCGTCGATATCGCCCTGGGCTCAGACACCGGCGGGTCGGTTCGGGCGCCCGCGAGCTATGGCGGCCTCTTCGGCATCCGCCCGACCCATGGCCGGCTTTCGCTGAAGCGGGTTTGGCCGCTGGCGGAGAGCCTCGACACGCCCGGCTGGTTCGCCCGCGACGGCGAGGTCTTCGCCCGTGTCTCCAACACGCTGTTCGATCTGGATCGGACCGAGCTGCCGGAAACCCCGCGCCTCATCATCGCCGACGACATGTTCGCCCAGGCCATCCCCGAGGCCGAGACGATCTTGCGCAATGTCGTGCAGCGCACGATTCCCGAGCTTGGCCAGCCCGAAGGCGTCAAGCTCGTCCGTGATCTCGACGCGCTCTACTGGGCCTTCCGCTGGATCCAGGGCCGCGAAGCCTGGTTGTCGGACGGCGCCATGATCGAGCGCTTCGCCCCGCCGCTGGGGCCGGGAGTGAAGGAGCGCTTCATCTTCTCGAAAGCGGTGACCGACGCCGAATATGCGCGTGGCGAAGCGACCCGCAAAACCTTCCGCGCCAGGCTTACGCGCCTTCTCGGCCGGGACGGCGTGCTGATCCTGCCGACCATGCCCGACATCGCCCCGTTGATCGCGGCGAAAGAGGCGGAGCTGGAGGATTTCCGCAACCGTGCACTGCGGCTGCTCTGCCTCTCCGGCCTGTCGGGCTTCCCGCAGGTCACCATCCCCGTGGCGCAGCGCGAGGGCGCGCCGCTGGGCCTGTCGCTGATCGGCCCGAAAGGTTCCGATCGCTCCCTCGTCGCCTTCGCGGTACGCTACGAACGCGCCGCACGCATCCGGATCGCCTGAGAGGATTTCGCCATGGGCGGACATCACCACCACGATCACGACCACCACGACAACCACTTCACCGCCATCGAAGCGCGGGTGAAGGCGCTGGAAACGCTGATGGTCGAGAAGGGCTATGTCGACCCGGCCGCGCTCGACGCCATCATCGACACCTACGAAACCAAGATCGGCCCTCGCGACGGCGCCCGCATCGTCGCCAAGGCCTGGACCGACCCGGCCTTCGCCGAGCGCCTGAAGGCGGACGGCACGGCGGCAGCAGCCGAACTCGGCTATGGCGGGCGCGGCGGCGAGCATATCGTCGCCTGCTTCAACACGCCCGAGCAGCACAACCTCATCGTCTGCACGCTCTGCTCCTGCTATCCGTGGCCCGTACTGGGGCTGCCGCCAGTCTGGTACAAATCCCCGCCCTATCGCGCCAAGGCGGTGATCGATCCGCGCGGCACGATCGCCGATTTCGGCGTGACGCTGCCAGAGGGCCAGCGCATCCGCGTCTGGGATTCGACGGCCGAGACCCGCTTCATCGTCATCCCTATGCGCCCCGCCGGAACCGAGGGCTGGAGCGAGGAAAAGCTCGCCGGCATCGTCACGCGCGATTCGATGATCGGCACCGGTCTGCCGAAGGTGGAGGACGCCGCATGAACAGCGCCCATGATCTCGGCGGCCAGATGGCCTTCGGCCCGGTCGTTCCCGAGCCGAACGAGCCGGTCTTCCATGGCGACTGGGAAAAGCGCGTGCTCGCCATCAATGTCGCGGCCGGCGCGATGGGCGCCTGGACAATCGACGAGATCCGCCACGCCCGCGAAAGCCTGCCACCCGCACAATATCTTTCCTCGACCTATTACGAGATCTGGCTCGCCGCGCTCGACAAGGTGCTGGTCAAGCACCGCTTCCTGAGCGCCGACGAGCTCGCCAGCGGCAAGCCGGCGCCCGAACGCCGCGAGCCCAAGCGCGTGCTCAAGGGCGAGGAGGTCGCCGGCGTCCTGCGCCGCGGCTTCCCCTATGAGCGCGAGGCCGCAGCGCCGGCGCGCTTCGCCGTGGGCGACAAGGTCCGCACCATCGTGATGCACCCGCAGCACCATACCCGCCTGCCGCGCTATGCCCGCGGCAAGGAAGGTGCGATCGAACGCATCGTCGGCTGCCACGTCTTCCCCGATACCGGCTCGCAGGGCCTGCCCGAGACGGCGCAGTGGCTTTACACGGTAGTGTTCACCGGTCCGGAGCTCTGGGGTCGCGATGCCGACCCGACCTCCACCGTCAGCATCGAGGCCTGGGAGAGCTATCTTGAGCCGGCCTGAGACCGATCTGGCGGCGGCTCTCGCCGCCGACACCCCGATCCCCCGCGATGCCGAAGGCCCGGTCTTCGCCGAGCCCTGGCAGGCCCAAGCCTTTGCCCTCGTCGTGGCCCTCCAGAACAGGGGCGTCTTCACGGCGGATGAATGGGCGCAGACGCTCGGCGCGGAAATCCGCGAAGCGCTGGCGGCCGGCGGTTGCCGCGACGGCTCGGATTATTACGAGCGCTGGTGCGAGGCGCTGGAGCATCTATTGATCGAGAGGGGCCTGACCTCCCATGACGGCGTCGACGCGCTCGCCGCCGCCTGGGCCCGCGCCGCCGAGGCGACGCCGCACGGAAAGCCGATCCTGCTGGAGAATGACCCGCTGCGTTAGTTCGCCGTCATGCTCGGGCTTGACCCGAGTATCTCGGAAACCAGTGTCCTCTGGTCACAAGCTTCTCGGGTCTGCGCTTCGCTCCGCCCGAGAATGACGCTAACCCCTCAGCTCCCCATCCCGCCGAGCCAGAGCCCGGTGAAAAGCGCCGTGCCCAGCACGGCGACGAAGGCGGCGGCGAGAACTTCGAGCCCAGCAAGCAGCCGGGCCGAACGCAGGCTGCCGCCGCCAGCGAATTTCAGTGCCGCGAATTTGAAGAAGACCGCGCAGGCCGCGAGTGCTCCGGTCGTGATTGCGGTGCCCAGCGCCATGGCGAAACTCGCTGCCGCGCCGGCCCAGAACAGTCCCTGCGAGGCTGCGAAGACGAGGATGATCAGCGCCCCCGCGCAGGGGCGCAAGCCCGCCGCCAGCACGACGCCGGCCATGTCCCGCCAGCCGCTGAGCCGCGACACCTGATCGGCATCCGGCATATGGACATGGTCGCAAGCCGCCGGATCATGTGCCGCGCCTGCCTCAAGTGCGATCAAGGCTCCAGACTTGCGCCAGAGCATCAAAAGCCCGACCAGCGCCACCAGGAGGAAGCTGCCTTGCTCGATCACCGTGGTCGCGGCGTTCATCTGCGTCGCAGTGACCCGCAGCAGCAGCGTCGCCACCGTCACGATCGCGATGGCGACCAGCGCCTGCAGGATGGCGGCGGCAAAGCTCAGGCCCAGGCCCCGCTTCAGGCTGCGGTTGTCGGCGACGATGTAACCGGAGATCACCGCCTTGCCATGTCCCGGCCCCGCCGCATGGAAGACGCCATATCCGAAGGAAAGCCCAAGCAGCCCCCAGAGCGCGCCCGGCGCAGTCGCGATCGCCTTCAGCGCCGCCGTCAGCTCGCGGTAGAAGCTCGATTGCCAGGCGATCAGCAATGCGCCGAATCCGGTCGTGGACGGCAGCGCTTCACGCGGCAGAGCCGTGCCGAACGGGTTGCGCGGTGGTGGCGGGGGCGGCGGGCTCACGCTCGCGATCAGCATGGCGAGCAGCGTAACCACCCCCGCGACCAGGAGCAGCGCCAGCGCGCATGCCAGAAGCCGCCGCGAGAGCGCCACACCCGCGGGGCGCGCGGTATCCGCCGGCGTCAGGGACATGCGACCAGCGCCCGCGTCGTGACTTCGAGCCCGCCGACATCCGGTGTCGCGGTGATGTCGGCCTCGGCGAGGCGCTTCTGCGTGGCATCGTCGAGCTTGGGCGGGCGGTTGACCCGCACGACACAACCTTGCGGCGCGCCCTTGGTGACGACCGCATCCGGCGCATCGACGATGTCGAAGGCGACGAAGTAAGTGGGGTCGCCGATCTCGATACCGAAGGAGCGCGCCTTCGCCGGGGTCTTCAGCGGCAAGGTGAAGACCAGCGTCAGCACCTTGTTGTCGAAGGACATGATCTGCTCGCCCGGCGTGCCGAATTCCTGCTTGCGGCCATTGAGCTTGGCTGCGGTGAAGAACTCGACATCGGGCAGCGATTCGACGTTGATCTTGGCGAGGTCGGCGAGCTCGTCCGAGCTCAGCTTGCCGTCGCCGTTCTTGTCGAGCCCCTGGGTGATGTAGGCGGAGTAAGCTTCGTCGAAGCTCCAGTGATGCCGGATCGCTTGGACCGAGCCATCGGGCGCGAAGACGATTTCGGCCTTCGCATTGACGAAGACATGCGGATGCGCAGCCGCCTCGCCCGCCACGAGGGCGGCCAGCAGAAACCCGGACAGGGCTGTCAGACGGGCACGGCACGTCACAGGCAAAAACCTCCACAGTCCCGGCACGCTGGGTGGATCATGGTTAAGCGATCGTCAACAGCCGTGACGGGCGTGCGACAACCGCAACAGCCATCCCCGCCAAACAGGGCCAAATCGCGGCGCTTCCCGAGGGACGCGCACCGGCCGCTCCCACAAGCCCATTGGACCCCGCCGCGAAAACTGGAATGATACCAGATCAATTGACCGCCTCCGGTCGATATGTCAGCATCACTGACATATTTACCGCAAAGACGGTGAAGCATGAGGCCGGGACTACCGGCCCGTCGGCGGGAACGACGATCCGGGAGGCCGAGCATGGCCGAGATACCGCGTAAATCCGGCACCGAGGCGGCAGCGCTGCGCCAGATCGGACTGCGCAGCGTCGCGCTCGACGACAAATACGATCTCGACAAGCGTGAGGTTTTCCTCACCGGCACGCAGGCGGTCGCCCGCATGCTGCTGATGCAGCGCGAGCGCGACCGGCAGGCCGGGCTCGACACGGCCGGCTTCGTCTCCGGCTATCGCGGCTCCCCGCTCGGCGGGCTCGACCAGCAGCTGATGCGTGCCGCAAAACCCCTCAAGGCGGCAAATATCGTCTTCCAACCCGGCCTGAACGAGGACCTCGCCGCCACCGCGATCTGGGGCACGCAACAGGCCGGCCTCGGCGGCGAAGGCAAGCATGACGGCGTCTTCGCGCTCTGGTACGGCAAGGGGCCGGGCGTCGACCGATCGGGCGACGTCTTCCGCCACGGCAACATGGCCGGCACCGACCCCAAGGGCGGCGTCATCTGCCTCATGGGCGACGACCACACGGCAGAGTCCTCTACCAACGCCCACCAGACCGAATTCGTCCTGGTCGACCGGATGATGCCGATCCTCAACCCGGCCGGGGTGCAGGAGATCATCGATTACGGCCTGCACGGCATCGCGCTCTCGCGCTTCGCCTCGGTCTGGGTCGGCATCAAATGCGTCAAGGACAACATCGAATCGACTGCCTCCGTCGACGGCTCGCTCGATCGCGTCACCATCGTCACGCCGACCGACTATGTCCCGCCGCCCGGCGGCCTCGCCATCCGCCGCGAGCTCGATTTCGTCGAGCAGGAGCGCCGGATGCATCTCTACAAGCGCGATGCGATGCTGGCCTATCTGCGCGCCAACAAGCTGAACCGCATCGTCACCCATGGCGGGAAGAAACCACGCATCGGCATCGCCACCGTCGGCAAATCCTATCTCGACGTGCAGCAGGCGCTGGCCGATCTCGGCATCGACGAGGTCCGCGCCAATGATCTCGGCATCCGCCTGTTCAAGCTCGCCTGCCCTTGGCCGATCGATCCGGCCGAGCTGAAAGCCTTCGCGAAAGGCCTCGACCTGATCATGGTGGTCGAGGAAAAGCGCTCGCTGATCGAGGTGCAGGTCCGCGAAGAGCTTTACGGCGCCAAGCACCAGCCGATGGTCGTCGGCAAGAAGGACGAGAAGGGCGACTGGCTGTTCCCGGTCCATGGTGCGCTCGACCCCAACGACATCGCGATCGCGCTGGGCGCGCGCCTGCTCCAATATCGCGACGATCCCGCCCTGCGCGCGCGGCTGGAAGAGATCGCCAAGGCGCAAGGCCGCCTCGCCGAGGCGCAGGAGATCGCAAAGCGCACGCCCTATTTCTGTTCGGGCTGCCCGCACAATTCCTCGACCGTGGTGCCCGAGGGCTCGCGCGCCTATGCCGGGATCGGCTGCCATTACATGGTGCAGTGGATGGACCGCGACACGGCGGGCTTCACCCAGATGGGCGGCGAAGGCGCGAACTGGGTTGGCGAAGCGCCGTTCTCGAAGCGTGGCCATGTCTTCCAGAATCTCGGCGACGGGACCTACACCCATTCCGGTTCGCTCGCGATCCGCTGGGCGGTCGCGAGCGGCGTCACCCTCACCTACAAGCTGCTCTATAACGATGCGGTGGCCATGACTGGCGGCCAGCAGGCCGAAGGCCATCTCTCGCCCGACCAGATGGCGCGGCAGGTCGCGGCCGAAGGCGTGAAGCGCATCGCCGTCGTCAGCGACGATCCCGGCAAATATCCGCCGGGCACGCAATGGCCGGCCGGCACGACGCTCCACCACCGCGACGAGCTCGACGCCGTCCAGCGCGAACTCGCCACGGTCTCCGGCGTCTCGCTGCTGCTCTACGACCAGACCTGCGCCACCGAGAAGCGCCGCCGTC
The DNA here is from genome assembly GCF_056395345.1 of Allobosea sp. 10L422. Taxonomy (NCBI): domain Bacteria; kingdom Pseudomonadati; phylum Pseudomonadota; class Alphaproteobacteria; order Hyphomicrobiales; family Alloboseaceae; genus Allobosea; species Allobosea sp. 10L422. Next base: position 215,475 of record NZ_JBFTJI010000003.1, read on the forward strand.
GCAAGCGGGGCGCCTACCCGGATCCGGACAAGCGCGTGATCGTCAACGAACTGGTCTGCGAGGGTTGCGGCGATTGCGGCGTGCAGTCGAACTGCGTCTCGGTGCAGCCGCTCGAAACCGAATTCGGCCGCAAGCGCCAGATCGACCAGTCCAACTGCAACAAGGACTTTTCCTGCGTGAAGGGCTTTTGCCCGTCCTTCGTCACGGTCCATGGCGCCAAGCCGAAAAAGGCCGATCCGCTCAGGCTCGACGCCTCGGCGCTCGGCAAGGCCGAACTGCCCGAGCCTGTCGTACCGGCGCTCGACCGCAGCTTCGCGGTGATCGTGACCGGCGTCGGCGGCACCGGCGTCGTCACCATCGGCGCGATCCTGGGCATGGCCGCCCATCTCGAAGGCAAGGGCTGCGGCATGATCGACATGGCCGGCCTCGCCCAGAAGGGCGGCGCCGTCTTCAGCCACGTCAAGCTCGCGCCGCATCCGGACGACATCCACGCCATCCGCGTCGCCGCCGGCCAGGCCGACCTCGTCCTCGGCTGCGACCTCACCGTCACCGGCTCGAAGAAGGTGCTCGGCGCGATCCACCCCGAGCGCGGCACGGTCATCGTCAACACCGCCGAGAGCCTGCCGGGCGATTTCACCCGCAACGCCGATTTCTCTTTGCCGACCGAGCGGCTGAAGCGCGCGATCCTGTCGGCTGCCGGCCGCGACCAGACGCATTTCCTCGACGCCACCGCCGCTGCGGTGGCCTTCCTCGGCAATGCCATCGCCGCCAACATGTTCATGCTCGGCCATGCCTGGCAGCTCGGCGCTGTCCCGCTCTCCCGCGACGCGCTGCTCCGGGCGATCGARCTCAACGGCGAAGCSGTCRCCATGAACMGGCAGGCCTTCGAACTCGGCCGCCGCGCGGCGCATGATCCGCAGGCGCTGGCCGTGCTCCTCTCGCAGAGCAAGGCGGCGACACCGGCCCGCCAGCTTTCGCAGACGCTCGACGAGATCATCGAGCGCCGCGTCGCCTTCCTCACCGCCTATCAGAATGCGGCCTATGCGGCGCGCTATCGCCATCTCGTCGCCCGCGTGCAGACGCGGGAGGCGGCGGTCACGCCCGGCCAGACGGCGCTCAGCGAAGCCGTCGCCCGCAACCTCTTCAAGCTGATGGCCTACAAGGACGAGTACGAGGTCGCCCGGCTCTACAGCGACGGCGCCTTCCGCAAGCAGGTCGCCGCGACCTTTGAAGCAGAAGGAAATCACGGCAAGCCGCTGCGCTATGAGTTCCATCTCGCGCCACCTTTGCTGGCGAGGCGCGACCCCAACACGGGCCTGCCGCGCAAGATGAGCTTCGGCCCGTGGATGATGGGCGCCTTTTCCGTGCTGGCGAAGTTCAGGCGCCTGCGCGGTACGGCCTTCGATCTCTTCAGCTACACTGAAGAGCGCCGCACCGAACGTAGGCTTGTTGCGGATTACGAGGCGCTGTTGAACGAGCTGCTGCCCAAGCTCGCACCCGAGAACCACGCGCTTGGCGTGGCGTTGGCCGCAATCCCGGAGAAAATCCGCGGCTTCGGACACGTGAAGGAACGGCATCTCAAGGCGGCGAAGGCCGAAGAGGCGGCGTTGCTCGCACAGTTGCGCGAGGGCGGCTCCGCCCCTGCCTTGCCGCAGGCCGCAGAATAAGCTGGCACGAGTCCCGCTTCGTCATGCTCGGCTTGACCCGAGCATCTCGTGACAGGAAGGCTCAGGAGCCTCTTCCTGAAGGAGATTCTCGAGTCTACGCTTCGCTTCGCCCGAGAATGACGCCACGCCGCCCGAAGCCTATCCCTCGCCAACCCGGATCACCGCCACCTTGATCGGCCCCCAGGAACTGCGCGCCATCGCCTCATGGTCCCATGACCTGTCGGACGACGAGTTCGACGAGGCGCGGCGCGGCATCTCCTTCAAAAGCTATGGCAAGGGTGCCTCGATCTGCCATGTCGGGGACCGGCTGGAATCCTGGACCGGCGTGGCCGAGGGGCTGGTCAAGATGGCGACCACCTCCAAATCCGGCAAATCTGCCACGCTTGCCGGCCTGCGCGCCGGTGCCTGGTTCGGCGAGGGCACGGTGATCAAGGCCGAACCGCGCCGCTACGAATTGGTGGCGCTGCGTGAGTCCCGGATCGCTTTGATGCGCCGGTCGACCTTTCTCTGGCTGTTCGAGCATTCGGCAGCCTTCAACCGCTTCCTCGTCCACCAGTTCAACGAGCGCCTCGCCCAGTTCATCTCGCTCGCCGAGACAGAGCGCACTCTCGATTCGACCGGCCGCCTCGCCCGCAACCTCGCCTGGCTGTTCAACCCGATCCTCTATCCCGATCTCGGCCGCACGCTGGCGATCTCGCAGGAGGAGCTCGGCATGCTCGCCGGCATCTCGCGCCAGATGGCCAATCAGGGCCTGGCCAAGCTCGCCGATCTCGGCCTGATCGAATTGGGCCATGGCAGCATTACCATCCGCGACCTCGACAAGCTCGCCCGCTACGAAGGTTGAGGGTTCTCGAAAGGGCACCAAATCGCATCTCGCGCGTTGCCTTTCCCGAACAGCCCTGTGCTGAGAAAGGAAGTTTCGAGATGTTTGGCTTCTTCGATCTGTTCATGAAGCGGGTCAACGACCAGGCGGCTGAATACGCCGCCGCTCAATCGGACATCGCCCGGCGAGTCTGGGGCGATTGGGCCGACCCCTTCCAAATCCTCCAGCCGGTCAAAGTGAGTGTCGATCGCCGTGCAAGCCCGGGGACGCCGCGCCGCGTCCAAGCCGGGAGGCGAGGGCCTTTCTGAACGGCAGCCAACCTGCCCGTTCAGGCTGCATTGGGTCCGTTCTAGGTCCAATGAGGCACATCGACTGAAGGAGACGACCATGCGTAGAATTTTGATGGCCGCCGGCCTCGCTCTGGCTGCGATCGCGGCCACGCCGGCCAGCGCCGCACCGCACTCCATTCCACAGGCCGAGGCGCTGAACCGGCTGCCCGCCGAATATACCCGCCACACCCGCGAACACCGCGAATGGGAAATCCAGCGGAACATGGAGCGGCAGCACAGGCGCGACTCTTACCGCCACGGCCGCGGCTATGATCGCGGCCACCACTACGGCCGGCGCTATGGCGGCCCGCCGCCGCATGCTCCGGCCCACGGCTACCGCCGGAACCACTATTACCGCTACTGACCGCTTCGCCACGGTCTCGATCGGCCCGCAGCTCACCCGAGTTGCGGGCCGTTTTTTTTGCGTAAGACTTTCGTCCCAGGCACAGGATCACGTCGCCACGCCGTGCGGCAGCAGCCCAAAATCCGTAGCGGCAAGAAGGAAATCCGAGCGAAAACCGGCGCAGTGCGCCAATGATAAAACCTCGGCGGGACAATATTCACAAAAAGGCGAATTGTCTGTCAAGCGCCTCCTTGCGAAGATCGTGCCCGGCTGCAACTCTTGCATGACAACGAGACCGGGAACCGGCTCACAGGAAGTCGCCACGACGCATGGCGGCTCGTCAGGGAGAACGCAATCGTGGCAAGCGGCACCGCCGGCCAGGCGGATACCTTTCCGAAATTGCTGTTGCGCAATGCGAAGGAGCGCGCCTCGCGCGTCGCCTTCCGCCACAAGGACCTCGGCATCTGGCAGTCCTGGAACTGGGCGGAGGTGGCTGCCCATGTCCGCAACTTCGCCAAGGGGCTGCAGGATCTCGGGCTGAAACGCGGCGAGAAGGTCGCGATCATCGGCTACAACAGGCCGAAGCTGTACTGGTCGATGTGCGCCGCGCAGTGGATCGGCGCGATCCCGGTGCCGGTCTATGCCGACGGTGTCGCCGAGGAGATGGCCTATGTCCTCGACCATGCCGAGGCGGTCTTCGCCGTGGTGCAGGACCAGGAGCAGGTCGACAAGCTGCTCTCGATCGCCGATCGCCTGCCGCATCTCAGGCACATGCTCTATGACGAGCCGCGGGGTTTGCGCGACTACGACCACAGCAAGCTCCACGCCATCGAGACGGTGATCGCGGCCGGCGCCAAGGCGTTGCAGAATCCCCAAGTCGAGGCCGCGCTCGCGCGCGAGATGGAGCAAGGCAAGGGCGCCGACCTCGGCATCATCCTCTACACCTCCGGCACCACCGGGCGGCCGAAGGGCGTGATGCTGAGCCACTACAACGTCATCGTCGCCGCCGAGATCGGCTGCGGCTTCGACGGGCTCAACGAGAGCGACGAGGTCATCGCCTATCTGCCGATCGCCTGGGTCGGCGACCACGTCTTCTCCTATGCGCAGGCGATGCTGGCCGGCTTCTGCGTCAACTGCCCGGAAGGCCCGGAAACCGTCATCGACGACCGCCGCGAGGTCGGCACCACCTACGCCTTCGCCCCGCCGCGCGTCTTCGAGAACATGCTGACCATCACCATGGTGCGCATGGAGGATGCCGGCGCGCTGAAGCGCCGGATGTTCCACTACTTCCTCGATGTCGCGAAGCGCTACGGCGAGAAGATTCTGAACGGGGAGAGCGTGCCGCTGAAAGGCCGCCTGCTCTACCGGCTCGGCGACATGCTGGTCTATGGCCCGCTGCGCAACCGCTTCGGCCTGACCAATATCAAGGTCGGCTATACCGCCGGCGAGGCGATCGGCCCCGAGCTCTTCCGGTTCTACCGCTCGATCGGCGTCAACCTGAAGCAGCTCTACGGCCAGACCGAGGCCGGCGTCTACATCACCATGCAACCCAATGGCGAGATCAAAGCCGATACGGTCGGCAAGCCCGCGCCGCTGGTCGAGATCCGCATCGATGACAATGGCGAGGTGCTCTACCGCTCGCCCTCGATCTTCGGCGGCTACTACAAGGACCCCGACAAGACGGCGGAGACGATGACCGCCGATGGTTATGTCCGCTCCGGCGATGCCGGCTTCTTCGACGAGGGCGGACACCTCAAGATCATAGACCGCGCCAAGGACGTCGGCAAGCTCAACAGCGGCGACCTCTTCCCGCCGAAATACATCGAGAACAAGCTGAAGTTCTATCCGAACATCAAGGAGGTCGTGGCCTTCGGGCAGGGCCGCGACTACGCCACTGTCGCGCTCAACATCGACCTCACGGCCGTCGGCAACTGGGCCGAGCGCAACAACGTGGTCTATGCGTCCTATCAGGAGCTCGCCGGCCACGACCTCGTCTACGACATGATCTCCAAGCACGTCGACGAGGTGAACCGCTCACTCGCCAGCGAGCCGATGATGGGCGGCGCCCAGATCAAGCGCTTCCTCATTCTGCACAAGGAACTCGACGCCGATGACGGCGAGCTGACCCGCACCCAGAAGGTCCGGCGCGGCTTCATCGCCGAGCGCTACGCGCCGCTGGTCACCGCGCTCTACGACGGCTCGGACGCCGCCGACATCTCCACGGAAGTGACCTTCGAGGACGGCCGCAAGGGCGTGATCTCGGCGCGCGTCAAGGTGCGCGACGCCAAGATCTATCCGGTGGCCGTGCAGGAGGCGCCGGCAGCGGCGAAGGCGGCATGAACGCGGAGCCGATGAACGTGACGGGCACCCCCATCCGCGACAAGGGCGAAGTCCTGCTCTCGGTCGAGAACATCTCGCTGCGCTTCGGCGGCGTGAAGGCGATCACCGATGTCTCCTTCGACATCCGCAAGGGCGAGATCCGCGCCATCATCGGCCCCAACGGCGCCGGCAAGACCTCGATGCTCAACTGCATCAACGGCTTCTACCAGCCGCAGGAGGGCCAGATCGTCTTCAAGGGCGAGCGCCGCGCCAAGATGCGCCCGCATCGCGCCGCCGCGGGCGGCATCGCCCGCACGTTCCAGAACGTCGCGCTGTTCAAGGGCATGTCGACGCTCGACAACATCATGACAGGCCGCACCCTCAAGATGAAGAAGGGCTTCTTCTGGCAGGCGCTGCGCCACGGGCCGGCGATGCAGGAGGAGATCGCGCATCGCCGTGTCGTCGAGGACATCATCGACTTCCTCCAGATCGAGCACATCCGCAAATTGCCGGTCGGCAAATTGCCCTACGGCCTGCAGAAGCGCGTCGAGCTCGGCCGTGCGCTCGCCATGGAGCCTGAGTTGCTGCTGCTCGACGAGCCGATGGCCGGCATGAACCTCGAGGAGAAGGAGGACATGTGCCGCTTCATCCTCGACGTGAACAACCAGTTCGGCACGACGATCGCTTTGATCGAGCATGACATGGGGGTCGTGATGGACCTGTCCGACCGCGTCGTCGTGCTCGAATACGGCCGCAAGATTGCCGACGGCACGCCCGACGAGGTCAAGGCGAACCAGAAGGTCATCGACGCCTATCTGGGAGTGGCGCACTGATGGCTGTGATGGTGCAACGTTTCGACGAAAACGCGCGGGGAACCCCTCTCCCGGATGGGAGAGGGGCAGGGGTGAGGGCCTGCCGCCTATCCAGCAAGCGCGGCGGCACCGCTAAGGCCTTCGACTTCGAGGGCGGGCCCTCATCCCTGCTCTTCTCCCAGACGGGAGAAGAGTTCCCCGCGCCCTTCAATCAGAGGTTTCGGCCATGAGCGACATCGCCACCCGCCCGGCGCCGAACCTGCTCGCCAGCCCGCTGGTCAAGTTCGGGCTCATCCTCGCCGCCATCGTCGCCGCGCTCGCTATCGGTGTCCGGCTCGATTCCACCAACACGCTCTACGCGATCTTCGTCGACCCGTTCCAGCAGATGGTCCAGGCGCCCGACCTGCTGGTGCAGACGATCTGGGAAGGGCTCGTCTCCGGCGTTCTCTATGCCCTGATCGCGCTCGGCTTCGTGCTGATCTTCAAGGCCTCGGGCGTGTTCAACTTCGCCCAGGGCATCATGGTGGTGTTTGCGGCGCTGACGCTGGTCGGCCTCTACGAGAAGGGCGTGCCGGCCTTCCTCGCCGTCATCATCACGCTCGGCGTCATGTTCGCGCTTGCCGTCACCATCGAGCGCGTGGTGCTGCGTCCACTGGTCAACCAGCCCGACATCATCCTGTTCATGGCGACCTTCGGCATCACCTATTTCCTGATCGGATTCGGCGAAGCCCTCTTCGGCGGCAATCCCAAGCAGATGATCGCCGAGCAGCTCTACCTGCCCAAGGGCGCCATTGACCTGCAGATTCTCGGCGGGCTGGTCTCGCTGCAGAAGATCGACATCGCCGCGGCGGTCATCGCCTCGCTGATGATCGCGCTGCTGGCCGCCTTCTTCCAGTACACCCGCATCGGAAGAGCCCTGCGCGCGGTGGCCGACAGCCACAAGGCGGCGCTTTCGGTCGGCATTTCGCTCAACCAGATCTGGGTGATCGTCTGGTTCACCGCCGGCATCGTCGCGCTGATCACAGGCATCATGTGGGGCGCGCGCTCGGACGTCTCCTTTGCGCTCGAGATCGTCGCGTTGAAGGCCCTGCCGGTGCTGATCCTCGGCGGCTTCACCTCCATCCCCGGCGCGATCGTCGGCGGCCTGATCATCGGCATCGGCGAGAAGCTCGGCGAGTTCTACTGGGGCCCGCTGGTCGGCGGCGGCATCGAGAGCTGGCTCGCCTATTTTATCGCGCTGGGCTTCCTGCTGTTCAGGCCGCAGGGGCTGTTCGGCGACAAGATCATCGAACGCATCTGAGGAGCCGGACAACATGTTCTACCGTGAGGCCGGCCAGTTCAAATCGACCTATTCCGCCGACATGGCCGTCTTCCCGCTCCGGGAAGACCGGATCGGCATCGCCGTCATCCTGGCGATCGCTCTCGTCGCGATCCCCTTCCTCGGCAGCGACTTCTTCATCGCCTCGGTGATGATCCCCTTCCTCGTCCTCTCCCTTGCGGCGATCGGGCTCAACATCCTCACCGGCTATACCGGGCTGATCTCGCTCGGCACCGCCGCCTTCATGGGTGTCGGCGCCTATGCCTGCTACAAGCTGACCACCTTCTTCCCGAACGTGAACATCATCGTCCTGATCCTGCTGTCAGGGCTGTTCTCGGCCGGCATCGGCGTGCTCTTCGGCCTGCCCTCGCTGCGCATCAAGGGCTTCTATTTGGCCGTGGCCACGCTCGCCGCGCAGTTCTTCCTGCAATGGGCTTTCGTCCGTGTTCCCTGGCTGTTCAACTACAATGCCTCGGGTGCGATCGAGGTGCCGCAGCGCACCCTCTTCGGCCTGCCGCTCACCGGCGCGGCCGCCACACCCGAGACGCGCTATTTCGTCTGCCTCGGCCTCGTCGTCGTGCTGACCTGGTTCGCCTCGAACATCGTTCATGGCAAGCTGGGACGCTCCTGGATGGCCGTGCGCGACATGGACATCGCCGCCGAGCTCATGGGCATCAAGCTGCTCAACGCCAAGCTGATGGCCTTTGCCGTCTCCTCATATTTCTGCGGCGTCGCCGGGGCGATGATGATCTTCCTCTGGTACGGCGGCGGCGAGGCGGCGGACGTCTTCTCGATCCGCCTCTCGTTCAACATCCTGTTCATGGTCATCATCGGCGGCCTCGGCTCGCTGATCGGCTCCTTCTTCGGTGCGGCCTTCCTTTCCATCCTGCCGACCGCGCTGAAATTCGGCCTGCCGGCGCTCGGCGTCCCGATCGGCGGTGCGGCGGCCGAGCACGTCACCTTCATGCTCGTCGGCGCGCTGATCATCATCTTCCTGATCGTCGAGCCGCATGGCCTCGCCCGGCTCTGGCAGATCGGGAAACAGAAATTGCGGACGTGGCCTTTCCCCTACTGAGGCTCGGGGACGGACCCAAGAAACGACCGGCGACGCTGAAGCGCCGGCGCTTAAAGACCGATCCGGCATCAGTCTGGTCGGGAGGAAACGAACGGAGGAAGTCCATGAAGACCAGCATTCTGATGAAGGGGGCGGCTCTGGGCGCCCTACTCTCCGCTGCCGGGGCAATCGTTCCGGCCGCGGCGCAGGACAGCGTCTAYTTCGCCAACAAYGCCTATCGCACCGGCCCGTTCTCCGGATCGGGCATCCCGATCGGCGACGGCATGCGCGACTACATCACGATGATCAACGAGCGTGACGGCGGCGTGAACGGCGTCAAGGTCATCTACGAGGAGTGCGAGACCGGCTACGACACCAAGAAGTCGATCGAGTGCTACGAGCAGGCGAAAGCGAAGAACACCATCGTCTATTCGCCCTGGTCGACCGGCGCGACGCTGGCCGCGATCCCGCGCGCCCATGTCGACAAGATCCCGATCCTGTCGATGGCCTATGGCCTGTCCGCCTCGGCCGATGGCACGAACTTCCCCTGGGTCTTCATTCCGCCCTTCACCTATTGGGACGGCGCCTCCGTCATGGTGAAGCACATGGCGGCCGAGCTCGGCGGCCTCGACAAGCTCAAGGGCAAGAAGCTCGGCCTCATCCATCTCGATGCGCCCTTCGGCAAGGAGCCGATCCCGGTCCTCGAAAACCTCGCCAAGAAATACGGCTTCGAGGTCAAGCTCTATCCGGTGGCGGCGGCCGACATGCAGAACCAGGGCTCGCTCTGGCTCTCGATCCGCCGTGACCGGCCGGACTTCCTCTACAACCAGGGTTGGGGCGCGATGAACCCCACCGCGGTCAAGGAAGCGGCCAAGAACAACTTCCCGATGAACAAGATGGTCGGCGTCTGGTGGGCCGGCGGCGACGACGACGCGCGTGCCGGCGGCGAGCAGGCCAAGGGCTACAAGTCGCTGAGCTGGACGCTGAGCGGCACCGAAGCACCCGCGATGCAGGACATCCTTAAACTCGTGGTCGACAAGGGCAAGAGCACGACGCCGAAGGAGAAGGTCGGCGAGGCCCTCTACAACCGCGGCGTCTACAACGCGATGCTCGTGGTCGAGGGCATCCGCAACGCGCAGAAGCTCACCGGCAAGAAGGTGATCGACGCGCAGGACATGCGCCGCGGTCTCGAATCCCTCAACCTCACCGACGCCCGCCTGAAGGAGATCGGTCTCGGCGGCTTCGTCACGCCGACCACCATCTCCTGCACCGACCACTCCGGCCACAGCAAGATGTTCGTCTCGCAGTGGGACGGCACCAAGTGGGTCAAGGGCGGCGACTGGGTCGAGCCGATGAAGGACGAGGTCCGACCGCTGATCGAGACCAACGCCAAGGACTATGTCGAGAAGGCCGGCAACTGGCCGAAGCGTTCCGAGTCCTGCGAGAAGTCGTCCTGATCTGACGACGGCCGGCGGCGGGCTCCCGCCGCCGGCACCCCTTTTTGCCGATTGCCGGGAGAGGCCGATGTCGACCGCCACCCTCGAGAAACCAGCCGCAGCGACCGCGAGCGACACGATCCTGTCGCTCAACAATATCGAGGTCGTCTACGACCATGTCGTGCTGGTGCTGAAGGGCGTCTCGCTCACCGTTCCGCGCGCCGGCATCGTCGCGATCCTCGGCGCGAACGGCGCCGGCAAGACCACGACGCTGAAGGCGATCTCGAACCTGCTGAAGGCCGAGCGCGGCGAGGTCACCAAGGGCTCGATCGTCTTCGACGGCGAGCGCGTCGACAAGCTCTCCCCCAATGAGCTCGTCAAACGGGGCTGTATCCAGGTGATGGAAGGCCGGCACTGCTTCGGCCATCTCTCGATCGAGGAGAACCTGCTGACCGGCGCCTTCACCCGCCGCGACGGCAACGCCGCGATCAAGCGCGACCTCGAGAAGATCTACACGCTGTTCCCACGCCTCAAGCAGCGCCGGACCTCGCAGGCCGGCTACACCTCCGGCGGTGAGCAGCAGATGTGCGCCATCGGCCGGGCGATGATGTCGAACCCCAAGATGATCCTGCTCGATGAGCCCTCGATGGGCCTCGCCCCGCAGATCGTCGAGGAGATCTTCGAGATTGTTCGCCGGCTCAATGCCGATGAAGGAGTTTCCTTCCTCGTCGCCGAGCAGAACACCAACATGGCGCTGCGCTACGCCACCTATGGCTACATCATGGAGACCGGCCGCGTCGTCATGGACGGCGAAGCCCGGATGTTGCGCGAGAATGAGGATGTGAAGGAGTTCTACCTGGGCGTCGCCGAGGGCAACAAGAAGTCCTTCCGCGAGGTGAAGAGCTACAAGCGTCGCAAGCGCTGGCTGTCGTGAAAGCTTATCCCGCAAGCCCTCATCCTGAAGAGCCGCGAAGCGGCGTCTCGAAGGATGCTCCAGGAAGCTCCGGAACCATCTGGAGCGTCCTTCAAGACGCAAGCTTCGCTTGCTCCTCAGGATGAGGGCTGTTCCCCTTATGAACGAGACATCGCCATGACCGAGCATTACGACGCGCTCGAAACCCGCTCGCCCGGGGAGCGCGAGGCCGATCTCTTCGCGCGGCTGCCGAAGCTGATCGCCGCCGCCATCGAAGCCCCCGCCTATGCCGAGCGGCTGCACGGCATCGACCCCGCCTCCGTAACGAGCCGCTCGGCACTGGTGCGCCTGCCGGTTTTGCGCAAGGCCGACCTGCCGGCGCTCCAGAAGCAGGCGCTGCCCTTCGGAGGCTTCGTCCCGGCCCCGACAGGCTCCTTCGGCCGTCTCTTCACCTCGCCCGGCCCCATCTTCGAGCCGGAGGGGACCGACCGCGACGCCTGGAACGCCGCGCGCGGCCTCCATGCCGCCGGCTTCCGGCCGGGCGAGATCGTCCTGAACACGCTGAGCTATCACCTGACGCCCGGCGGCTTCATCATGGACTCGGCCGCCCGCGCCATCGGCTGCGCCGTGATCCCGGCGGGGCCCGGCAATACCGAGCAGCAGATGGAGGTGATCTCCGCCTATCGGCCAAGCGCCTATCTGGGTACGCCGGACTTCCTCAAGATCCTGATCGAGGCGGCGGATACGCGCGGCGTCGACATCTCCTCGATCAAGCGCGCCGTCGTCTCCGGTGCAGCCTTCCCGCCCTCGCTGCAGGCATGGGTGAAAGCGCGCGGCATCGACGCCTATCAGCTCTATGCCACCGCCGATGTCGGTGTCATCGCTTATGAGACATCGGCCCGCGAGGGCATGGTGCTGAACGAGAACCTGATCGTCGAGATCGTCCGCCCCGGCACAGGCGATCCCGTCCCCGAGGGGGAGGTCGGAGAGGTCGTCATCACCAATCTCGACCCGCATCACCCGCAGATCAGGCTCGCCGTCGGCGATCTCACCGCCGTCCTGCCGGGCCGGAGCGCCTGCGGGCGCAGCAACACCCGCATCAGGGGCTGGATGGGCCGCGCCGACCAAACCGCCAAGATCAAGGGCATGTTCGTGCGCCCCGAGCAGGTCGCCGAAATCGCCAAGCGCCATGCCGAGATCGCCAAGCTCAGGCTCGTCGTCGGCCGCGCCAACGAAACCGATACCATGACCCTCAAGGCCGAGATCTACGCCGAGCCGGCCGGTTTCGTCGACGCGGTCTCTTCAACCTTGCAGCAGGTGACGAAGCTGAAGGGTGCGGTCGAAATCCTGCCGCTCGGCGCGCTGCCCAATGACGGCAAAGTCATCGCTGACGAACGGCCGGTGGGGTGAACTCCCCGTCATTCTCGGGCGAAGCAAAGCTTCGACCCGAGAATCTCTTACAGGATAAGGCGCCCCTCCGTCCTGAGATGCTCGGGTCAAGCTCGAGCATGACGCTGGAGTCCCTTACCAATCGATCGGCCTCTCTCCCTGCCCCTCCAGCCAGGCATTGGACCGGCTGAATGGCTTGGAGCCGAAGAAGCCGCGCCGCGCCGACAGCGGCGAAGGGTGAGCGCTGGCGATGACGAGATGCCGGCTCTCGTCGATCAACGGCCGCTTCAACTGCGCCGGCGCGCCCCAGAGCAGGAAGACGGCATGGGGCCGCTCCCGCGAGACGGCCGCAATCACCGCATCCGTGATCTTCGCCCAGCCGAGCGAAAGGTGCGAACCAGCCTTGCTGGCCCCTTCCCGCACCGTCAGCGCCGTGTTGAGCAGCAGCACGCCCTGCTTGGCCCAGCGCGTCAGATCGCCATCCGCAGGCGGGGGCTCGCCCAGATCCTCGGCCCGCTCCTTGTAGATATTGACCAGCGAGCGCGGCAGCGGCGGCGGGCCGACATAGGAGAAGGCGAGCCCGTTGGCATGGCCCGGCGTCGGATAGGGGTCCTGCCCGAGAATGACGGCGCGGACCGCGTCGAGCGGCGTCAGCGCCAGCGCGGCGAAGACCCGCTCCGGCGCCGGCGCGACGACATGCCCGGCCGCCCGTTCGGCATCGACGGCCGCGCAGGCGCGCGTCGCATCGCCGCCAGCAGCGAAGACCGCCAGGTCACGCCAGCCCCTCGACGCTCCGCTCGCCAGGAAGGTCGCGAGCGCCTCGGTGCAGCTCACTTCAGGACGGCCCGGCCCTCGACCTTGGCATCGACAGTGCCGAGCCGGCGCACATAGACCATCACCTCATTGGCCATCAGCTTGCCGTCGGTAAGACCGAGCAGCGTCCGGCCGCGACCGAGCGCCGTGTAGCCGTCGCCGCCCTCCAGCATGAAGTTGTTCGAAGCGACCGTATATTTGGCGGCGGGATCAATCGGCTTGCCGTCGACCATGACCGTGGTGACGCGCGCGCCCTGCGGCTGCTTCAGGTCGGCCTCGAATGTGAGGCCGGACACCACCGGGAAGCGTCCGGCGCCCTGCGGGGCGTCGCGCAAGCCGTTCTCGATCGCGTCCTTTACGTCCTTGCCGGTGATCTCGACCATCACCGTGGCATTGCCGAAGGGCAGTTCGCTCAGCACGTCGCGGCGGGTCAGCTTCTGCCCGGCGGCATATTGCTTGTTGGCCCGGATGCCACCGGCGTTGGTGATGGCGAGCTGGGCGCCGGTCGCGGCGCGGATGGCGTCGGCGATCAGGTTGCCGATCGCGGTCTCCTGCGTGCGGATGACGCCGGTGCGGGAATCCAGCGGGACGGCCAGCGTGGCGATGTCGACGTCGAGCTCCTTCGAGAGCTCGCCCTCATAGCCCTTCACGATGGCGGCGACGTCAGGATCAGGCGTCGCCGAGCGGGAATCGTTAACGCGGAAGGTCGGCGTCCACGACACCTGCCGCGCCGCGCCTTCGCCCTTGACGCTGACGGCGATGTCGATGGCGGTGACGTAATTGCCCTCCTCATTCGACTCAACCATCACCACCTTGCCGTCATAGGCGATCGCGAGGTCGTGGTCGTGGCCGGTCAGCACGATGTCGACGACGCGCGAGCGAACGATCTCGTAATCCATCGCCCGGTCGGCATGGACGACGGCGACGAGGATATCGGCGCCTTGCCCCTTCAGCGCTTTGGCCTCGCGGCGCAGCGCCTCCATCGTCGAGGAAAATTTCAGGTCGCCGGGGTTGGAGAGCTGCGGCGTCGGATCGAAGGTCGTGCCGATCACGCCGACCTTGATGCCGCCGAGCTCGAAGATCTGCGAATCCTTGTGGTGGGGCAGCACGTTGCCGCCGGCATCGCGCAGATTGGCGGCGAAGGTCGGATAGGTCTGGGCTGCCGTCAGCTTGAGATAGTTCTCCTTGCCGAAGTCGAATTCATGATTGCCGGGCACGAAGACGTCGATGCCCATCTTGTTCTGCATCGCGACGATATGCGCGCCCTGGTCGAAGCCCGACATCAGCGAGGGCGAGTAGCAATCGCCGGCATGGCAGAAAAGCACCGGCACGCCTTTGGCCCGCTCGGCCTTGGCGATACCGGAGGCGCGCGCGAAGCCGCCGCGCCCCTTGTCGTCGCTCATCTTGTAGATGTCGTTGACGAGCAGCAGCGTGAAGCTCGGCGCCGGTTGCTGCGCCATCGCCACAGGGGCGGTCGCGGCGAGCGTCGCTGGCGCCGCCAGGACGCCGAGAGCCTTGCGGCGGGTGAGCTTTGTCATGGCGGGCGCCCCTCAGGTCTTAAGAACGGCTCCAGACTAGCAAGAGTTCAGCCGCAGTGACCAGAGGGCAGACCGGCCCGAACAGCGGTTGTCGGTAGTGTCGCACCTTGCTCTTCGACAGGCTTCCAGGCTGGACGAAAGCGCGAACTCGTCTAAATCACGAGGCTAAGGAGAGCATGCGCTCATGACTGCTGACATCGCCGCGGCGCCCGGCCGCGAGGCCGCTTCCCTGCCGCCCGACCATCCCAAGGTGCGCTACGGCCGCATCGGCGTGCTGCTGATGAATCTCGGCACGCCCGAAGGCACCGGCTACTGGCCGATGCGCGCCTATCTCAAGGAGTTTCTGTCTGACCGGCGTGTCATCGAGGAGCCGCGCTGGAAATGGTGGCCGATCCTCAACCTGATCATCCTGTCGACGCGCCCGGGCCGCAAGGGCAAGGATTACGCCTCGATCTGGAACAACGAGCGCAACGAAGGCCCGCTCAAGACCATCACCCGCTCGCAGACCGAGCAGCTCGCGGAGCGCCTGAAGCCGCTGGCCGGCGACCGCGTCGTCTTCGACTGGGCGATGCGCTACGGCTTTCCCGACGTGAAGAGCCGGCTGAAGGCTCTGCTCGACCAGGGCTGCGACCGCATCCTGCTGGTGCCGCTCTATCCGCAATACGCCGCGCCGACCTCGGCCACGGCCTGCGACCAGGCTTTTCGCGCGCTGATGCAGATGCGCTGGCAGCCCTCGGTGCGCGTCTCGCCGCCCTACCATGACGACCCCGTCTATATCGGCGCGCTCGCCCGCTCGATGCGCGCCTCGCTCGCCAAGCTCGATTTCGAGCCGGAGGTCATCCTCTGCTCCTTCCACGGCATGCCGAAGGAATACCTGCTGAAGGGCGACCCCTACTACTGCCAGTGCGTCAAGACCTGGCGTCTGCTGCGCGCCGAGCTAGGTCTCTCCGAGGAACAATTCCCGCTGACCTTCCAATCGCGCTTCGGCCCCGACGAATGGCTGCAGCCCTATACCGACGAGACGGTGAAGGCGCTGGCCCAGGCCGGGAAGAAATCGATGGCGATCGTCGCGCCCGGCTTCTCGGCCGACTGCCTGGAGACGCTCGAAGAACTCGACGGCGAGAACCGCGAGATCTTCCTGCACAATGGTGGCGAGAAATTCGCCTATCTCCCCTGCCTCAACGACTCCCGCGAGGGTGTCGACGTCATCGCCGAGGTCGTCCAGCGCGAACTGATGGGCTGGCTCTGAGCGAGAGCGTTTTCAAGCGAAGTGGGCACCGGTTCGCGTGAAGAAAATGCGATAGAACAAGGATCTAGCGCATTTCTGCCATTCGCAGGAATGCGCTAGCCCCCTGCTCCGACGAAGCGCGCAACGCTTTCAACCACCGGCCGCGCCTTCAGGATGCGGCGATGACCGAGCCCATCCGTCGCTTCCAGCGTGACGAAAGCTCCGGCTCCCGCCAGCGCCTGCGCATGATGGAAGCCGAGTTCGCGATCCTGCCGGTCGTGGATCACCAGGGTCGGCAGCCCGATCGCCTCCAGTTGCAGCGCCCCCTCGAAAACCTCGACCGGATTGCCGGCGACGACATGGATGCGCCGCTCCAGCGCCGCCTGCCCGCGCTTGCCGAGACCGATCGCGGCGCCGAATTGCCGGGTGATCTCGGTGATCGATGACGGCGCGGCGATCAGCACGAGCCGCCCGGTGCTGACCGCGGGCTGCCCCCTCACGGAGCCTGCCAATGCCGCAAGCGCGATCGCCCCGCCGAAGGAATGCGTCACGATTGCGTGCAGCGGCCCGAACACCCGTGCCACGGCCGCAAGGCTCGCGACACCGAGCGGAATGTTGAGCTCGCGCCCGGTCGAGGCGCCATGGCCGGGCAGGTCGAAGGCGACGACGCGGAAGCCCGCCGCCAGCAGCGGTTCGACAAAAGCGGTCATCGAGGCCGCCTCTCCCGTCCAGCCATGGACCAGCAGCACGGTGCCCGCCGGCACGACCGCCTCGGGCTCGAAGACATAGGCCTGAACGCTCCCGCAGGGGAACGGAATGGCGCGTCGGCTCGCTTGCCCGAGCCTCGTCGCGGTGGCCTGTACGCCCGATTTTCTGTTTCGCTTCGACGGCTTCGCCGGGGTACAGAACAAGCGGAAAGCCAGCCGGCCGGTCGCAGAAGGAGCCACGAAGCTCGCGGCCCGGACCAGCGGGCGCATGTAACGGAGGGCGGAAGCGGTCATGGCACGGACCCTATCTTGTTCAGCGCTGAACGAATATGTTCAGCCATGAACAAAAAGCAAGTGCTTTCTGATTTGCCGGAGTCGCAGATCCTGCCCTGGGATCTCCCGCGCTTCCGCAACTGGGTCTCCGTCGCCCGTGCGCACAGCTTGTGGGAGAAGGTTTTCACCGAGGCGCTTGCGCCGCTCGACATCCAGCTCGCGCATTACGACGTGCTCGCCAACATCTTCCACGCGCCCGGCCTCTCGCAGCAGGCGCTGGCCGAGAAGCTGCTGGTCGGGCGCAGTGCGATGAGCATGTTGCTGCCCGTGCTGGAGCGTCGCGGACTGATCGAACGCCGCAACGATGACGCCGACAAGCGCCTGCGCCGGCTCTGGCTGACGGCCGCCGGCGAGGCGCTGACCCGCAAGGCGATGGCGATTCATGTCGCCGAAATCGAGGCTATGATGACCGTACTCAGCGACGAGGAATGCAATGCTGCCGGCGAGGCGATGCGCCGCGTCGCCAAGGCGCTCGAAGCCCGCAGCGGCGCCGCAGCGGGCCGGCCCGACAGGCCGTGAACGGACGGCGTTCAGACTGCCAGGATCACCCGCGCGACAGCGTCTAGCGCCGCCGCCGCATCGGCACAGGCGAGCGCCCCGTCGACGGTCGGCGCGCCTTCCAGCAGGAAGACCGGCCGCTTGAATTGCAGGGCGAAGGCGATCTCCGATAGCGTTCCGTAACCGCCCCCGATCGCAACCAGACAACACGCCGCCCGGGCGATCAGCGCATTGCGCGCCACGCCGATGCCGGTGGCAAGCGGGACCGTGACGTAAGGATTGGCCGCCTCCGGCTCGTCATCGGGCAAAAGGCCAATCGAGAGGCCGCCGGCCTGCGCGACGCCACGGCAGACCTCCTCCATCACACCTGAGCGGCCTCCGCACAGCACGGTGACGCCGTGCTCGCCGAGAAGCCGACCCAAGGTTTCGGCGGCAACCGCCTGCGAAGTGGTGGGCGTGCGCGTCCCGATCACGGCGACGGGCGTGCGCAGAGCCATCCCGCTCTCACGCTGAAGCCAGCGCAAGGCATTGGCGGCCGACACCGGCTCGCCCAGTGCAGCCAGCGGGGCTTCGCACCAGCGCCGCGCCGCCGGATCGAACACCCGGCCGCCCCCGTCCTGCAGCTGTCCGTTCTCGACATCCAGACGCAGCTGCGGGTCCTGAAGCATCGGCTCAGGCCGGCTTCTTTTCTTCGCCGAAGGCGGAGATCCCGCCATGCTTGGACGACCAGCTCGCCGGATCGTTGAGGAAGCTCTCGACCTCGGCAAGGATCTTCGGCTCGAAATGGCCGCTGTCCTTCGCGACGGCCAGCACATCCCACCAGGTGGTGAGGTAGTGCAGGTTCACGCCGATCTCCGCCATCAGCTCGCGGCTCTTCGGGAAGATGTCGTAGTAGAACAGCACGAAGCAATGCTGCACATCGGCGCCCGCATTGCGCAGCGCTTCGGCGAAATTGACCTTGCTGCGCCCGTCCGTAGCGAGATCCTCGACCAGCAGCGTGCGCGCACCCTCGACGACCGAGCCCTCGATCTGGGCATTGCGGCCGAAGCCCTTCGGCTTCTTGCGGACATACTGCATCGGCAGCGCCAGGCGGTCGGAGATCCAGGCAGCGAAGGGGATGCCCGCGGTTTCGCCCCCGGCGATGGTGTCGAGCGACTCGTAGCCGATGTCGCGCACGATCGTGGTGGCGGCGAAATCGATCAGCGTCGAGCGCAGACGGGGGTAGGAGATGATCTTGCGGCAGTCGATATAGACCGGGCTCGCCCAGCCGGAAGTGAAGAAGAAGGGCTTGTCGCTGTAGAAGTGCACAGCCTTGATCTCGAGCAGCATCTTGGCCGCTTCGCGCGCGATCACGGCCCGGTCGGTGGGGGTGAACAGATTGGGCATGGCGCGGTTTCCTTGGGCTGAGCGACGCCGCTCGCCGGGGACGGCAAGGGCGCAGGGGCTGGTCGAATTGGCAAACGGCCCCTTCTGATCGCCCCCGCCCGGCAGGTCAATCCCCGCCCCGCGATTTCCACCATGGCGCCAGGGCCAGCGCCGCGCTGTCGATAAAGCCACACACGCAAATGTTTCCCGGCACATCCACAGGCTGATTCGGGGCGAATTATTGCGCCGGCTCCGGCAGCGTGACATGTCGAGCCGACATCACGCATGTGAGCGCGCCTCGATCTGGCTTGCAGCTCAGCATCCTTTCGGCCGGGCGAAAACGAGGGGCCTTGAACCATGAGCGATCGGACAGCATCGGCCGCCGCGCTGTCGGCACCGACGACGGTGGACGACAAGGCGCGCAAGGCGTTGTGGGGCGCCGCCATCGGCTATGCGATGGATGGCTTCGACCTCCTGATCCTCGGCTTCATGCTTAGGGCGATCTCGGCCGATCTGCAATTGAGCCAAGCCCAGGCCGCCTCTCTGGTGACGGCGACGCTCGTCGGCGCCGTCCTTGGCGGCATCGGTTTCGGCATGCTCTCGGACCGGATCGGCCGCGTCCGTGTCCTGACCTGGACCATCGTCCTCTTCGCCGTCTTCACCGGCCTGTGCGCCTTCGCCCAGGGCTACTGGGACCTGCTGGTCTACCGCACCATCGCCGGCCTCGGGCTCGGCGGCGAATTCGGCATCGGCATGGCGCTCGTCGCCGAAGCCTGGCCGGCCTCGAAGCGGGCGCGCGCCTCCTCCTATGTCGGCCTCGGCTGGCAGGTCGGCGTCCTCGCGGCCGCCCTCGTCACCCCGCTGCTGCTGCCCACGATCGGCTGGCGCGGCATGTTCGCCATCGGCGTCCTGCCGGCGATCGCGGCCTATTTCATCCGGCATTCGCTGCACGAGCCCGACGTCTTCGTCGCCCGCTCCAAGGACCGTCCGAAGGAATCCGCGCTGCGCCTGCTGGTCAAGGACTGGGAGACCACCAAGCTCAGCATCGGCATGGTGATCCTCTGCTCGGTCCAAAACTTCGGCTATTACGGCGTGATGATCTGGCTGCCGAACTATCTCGCGACGCGGTTCGGCTTCGCCCTCACCCAATCGGCGCTGTGGACGGCGGTGACCATCGCCGGCATGGCGCTCGGCATCTTCGCCTTCGGCCATATCGCCGACCGGGTCGGCCGGCGCCCGGCCTTCTTCGGCTACATGCTGGGCGCTGCGGTGATGGTCATCGTCTATTCCCGGCTGACCGACCCGATGCAGCTCCTCGTCGCGGGCGCAGTGATGGGCTTCTTCGTTAACGGCATGCTCGGCGGCTACGGCGCGCTGATGAGCGAGCTGTTCCCGACGGCGGCCCGCGCCACCGCCCAGAACGTGCTGTTCAACATCGGTCGCGGCGTCGGCGGCTTCGGCCCCGTCATCGTGGGCGCGATCGCGGCTGCCTATGGCTTCCAGACCGCCATCGCGCTGCTCGCGACCCTCTATGTCCTCGATATCCTCGCGATGTGGCTCCTCATCCCCGAGAGACGCGGCGAAGAGCTGCTGTAGGCCTGACCGCCGCAACACGACACAGTCTGCGAACTGCCGGCGCGGCCTCCGCGCCAGCGGCTTCACGACATATGGGCACCCAGGGCGGGCGAGCCGGCATCGCGCCAAGATACCGAGCTCCGCCTTCTCGCGCTGCTGGAGCGCGGCGCGGAGCATAACGCGCGATTATGGCTGATCGCGAACAAAGCATATGAAGAATGGAAGCCAACGATCTAAGGCTTTGACACGGCCCAGCAACCCCGAAGGGGCAGGCTCGTGGAAAGCATGCTCGGACGCAGCACGCTGATTTCGAAAGAGATCGTGATCGGGCGGCCCCGAAGCACCATCTGATCAGGAAGAACCGTGTCACGCATCGTCACAGTCGCCGCCGCCCAGCTGGGCCCGATCCAGCGGGCCGAGAGCCGCAAGCAGGTCGTCGACCGCATGATCGCTCTCATGGAGACGGCCAGGGCCCAGGGCGCGAACTTCATCGTCTACCCCGAGCTGGCGCTGACCACCTTCTTTCCGCGCTGGTATCATGAGGATCGCGCCGAGGCCGACCACTGGTTCGAGCGCAGCATGCCCGGCCCGGAGACGCAGCCGCTCTTCGACAAGGCGAAAGCGCTCGGCATGGCCATGAGCTTCGGTTATGCCGAGCTCACCCCCGACGGGCGCCATTTCAACAGCTCGATCCTCGTCGACCGCGCTGGCCGGATCGTGGGCAAATACCGGAAGATCCATCTTCCCGGCCATGTCGAGTTCGACACGGAGCGGGCACACCAGCATCTCGAGAAGCGCTATTTCGAGCCCGGCGATCTGGGCTTCCCGGTCTGGGAGTTCGAGGGCGGGCTCGTCGGAATGGCGATCTGCAACGACCGGCGCTGGCCCGAGACCTATCGCGTCATGGGTCTGCAAGGCGTCGAGATGGTCGTTCTCGGCTACAACACCCCCTCCGCCAACTCGCAATCGCCCCATGAGACGACGGCCGACCGCCTGTTCCATCACCGCCTCTCGGTGCAGGCCGGCGCCTACCAGAACTCCACCTGGGTGGTGGCCGTCGCCAAGGCCGGCAACGAGGATGGGCACCGTCTTTTCGGCGGCACGCTGATCGCGGCGCCGGACGGCAAGATCGTCGGCGAGATCCAGCATGAGGAGGACGGCGTGCTCGTCCACCCTTGCGACCTCGACGACACCCGTTTCGGCAAGGCGACGATCTTCGACTTCGCCCGCCATCGCCGCGTCGAGCATTACGGCCTGCTCACCGAGCGCACCGGCGTCGGCGCTCCGCTCGGAAAGCCGGAGAGCGCCTGAGCGCTCTCCTTGCTTCCCTCACCGGAACGGATCGAACGGAGTCGGAAAGTGGCCGGTCGGCGCGATCTCGGCATAAGGGCCGCGCGCCAGCAACTGCCCCTGCCCCAGCTGCGCCAGCACCCGCTCGCCATCGAACACCAGCCGGCCGCGTTGATAGGTGGCGGTCGGATAGCCCTGCACCTCCATGCCTTCGTAAGGCGTGTAGTCGCTGCCATGGTGCTGCATGGGGTTGGTCAGGGTGACGCGCCGGTTGGGATCGAACAGAACGATATCGGCGTCGGCACCAATGACGAGTGCGCCCTTGCGCGGCGCCAGGCCGAAGCGGCGGGCCGGGTTGGTCGCGACGAGATCGACGAAACGACGCAGGTCGATGCGGCCTTTGGCGACGCCTTCCGAGTAGAGAATGGGCAGCCGTGCCGCGAGGCCGGGCACCCCGTTCGGGATCTTGTTGAAGGGCGCGTTCTCGCCATGCTGCTTCTTGCCGCGCGGATCGTCATAGCGCAGCGGCGAATGGTCGGACGAGACGATGTCGATCACCCCGTCGCGCAGGAACTGCCAGAGCGCCTCGCGATCGGCGCCCGAGCGCAGCGCCGGCGAGATCATGAACTTCGCGCCCTCGAAGCCCGGCCGGTCCATGTCGGCCTCGTCGAGCACGAGATATTGCGTGCAGGTTTCGGCCCAGGCTTTCTGGCCGCGCGCCTGCGCCCGCTGAACCTCCTCGCCGGATTGCGCGCCGGAGACGTGGAAGATCTGGATCGGCGTATCCAGCGCCTCGGCCAGGGCCAGGATGCGGTGCGTCGCCTCGCGCTCGACCACCATCGGCTTGGCCCAGGCGAGATGGCGCGGCGCGGTCTGCCCGGCCGCCAGCAGCGCCTGCGTCAGCCAGCCGATCAGCTCGTGATGCTCGGCATGCACACAGACAAGCGCGCCGGCGCGCCGGGCCGCTGCGAGCGTCTGCAGGATCTGCGCATCGCCGAGACGGTTGCTGTCATAGGTCATGAAAATCTTGACGGAGCGATGCCCGGCCTCGACCAGCGCCGGCAGCTCGCGCTCCAGCACCTCCGGGGTCGGATCGTTGACCAGGAGATGGAAGGCGTGGTCGATCCGAGCCTGCTTCGCTTTCTCGGCATAGGCTGCGACCGCACCTGCCAACGAACCGCCGCGGATCTGCGGGGCATGGCAGACGACTGTCGTCGTTCCGCCGGCGGCGGCAGAGGCCGTGCCGCTGTCGAAACCATCCGCGATCTCTGCTCCCGAGGAAAAAGGCTGGTCGAGATGAACGTGGGCATCGACGCCGCCGGGCAGGACGAGCAGTCCCCGCGCATCGACCTCCTCCTTGCCGCGCGGCAGCCCTTCTCCGATCGCGGCGATGACGCCGCCGGCGATGCCGATATCGAAGGAGCCGATGTCGGAGCCGGTCACGGCGGTGCCGCCGCGAATGACGAGATCGAAATCGCTCATGGTCTTTCTCCCCATGCGGCCGGGGCCCTGAAACGATGGCCACCCACAGCGCGCGAAACGGCGACGAGGTCAGGATGAAAACGGAATTGCGCGTTGCGCTCGGCGAAAGGCTCTACGGCGTCGAGCGTCCCTGGGGCACCCTGCCCGCGACGCCGGGTCGGATCACCGATCTGGCGGTCGACAAGGATGGGTTCGTCCATGTCCTGCTGCGCCGCGACAGCGCCGTCGATCCTGACGGACCTTGCGTGGTCACGCTCGCAGCCGACGGCAGGTTCCTGCGGAGCTGGGGCGAGGCGCTCTGCCTCGATGCCCACAAGATCGCGGCGATGCCCGATGGCGGCCTCGCCATCGTGGACCGCGACGCTCACCGCATCTTCTTCTGCGATGCCGAGGGCCAGGTGCGGCAGCAGATCGGCGAGAGCCATCGGCCCGGCCATCCCTTCAATCATCCCAGCGACATCGCCTTCGCGCCCGGTGGGGGCTTCTACGTCGCGGATGGCTATGGCAACGGCCGCATTCACCGCTTCGACGCTGGCGGCAGCCTGATCGCGAGCTGGGGTTCGGTCGGAACTGCACCCGGCGCCTTCCTGACGCCGCACGGCATCTGCGTGCTCAGCGACGGGCGCGTCATTGTCGCCGATCGCGAGAACAGCCGCGTGCAGAGCTTCACCGCCGATGGCGAGCTTCTGGCGGTGTGGGACGCGTTCCTGCGCCCCCAGGATGTCGTCGCCGATGCGGAGGACCGGATTCATGTCTGCGATTCCATCCCGACGCTGAGCCTGCTCTCGCCGGACGGCGCTCTGCTCGGCCGCTGCCGGCCGGTCCTCAATGGCGCCCATGGGCTCTGGCTCGGGCCGTCCGGCGACATTTTTCTCGCCGAGACCAACCCAAACCGCATCACCCGCCTCTACCCCGCCGCGATCTGACGCGACGGGTCACAATCGCCTCACGCAGCCGACATGGCCGTGCGGTTCTGCAGGCGCGAGACCAACCGCACGAAGGGCCAGAACATCAGGAAGTAGACGATCGCCACCGCGATCAGCGGCGTCGGGTTGTAGAGCAGGCCCTGGGCGAGCTGGGCCGAGCGCAGCAGCTCCTGCAAAGCGACGGCCGAGGCGATCGAGGTCTGCTTCACCAGCTCGACCGTATTGCTGATCAGGTCCGGCAGCACGTTGCGCGTGCCCTGCGGCACCACGACATGGATCATGCTCTTGTACCAGCTGAGGCCCGTCGAGCGGGCCGCCTCGCGCTGCCCCTTCGGCACGGATTCCATGCCCGCGCGGAAGATCTCGGCGAAATAGCTCGAACCGTTCAGCGTGAGCGCCAGCACGGCCGCCGTGAACTCGTTGAGCTTCAAGCCCAGGAAGGGCAGGCCGAAGAAGATGAAGATCAGCAGCACCAGCGGCGGGATGGCGCGCATCACATCGACATAGGCGACCAGCACGAAGCGCAGCAGTTTGTTCGGCACGTCCTGTGCCATGGCGATGGCGATGCCGGTGAGCACCGAAAGCGGCACGGCGACCGCGGCCAGCGCCAGCGTCATCCAGAAGCCCTGCAGCAGCAGCGGCCAGACCTGCTTGAGGACGTCGAAATTGAAGAAGGTCGTGACGAGCTCGTCCATCATGACCTCGGATGCGCGTAGACATGTTCCAGCCAGCGCGTGAAGCGCACGAAGGGCAGGAAGAGGAGCAGGAAGAGCAGCGCACCGACGGTCAGCGCGGTCGGATTGGCGACGTTGGACTGGATGCTCGAGGTCACGTTGAGCAGCTCGGGCACGGCCACCACGGAGCCCAGCGTCGTGCCCTTGCTGATGCCGATGGCGCGGTTGGTCAGCGGCGGGATCGACATGCGCACAACCTGCGGCAGGATGATGTAGGCCAGCGTCTGGGTGAAGCCTAGGCCCGTCGAGCGCCCCGCCTCCCACTGCCCCTTCGCCACGGCGTTGATGCCGGCCCAGAAGATCTCCTCGGCGAAGGCCGAGAGCACGATCGCGAGTGCCAGCACGGTCGCGGTGATGGGCTCCAGCACCAGCCCGAAATAGGGCAGCGCGAAATAGGCCAGCACGATCAGCACCAGCTGCGGGATCGAGCGGAAGAAGTCGATGTAGAAGATGATCAGCCAGTTCAGCGGCCGGATGCCGTAGAGGCGCAACACCGCGAGGACGAGGCCGAGCGGGATGCCGATCACGACCGTCAGAATCGACATCTCGACGGTGATGAGGAAGCCGCGCAGGATGTCGGGCCAATAGGCCGACAACAGCCCGAAATCGAAGAAATAGCGGACGATCTGGTCCATGGGTGCCCGTCAGCCGTGCGAGCGCATCACGAAGTCGCGGATGCGCTGGTGCTGCGGGTTGACGAGGATCTCCTGCGGCGTGCCCTCGGCCAGGATCGCGCCATGGTCCATGAAGACGACGCGGTCGGCGACATCGCGCGCGAACTTCATCTCATGCGTCACTACGATCATGGTCATGCCCATCTCCTTGGTGCGGACCATGACGTTGAGCACTTCGCCGACAAGCTCGGGATCGAGCGCCGAGGTCGGCTCGTCGAAGAGCATGACCTGCGGCTCCAGCGCCATGGCGCGGGCGATGCCGACGCGCTGCTGCTGCCCGCCGGACAATTCGGCCGGATAGGAATCGGCCTTGTGGGCGAGGCCGACGACCTCGAGATGGTGCCGCGCCTTGCGCTCGGCCTCCTCCTTGCCAAGGCCGACGACCTTGCGCAGCGCCAGCATCACGTTCCCCAGCGCCGTCTTGTGCGGATAGAGATGGATGCCCTGGAAGACCATGCCGATCCGGCGGCGCAGGAGATTGAGGTCCACCTTCGGACCGGTGATCTCCTGCCCACCGACGCGGATTGCGCCCGCCGTCGGTTCCTCCAGCCGGTTGATGCAGCGCAGGCAAGTGCTCTTGCCCGAACCGGAGGAGCCAACGATCACGACGGCCTCGCCCTTGCCGACCCTGAGATCGACACCGCGCAGGACCTCGACATTGCCGAAGCTCTTGCGCAGCCCCTCGATCGAAACGATCGTCTCAGGGAGCGTGGCCGTCATGGCGGGCTGCGACGTCACTTGCACGCGGCCTTGTGCTCGGTCGCGTCATAGCCCTCGAAGCCCGGCGCGCCAGTACCCGGATAGACCGTCGCGGTAGATGAGGCGGCCTCCGGCTTCACGCCGAACCACTTCTCGTGGATCTTGGCCAGCGTGCCGTCGGTCTTCATGCACTCCAGCGCGACTTCGACCTGGGCGCGGAAGGCGGCGTCCTCCTTGCGGAAGGCGATGCCGAAATTGCGGCCGCCGTCGAGAACGAAGGGCACTTCGGCCATCGGCGTCTGGGTCGCGACATAGCGCGAGACCGGCGCATCGGCGACATTGGCGAAGGCACGGCCGATCATGACGGCCTGCACGGCGTCGGCGTTCTTGTTGTAGCGCTGGATGGTGTAGCCGTATTTGGCCTCGTTATCGGTCAGCCACTTGTCCGAGATCGAGCCGTTATTGACGGAAAGGGCCTTGCCCTTCAGGTCCTCGAGACCGGCGATCTTGCCGCCCTTCTTGACGAGGAAGCCAAGGCCGGTCGGCATATAGGGCTCGCTGAACAGCATCTGCGCCGCGCGCTCGGTCGTGATGTTGGTCGGCGCCGGGATCATCTCGTAGCGCTTGGAGAACAGACCGGCGAAGATCGCCGAGAAGTTCGAATCCGTCACATCGACGCCCGGGCGGCCGAGCTTCTGGGCGATCGCGGCGGACATGTCATAGGTGAAGCCCGTGGTCTCGCCGGCGGGCGTCTTGAAGCAGAAGGGCGCGAAGCCGAGATCGCAGGCCACCTTCAGTTTTTCGTTCTGCGGATGGTCGGCATCCTCGGCCATGGCCGGCATGGCGATGAGCGCGGCCAACGCCACGCCCCTGACGGCGGCGCGCGCCATCCCGATCGAATTCAGTTTCATGCTTCCCGCTCCCGTTATGCGACGGCCATGCCGTGATCGTTGCGCCCCTGTTCCTGCAACAATCCGGCCACGTCTGGAGCGAGAAACCTAACAGGGCGAAATCATGCCCTGCCAATTATTTGTTGTCGGGTTTCCATAACATGATGTTAAGCGCCCTCGGCCGGCTCGGCGTCCTTGCCTTTGGGCATAGGCGGCACCAGACCGCGCAAAATGTCGACGAAAGCGTTCGCCGTGCGCGAAAGCGGCTCGAAACGCGGCGTCAGCAGATGCGCGCGCACCCGCGTCTTGGGCGCCAGCGGGCGCGACACCAGCTCCGGCCATGTCCGCCCGCGCAGCACGAACTCGTCGACGACGGCGATGCCGGCGCCCGCCCGCACCATCGCACAGGCGACCGGCGTGAAGCGGACGACGGTGCTGATCCTGAGAGGCGCCGCTTTCAGCGCGAGCGCGCGCCCGACGACGTCGCCATAAGGCGTCTGCGGCCCGAAGCCGATCAGTGGATAGGGCACGAGATCGGCCGGGCGGATGACGCGCAGCCGCGCCAGCGCATGATCGCGCGGCATGATCACCATCAGGCGACCTTCGGTCAGAATTTCCATATCGAGCGTCGGCTCGTCGATCGGCAGGATCGAGACGCCGAGATCGGCGCGGCCGCTGACGATCTTGGCGACGATTTCCAGCAACGTCAGCACCTCGAACTCGACGCGCAGATCCGGGAAACGCTCGCGCAGGCGGGCGATGGCATCGGGCACCAGCGCTTGGCCGACGCTCGGGCTCGCGACGATCCGCACCGAGCCGGTGCCGCGCTCGCGCAGTTCGTCGGCCAACTCGTTGACCCGAACCACGCCCTGATGGACCTGGTCGACCTCCTGGAACAGCCGGCGCGCCTCCGGCGTCGGCTGCACGCGCCCTCGCACGCGCTCGAACAGGCGCAGCGCCAGCCGGTCCTCGGTATAGGCCAGCAGGCGGCTGATCGCCGGCTGGGAGACCGAGAGCAGCCGGGCGGCGCCGCTGATCGAGCCGGTGATCATGATGGCCCGGAAGACTTCGATCTGCCGGAGATTAAGACGCATGGCGATAACATCCGTTTATGGTCGGCCGCATAATAAGCATGATTCATTTCGCGCATAGCGCTCTAAGCTCGATCTCGTGCCGGCAACGACCGGTTCGCGACAGAGCATCGCGCGAAAAAGTGGGAACCGGTTTTTCGCTTAAGCAATGCTCTCGACTTGTGCGGGACGGGGCCGGCCGATGAAGCGCTTTCTGACGATGAGGGATGTCGAGGCCGCGGTTGCCGGCGGGTCGGTCTTCGCGGCAGGCGGAGGCGGCTGGGCCGATCACGGCCGCATGCTCGGCACCGCAGCGGTCAATACCGGCAAGCCCGAACTCGTCACCATGGACGAGATTCCCGACGACGCGATCATCGCCACCGCCGCCGCCATCGGCGCCCCCGCCGGAACGACCGAGTGGGAGATGTGGGGCATCGACTACGTCAAGGCGGTGCAGCTCCTGCAGGAGGCGTTGGGCAAGCCGATCTACGGCCTCATCATCGGCCAGAACGGCATGTCGAGCACGCTGAATGCCTGGCTCCCCAGCGCGATCCTCGGCGTGAAGGTGGTCGATGCGGTCGGGGACATCCGCGCCCATCCCACCGGCGACATGGGCTCGATCGGCCTCGCCAACAGCCCGGAGGCGACGATCCAGGTCGCGGTCGGCGGCAATCGCGCGAAGAACCAGTACATCGAGCTGGTGACGCGCGGCGCCACCGCCAAGGTCTCGCCGATCCTGCGCACGGCGTCCGACATGTCCGGCGGCTTCATCGCCTCCTGCCGCAATCCTGTCTCGGCTGCCTATGTGCGCAAGAACGCCGCGCTCGGCGGCATCTCGATGGCGCTGGCGCTGGGCGAACGCATCCTCGACGCGAAGCCGAAGGGCGGCAGCGCCGTGATCGACGCGATCTGCGACCAGACCGGCGGCTCGATCATCGCGCGCGGCCCGGTTGCCAAGAAAGATGTGCGCTACACCAACGAGGCCTTCGACATCGGCACGATCCAGGTCGGCACCGGCGCGGCCGCACGCGTCATCCATGTCATGAACGAGTACATGGCCGTCACCGATCTCGACGGCGCCCGCCATGCCTGCTTCCCGGACGTGATCACCACGCTCGACAACGACGGCCAACCGGTCAGCGCTGGCCATGTCCGCGAGGGCATGGAGCTTTCGGTGCTGCGCGTGTCCAAAAGCAAGATCCCGCTGAGCTCCAGCGTGACCGACCCAAGCGTCTATCCGATCGTAGAGAAGGCGCTGGGCATGAATTTCACCGACTACGCGCTCGGCCGCGCAGACTAGTCGGCGCTCGCCCTTCCGCACACCCCGCAGGATCAACCGGATACCCCGACCATGAGCGATTTCGATCTCGTCCTCCGCGGCAACATCGTGCTGTCCGACCGGATCATCGAGGACGGCTATGTTGCCGTCACCGGCGGTAAGATTGGCAAGGTCGGGTCCGGCGCGCCGCCCTCTGCACGCGAGACCCAGGATTTCCGGGGCCAGTGGATCATGCCGGGCGTCATCGACGGGCAGGTCCATTCCGGCAGCCAGGCCAATCACGAGGGCATCGGCATGTGCTCGCGCGCTGCCGCTGCCGGCGGCGTCACCGTCATGATCGACATGCCCTATGACGAGCCCGAACCCGTCACCAGCGCCAAGCTCTTCAACGAGAAGGTCGCGGTCGTCGAGCGCGACGCCCATGTCGATGTCGCGCTCTATGCCACGATCACCATCGAAAACGGGCTCCATGCCATTCCCGGGCTGGTCGAGGCCGGCGCCTGCGCCTTCAAGTTCTCGACCTTCGAGGCCAATCCGACGCGCTTTCCGCGTATCGGCGACGACACGCTCTACGAAGCCTTCAAGTTGATCGAGCCGACCGGCCTGCTCTGCGGCGTCCACAACCAGGACCAGGAGATGACCCGGCGCAATATCGCGAGGCTGATCGAAGCCGGCGATACCGGCCCCGACGCTTTCCTACGCGCCCATACCCCGCTGATCGAGAACCTCGCCACCGCCCGCATCTACGAGATCGGTGCCGAGACGGGCGCGCGCGCCCACGCCGTCCACGTATCGACCTCGCGCGGTTTCGAGATCTGCAACATGTACAAGCGCGCCGGCACCAAGGCGACGGTCGAGAGCTGCGTGCAGTACTTCATGCTCAATGCCGAGGAGCACGGCCCGCGCTTCGGCGCCAAGATCAAGCACTATCCGCCGATCCGCCCGAAGGCCGAGAGCGACCTGCTCTGGAGCCACCTCGCCGCCGGCCATTGCGACTTCATCTCGTCCGACCACGTCTCCTGGGGGCTGGAGAAGAAGGGCGATCCGATGATCTTCAAGAACACCTCGGGCGGTCCGGGCATCGAGACGCTGCTGCCGGCGCTTTGGACCGGCTGCGAGGAACACGGGCTTTCGCCGACCATCGTGGTGAAGCAGCTCTGCGAGGGGCCGGCCAAGGCCTTCCTGCTCGCCGACAAGGGCCGGCTCGAAGCCGGCGCCGATGCCGACATCACCGTGCTGGAGCCCGGCCGCTTCATCCACGACCC
Organism: Allobosea sp. 10L422; assembly: GCF_056395345.1. Classification (NCBI taxonomy): domain Bacteria; kingdom Pseudomonadati; phylum Pseudomonadota; class Alphaproteobacteria; order Hyphomicrobiales; family Alloboseaceae; genus Allobosea; species Allobosea sp. 10L422. The sequence goes on from NZ_JBFTJI010000003.1 coordinate 246,244, forward strand.
GAGCAAGAGCCTCGCAGCGGTGAAGTGGAGCTCCATGGAGGGCCGCGAGTTCCGCGTCCGCGTCGCCGCAACTTACGTGCGCGGTCAGCTCGCCTGGGACGGCAAGGAAATCCGCAACAAGGCCGGCGACGGCCGCTTCCTGCGACCGGCGGCGTGACCGCCATGGCGATCGATCAGGACCGGCTCTGGCGGCGCATCGAGGCGCTCTCTGGGATTACCGACCCGGAGCGTCCGTGGACGCGCCGCTCCTTCACCTCGCGCTTCCTCGAAGGACGGGAATGGCTGGCAGCGGAGTTTCGCGATGCCGGGCTGGAAACGGAGCTCGACGCCGCCGGCAACCTGATCGGCCGGCTCGCGGGCGCCGATCCCACACTGAAGCCGATCCTGATCGGGTCGCATTCCGACACTGTGCCCTCCGGCGGCCGTTATGACGGCATCCTCGGCGTGCTCGCCGCGCTGGAAGTCGCCCAGAGCTTCAGCGAGCGCGGCGACAGGCTGCGCCACACGCTGGAGGTCGTCGATTTCCTCGCGGAGGAGCCGAGCGAATTCGGCCTCTCCTGTATCGGCAGCCGCGCGCTCGCAGGCGCCCTGAACGAGCAGCATCTCGCCCTCGCCCGCCCGGACGGCATGACATTGCGCGAAGGCATCGCCTTCGTCGGCGGGCGGCCCGAGGAGTTGGCCTCCGTCAAGCGCACTGCCGGCGACGTCGCGGCCTATGTCGAAGTCCATATCGAGCAGGGCCGCGTGCTCGAAAATGAGCGCATCCCGATCGGCATCGTCACCGACATCGTCGGCATCCGCCGCGAGCGCATCACTGTGACCGGCCGGGCCGACCATGCCGGCGCGACGCCGATGCCGCTGCGCGCCGACGCTCTGGTCGGGGCGGCGAAGCTGGTCGAGGCTGCCTATAAGCGGGCGCTGGCGACGGCGCGCGACAACCAGCCACTCGTCGCCACCTTCGGGCGCATCGAAGTCAGCCCCAATGCAGCCAATGCCGTGCCCGGCGAGGCCGTGCTGACGCTGGAAGTCCGCTCCGGCAACGAAGCGGCGGTGAAGACCTTTGGCGAGGCGCTGGTGCGCGACCTCCGCCCTGCCCTTGAGGAGCTGCGCCTCACCATCGCGGTCGAGCCGATCAGCCATGTCGCGCCAACGGCCTGTGCGCCTGAAATCCGTTCGGCCATCGCCAATGCCGCGACCTCGCTCGGGCTCGCCACGCGCGACCTGCCGAGCGGCGCCGGGCATGACGGCGTTCAAATCGCCCATATCGGTCCGGTCGGCATGATCTTCGTGCCCTGCCTCGACGGGCGCAGCCATGCGCCCGAGGAATCGATCACGCCCGAGCAGGCCGGCGACGGCGCCCGCGTGCTGGCCGAGACCGTCCGCTTGCTCGATGTGAGCCTGGGCTGAGCCGATGGACTGGGCTGCGGGCGACCTCAAGGAACGCGATCTCTACAAGCTGCTCGTCAACACGGTGCTGCCGCGCCCGATCGCGCTCGTCACCACCGTCGATGCGCAAGGGCGCGCCAACGCCGCGCCCTTCAGCTTCTTCAACGTCTTCAGCCACGCGCCACCGCTGGTCGTGCTCGGCATCGAGGGGCGTGATGGCGCGGTTTCGCCGCTGAAGGATACGATGCGGAACATCCGCGACACCGGCAGCTTCGTCGTCAATCTCGTCGATCGTGCCATGGTCGAGGCGATGCAGGTCTGCGCGATCGACTTTCCCGGCGAGGTCGACGAGATCGAGGCCGCTGGGCTCACGACCGCGCCGAGCGCCGCGATTGCGGCGCCGCGGCTCGCCGCTTCCCCCGTCCAGCTCGAATGCCGCGAGACGGTCTCGCTCTCGCTCGGCACGCGGCATCGCAATCTCGTCGTCGGCGAGATCGTCCATCTCCACATCCGCGACGGCATCGTCGACGAGCGCCTGCATGTCGATGTCGACAAGCTCGACCTCGTCGGCCGCCTGCATGGCGCCGACTGGTATGTCGGGCTGCGCGATCGTTTCCAGGCTCCGCGCCAAACGCTCGCAGGCTGGCGCGAACGGACGCGGTCCACCCCGCAAGGAGAGGCGTCGTGAGCGGCACGATCTACGTCATCAATCCCAATTCGACCGAACGCGTGACGCGGGAGATCGACGTCGCCGTCGCGCCGCTGCGCATGGCCGGCGGACCCGCCATCGAATGCCTGACTCTGGCCGAGGGACCGCCCGGCATCCAGTCCCAGCGCGATATCGACGGGCTGATCCCGGCCCTGCTGAAGCGCGCCGCCGGGCTGGAGAACGAGGCGGCGGCTTTCGTCGTCGCCTGCTTCTCCGATCCCGGCATGCATGCGCTGCGCGAGCAAAGCGAGAAGCCAGTGCTCGGCATCGCCGAATCCGGCGTGCTGACGGCGCTGACGCTGGGCCAGCGCTTCGGCATCGTCGCCATGCTCCAGAACTCGATCCCGCGCCATCTGCGCTATCTCGGCGCGATGGGGATGATGGACCGCTTCGCCGGCGACCTGCCGGTAAACCTCACCATCGCCGAGATGGCCGACGACGAACTCACGCTTGGCCGCATGATCGGGGTCGGCCGCAGCCTGCGCGATACGCATCATGCGGATGTGCTGGTCATGGGCTGCGCGGGCATGGCGCGCTTCCGCGAGCCGCTGGAGCAGGAACTGGGCATTCCCGTCGTCGAGCCGACGCAAGCCGCGGTGACGATGGCGATCGGGCGCGCGCGTCTGGGCTGGGGCGGGCGCCCCCTCCGCAAAGGCTGAATCATGGACGATCTGATTGCCGAACTCGCCGGGGTTCTCGGCGAGGCGAATGTCTTCGTCACCCCAGAGGACCAAGCTCCCTTCCTCACCGACTGGCTCGGCAAATATCATGGCGCCGCGCGAGCCGTCATTCGGCCGGGCTCGACCGCGGAGGTCGCCACCGCAATGCGCATCTGCGCCCGCTACGCCGCGCCCGTCGTTCCGCAGGGCGGCAACACCAGCATGTCGGGCGGTGCGACGCCGGATGAAACCGGCAAGGCCGTCGTCCTGTCGCTCGCACGGCTGAACAGCATTCGCGACATCGACGCTGTCGGCAACACGATCACCGTCGATGCCGGCGTGATTCTGGCGAAGGTGCAGCAGGCGGCCGACGCAGCCGGGCGCTTCTTCCCGCTCAGCCTCGGCGCCGAGGGCAGCTGCACCATCGGCGGCAACCTCGCCAGCAATGCCGGCGGCGTCGCCGTGCTGCGCTACGGCACCATGCGCGAACTCACGCTGGGCCTGGAGGTCGTCCTCGCCGATGGCCGCGTCTGGGACGGGCTGACGGCGCTGCGCAAGGACAATACCGGTTACGCCCTGCGCGATCTCTTCATCGGCTCGGAAGGCACGCTCGGCGTCATCACCGGAGCGGTACTCAAGCTCTTCGCCCGACCGCATGCCCGCGCCAGCGCCTTCGTTGCCGTCGCGGACGCTGCCGCCGCTCTCTCGCTCCTTGGCGCGGTGCGAGACCGCTGCGGCGACCGGCTGACGGCCTTCGAGTTCATGACCGGCGATTGCCTGTCGCTGATCCTGCGCCATATCGGCGACGCGCGCCTGCCGCTCGGAGCGATGCCGCAGGCCGCGGTGCTGATCGAACTTTCCGACCAGGACGATGAAGCCGGACTGCGCGACCGTCTCGAAGCGGCGCTCGCCGACGGCATTGAGGCGGGTCTCGTGCTCGACGCCGCCATCGCGCAGGACGGCGCGCAGGCCAGGGCCTTCTGGCGCATCCGCGAGGGCGTGTCGGAAGCGCTGGTGCGCGAAGGCAAGGCCGCCAAGCACGACGTCTCGATGCCGGTCTCCGCCATGGCCGATTTCGTCGCCGCGGCCGACGCAGCCGTCCGCGCGGCGGCGCCCGGCGTGCGTCCCATCGTCTTCGGCCATCTCGGCGACGGCAACCTGCACTACAACCTCTTGCCGGCCGAAGGACAGGATTCAGCAACCTTCGCGGCACTTGCGCCCGAACTCACCCGCATCGTCCACGACGAGATCGGCCGGCGTCGCGGCTCGATCAGCGCCGAGCACGGCATCGGCCAATTGCGCGTCTCCGAGATGAAGCTGCGCAAGGCGCCGCTCGAACTTGAGCTGATGCACCAGCTCAAGCACCTGCTCGATCCGGCAGGCCTGCTCAATCCCGGCAAACTCCTGCCCGGCAAACTCCCGCCCGCTTCCACCAGTAACTGAGGACGACCATGGCTCTGCTCGATGAAACCGCTGGGGGTGTCCACGTCATCGCGGTGACGCCCTTCACCGAAACCGGTGCGCTCGATCTCGACAGTACCGACCGCATGGTCGATTTCTATCTGGAGAAGGGCGCGACCGGCCTCACCGTGCTCGGCATGATGGGCGAAGCACCCAAGCTGACCGCCGACGAATCCCGCATCTTCGTGCGCCGCGTGCTGGCGCGGGTGCAGGGCCGCGTCCCGGTCGTCGCCGGCGTCTCCGCGCCCGGCTTCGCAGCGATGCGCGAGCTCAGCGACAGGGTGATGGATGACGGCGCCGCCGGCGTCATGGTCGCACCGCCCTCCAACCTGCGCACCGACGACCAGATCGCCTCCTACTACGCCATGGTAGCCGAGACGCTGGGGCCGAAGACGCCCTTCGTCCTGCAGGATTTCCCGCTGGTCACCCAGGTTCAGATCACCCCGGCGGTGATCCTCAAGATCGTCGCTGCCCATCCCAGCTGCGTCATGCTCAAGCATGAGGACTGGCCGGGCCTGGCCAAGATTTCTGCCCTGCGCGCGGCCAGCGACCAGGGCGGCCGGCGCATCTCGATCCTCGTCGGCAATGGCGGGATGTTCCTGCCGGAAGAGCTCTCGCGCGGCGCCGACGGCGCCATGACCGGCTTCGCCTATCCCGAGATGATGGTCGATGTCTGGAAGGCGCATGCCGCCGGCAACGTCGAGCGGGCGCATGACCTCTTCGACGCCTATCTGCCCCTCGCCCGCTACGAGCAGCAGCCCGGCCTCGGCCTCGCCATCCGCAAGCACATCCTGGCGAAGCGCGGCGCGATCGCCTCCGGCGCGCTCCGCAAGCCCGGCGGAGCATTGTCGAAGGCCGATATCGCCGATATCGAGCGGCTCATCGCGCGGCAGGAGCGGCGCCTCAAGGAGATCGGCTGATGGATCTGGGACTTTTCGGAAAGCGCGCGCTCGTACTGGGCGCCAGCCGCGGCCTCGGCGCGGCGATCGCACGGACGCTCGCCGCGGAAGGCGCGACCGTGATCGCCGCAGCCCGCAGCGCCGATGTGACGGAAAGCTGGATCGCCGGCCTGCCGCCGGACCAGCGCGGCCGCGTCAGCGCCGTCAAGCTCGATCTCGCCGATCTTGCTTCGGTCGACGCACTCTCCGACCGCCTCGTCGCGGAAGGCGGGGTCGACATCCTGATCGGCAATTCCGGCGGCCCGCCGCCCGGCGAGGCGCGGGACGCCAAACGCGACGACTGGCTGAAGCATTTCGAGGGCATGGCCGCGAATCTCTTCCATCTGACGCAGCGCCTTTTGCCCGGCATGGCAGAGCGCGGCTGGGGTCGCATCGTCACCATCGCTTCCTCCGGCGTCGAACAGCCGATCCCGCGCCTCGCTCTCTCCAACGGCATCCGCGCCGCCGTGATCGGCTGGTCGAAGACCCTCGCCTCGGAGGTCGCCGGTAGCGGCGTCACGGTCAACGTCGTCCTGCCCGGCCGCATCCACACCGAGCGCGTCGACCAGCTCGACGATGCCGCGGCCACACGCAGCGGCGGGACACGCGATTCCGTCGCGCAGGCGTCGATGGCGACGATCCCGGCCGGGCGCTACGGCAAGCCGCAGGAATTCGCCGATGTCGTCACCTTCCTCGCCAGCGAGCGGGCAAGCTACGTGACCGGCGCGAAGATCCGCATCGATGGCGGCCTGATCAGAGGCATCTGAGCGCGCGCCCGTCTGCGTCAGCGACAAGAGCGCTGGCGCAGATTCAGGGACATGACGCCCCCATATCGGTCTGTGGGATGGAATATCGGTGGCTCGTCGCCGGCACAGGCGCGAATGGCCTCACCCGCCCCGATACGGCGCCCAAAAAGCAAAAAGCGCCGGGAAACCCGACGCTTGCATGCTTCTCAAGTCTTGAGATTGTCTGGAGCGGGCGAAGGGATTCGAACCCTCGACCCCAACCTTGGCAAGGTTGTGCTCTACCCCTGAGCTACACCCGCATCCGAGACAGTCGCGCCGTGGCGGCGCGGTCGGGTTATTGCCCCAAAGCGCGGCGGAGCGCAAGCACCTGGCGAAAGTTTTTTGCCGGCCGTTGATAACTGCCCCGCCGACAGGGCAGCTTGCCGTCGGCCAGAGGCGAGGCTAGGCATCCCAAATAGCGCCGCCTCCCGCTCCAGCGGCGGATAAGCGCCATGCCCGACCTGTTTCCGACGCTTGCGACCACCGGCTTGCCATGATGAACACGCCCATCACGCCCGCTCAGCTCTGCCAACATCTGTCCGAGCGCGGCATCGCCTTCCACCGCACCGATCATCCAGCCGTGTTCACCGTGGCCGAAACGGCGCCGCACCGCGACGAGATGATCGGCCACCACACCAAGAACCTGTTCCTCAAGGACAAGAAGGGGCGGCTGTTCCTGGTCTCGGCCGAGGCTCACGCGCGCATCGATCTCAAGCGGCTGCACGAGACGATCGGCGCCAGCGGCCGGCTCTCCTTCGGCTCCGCCGAGCTCTTGATGGAGAAGCTCGGCGTCACGCCGGGCTCGGTCACCGCCTTCGCCGTGGTCAACGACCGTGCCTGCGACGTCACGATGGTGCTGGACGCCAATCTGATGACCGGCGAGGACGTCAACTTCCACCCGCTGATCAATACGGCGACGCTCAGGGTCGGCCGCGACGATTTCCTCGCTTTCCTCAGGCAGACCGGCCATGACCCGCTGATCGTCGATTTGCCCGTCCCGCCCGATGGACAGAACGGCTGAAGCATCCCATCTATGGGGCAACTGCGCAGGCGCCCGTTCCGGCGCGCCGGCGCCTCTACGAAGCATCACGAAGGGCGACCCATGCTGGTCAATGGCGAGGCGGCCGAGCAACCCGGCCTGATCAAGGACACCACGACGCAGGGCTTCCGCGAGGACGTCATCGCCGAATCGATGAAGCAGCCGGTGCTGATCGATTTCTGGGCGCCCTGGTGCGGCCCCTGCAAGCAGCTCACCCCCGTCATCGAGAAGGTGGTCAAGGCTGCCGGCGGCAAGGTCAAGCTCGTCAAGATGAATATCGACGATCACCCGCAGATTCCCGGCCAGCTCGGCATCCAGTCGATTCCGGCCGTCATCGCCTTCAAGCAGGGCCAGCCTATCGACGGCTTCATGGGCGCCCAGCCGGAAAGCCAGGTGAAGGCCTTCATCGAGCGCCTCGTCGGCCCGATGGGCCCCGGCGCGACGGAGGAACTGATCACGGCTGCGCAGGCCGCCATCGAGGCCGGCGACCCGGCCGGCGCCAGCGAGCTCTATGCCGGCGTGCTGCAGGTGGAGCCTGATAATCTCGCCGCCATCGCCGGGCTGTCGCGGCTGCATCTCGACAACGGAGATATCGAAGGCGCCAAGGGCATCCTCGCCATGGCACCGCAGGACAAGGCTGCGGACTCGGCCATCACGGCCTTGCGCGCCGCGATCGAACTCGCCGAGCAGGCTGCCTCGCTCGGCGACACCGCCGAGCTCGAGGCGAAGGTCGCGGCCAATACGAAGGATCATCAGGCCCGCTTTGATCTGGCGCTGGCGTTGAATGCCCGCGACAGGCGCGACGAGGCGGTCGACCATCTGATCGCCATCATCGGGGCCGACAGGAAGTGGAACGATGATGGCGCGCGCAAGCAGCTCCTGCAGTTCTTCGAGGCCTGGGGGCCGATGGACGACGCGAGCGTCGCCGGCCGCCGCAAGCTGTCGACCTTGTTGTTCTCCTGACCGCCGAGAGGACGGAACCGCACATGGGCATAAACGCCGTCTATGAGGGGGCCGGGGATTGCCCTGAGGTGATCCCGCTCTTCCCCTTGAGCGGCGCGCTGCTCCTGCCGCGCGGCCAGATGCCTCTCAACGTCTTCGAACCGCGCTATCTTGCCATGATCGACGACGCGCTGAAGAGCGAGCGGGTCATCGGCATGATTCAGCCCGAGCCAGAGGTTGGCCGCCAGCCGGAAATCCCTCCGCTGCTCAAGATCGGCTGCCTCGGCCGGATCACTCAGCTCGCGGAAACCGGCGACGGACGCTACATCATCACCCTGACCGGGATCAGCCGGTTCCGGCTGCTGGATGAATTGTCGGTCACAACCCCCTACCGGCAGGCACGCGTCGATTACGAGCCCTTCGCCGCGGATTTCGTTGCCCGCACCGGCGAGGAGGTGGTCGATCGCAAGGGCCTGCTCAAGGCGCTCAAAGACTTCGCCAAGGCGAACGACCTCAAGATCGACTGGAAGGGCGTCAACGAGGCTCCCAATGAGGCTCTCGTCAACGCGCTCTCGATGATGTGCCCGTTCGGGCCGCGCGAGAAACAGGCCCTTCTCGAGGCGCGGACGCTGAAGGATCGGGCGGAGGTGCTGGTCGCGATCACCGAGATCGAGCTGGCCCGCGGCGGCAGCGACCCGGACACCACCCTGCAGTGACCGTCGCCACGCCACCTGCCGAAGCTCCGCCGACAGTCTGGCCGCCGCGCCGCGCGGTCGTGGCGTGGATCTTCTTCGACTGGTCAGCGCAACCTTTCTTCACGCTGATCACCACCTTCGTCTTCGCGCCGTTCTTCGCCTCGGTGCTGACGAGCGATCCGGCGGAGGGGCAGGCGCTGTGGGGCTATGCGACCGGGCTAGCGGGCCTTTGCATCGCTCTGCTCTCGCCCCTGCTCGGCGGCATCGCCGACAGGACAGGGCCGCGCAAGCCCTGGATCGCGGCTTTCGGGGCGCTGTTGGTGATCGGCTCGGCGATGCTCTGGTTCGCGGTGCCGGGCACGGCCTTCGCGGTGACGATCGCACTCGCCGGTTTCGTCATCGCGACGATCGGCGCCGAGTTCGCGACGACCTTCAACAACGCGATGATGACGCGGCTCGTGCCGCCCGAGCGGCTGGGCTGGCTCTCCGGCACAGGCTGGGCCGTCGGCTATCTCGGCGGGCTCTTGTCGCTCGCGATCACGCTCGGGCTGTTTGCGGCGGATCCGCATACCGGCAAGACGCTGGCAGGCATCGCGCCGATCTTCGGGCTGGACGCGGCCGCGCGGGAGGGCGACCGCTTCTCCGGCCCGCTCACTGCGCTATGGTTCGTCATCTTCGTCACACCGATGTTCCTGCTCACCCCGGATTCGCGCAAGACGGGCCTGAGCCTCGCCGAGGCGGCCAGCGGTGGCGTCGGGCGGCTGAAGGCCACACTGGCCGAGCTGCCGAAGCTGCCCTCGCTCGGCCGCTTCCTGCTCGCCAACATGATCTACCAGGATGCGCTGGTCGCGCTCTTCGCCTTCGGCGGAATCTATGCGGCCGGCGTCTTCGGCTGGCAGACCATCGAGCTCGGCATCTTCGGCATCCTGCTCACCCTCACCGGCACGCTCGGCGCCTGGCTCGGCGGCAAGCTCGACGACGCCATCGGAGGCAAGCCGGTCATTTTAGGGGCGATCGCCTGCCTGCTCTTTGCCTGCCTGGGCATCCTCTCGCTGAGTGCCGACCATATCCTGTTCGTGATCCCGGCCACCCCGCACGCTCCCGGCGACGGGCTCTACGCTTCGCTGCCGGAGCGGGTCTATCTCGGTCTCGGCCTGCTGATCGGCCTCGTCGCCGGCCCGTTGCAGGCGGCTTCCCGCAGCCTGATGGCGCGGCTCGCGCCGCCCGGCCGCATCGGCGAGTTCTTCGGGCTCTTCGCCCTGTCGGGCAAGGTCACGTCCTTCATGGGCCCGACGCTGGTCGCGCTGGCGACAAGCGTCTTCGCCAGTCAGCGGGCGGGGCTTGCCGTCCTGATCGTCTTCTTCCTGGCAGGCGCGGCGTTGCTCGCCGGCGTCACAGTGAAACGGGCGCCGTAGCGCCCGTTCTGATCGTCAGCGAACCAGGATGTTCCTGAACTGCCAGGGATCGCTCTCGTCGATATCCTCCGGGAACAGCCCCGGACGGCCATCGAGCGGCGTCCAGTCGGTGTAATAGCCGTTCACCGGCCCGAGATAGGGTCGTTGGATCTCGAGGCAGCGGTTGAAGTCGAGCTCTTCGACCTCGACGATCCCGGCGCGCGGATTCTCCAGCGCCCAGACCATGCCGGCGAGCACTGAAGAGGTCACCTGCAGACCGGTCGCGGTCTGGTAGGGCGCGAGCGAACGCGCCTCCTCGGTCGAGAGCTGCGAGCCGAACCAGTAGGCGCCCTTCTCATGGCCGTAGAGCAGCACGCCGAGCTCGTCGATGCCGTCGACAACCTCGTTCTCCTCGAGGATGTGCTGCTCCTCCTGCGGGCGGCCGGCATTGCCGAACATCTCGTGCAGCGAGAGCACGGCATCGTTCGCGGGGTGGTAGGCGTAATGGCAGGTCGGCCGGAAGATGGCCTTGCCGGTCTCGTCGCGCACCGTGAAATAGTCCGCGATCGAAATCGACTCGTTATGCGTCACGAGGAACCCGTACTGGGGGCCGGGCGTCGGGCACCAGCTCCGGACCTTGGTCTCGGCGCCGGCCTGCATCAGATAGATCGCCGCCTGCGAGCCTGTCTCGTGGCCATGGGCATTCGGCGGCATCCACTTCTCGTGGGTGCCCCAGCCGAGCTCGGCGGGTTGCACGGCTTCCGCGATGAAACCCTCGACCGACCAGGTGTTGACGAAGACGCCCGGCGGCTTGGGGTTCTTCGAACGCTGTGTATCGCGCTCGGCGATATGGATGCCCTTGACGCCGACGCGCTGCATCAGCGCCGCCCATTCCTCACGGGTGTTCGGCTGCGTCGCATTGAGACGCATATCGGCGGCAAGGTTCGTCAGTGCCCGCTTCACCAGCGAGGAGACCATGCCGGGATTGGCGCCGCAGCAGGAGACGGCCGTCGGGCTGCCCGCCGAGCGCGCCCGCTTGGCGGCGAGCGTCATCTCGCGCAGCGCATAGTTCGAGCGCTCGGCCGGCCCCTTGCTCTCGTCGAAATAGAAGCCGAGCCAGGGCTCGTTGACCGTATCGATATAGAGCGCACCGAGGCTGGAGGCGAGTTCCATCAGATCGCGCGAGCCGGTATCGCAGGACAGGTTCACGCAGAAGCCCTGCCCGCCGCCGGCGGTCAGCAGCGGCTCCAGGATCTCCTTGTAATTAGCCGGCGTCAGCGCTTCCTGGATGAAGCGGATGCCGCGCTCGTCGAGCAGGTGGCGATTGGAATCATCGGGAGCAATGACGACGAAGCGGCTCTTGTCGAACTTGAAGTGCCGTTCGAGCAGCGGCAGCGTACCGCGGCCGATCGAGCCGAAGCCGATCATCACGATCGGGCCGGTGATCTCGCCGTAGACGGGCCAATTCGTCATTCTCTGTAACTCCTGGGTTCTGGGGGTAAAAAAGGTCGAAAGGGTCGTATGGGCGCAAAATCGCGCCGTCAATCGCCGGAACGCCTTCCATGCGGGTGAGCGCATGGAAAGCGCCGGGCGATGACGGCGCGATGACGATGGATGTGAAGCGTCAGGCGGCCTGCGCCACCTCGTCCGCTTCCACGGCCGCTGGGATCATGGCACCGCCGGCTACGAGCACGCCGCTTGCACCGTCGAGAGCGCCCTCGCGCAATTCGATGGCGAGGAAGCGCTCGCGCTCGACCGGGCCGGGCATGGCGAGGTCGCGGGTCAACGCCGCATCGAAGCCGAACCGTGCGTAATAGGGCGCGTCGCCGACGAGGATGACCGCGCCATGCCCGCGGCAGGCCGCACGCCAGAGCGCCTCGCGCATCATCGCCTTGCCGAGCCCCTCGCCTTGGAGTTCCGGCTTGACCGCGAGCGGGCCGAGCAGCAGCGCCGGCACACCATCGGCCTCCACATGCCAGAGGCGGACCGTCGCCAGCAGCTCGCCGTCGCGCTCCGCGGTCAGGGCAAGCCCCTGCGCCGGCAGGCGGCCCTCGCGCAGGCGCTCGCTGGACTTGGCGGTGCGGCGCTCGCCCAGGCACCGGTCGAGCAGCGCCTCGCGGGCGGGAATGTCGTTGGCGATCTCGTCGCGGATCGTGATCATGACGCACCTCCTGCCGGAGCGCCTGCACTCACGCAGACCTTCCCGGCGCCGCGCGAGCGCGGCCACAAGCGGATGAGTTGTGTGGAAGGGGGTCCGGCGGGAGCCACGCCCGCATCTCCGTTCTGGAGATACGAACGCTCCACCCGACAGGCGTCGGACAGCCTGCCATGCGGCAGGGCGCTTCGCCGGACCCGATTGGCATGGGGGCGGCGAAAGCCGCCCCGTACTTTCCGTCAGATGACGTACTGCTTCAGCGGCGGGAAGCCGTTGAAGGCGACGGACGCATAGGTCGTCGTATAGGCGCCCGTGCCTTCGATCAGCACCTTGTCGCCGATCTCCAGCGAGAAGGGCAGCATGTACGGGGTCTTCTCGTACATGACGTCGACAGAGTCGCAGGTCGGGCCGGCGAGCACGCACGGGACGGTCGCATCGCCATCGCGCGTCGTGCGGATGGGGTAGCGGATCGCCTCGTCCATGGTCTCGGCGAGACCGTTGAACTTGCCGATGTCGAGATAGACCCAGCGGACCTCGTCCGACTCGGCCTTCTTCGAGATCAGCACGACCTCGGCCTCGATCAGGCCGGCTTCGCCGACCATGCCGCGGCCCGGCTCGATGATCGTCTCGGGCAGCTGGTTGCCGAAATGCTTCGACAGCGCCCGGAAGATCGCGTCGCCATAGGACGGCACGCCCGGAATCGGCTTCAGGTAGCGCGCCGGGAAGCCGCCGCCCAGATTGACCATCGACAGCGAGATGCCGCGGGTGGCGCACTCCTTGAAGATCGCCGAGGCCGAGGCCAGGGCGGAATCCCAGGCGTTCACATTCGCCTGCTGTGAGCCGACATGGAACGAGATGCCATAGGCCAGCAGGCCGAGGCGATGGCCGTGCTCGAGCACGTCCGCGGCCATTTCGGGCACGCAGCCGAACTTGCGCGAGAGCGGCCAGTCGGCGCCAGCGCCGTCGCAGAGGATACGGCAGAAGATGCGCGCGTCCGTCGTGCCGGTCTTTTCGGCAGAACGAGCGACCTTCTCGACCTCGGCCGTGCAGTCGACGGCGAACAGACGCACGCCGAGCTCCATGGCGCGCACGACGTCGCGCTCCTTCTTGATGGTGTTGCCGAAGGAGATGCGATCTGCGGTGGCGCCAGCAGCGAGCGCGAGCTCGATCTCGACGACCGAGGCGCAGTCGAAGCAGGAGCCGAGCTTGGCCAGCAGGGCGAGCACTTCCGCCGCCGGATTAGCCTTCACCGCGTAGAAGACGCGGGTGTCGGGCAGCGCGTGGGCGAAGGCATGATAATTTTCACGCACGACATCGGTGTCGATGACGACACAGGGCCCGTCCTCACGTCGGGTGCGAAGAAACTCACGGATGCGGTCGGTCATGAGACGCGACTCCCCTACGACGCAAGCGGCGTCGATGCGATGTATCGCCGAATGAATCGCTGTCATCGCAAGGCGCTGTGGAGACGCCTTCGACAACGGACGAAACGTCCGGACCCGAAACACCGTTCGATTGGGGAAGACCCCGCACGGCCGGCAATGAAGGACAAGCCTCTTCGGTGCCGGCCTGTGGAAAGCCAGCGAGACCAAAAAAGCCCGCTCCGTCGTTGCTTTAAGCTGCGTCCCCCGTGGAGATTCGGGGTTCGCCGGTTTTGCCTCCGGCTGCTGGTCTGTGTCGGGGAACGCCTCTCTTGCGAGAAACGGGAAGCGTGATTTGAGGGATGTCCATCCCCTCCATCCGTCTTCCAACCCCTGGCGGCTGTCCGGCCTCTTGTCCGGATGCCCACCGACCAGCACGCGGCCACAGGCACGTGCGAATTGGGTGAACGCGATATACGGATGCCGGCCCCGGACCACAAGTGTTTTGTGCACCCGGAGCCGCATTTTTTTGCAGGGTCGATCCGAGCCCATTCGGGAACGGATTAACGGCAAAAAGCTCTTCGCCGGCTATGGGTTAGCATGTGCCATGTCAATGCGGAATTCATGCCGTGCGCTCCGGGCTTCGCGCAGAGAAAGCACCGAGCCTATGAACGCGCCCTCCCGTCATGGTCGGGCTTGTCCCGACCATCCACGGCTTCGCTGGTCGAACACCGTGTTCAAGACGTGGATGCTCGCCACAAGGGCGAGCATGACGGTGCGGTGCACGCTTCGGCAGCGATCACAGGTCGAACGCGTCAGCCACGCCTTTCGCAGAAGCGGATTCGATTGCCGAAGGGGTCCGGCACCTGCAGGGTGCGCCCGCCCGGCCCATCCTCCTCGATGCCCGGCTTCGAATAAGTATAGCGCTTGCCGATCAGCTCCGTATGGAGAGCATCGATCCCCACCATCCAGACGAAGACGGTCGATCCGGGGCTGGCATCGCCGTGATGCTCGGAGAGATGGAGCTGCAAGCCGGAGCGCGACACCTGCATATAGAGCGGCATGTTCGGCCCGAAGCGATGGTCCCAGTCCATCGTGAAGCCGAGGAAGTCGAGGTAGAACTCCTTCGCCTTGGCCTCGTCGAAGATCCTGAGGACCGGAATCCCCGTCTGCAGGCGTACGGCCCCGTCGGTCGCCGCAGCCGGCGCATCGGGCGCGGTTTGGCCGATCTTCGCCGCCAGCACGTTCCAGTCGTCATAGCCGAACTGGCGCGCCACGATTTCGAGGGTTTCGGAATGGGAGAGCGTCACCTGCCTCGCGGCCATGGTCTCGCGCAGGCTCTTCGCCATCTGCTTCGCATCGCGGAAGCTACGCATCGTCGTGATCCTTCTCGCTGCGGACGGGAGTGATCGGGGCTCGCCTTGCCGATATCCGTCCACGAGTCGATCGGGATCAGGACAGGGACTTCATCTGGACACCTTGCCCTTCGGGCGCGAGCGGCTGGCCGCATCCGGCCGGTCGCGAAGGTTGCGATATCTTCATCTCCTGTCAATGGCGGATGCCCTAGACCGGCCCCATTTGATGGCCTTAAGTCTCGGCTGCTGCTCAATTTCGCGGACAGCCGCGACGGGAATACGGACCACGCATGACCATGACAGATCGCCGCCGGGTTTTGGGGGGACTCTCAGCCGCGCTCTGCCTTTCGGCAGCGCCCTCCGTCCTTCTGGCCCAGCAGCCGCGGCCTCAGACACCGCCGCAAGGCCAGCCCCAGCCGCCGCCGCCTCAGAGCGCGGCGCCGCAGCCGCGCTTCAGCTTCGAGGACGTGCAGCGCCGGGCGCGCGAGATCGCCGCCGTCGCCTATGAGCCGAGCGCGAGCCTGCCCGAGGCGCTGGCGAAGCTCGACTACGATGCCTGGCGCGACGTCCGCTTCCGGCCCGAGCGGGCATTGCTCGCTCAGAACGGCTCGCCCTTCCGCATGCAGATGTTCCATCCGGGCTTCCTGTTCACCCGGCCGGTCACGGTGAACGTAGTCCGCGACGGCGTGCCGACCCCTGTGCCCTATGCCGCCAACCTGTTCGATTACGGCAAGGTCAAGTTCGACAAGCCGCTGCCGGTCAATCTCGGCTTCGCCGGCTTCCGGCTGCACTATCCTCTCAACGACCCCCGCGTCTTCGACGAGCTGATCTCCTTCATCGGCGCCAGCTATTTTCGCGTGCTCGGCCGCGGCCAGCGCTACGGCCTCTCGGCACGCGGGCTCTCGATCGGGGCTGGAACGGCAAATGAGGAATTCCCGGTCTTCCGCGAGTTCTGGATCGAGCAGCCCACGGCCGATGCCGAGCGCGTCATCATCCACACGCTGCTCGACTCCCCCTCGGTGACCGGCGCCTTCCGCTTCACCATCTATCCCGATCTCGACACGGTGATCGATGTCGCGGCGACACTCTATCCGCGCGTCCCGATCGAGAAGCTCGGCCTCGCGCCGCTGACCTCGATGTTCTTCACGGGGGAGAACGACCGCCGCTTCTTCGACGATTTCCGCAGCGAGCTGCACGATTCGGACGGGCTGATGATCCATTCCGGCAGCGGCGAATGGATCTGGCGCCCGCTGCGCAATCCCAAGCAGCAGGCCGTCTCCTCCTTCGTCGAGCGCAATGTCCGCGGCTTCGGCCTGATGCAGCGCGACCGCACCTTCGAGCACTATCAGGATCTCGATCTCGCCTATGAGCTGCGCCCGTCCTACTGGATCGAGCCGCAGGGCGACTGGGGCGAGGGCGTCGTCGAGCTGATCGAGATGGCGACCTCGGACGAGACCAACGACAATGTCGTTGCGCTCTGGGCGCCGAAGACGCCGCTCGAACCCGGCAAGGAATTCTCTTTCGCCTACAAGCTCACCGCCATGCTTGACTCCAGCGACCTGCACCCGGGCGGGCGGGTGATCAACACTTACCAGGCCAAACCGAAGGCGCTGGGTTCGGGCGAGCCGGTGACGGAGGGCGCCCGCCGCTTCATCGTCGACTTCGCCGGCGGCGACCTCGACTACCACGTCAAGCAGCCGGAAAAGGTCGAGATCGTGCCCTCGATCGCCTATGGCCGCATCGATCGCGCCTTCATCGTGCCGAACCAGAAGACCAAGGGCTTCCGCGCCTTCATCGATGTCGTGGTCGAGCCCGGTCAGCTCGCCGAGATGCGCGCCTTCCTCAAGAGCGGCGGCAAGGCCCTGACCGAAACCTGGAGCTACCCTTGGCGTTCGGACGCGCAAGGCTGATCTGAAGGAGCGGACCATGGACGTCGTCGAGAGACCCGAACAGAACCGATTCGAACTGGCGCTCGATGGCGGCACGGCCCTCGTTGCCTACAGGCTGGACGGCGATCGGGTGGTGCTTGTTCATACCGAGGTGCCCGAGCAGTTCGCCGGGCAGGGCGTCGGCTCGCGTCTGGCGAAGGGCGTCTTCGAGCTGCTCCGCGCGAGCGGACGCAAGGCCGTTGTCCGCTGCGAGTTCCTCAAGGGCTGGATCGCGAAGCATCGCGAATACGACGACGTCATCGACGGCTGAAGCATCGGCCCAGGCCCGAGCGCGTCAGCTCTGCTTGCGGCTCTTGCGCTGCGCCGGCGCCTTGGCCGGCGGCATCTTGCGACCATAGAGCTCCAGCCGATGCCGGACGAGCTCATAGCCGAGCTCGGCGGCGATACGCCGCTGCAGCTCTTCGATCGCGTCCGAGGAGAATTCGATCACCTCGCCGGAATCGATGTCGATCAGATGGTCGTGATGTTCCTGGCCGGCATGCTCATAGCGCGAGACGCCGTCCTCGAAGGCGTGGCGTTCGATCGCCCCTTGCGCCTCCAGCACCTTCATCGTGCGATAGACTGTCGAGAGCGAGAGTGTCGGATCGAGGGCGAAGGCGCGCGTGAAGATGCCTTTCGCATCGGGGTGATCATCAGCTTCCGCCAACACGCGCAGGATCAACCGCCGCTGCTGCGTCATGCGCAGCCCGGCCCCCTTGAGCTGGTTTTCGAAAACGGCGACGCGCCGGTCCACTTCGATCATGTCACGGAGATACCGCGAACGGGTGATTTTGCAAATTCACCTATATGATAATCACTCTCATTTGCATTATTATTGCAAATGATTTTCTATCGCAATGGCCGCTGCGTCCGTCATGTTGCGCAACATGACGGACCATCCGGCAGATTTGCCGCTCTCAGGCTGCGCTCCGCGCCGCGCCGAGGTCAGCCGCGATTCCGGCCACCAGCTCGAACGAGCGCTTGCGCTTCTCATGGTCGAAGATCGGCGCGGTGATCATGATCTCGTCGGCGCCGGTCTCGCGGATGAAGGCGCCGAGCGAACGCTTCAGCGTCTCCGGCGAGCCGATGAAGGCATAACGCAGCATCTGCGAGACATGCGCCTTCTCCGCCGGTGACCAGTACTGCTCGATATCGTCGATCGGCGGCTGAAGCTTGCCACGCGCGCCGCGGACCATTCCGACGAAACGCTGCTGCAGGGAGGTCGCGAGATGGCGCGCCTCCTCGTCGGTCTCGGCGGCGACGACATTGATGCCCGGCATCGCATAGGACGTTGCAAGCTGCTCGGAAGGCTTGAAGCGTTCGCGATAGACCGCGAGCGCCTGCAACAGCGCATCGGGCGCGAAATGCGAGGCGAAGCTGTAGGGCAGGCCGAGCTCCGCCGCGAGCTGCGCGCCGAAGAGGCTGGAACCGAGGATCCACAGCGGCACGTTCAGCCCCTCCCCCGGCACGGCGCGGATCGCCTGGTTGGGCCCGGCCGGCGCGAACAGCGCCTGCAGTTCCAGTACGTCCTGAGGGAAGCTGTCCGATGACATCGGGCTGCGGCGCAGCGCCCTGAGCGTCAGCTGGTCGGTGCCGGGCGCCCGGCCGAGACCGAGATCGATGCGCCCGGGGAAGAGCGCTTCCAGCGTGCCGAACTGCTCGGCGATCACGAGCGGAGCGTGGTTCGGCAGCATGATGCCGCCGGCGCCGATGCGCATCGTGCTGGTCGCCGCCGCGAGCTGGCCGATCACGACCGAGGTCGCCGCGCTGGCGATGCCGACCATGTTGTGGTGCTCCGCCACCCAGTAGCGGGTATAGCCGAGCTTCTCGGCATGGCGCGCCAGATCGATCGACTTGAGCAGCGCCTGGCGCGGCCCCTCCCCTTCGACGACGGGAACGAGATCGAGGACGGAGATCGCGACCATGACGGCCCCTGCTGGCTGGCGCCGGACGAAGTGCCGGCGGGAAGGCTGAGCTTCACCAGATGGGAAGGCTGCGCGCCCTGGTCCAGAGGCAGGCGCGGCTCGTCATGGCGCGCCTGCGCTGACGTTATGGCGGAACGCCCCTCGCCCTGCGGAGTTGATTTGCAAAGCCACCCACGCCGAAGGAGCGACCATGACCACGACCGCCAATCCGGCCAAGGAAAGCCTGCGCAAGGAGCAGAAGGAACAGCGCAAGGCTGAGCGCAAGCACGGCAAGGACGCCGATCTCAACCAGGCGTTGAAGGACACCTTCCCCGCCAGTGACCCTGTCGCCTTGGAAACGCCGACCAAGCCGGGCGGCCGCGACTGAAATGCCTTCCCGGCGTGTCAGTCGCGCTGATAGAGCAGCCGGGCGCGGATCGTGCCGTCGAGAGCACGAATCTCGCGCAGGATGTCGCGCGCCTCGGTGATCGAGACCTTGTCGGCCTCAATGACGACATAACCGACCTCGCCGTCGGTATGGTAATTCTGCGCGGCGATGTTGACCTGCCGGTTCGCGAAGACGTCGTTGAGGCGCCGCAGCATGCCCGGTACGTTTCTCTGGACATGGATGAAGCGCGTGCCCACAGCGCGCACCGGGATCTGCACCTGCGGAAAATTCACCGCGCCGACGGTCGAGCCGACATCGGAATAGTCGACAAGTTTGCGTGCGACCTCTGCGCCGATACGCTCCTGCGCCTCCTCGGTCGAGCCGCCGATATGCGGCGTCAGGATCACGTTGGCGCAGCCTTGCAGCGGCGAGACGAAGCGTTCCGCGTTGGAGGCTGGTTCGACCGGGAAGACATCGACCGCGGCTCCCGCGAGATGACCGCTCTTCAGCGCCGCCGCGACCGCGTCGAGATCAACGACGGTGCCACGCGAGTTGTTGATGAGGTAAGCGCCCTGCTTCATCTTGGCGACCTGGGCGGCGCCCATCATGCCGGCGGTCTGCGGCGTCTCCGGCACATGCAGCGAAACGATGTCGGCGGCGCCGAGCAGGGCGTTCAGGCTCTTCGTCGGCTCGGTGTTGCCATGGCGCAGCCGGTCGGTGTGATCGTAGTAGATCACGCGCATTCCCATCGCCTCGGCCAGCGTCGAGAGCTGGCTGCCGATATTGCCGTAGCCGATGATTCCGAGCGTCTTGCCGCGCACCTCGAACGAGCCGTTGGCCGACTTGTCCCAGCCGCCATCATGCGCCGAACGCGAGCGGTCCGGAATGCGCCGGAGCAGCATCACGATCTCGCCGATGGTGAGTTCCGCGACGCTGCGGGTGTTGGAGAACGGCGCATTGAAGACGGGCACGCCTTGCTGGCGCGCCGCCTCGAGATCGACCTGATTGGTGCCGACCGAGAAGCAACCGACGGCGAAGAGCCGGTCGGCAGCGGCGAAGACCTCCGGAGTCAGTTGCGTGCGCGAGCGGATGCCGAGCACATGCACGCCCTTGATCGCCTTGAGCAGCGCCTCGCGGTCGAGCGCCTTGGGCAGCCGCTCCAGATTGGAGTAGCCGGCCTGCTGCAGCAGTTCGACGGCGGAATCGTTGATGCTTTCCAGCAGCAGGACCTTGATGCGGTCCTTCGGAAGGGAAAGGCGTTCGCTGAGGCTGGTCATGGCTGCTGCGCTCGTGAGGGAGCGGTTGCTATAGTCCTCGTGGCGCGCGAGGCCAACGCCTTAGACGCAACGCCGACGCGAAAAACCCCGCATCGGATGCAAAAACCTCATGCCTTCTCCACGACCAGCGTCGAGCCCTCAACGCGTACGACCTTGATCTCCGTCCCTGCCAGCAGCTCCGGCCCGATGATCCGCCAGGACGAATCGCCGACGCGGATACGGCCCTCGCCGCCGGTCATCGTCGCCTCCAGCCGGAACACCTTGCCGATCAGCTGGCGGCCACGGTCGTTGAGGCCGGTCGCGGCATCCGGCTCCTCGCTCCGGCGGCGGGTCAGCAGACGTCCGGCGAGGACGCAGATGACGGCGAGCACAGCGAAGACCAGCATCGCCGCCTGCCAGCCCATGCCGGTGAGGCCGGCGAGCGCGCCGGTGACGAGCGCGGCAAGGCCGAGCCAGATCAGGAAGACGCCGGGTGCCAGCACCTCGCCGCCGATCAGCAGCAGGCCGAGGATCGCCCAAAGCCAGCCGCTATGGTTCATCAGCCACTCCGGCATGGCCGCCTCAGCCGCCCGTCCGGCTCGCGGCCGGCACCGAACCCGAGCCGCGGCGCTGCGCCACCGCCTCCTCGCCGAACACGGCCTTGGTGAGCTGGGCGATGCCACCGACCGTGCCGGCGAGCGCTGCGGCCTCGATCGGCACGATCACCACCTTGCTGTTGTTGCTGCTGGCGATCGCCTTCAGCGCATCGGTATAGCGCTCGGCGATGAGGAAATTGGCGGCCTGGATGTCGCCGCGGCTGATCGCCTCCGAAACCATGGCGGTCGCGGTCGCCTCCGCCTGGGCCAGCCTTTCGCGGGCCTCGGCATCGCGCAGCGCCGCTTCCTTGCGGCCCTCGGCGGCGAGGATCTGCGCCTGCTTCTGGCCCTCGGCCTTGAGGATCTCGGATTGCCTCTGCCCCTCGGCCTCCAGCACGGTGGCGCGCTTCTCGCGCTCGGCCTTCATTTGCCGGTTCATGGCGCCGGCGATGTCGGCCGGCGGCAGGATGTCGCGGATCTCGATGCGCGTGACCTTGACGCCCCAGGGCGAGGCGGCGGCGTCCATGACGCGCAGCAGCCGCTCATTGATCTCGTCGCGGTGGGAGAGGAGCTGGTCGAGGTCCATCGAGCCGACGACGGTGCGGATATTGGTCATGGTCAGGAGCATCAGCGCATCGTGGAGCGCGGCGACCTCGTAGCTGGCCTTTGCCGCGTCGAGCACCTGGAAGAAGGCGACGGCGTCGATACGCACGCCGGCATTGTCCTTGGTGATCGCCTCCTGCGAGGGAATATCGAGCACCTGCTCCATCACATTCACCTTGTGGCCGATGCGGTCGATATAGGGCACGATCAGGCCCAGCCCCGCGCTCAGCGTGCGCGAATAGCGGCCGAAGCGCTCGACGGTGTAATTGTAGCCCTGCGGAACGGTGCGGACGCCGCGCGCGATCGTCAGGATGACCAGCGCCACGACGACGACGACAGCGATATTGTAGCCCGACAGATCCATCCCACACCCCTCGCGGCGCTGTCGGCGCCGCCCCTGCCCGTGACAGCGCCCAAACTGGCGGTTGACGCGAGCGGATGCAAGGAGGGCTGGCGGCCAAACGCTGCCTTCCGCTGGCCGGCCTGCGCCATCGAACGGAACACCACCGTCATGCTCGTCCTTGCGGCGAGCAGCCACGTCTTGCGCGCGTCGAGCGGCAGTCCGGTTCTAAGACGTGGATGGTCGGGACAGGCCCCACCATGACGGCAACGCCTCCCGCCCATAGTTCTTCACCCGCCCGTGCTCGCGCGCGGTCGTTTCAATCTGAGGGGCAGCGGAGCGCCGCGAGGCGCGTGGGTATCGGGCCGCTTCCATTGAGCCAGGATGCGGCGCGGAAGGATTGAGCCACCTTCCGCACGCCCCGTGGCGCTCCGCTCCTCGGCGATTTCGGACTCCGGGCCGCGCTACACGGCTGGGGCACTCGTGCCCGGCGCCTCGCGGATCAGTTCGGCTCATCGCCTTGTCATCCGTTCCGCGCCAGACCCTGGTTGCCCCAACCTTCCAGCGAGCTCCTCGCACAGGGGCCGTAGTACCCCCAGGGCGGTGCCCCGCAGCCTCCCGGGAGTGGATCGTAACTCCACCCGCAGGCGCCGAACCTCCTCCCGCCCCTGGCATACCTCCGGATGGCCGCCCCTCGGGGATGAGGTGGGCCGAGCATAGGCATGGATTGCAAGGACGGGGACAAGTGCGTGCGAAAACCACCGCCATGGTCGCACAGTGGGAGTCCGCTTTCGACCCTAAGCGGACAGCTGCCCCTTCCGCTTCGTCGCGACCGTGAGCGTCAACCCCGCGAGCACGAGGACGACGCCGACGATGAAGAGCGGTCCCAGCCGGTCCCCGAAGATCAGGGCGGCGGCAGCCACGCCGATGATCGGCTGGAGGTATTGGATGCTGGCGGCAATCCGGGCAGGAAGCGTGCGTAGCAGATGTAGCCAGAGGAAGAGCCCGGCAACCGTGACCATGACGCCGAGATAGAGAGCGGACGACACTCCGACGACCGTCAACTGGAACGGCACTTCTATCAATTCCCAGATCGTCCAAGGCGAGAGTGCGAGGAAGCCGAACAGCGTGCTCCACGCAGCGACGACAACTGTGCCGTGCCGCTCCGACAGTTCGACACTCCAGACATAGTAGAAGGCGATCGTCAGCGCTGAAAGCAGTACGAGCGCGGCACCGGACAGGCTCGTTTGCGTCGCGGCCGAGGAAGCCTCACCGCGCCCCCAAGCGACAAAACCGATGCCGATGAAGGCCGCGGCAATGCCGAGCGCCTGCACGATGGTCACCGGTTGCCGCAACCGCAGGGCCGCGAAGATGACGACGAAAGCCGGGATAGCCGCCGAGATCGTCGTGCCCACCGAAGCAGATGTACCAGCTACGCCGAATGTTTGTGCGACTTGGCCGATGCCAATGCCAAGAATTCCCAGCGCCGCTACGCGAGGTAAAGCCTTCAAAGGCAATCGCTGCTTCCCGACTACGAGAAGAAACATCAGCGGTATCGCAATCAGGAACCGCAGCCCGGTAAGAACGAGCGGCGGCAACGTCAACAGGCCCAACTTCGTGATCGGGATCGACAAGCCCCACATGACCGCGAGCAAAAGCGCGGCCCCAAGGCTCCGTGCGGAGACGACGGAGGCAGATACAGAGGCATCGTTCATGAGGGGCAGTCGCCGGTGGCAGGATGTCCGAGCGTTATCGCAGGCCAGTCGCTACGCCAACAGCATGGCAGCTCCCGACCCAAGCCGGACCTCGGTCATGTCTGCTCTCGATTGTCACCGTTACGCGCCTGCCGTCATGCGACAGCGAAATTCGATCTCCTGTCGCAGATCGTCCCAAGGGACAGCTTTCCAGCTTCAAGGCGTACGAATAATAGGAGAAATGCGGAGCGCTGCGAAGAAGGCGCCTAGCGCTGGTTCCGAAATCTAACGATGGAGTTCGCCGTGCTGAAACTTTGTGTCGCCGTGGTGCTCATCCTTCTCGGGCCAGTCGGTTGCGTCACGCAAGATACCGTTCCCAGCAAAAGGGCGGACGGGCCGGCCTATATGCAGCCGGGCATTGGTGCGCCGGCTCGTCAGACAGATATGTTCGGGAATGCCTTTCGTTAATTCAGGAGCGCAATCTGCCCGCCCCGGACGGTGAAAGGCCAGTCGCGGGACAATTCTGACAACGATGAAGCCAGCCTCGGCCGGCAGGCGCTGTTCGCCCCTCTATCATTCAGGTAGCATCGATCAGCCGCAGCATAACGGTCGCCCGGCGACGAAGCGACAGCCGGGCTGCATCCCGCGCGGGAGGGCGCCATGCGATTCATCGCCGGTTTCATCTCAGCCTTCATCCTCCTGGCCATCGCAGGCCTCGCCGTCGTCTTCGGCGGC
This sequence comes from Allobosea sp. 10L422, assembly GCF_056395345.1. Classification (NCBI taxonomy): domain Bacteria; kingdom Pseudomonadati; phylum Pseudomonadota; class Alphaproteobacteria; order Hyphomicrobiales; family Alloboseaceae; genus Allobosea; species Allobosea sp. 10L422. The sequence continues at coordinate 270,567 of NZ_JBFTJI010000003.1, forward strand.
TTCGTCAATATCGCGGCCCGCGAGCCACACAGCGCTCCGGTTTTCTTCCTGCTGCAGACCGCCATGCGCCAATCGGTAGCTCGCCAGGCGGCCAGCGTGCCCGCGCCGGCACCCTCCACCGACATTGCCCGCGGGTTCCGCCTCTACAACGAGACTTGCGTTTATTGCCATGGCGGCCCGGGGAAGGACCCGGTCGATATCGGCAAGGGCCTCAATCCAGAGCCACCATTCCTGCCTGACACGATCCAGCGCTGGAGCTCTGCCGAGATCTTCTGGATCGTCAAGAACGGTGTTCGGATGACGGGGATGCCGGCCTTCGCCGAGTCCCATAGCGACGAGGACCTGCGGGCCGTCGTCGCCTTCGTGCAGAAGCTTCCGGGCATGTCGGCCGAGCAATATGCCGCCTATGAGAAGGAGCAGTGAGCACAATCCCGACCGGATTGCCGGCTCCAAGCGGCCGGGCCATCCAAGCCGTGTCTGCCCCTCACAAGGTTGCTCGCCACCCTTGCTGGAAGCTTAACGGCATCCGATCCTGCCCGGCAGCGATCCTAACCACCTGCTAAGCCGGCCGTGCCAAGCTCCGCTTGGAGGAACCGGCATCATGGCTGAAACGACTGCAACGCCCCATCGCCCGGCCAGCCGCATCGGCTGGGTCGATACGGGCAAGGGCATCTGCATCATCCTGGTCGTGCTGATGCATGTGGCCGGCGGGCTCGAAGGCGCCACGGGGCAGGAGAGCTGGATCGACCCGCTGATCGCCTGGGCGAAGCAGTTCCGCATGCCCGGCCTGTTCCTGCTCTCGGGCCTGTTCGTGCCACGTCTCGTCGGGCTCGGCTGGAACGCCTTCCTCGACCGGAAGATCGTGCCGCTGAGTTATTTCTACCTGCTCTGGTTCTCCATCAACGCGCTCATGCGCTTTCCGCCCTGGGGCGAGGCAGGCTTCTCCGGGTTCGCGCAGGACTATGCGCTCGGTCTCGTCGATCCCTTCGGCGTGCTCTGGTTCATCTATCTGCTCACCGTGTTTTTCGCCATTGCCAAGGCCGTCTGGCGCTGGCGCCATGCGGCGCTGATCGCGGCCGCGCTGCTGGCGCTCGCCCCGCTGAGCACCGGCTGGATGGTGCCCGACCAGTTCACCGCCTATTTCGTCTTCTTCCTCGCCGGAGCCGTGTTCTCGGCGCAAATCCGCGCCGCCGCAGACAGGGCCGCGGACCATCGCCGCAAGACCTTCGCGATCTGGGCCGGCTGGTTCGCGCTCAGCGCGCTCGCTACGCCCTTTCTCGGCCACGACGTCCAGAATGCGGCGCCGGGCGTGCACCTGCTGCTCGGCATCGCCGGAGTGGCCGGGATCCTGCTCAGCGCGGTGCTGCTGGCCGGGCACCTGCCCTGGCTCGACTATTGCGGACGCAACTCCTTGCCGATCTATCTCGCCTTCTTCCTGCCGATGGTGATCGGGCGGGCCGTGCTGCTGCGCTCCGGCATCCCGCTCGACCCCGGCGTCGCCGCGCTGCTGCTGACCGCGATCTCAGTCGCCGTGCCGCTGCTGCTGCACCGGCTGGTCAGGGGCACGCCGCTGGCTTTTCTTTTCGCACGCCCGGCATGGCTCAGCACGCGGCCCCGCTCGGCGAGACAGCAGGAGATCGGCTCCTCGCTCTGATCGGCGGAAAATGTCGCCACGAAACGTCGCAAGCGGCCCTGAAACGCATTGCGCCCGGCACAGGGCCGGGCGCGGGGATCGGCAGCGGGAAAAGCTGCCTCAGACGAACTGGCCGTGGCAGTGCTTGAACTTCTTGCCGGAACCGCAGGGGCAGGGCTCATTGCGGCCGACCTTGCCCCAGGTCGCCGGATCGGCCGGGTTGCGGTCCAGAACCTCCGTATCGGCATCGACCGCGGCGAACTGCACGCCACCGCCCCCGTAGTCGCCGCCGCCGAAGCCTGAGCCGGCACCGTCCTGCGCGAATTGCTGAGCCTGCTGATCTTCCGGCTGCTCGAAGCGGACCTCGACGCGCGAGAGATGGCCGGTGACCTGCTGGCGCAGCTGGCCGATCAGCCCGTCGAACAGTTCGAATGCTTCCTGCTTGTATTCCTGCAGCGGGTCGCGCTGGGCGAGGCCGCGCCAGCCGATGACCTGTCTGAGATGGTCGAGCGTGACCAGATGCTCGCGCCAGAGATGGTCGAGCGACTGCAGCAGCACCTGCTTCTCGACATAGGTCATGACCTCGTCGGTGTTGCGCTCGATGCGGCCGGCATAATCCTCGTCGGCGAGCTTGCGGATGCGCTCGCGGATCTCGCTGTCGGCGATGCCCTCTTCCTTGGCCCAGTCCTCGACCGGCAGGTCGAGGTTGAGGGACTGGATCACCTCCTGCTTGAGGCCGGCAGTGTCCCACTGCTCGGGATAGGCGTCTTCCGGGATGTGACGGGCGACGACATCCTCGACCACCCCGTGGCGCATGTCGTCGATCGTCTCGCGCACGCTGGCCTGGCGCATGAAGTCCCGGCGCTGCTCGAAGACCACCTTGCGCTGGTCGTTCATGACGTCGTCGTACTTCAGGATGTTCTTGCGGATGTCGAAGTTGCGCGCCTCGACCTTGCCCTGCGCCTTCTCGACCGCCTTGTTGATCCAGGGATGGACGATCGCCTCGTCCTCCTTGAGGCCGAGCTTCGTCAGCATGCCGTCCATCCGGTCGGAGCCGAAGATGCGCATCAGATCGTCCTGCAGCGACAGGAAGAACTTCGAGCGGCCGGGGTCGCCCTGGCGCCCGGCGCGGCCGCGCAGCTGGTTGTCGATGCGCCGGCTCTCATGGCGCTCGGTGCCGACGATGTAGAGGCCGCCGGACTTCAGGACGCGCTGCTTGAAATCGGCCACCTCGGCGCGGATCGCTGCCGCCTTGGCGTCGCGCTCCGGGCCCGGCTCGATGCCGGCAAGGTCGTGATTGATCCGCATATCGGCATTGCCGCCGAGCTGGATGTCGGTGCCGCGGCCGGCCATGTTGGTGGCGATGGTGATCGCGCCAGGCACGCCGGCCTGCGCGACGATATAGGCCTCCTGCTCGTGGAAGCGGGCGTTCAGAACGGCGAAGGCTTTTGTCGTCTTGCCCTCGCGCGCCGCCTGGTAGACCGGCTCCAGCGCCGTCGGGTCGGTGAAGTCGAGCAGCTTGTAGCCCGCCTTCTCCAGCATGCCGGCGACGAGCTCGGAGCGCTCGATCGAGGTGGTGCCGACCAGGATCGGCTGGCCGTTGGCCTGCGCCGCCTGGATCTCGCGGATGATGGCGCGGACCTTCTCCTCGAAGGTGCGGTAGACCTCGTCATCCTCGTCCTTGCGGGCGATCGGGACGTTGGTCGGAATCTCGACGACCTCGAGCTTGTAGATCTGGAAGAACTCGTCGGCCTCGGTCGCCGCCGTGCCGGTCATGCCCGCGAGCTTGCCGTAGAGCCGGAAATAGTTCTGGAAGGTGATCGAGGCCAGCGTCGCGTTCTCGGGCTGGACGGTGACCTGTTCCTTGGCTTCAAGCGCCTGGTGCAGCCCTTCCGAATAGCGCCGCCCCGGCATCATGCGGCCGGTGAACTCGTCGATGATGACGACCTCGTCATTGCGGACGATGTAGTCCTTGTCCCGGGTGAACAGCGAATGCGCGCGCAACGCCTGGTTGACGTGGTGAACCAGCGTGACGTTATGGGCGTCGTAGAGATCGCCCTCCTTCAATATCTCGGCCTCGCGCAGCAGCTCCTCGATATGATCGTTGCCGGCCTCGGTCAGTGCCACCGTCCGCTGCTTCTCGTCGACCTCGTAATCGCCGGCGACGAGGCCCGGCAGCACCTTGTCGATCGCGACATAGAGATCGGACTTGTCGTCGAGCGGGCCGGAAATGATCAGCGGCGTGCGCGCTTCGTCGACCAGGATCGAGTCGACCTCGTCGACGATGGCGAAGTGGTGGCCGCGCTGGCTCATCTGCGCGACGTCGTACTTCATGTTGTCGCGGAGATAATCGAAGCCGAATTCGTTGTTCGTGCCGTAGGTGATGTCGCAGGCATAGGCCCGCTGGCGCTCCTCGTCGTCGAGGCCGTGCACGATGATGCCGACCGTGAGGCCGAGGAAGTTGTAGAGCTTCGCCATCCACTCGGCGTCACGCCGGGCGAGGTAGTCATTGACGGTGACGACGTGGACGCCCTTGCCTTCGAGCGCATTGAGATAGGTCGGCAGGGTCGCGACCAGCGTCTTGCCTTCGCCGGTCTTCATCTCGGCGATGGCGCCCTCGTGCAGCACCATGCCGCCGACGAGCTGGACGTCGTAGGGGCGCTGGCCGAGCACGCGCTTGGCCGCCTCGCGAACGGTGGCGAAAGCCGGCACGAGCAGGTCGTCAAGCTTGGCGCCATTGGCAAGCTGCTGCCTGAACTCGTCGGTGCGCGCCTTCAGCGCCTCGTCGCTCAGCGCGGCGATCTCGTTCTCGAGGGCGTTGATCGCGGCGACGCGGGGCTGGTAGCCCTTGACGCGGCGGTCATTCGACGAGCCGAAGAGTTTCTTTGCGAGCGCGCCAAGCATGTTGGGCCTTTCAGGTGATGCTTGAGCCCCCGGCCGGCGCGGACCTCTTTCGCGCCTGGGTCGGAAGCCCGGTATTCTCGAAATGCGACCGCGTGTTTAGACGCGTGCGCGGGCAGGGTCCAGCGTGCGTTTCGTCCAATCGGCAGCGAAACGGCAAGTGAATTCGGCTCTGGATGTGGGTGTTTTCCCGGCTGCTTCCAAGGGCGGAAGCTTGAGATCGCACGACGTTGCGGCATCGCACGCCCCTCCGGGCGGTGCAAAGCTGCGTGATCGGTCGCCGCAATCGCTTGAACCGCCTTGCCTTTGCCGCGTTCAGCTGGCAGTGCAGCCGCCAAAGCGTCTCGGGTTTTCCGACGAAAGGCCGTCACTCATGAACTCAGCCCGTCTCATTGCCTTCCTCGGCTTCGCGCTGCTGACTGGACCGGCCTTCGCCCAGGCCGACAAGGTCGTCGCCAAGGTCGACGGCATCGCGATCACCGAGAAGGACATCCAGCTTGCCAGCGAGGATCTCGGCGAGCGCCTCGCCCAGCTCCCCGATGACCGCAAGCGCGACGAGGTCATCAACTATCTCGTCGACCTCAAGCTCGGGGCCAGGGCCGCGGCCGACGCCAAGATCACCGATACGCCCGATTTCGCCGCCCGCCTCGCCTATTACCGCGAGAAGGTGCTGCTCGACGAGTACCTGACACGCGAAGGCAAGAAGGCTGTCACCGCCGACGCCGCCAAGAAGCTCTTCGACGAGACCACCAAGGCGATGACGCCCGAGGAAGAGGTTCATGCTCGCCACATCCTCGTCGAGGACGAGGCCCAGGCCAAGGCCGTGGTCGAGCGGCTGAAGAAGGGCGAGGATTTCGCCAAGGTCGCCGCCGACGTTTCGAAGGATCCGGGCTCCGGCAAGGAGGGCGGGGATCTCGGCTGGTTCACCAAGGACCGCATGGTGCCGGAATTCGCCGAGGCCGCTTTCAAGCTGAAGAAGGGCGAGGTCTCCGAGCCGGTGAAGAGCCAGTTCGGCTGGCACGTCATCAGGCTCGAGGACAAGCGCTCCAAGCCGCTGCCCGACTTCGCCTCGGTGAAGCCGCAGATCGACCAGTATCTCGAGCGCAAGGCCCAGCAGGACCTCGTGCTTGCCATGCGCGAGAAGGCCAAGATCGAGCGCCTCGACAAGCCTGCGGTGCCCGCCGCTCCGGCCCCGGATGCCGCCAAGCCTGCCGAGCCGAAGAAGAACTGATCCGACGTCGTCATTCTCGGGCGAAGCAAAGCGCGGACCCGAGAATTTCCGGAAAGAGATGCGCGGGTCGAGCCCGAGTATGGCGCAGACCTTCAATTTTGCGGGCGGCCCTTGCGGCCGCCCTTCTTGTTTTCGTCATCGGCCTGCGGCAGACGGCTTCTGAACGAGACGCACTGCCCCGGTGAGCAAACGATTCGCCGGTCTTCGAGCAGTGCTCCGCAGGAGGAGCTCCGATGGCCGGCAAGGATGTCCCCGTTTCCCCGCTCGCGCCGAAGCGCCAGCCCAAGGTGCCGCCGGTTCCGGGCGTGCGCTTCGCCACCGCCGAGGCGGGCATCCGCTACAAGGGCCGCCAGGACGTCTGGTTCGCGCTGCTCGACGAAGGGACCCAGGTCGCCGGCGTCTTCACGCGCTCGAAATGCCCGTCGGCCCCGGTCGATTGGTGCCGCGAGAACCTCGCGCAAGGCTCTGCCCGCGCCATCGTCGTCAATTCCGGCAATGCCAACGCCTTCACGGGCCTGAAAGGCCGTGACGCGGTCAAGCTCACCGCCGAGATCGCCGCCAAGGCTGCGGCTTGCAAGCCGCAGGAGGTCTTCATCGCCTCGACCGGCGTGATCGGCGAACCGCTGGACGCGACCAAGTTCAAGGGCGTGCTCGACGATTGCGCCAGGCGCGCCACCGACGGCCCCTGGATCGACGCCGCCAAGGCGATCATGACCACCGACACCTTTCCGAAGGCCTTGACCCGCAAGGCCAAGATCGACGGCAAGGAAGTGGTCATCGCCGGCATCGCCAAGGGCGCCGGCATGATCGCGCCGGACATGGCGACGATGCTCTCCTTCGTCTTCACCGATGCCCCGATTGCCGCGCCCGTGCTCCAGGCCATGCTCTCCAAGGGCGTGAAGGGTTCGTTCAACGCGGTCACCGTCGACAGCGACACCTCGACCTCGGACACCCTGATGCTGTTCGCCACCGGCAAGGCGGCGGAGCGCGGCGTGCCCGCCATCACCGAAATCAACGATCCCCGGCTCTCCGGCTTCAAGCGGGCGCTGAATTCGATCCTGCTCGAACTCGCCCATCTCGTCTGCAAGGACGGCGAGGGCGCGCGGAAATTCGTCGAGGTGCGCGTCAGCGGCGCGGCCTCGGCCCGCTCGGCCAAGCGGGTCGCGCTCTCGATCGCCAATTCGCCGCTGGTCAAGACAGCCATCGCCGGCGAGGACGCCAATTGGGGCCGCGTCGTCATGGCCGTCGGCAAGGCCGGCGAGCCGGCCGATCGCGACAGGCTCGATATCGGCTTCGGCGACATCGTCGTAGCGAAGCAGGGCGCGCGGGCTCCGTCCTATGACGAGCAGGCGGTGTCGGACTACATGAAGGGCGACAGTATCGTCATCACAGCCGATCTCGGCATCGGACGCGGCAAGGCCACGGTCTGGACCTGCGACCTGACCAAGGCCTATGTCGAGATCAATGGCGACTATCGCTCCTGAGGCCGCGCCGCAGCAGGAACCCAGCCGCAGCTTCATCGCCGTCAACCTCGCGATCTGCTCCCTGCTCTGGGGGTCGAGCTACCTGTTCATCAAGCTGATGAGCGGCGAGGTTTCGGCGCTGGCGATCGCCGCCAGCCGCGGCCTGCTCGGCGCTGCCGTGCTGTCGCTCTGGAGCCTGGGGCGGGGGCGCAGCCCCTTGCCGCGGCGGGCCGAGATCCTGCCCTGGCTCGTGCTGGGCACCACCAATGGCTGGCTGCCGAACGTGCTCGTCGGCTACGCGCTGATCCAGCTCGCCAGCGGGCCGGCAGCGATGATCCAGTCGGCGGGGCCGCTCGTCACCGCGCTTGCCGCCCATCTCATCTTCTCCGAGGAGCGGCTGAGCCGGCGTCGCTTCGGCGGCATCCTGCTTGGAATGACCGGCGTCGCGCTGCTGATCGGCCCTCGGCTGTTCGAGGGCGGCGGCACCGCGCTGAGCGTCCTCGCCATGATCGGCGCAACGCTGAGCTACGCCGTCGCCAATCTCTATGTCCGCACCGTGCCGACCGCGACGGGCGATCCGGCCCGGCTCGCATTGGGCCAGCAGATGTTCTCCGGCACCATCGCGACCGCGCTGACGCTCGTCGTGCTCGGCCCCGCGGCCTTCGTCCCGCTTGGCGGCCATCTGCCGGCGATGCTGGCCCTCGGCATCGTCGCCACCGCGATCCCGGTGACCGTCTTCATGCGGCTGATCCGGGCGGCGGGGCCGACGCGGGCCGCGATGACCGGTTATCTCGTGCCAACGGTAGCGGTGATCCTCGGCGTCATCGTCCTGCATGAAAACCTGGGGTTGCGTCAAATCCTGGGCGGTTGCATCATCCTGGCCGGCGTCTTCCTCGTCACGACGGCGCCGCGCAAGGTGGGGGCCTCATGAGGATCGGGACTATCGCGGCGGCCATCTTGGCTGGAGCCGCCATGGCTGGCTGCGTCGAGCGCCAGGCGGCAACTGTGGCGTTCTCCACGGACGAAGCTGCCGTCATCAAGAAGCCGGGCAACGGCGTCATCGCAGGACATGCCTTCCGCACCAAGCCGAGCGGCACCGTGGTCAACGCCGCCGGCCAGGTCGTGCGCCTCATTCCCGCCACCGGTTTTGCCCGCGAGCGCTTCGCCAATCTCTACGGCCAGGGCAAATACGTCCCGCATCACGCCTATCCGGCTGCTGACACGGTCGATCCGGCCTATGCCGAATACACGCGCACGACCAAGGCCGAGGCCAATGGCCGCTTCGCCTTCGACAAGGTCGCGCCGGGCTCCTACTTCGTCACCACCCAGGTGATCTGGGGCGATGAGAACGCCTTCACGCGGGAGGGCGGCTTGGTCTATGACAGCGTCACGCTGACGGGCAAGGAAACCGAGCCCGTCCAGGTCATCCTCTCCGGCAACTGAGTCCCACCTCCGTGAAGCTGCTCCTCGTCGTCGCCTGCGCTTTGATCGATGCCGACAACCGCGTGCTCGTCACGCGGCGCCCCGAGGGCAAGGCGCTCGCCGGCCTCTGGGAATTCCCCGGCGGCAAGCTCGAAGCGGGCGAGCGACCGGAGCCGGCGCTGATCCGCGAGCTTCATGAAGAACTCGGCATCGCCGTGAAGGAGAACTGCCTCGCGCCGCTGACCTTCGCCAGCTACGCCTATCCCGAGTTTCACTTGCTGATGCCGCTCTATATCTGCCGGCGCTGGGAAGGCAGTGTCGCCTCCCGCGAGGGCCAGGCTTTGAAATGGGTCCGCCCCGGCAAGCTGCGCGATCTCGCCATGCCGCCGGCCGACGAGCCGCTGATTCCGCCGCTGATCGACTTGCTGGGCGCCTGACGACGCGCTGCCTCAGTGCACGGCCGGCAGGCCGAGCGCCTCCCAGCGGGCCTGCGGAATCGGATCGCCAACCTGGAAGGCGAACGCCGTCACCCGCTTGAGATCGGGGGAAATCGTGCACTCGAAACGCAGTCCGTACCAGCGACGCCTGCTGCGGAAAGCCGCCCCCTCCGCCCGCATGATATGGCCGGCATAGCGGGTGTCGGCCGTTGCATAGGCACTGACGCGGTCGGGCTCGTAGCTGCGTTGCCAGGCATGGATCTGGCCCATCGCCTCCAGCCCGCAGAGCTGCTCGGCGCGCTCATCCGGCGCCAGGCGCGGCAGCAGCGCCAACGTCTCCCGGCTGCGCGGATCGGCCAGAACCTGCTGCGACAGCAGGCGCCGCGGCCGGACCAGCCCGTCCGTTTCGGCCGAGACCGGCGGCTCCGCGGGTGCCGGGGCGGACGGCAGGGGCAGTTGCGGAGCCGGCTGCAACTTAGGAGCAGGCTCGGCCGGCGGCGCGGGTGGCGGTGGCGGCGGGCGCATCATCGCCTCGAACTGCTCGGGCGTCTGCAGCTCGACATCGACGCTCTGCTCGATGAAGGCCGGCATCTCGTTGAACTGCTGGATAGCGACGGAGGCGAGCCAGGCCAGCAGCGCCGCATGGATGAGCAATGCGGTTGGCAGGCCGGGATCGGGCATCGCCCGGCGCGTGCGGCTCGCGACCGGCATAGCTCAGGCCGCATCCTGCGGCGGCACGAAAGCACCGGTCCGGAAATTCGCCGTCATCCGCTCGTTTCGCGCCTTTCGCCCCTGACGAGCGCAACAGCGCCGATCAAGCCGACATTTTTGTGATCTCGGGCAGCAGCTCCAGCTCGGCTTCGCCCCGCCCGAGCTGGAAGCGCTCGAAGCGCTGCAGCTCCTCCTCGATCGCGGCCTTCAGCGCCGGCGTCTCACAACCGTCGAGCCAGCTCCATTGCTGCATCAGGAGCTTGCCGGCGGCGCGGTCGGTCTTGAGGTCGAGCACCGCGACGATACGGTCCCCCGCCAGTACCGGCAGGCCGAAATAGCCGTAAACCCGCTTCTCCTTCGGCAGATAGGCCTCGAAGATATGGGCGTAATCGAAGAAGAGCTTCGCCCGCTTGCGCTGGATCATCAGCGGATCGAAGGGCGAGAGGATGTGGATCAGCGTCTCTTCCGGCGCCTCCGATAGCTCCAGCGATGCCGGCGTCGCCCAATGCTGCGTCTTGCCGGCGCCTTCCACCGCGACCTCGACAAGTTCCCTGCGCTTGACGCGGGCTGCGATAAGCTCGGCCACCGCCTTCTTGCTGGGCGCGTCGAGATGGCAGGCAGAATCGAGGCTGACGAGCCCCTGCGCCCGCAGGGCACGGTCGAGCTTGTAGGCGGTGACATGCCGCTCGCTCGCCGGTGTCGGCCTTTTCTCCCACTGGAAGTGCCGGTCGAACAGCTCATAGGTCTTGAGCATGCCGGAGCGCGCGGAGATCGCGAGCTCGCCATCGTAGAAGGCGCGCTCCAGCAAGCCCTTGGACGGCTTCTTGCTGGCCCACAGATGCGCCTTCTCGATCAGCTCCTCCTCGATGTCCCGGATCGTCAGCGCCCCGTCCCTGCGAATGCGGCGCAGGAGCTTGCGCGTCTCCTCGCGGGCGCCGACCGCCGACCAGCGCTTCGGTTCCGCGCGATGCGCCTTCATCTCGGGCAGCAAATAGCGGATGTCGCGGGTCGGTACATATGACAGCGCATGCGTCCAGTATTCGAAGACGCTCTTCTCGACCGATTGCAGATGGGCGAGATCGACCCGGCGATAGCCGGGGATGCGGGCATAGAGAATGTGGTGGTGGCAGCGCTCGATCACGTTGATCGTGTCGATCTGCACATAGCCGAGTTGCTCCACTGCCGCCCGCGCCGCGGCAGGCCCGGCCCCGAAGGGCTCGCGCGTATCGAGACGCTGGGCGTGCAGCCAGATGCGCCGGGCCTGTTCGGTCGTCAGGGAAAGGGGCTTGCGGGGTCGTGGAGGCATGATCCGCAGGCTAGCCTCGTCCGCGCCGCGCCGTAAGGGGCGCAGCCCGCAGCCGCTGACAGCCCGTGGCGGGAGCGAGAGCCCCGGCCGCCAGAGCATTTTCGAGCGAGGCGGACACCGGTTCGCGTGAAGAAAATGCAGCAAAACAAAGAGATGGAGCACGTCCACGCTTCTGCGAAACGTGGAAGTGCTCCTGCGTCACGGCGCGACGATCAGCGCCCAGTAGACCTGATATTTCGAGCCCGGCGCATAGGCGGTCGCGATGCCCATGCGCTTGGCCCTGGCATCCTTCATGACGCGGTCGTGCTGGGGCGAGTCCCGCCAGCCGGAGAAGGCTTCGGCGAGGCGCCGGTAGCCGGCGGAAAGATTAGCCTCGGCCCCCGGTTGGCCTTCCCTGGCAAGCCGGGCCTTGACCGCATCGGCCTGCACCGGCTTGTCGGAGGCCGCCATCGCCGCAGCCTCGCGCTGCGCGGCCTCCACCAGCGCCGGGTCGAGCGTCAGCGTGCCGAGCCCGGCGTTGAGGCGATAGGCCGAGATCATCGCCCGCGCCTGCTCCGCATCGACCTGGGCCGAGGCGGAACCAAGGTCGCGATAGAACGCCGGCTGACCCTGGCGCTGCGGCTCGGTGCAACCGGCTACACCGAGAAGGGCGAGCGCGCCGACCAGCGCGGCCGGGCAGGTCATCGCGCGCCGGCCGGCGGCGTGGCGCAAAAGGCTGGGCATCCGATCATTCCTTGCTGTCTTCTTTGGCGGCTTCGAGCACAGGCAGCGGGGCGGGCTTCGCCGCTTCGGCGGTCTCCTCCTCGCTCTCTCCGGCCTCGGTCGGCTTGCGGGAACGGCGAGCAGCGGCAGACGCGGCCGGCTTCACCGCCGCCCGCTTCGCCTGCCCGCCCGCATCTCGCCCGACTGCCGTAGCGATGCTGTCGAGGGAGTGCTCGACGCCTTCCAGCCCGCGCACGATCAATTCAGGCGTGGCGGCCGCCGGCTCCATATCGGCGAGGCGCTTGTGGATGGCAAAGTTCAGGTCGCTGGTCACGCGCCCGACGATTTCGACATCTCCCACCACGCAGACCAGCTCGAAATCCATCGTCGTGGTGCCGAGCTTCTTGAATTGCACCACCGGCGGCGGCTTCTGCATCACGTCGCCATGGTTCGCGGCGACCTCCGACAGCATAGCCCGCACCTGCCCCGCCTCCAGGGTGCGCGGGACGGAGAGCGCGATCAGCACGCGGCCGGTCCGGTCATTGCGGACGCGGTTGCGCACCACGCCCGAAATCAGGTTCGAATTCGGGACGATCACCGTCGAGCGGTCGAAGGTCGCGATCTCGGTTGAGCGGACATTGATGCGTTTGACGATGCCTTCGATGTCGCCGACCAGTACCTGATCGCCGACGCGGATCGGCCGCTCCCAGAGCAGGATCAGGCCCGAGACGAAGTTCGACACCACCGACTGCAGGCCGAAACCGATACCGACCGAAAGTGCCGAAGCGACGAGCGTCAGACGCTCGAGACTCAGGCCCACCGCCGAGACCGCGATCGCCACCGCGCCGATATAGCCGACATAGCCCGCCGCCGTGCTGATCGAATTGCGCAGCCCGGGATCGAGCGCCGTCGTCGGCAGGAACTGATTGTCGAGCCAGCGCTGCAGCGCCCGCGTCGCGGCGATGCCGAGCCCGAAGACGAAGGCGAAGACGACGATGGTCGAAAGCGAGATCGTGACACCGCCGACCTGGAAGCCGAAGAAGGCGGCGCGCAGCGAAACCAGAAAATCGGTCGATTCCAGCCCCCAAGGCGCGAGCACCATGAGAACCGTAACGACGATCAGCAGGAGCTTCAGTACGCCGACACTGATAACCGCGACCTTGTCCAGCGTGGTGCTGCGCAGCCCCATGCCGGCCCTCAACGTCAGGGCGAAACGGCCCTTGCCCGTCAGGAGCCGTGGAAGGCCGAGATCGATGAACTGGAAGGCCAGCAGGAACAGGCAAGCGACGACGCCGATCCAGAGCGTCTGCTCGGCCAGGAAGGCGGCGAAGACGACATAGCCGCTGAGCGCCGAGGCGATGATCAGGAAGCCGATGATCCAGCCGAGAATCCGGACCGGGCCGAGGCTTGCCCCGTCCACCGGCACATAGGGGCCGAGGCAAGCCTCCTGCTCGACCTCGTCGTCATCGCGAATCTGGTAGAGCCCGGCAATCAGCGTCAGGGCGAAAAGAATGGCGAACAACGCCTTGACGATGATCGAGATTGCCAGGCCTGCGGCGATCGCCTGGAGCCAGGCCTCGAAGACCTTGCCCACCGACATCACGAGCGCGAGCGAAGAAGCGATCCAGACGACACTGCGGGCCGTCGGGTCGAGGACGCGGACCAGACGACGCTGCGGGCTGGACGGCGCGAACAGGGCATCGGCCAGCGCCTGGACGAAGGCGAAGAAGGCGAGGCCGACAACCACGGCCCAGATCACCGGCTGGATGCGCGGCGGCAACAGCCCCGTCGTGCTCAGCGCCTTGTAGATCAGCCAGCTGGCCAGCACCGGCGGCGCCGCGCCCGCGACGATATGGGCGAGCGCTATATAGAGGCAATTCAGATTGCCGGCGTCCTGCGTGTTGCTGTAGCGCGCCTTGAAACGCGGCAGATAGCGTGCCCGGGCGACGTAGAGCAGGACGGCGCCGAGCAAAGCGAGAGCGACCACACCACCGCGCGTCCCGGAGAAGGCGTCCGTCACCCCTTCCAGCCAGCCGCCGAAGATGTAACCGGACGCCCGCAGATCCTCGGGCGCCGTCGCGACCGCGTTGCTCCAGACCTCCGGATTGGCGACGGAGGGCCCAGCGGCGAATAGCGTCTTGGCGAAGATTTCGCGGCGCTTGTCGCCGATTGCGCTCTGGAGCTGCTCCGCCTGAAGCAACGACGCCTTGGCGATCTTCAGCGTCTCGTCGGCGTCGGCATAGGCCTTGGCGCGGGCCTCGCGGTCACGCGTGATCTCGGCGCTTTCGGGCGGCGCATTGGCATCGGGCTTCGGGCCGAGCTGATCGAGGCGAAGCTTGGCCTGCTCGACCCGCGGCGTCTGTTCGGCGATGATGACGCGCAGCTGATCGAGCGAGGGCTGCAGGCGGATCCGCTGACGCTGCAGCTCCGTATCGCTCGCTTCCGGAGAGGCCAGCGTCGTCTCAATTTGCGCCAGCTCGGTGCGGACCGCATCGAGCCGCGCCCGTGCGCTGTTCGGATCGGCAGGGGTCGCAGCCGTCTGGGCAAAGGACGGCGCCGCGGCCGCCATAACCAGCGCGAGGAGCAGCAGGCAGGCGGCCAGAAGCCGCCGCAGGCTGCGGAACGGTGCGTGTGCCATGCGCCCTGCCATGGTGGTGCAGCCCTGCTCCTCGGGATGATTCGGCTCGGGATCGACCCTCGGCACAGCCTTGCGCGCAAGGCAAGACGGAGAGCGGAATTCGGCGGCCGGCAAAGCGGATGCTCCTCGGATGGCAAGCGGACATGGCGAGCCAGATCGCGGCTGCGGCCCGCTCATCGCCGCAAAACACGACCTGAAGATGGCACGATCTATGCCGGGATCAGCGTTTGCCTGCTGCTTTACCGGTTTCCTTGGCACTCGTGCGATTGCGATAGCTCGCATTGCCGAGCCCGGTCCCGATCGTCAGCACCGCCCAGTTTTCGACGTCCTGCATCGCCGGCATCTCGCTCAGTCCCTGGATGACGGCATCGTTGTGCATCACGATTTCCGTCTCGTGATTGCCGATCTCCGGCACGAGTTCGCGGATGCTGTCGACGAGGTTGAAGCGGCTGCTTTCCCAGTTGCCGGGCAGGTTCTGCGCGCCGCGCTCGATCGCGCCGTCCGGCTGGATCAGGCCGGGACAGCCCACGCCGATGAAGGGCGCGACCCGCAGGCCCTCCTTCTCGGCATTCGCGATCTGGTCCCGCAGCATCTTGCCGAGACGCTTGATCGCCTCATCGCGGCTCGGCTGCTCATCGGCATGGCGCCAGAGCTCCGATTTCCAGACTCTGGCCTTGCCCAGATCGGGCGCCTTCTGCTGCCGGAGTTCGACAATCCCGGCGCGGATGTTCGAGCCACCGATATCGACAGCGACGAGGCTGTCGAAGGCCTCGAAGATCCATTTCGGCGCAAGATGCGCGCTTCCGACCAGACCCGCCTCGTCCGGATGATGGCTGACGGGCACGAGATCGAGATCGCGGCCATCGGTGCGCAGGATGATCGCGGCCCGCGCGATGGCGAGTTCGCCGACGCGGCTCTCCCGGAAGCCCCCGCCGACGACGATGCGATCGACCGGGGCCCAGCTCTTCAGGCGCGCGAAGCGGCGGATGACGAAGGCAAGCGATTGGGCGAAGCCCTCGACAGCGCTCAGCACCAGAGCGGCTTCGGCGGCCTCGCCCTCCTTGATCAGCGCATCCAGCTCCTTCTTGCTGATCTCGGCGGTCTTGCCCTTCAGCGGATCGTCGCCGTTGCGTTTCAGATGGCTGCGCAGCGCATCGAGATGCTCGACGAAAGCACCGCGGCTCGCCTTGTCGCCGACGAAGCCATCATCGTCCCGCACCTCCAGATTGTAGCTGGTGACGGTGACCGAGGGCAGCTCGGCAGCGCCATGCGGCCCGGTCCCGGCATTGTGTGGTTTTTCGGCATTCGCTGTGGCCATGAAGAATCTCCCCCGCGGTTTCGCGAAGGCAACCCGGCAAGGGCGAGCGGGGTTCCGACGCCAGGGCGATGCGCCACATGCAGCCCGCACCCCGCGCAGACAGGCAGGCGCTGCAGTTGACCGCCGCCACAATCGTCGCTCCAACAGGCAAGAGCCGCGGCAGGCGGCCTTGGGGGCGGAACGTGTCTGATCTGATTTTGCGCATGATCGTCATCGGGGCAGGCGCGACGGCGCTCACCGATCTCTGGGCGCAGCTCCTGCGGCTTTTCGGGCTGCCCAAGCCGAACTGGGCGATGCCGGGGCGCTGGTTCGCCCATCTGCCGCGTGGCCGCATGTGGCATGCCGACATCGCCAAATCCCAACCGGTGGCAGGCGAGCTCGCCATTGGCTGGATCTGCCATTATCTCGTCGGCATCGCCTTCGCGGGCGTCGTCCTCGCGATCTGGGGCGCGGACTGGACCCGCAACCCGACCTTCCTGCCGGCGCTGATCGTCGGCTGGGCCACGATCGGCTGCGGCTGGTTCATCCTGCAGCCCGGCATGGGCATGGGCATCGCCGCCTCGAAGAAGCCGAATGCCGGTCAGATCCGCCTGCTCAACTTCGTCAGCCACACCCTGTTCGCCATCGGGCTCTATGGCACGGCGCTACTGATCCGCTGAGCTGCTCCGCCGTCATGCTCGGGCTTGACCCGAGCATCTCGTGACGCGAAGGCTCCGGCGTCTCTTCCGGCCAGAAGTCTCGGAACAAGCCCGAGAACGACGGCTTCAGTCGAGCAAACGGGTCTCGTAGCTATAGAGCTGGCGGAAGCCGAGGCTGCGGTAGAGATTGATCGCGACGGCGTTGCTCTGCTCCACCTGCAGATAGGCATCGCCACAGCCCATCGCCCCGGCCCAGCCCAGCAGCCCCCTGACGATCTTGCGGCCATAGCCATGGCCGCGATGATCGGGGTGAACGCAGATCAGGCCGATCTCGGCCATGCCACGCTCGGCCACGCTCATGCCGAAGGCGACGGCCTCGCCCTCGACCAGCCAGGTGGCGAAGGCGGCCGGCAGCCTGACTTTCTCGACGATCGCGGCGAGATTGCCGACATGGGTCTTGATGCCGCTCTGGAGAGCGGCGACGCCGGCGGTCCATTCCAGGCTCGGCCGCGCCTCGATCTGCAATTCGGGCTCTTCGGAAACGTCGAGGCCGCCGAGCGGCGCGATCAGGCCGAAGGACTTGTCCTTGACCCGATAGCCGCGCTCCAGCACTGCAGCGCGGGTCGCCTCGGTGACGAGCGGCGTCAGCCGGATGCTCGGCGCCAACCCATCGGCGCGATAGAGTTCCGCGATCAGATCGAGCGTCGCATCGTCGAGCTCGGCGCCATAGACCAGCGGTGTCGCCGAATTGGCCCGGCCGGAATAGCCATTGGCGAAACGCAGCGCCCAGTCTCCGACGATGAGCGTCGACAGGGCCGGCCACGCATTGATGATCCGCCGCTCGCAGCCGAGCACGAGCGCGCTGTCTTCGGTCTTCGTCAGCATCTCATCCCCCCGCCGGCTTGCGCGGCGTCGGCCGCCAGCCCGGCGGCGCCATCTCGAAACCCGAGAACTCGAAACCCGGCGCGACCGTGCAGCCAACCAGCGTCCAGGCGCCGAGCGAGGTCGCACTCTGCCACCAACCGGCGGGCACCACGAATTGCGGCCGCTCGCCGGCGGCAAGCTCAGTGCCGAGATAATGAGCCGAGGCGTCGTGGCCATTCGGCGAGACCGTGATGACCAGCGGCGCGCCGGCATAGTGATGCCAGATCTCGGCAGCATCGACCCGGTGCCATTCCGAAGTCTCGCCGGTGTCGAGCAGGTAATAGATCGCCGTCGAGAAGCCCCTGCCCTCCGGCCCGGCCGGATCGCGGAAGGTCTCGCGGTAATGGCCACCCTCGGGATGGGGCTTCAGTTCGAGCAGCCGGATGACCTCCGCCGCCGTCAGCCCGTCCAGCCGCGTCGGCATGGTCAGAACCGGTTCTTGGCTTCGCGCAGGGCCGCGAAGACCTTGTCGGCCGAAGCGCCCGCCAGCCCGACGGAAGCGGCGAGAGCGCCCTCGCCGGCCCGGAAGAACGGGTTGGTCGCCTGTTCCTCCGCCACCGTGGTCAGCGCCCAGAAGCGCCCATCCGCCTTGGCCTTCTCGGCCTCGGCGAAGCGCGCCTTGAGCGCCTCGTTCGCCGGATCGACCGACCGGGCGAAACGGGCATTGGCCAGAGTGTAGTCATGGCCGCCGAGCAGGCGCGTATCGCCCGGCAGCGCCATCAGCCGCGACAGCGAGATCCACATCCGCTCCATTTGCCCCGGCTGGACCCGCCCGCAGCCCATGACGAAGACGACGTCGCCGACAAGCGCGAGCTTCGCGCCGCGCCCGACATAGCTGAGATGGCCGTCGGAATGGCCGGGCGTATGCCAGATCTCGAAACGCTCCCCGCCCAGCGCGACGACATCGCCCTCGCCGACCACCGTGTCGAGCGGCGCACTGGCGCGGGCGTCGGCCGGGCCGATAACCTTGGCGCCGGTTGCCTGCTTCACCTCCGCGACGCCCTGCGTGTGATCGTGATGCGCGTGGGTGATGAAGATGTCGCTGATCGTCCAGCCCTTCTGCCGGGCGGCCGCCAGCATCTCGCCGGCATCGGGCACGTCGATAGCCGCGCAGGCGCCGGTGGCGGGATCGTGGAGCAGCGCGCCGGCATTGTCGCTGAGCGTGCGGAAGATGTGAAGGTCGAGCGGCATGGCTTCCTCCGGCAGGGTCGGCCCGACGGGCCGATGAATGATCGTCTTCTTGAATGGGCCATGCCCGGCGCCCGATCAACCCGCAGCAACGCAGCCGGCACCTGCCGCTGCTGCCGCGCAGCCCTTGCGTTCGGCCGCCGCGCGTTCCATCTCAAGCGCCATGCCTCTCGACGTCGTCGATCTGCGCGCCTTCTATGCCAGCCCGCTCGGCCATGTGGCCCGGCGCTTCATCGGCCGGACGATGCTGCGCTTCTGGCCGGACTGCTCGCGTCAGCGGCTCCTCGGCCTCGGCTTCTCGACGCCCTATCTCTCCGTGCTCGGCATGCAGGCGGAGCGGACCATCGCCTTCATGCCGGCGGCGCAGGGCGTCGTGAACTGGCCGACGCCCGGCCTCTCCGCCTCTGCCCTGGTCGAGCCGACGCTCTTGCCGCTGCCGACCGCCTCGATCGACCGGGTCGTCCTCGTCCATGCGCTCGAGGAGACGGAAAGCCCGGACGACCTGCTCGACGAGGTCTCGCGCGTGCTAAATCCCGGCGGGCGGATGATCCTGGTCGTGCCCAACCGGCGCGGGCTCTGGGCCCGGATGGACGGCACGCCCTTCGGCCAGGGCCGCCCCTTCAGCCGCCGCCAGCTCTCCGCCTTGATACGCGCCGCCGAGTTCTCGCCGGAGCATTGGACGGAGGCGCTTTATGTACCGCCGCTGCAGCGGCGGCTCCTGATGCGTTCCGCCCCGGTCTGGGAACAGATCGGCGCCGGCCTCTCGCTGCCCTTTGCGGGCGTGCATGTCATCGACGCGACCAAGCAGTTTTACCGTCGCGCGCCCCTGCGCGCGACGCGGCGCAGCTTCGCGTTGCGGCCGGTCCTGCTGCCGCAGCCGGCTCCCACGCCGCGCGCAGCGGCCCCGCCGACGGAAAGCCGAACGGGTTGACATTTTCGCCGGGTCGCGGCCAAGGTCCGCCGCCTTTCGCGCCGGTTGTGCCGTAAACCGCTGTTCCGCCCGATTTTTGGCGCGGATTCTGAACTGGATCACGATGCGTAGCTATCTGGATTTCGAGAAACCGGTCGCCGAACTGGAGGCGAAGGCGGATGAATTGCGGGCACTCGAGGCACGCGGCGACGGCATTTCCCTGTCGGAAGAGATCGGCAAGCTCGACGCCAAGGCCAACCAGGCTCTGAAGGACATCTATGCGGCGCTGACGCCCTGGCAGAAGACGCTGGTGGCGCGCCATCCGCAGCGCCCGCACTTCAAGGATTACTGCGCCGGGCTGATCGAGGAATTCACGCCTCTCGCCGGCGACCGCGCCTTCGGCGAGGACGAGGCCATCGTCGGCGGCTTCGGCCGCTTCCGCGGCGAGCCGGTCTGCATCATCGGCCAGGAAAAGGGCGATTCGACCGAGACCCGCATCCGGCACAATTTCGGCATGCCCAAGCCCGAAGGCTACCGCAAGGCGGTGCGCCTCGCCGAAACGGCCGACCGCTTCGGCCTGCCGGTGCTGAGCTTCGTCGACACCGCCGGCGCCTATCCCGGCATTGAGGCCGAGGAGCGCGGCCAGGCCGAGGCCATCGCACGCTCCACGGAGACCTGGCTCGGGCTGCGCAGCCCCAGCGTCGCGCTCGTCATCGGCGAGGGCGGCTCGGGCGGAGCCATCGCCATCGCCGCCGCCAGCCGCGTGCTCATGCTGGAGCATGCGATCTATTCGGTGATCTCGCCCGAAGGCGCGGCCTCTATCCTCTGGCGCGACACCGGCCGCGCGCAGGACGCGGCGACCGGCATGAAGATCACGGCGCAGGACCTGCTGAAGTTCGGGATCATCGACCGGATCGTGCAGGAGCCGACCGGTGGCGCCCATCGCGACGCGCACGCGGCGATCAGCCGCGCGGGCGATGCGATCGCAGCTGCGCTCGGCGATCTGGCCGGCCTCAGCGGCGAGGATATCGTTGCAAAACGCGCCGAAAAATTCCTCGCGATCGGGCGCAATCTCTGAGCAATCTTTGCGCGCGATATCTCGCACCAGCGAAAGCAGGGTTCTTTACCGGCCGTTGACCATGTGGCCAGACGGGGCAAGCCTATGGTAAGGAACCCTCAAGGCTAACGCTTCTACAACGAGTCGACGGGCACAATTTGGCCCTCTTGCGAAGTCACAGGTCGCACTCTGGGCCTGCCGTTCGATGGGAATGACGACGTGGCAATCAAGCAACTCGCGCTCGTGGCTTTTGTTGCATTGACGCTGGCGGCCTGTGAGGAGGAGCGTTATCGCGGCTCCGCCCGGCACAACATCCCGATCCCGACCGCGACCTACGCGCTGATGTCCGAGAAGGGCATGAGCAAGGATCAACCGATCCTGATCCGCTCCTACAAGAAGGAGTCGGAGCTCGAGGTCTGGAAGCGCAAGGCCGACGGCCAATACGCCCTGCTCAAGACCTTCCCGATGTGCCGCTGGTCCGGCCAGCTCGGCCCGAAAGTGCGCGAAGGCGACCGCATGGCGCCCGAGGGCTTCTATGCCATCGCGCCCCAGCAGATGAACCCGAACTCGTCCTATTACGTCTCGTTCAACATGGGCTACCCCAATGCCTATGACCGGGCGCATGGCCGCACCGGCGCGCACCTGATGGTCCATGGTGCCTGCTCCTCGGCCGGTTGCTACTCGATGACGGACGACCAGATCGGCGAGATCTACGCGCTGGTGCGCGAGGCGCAAAATGCTGGCCAGCGCGCCGTGCAGATGCAGGCCCTGCCCTTCCGGATGACGCCTGAGAACCTCGCCAAGCACCGTCTCGACCCGAACATCGCCTTCTGGAAGAACCTGAAGGAAGGCACGGACTATTTCGAGGTCACCCGGAATGAGCCCGCCGTCGCCGTGGCCGGCGGTCGCTATGTCTTCAACGGCGGCTCGGCTCCAGCCGCCGTCGCCGCGAAGCGCCAGCAGGACGAGGTCCAGGTCGCCTCGCTGGTCGCCAAGGGCACGCCGGCGATCCGGCTGATCTATGATGACGGCGACCAGCACGCGTCCTTCAAGCAGACGCTGCTCTCCGGCGGCTCCGATGCGCTCAACCGCTCCGCTTCCTGGGCCTCGAAGGATGTCGGCGTCAGCCGCGCCGACGCCCTGTCGATCGGCCCGCGCGTCGTCGTGCTCGACGACAAGGGCCAGGCGAAGGCCACCATCCGCGCCGCTTCGGCCGACAATGACGCCGTTCTCGCCGCCATCGCCGCTGCCCCGCCGGAAGTGGCCGCCAAGCCTGCCGCCGCGCCGCGCCCGCCAGCAGCTCCGGCTGCGACCCAGCTGGCCAAGGTCGCGCCCGGCAACGCCCTCCAGGCGCCGGTTCTCGCAAGCGCGGGTTCGACGCCGGTCGCGACCGTGGCTCCCGCAGAGGAAAAGCCCCTGCTGCAACGCGCGCTCAGCTTCATGCCGGTCTTCGGCGGCGGCTCCAGCGCTACGGCCGACCAGGGTGTCGGCAGCGCGCCGATCGCATCGGTCGTTCCGGCGACGCCGACAGCCACCAGCGCCCCGCTCCCGCCGCGCCGGGCCAATGGGCTCAAGACGTCCAGCCTGGACCAGTCCACGGCCGGCTATGCAAGTCAGGCCGCGACGCGCTGACCCATCGAAAACAGTCACTGGTCGCGTGACGCAAATGCAACAGCGCAACGGATAAAACGGGCTTGCTTATTTCGCAGGCGCGAAGGCCCTCCATTCGGGGGCCTTTGCTTTTTGCGTGGGCGAAGCGCCCAAAACCTCGTCTTGCCCAAGTCGGTCTCGTCCGCTTGCTGGGACGACAGCGCAATCAATGCGCGGCAAGGGGGTTCCTGCAGATGTCCGTTCGTTTCCGTTCCTCGATTCTAGGACTGGGTCTGGCCGCCGCTGTCGGCGTGGCACAGGCCTCAGACCTGCCGAGCAAGAAAGGCCCGCCGCCCGCCCCGGTCGTTCCGGCGATCACCTGGTTCGATATCGCCCTCAGCGTGAAGGGCATGACCGACTACAATTTCCGCGGCATCTCGCAGACCGATCGCAAGCCGGCCATCCAGGGCGGCGCCGAGCTGCAGATCTACAACAATCTGTTCTATCTCGGCGTCTACGGCTCCAACGTCGATCTGGCGACGAGCCCGACCGCGGAGATCGACTTCTACGGCGGCATCCGGCCGAAATTCGGCGACCTCTCCTTCGATTTCGGCGTCTGGCAGTATTACTATCCCGCCGAAAAGCAGTTGATCGACGGCGCCGGCGTGTTCTGGACGCCGAAGAACACCGACTTCACCGAAGTCTACGGCAAGGTCTCCTACACCTTCGCCGAGAGCCTGACGCTCGGCGCCAACGTCTTCTACGCCTGGGACTGGCTCGGGACCGGCGCGAGCGGCACCTACGCCTCGCTGACGGCCAAGTACAGCCTGCCCTTCCTCGAGGGTCTCTCGGTCTCCGGCGAGCTCGGCCATTACTGGCTCGGCACCACCAACCTCGCGATCTGGTCGACCGTGCCGCCGACCAACCTGCCCGACTACACCTACTGGAACGCCGGCGTCTCCTATACCTGGAAGAACGTTACCGCCGATCTGCGCTACCACGACACCGACCTGTCCAAGAACAACTGCTTCCTGCTGACGGCCGATCCGCGCGGCATCGCCACCGGCACGGGTCGTTCCAACTGGTGCGGCGCCGCCGTCGTCGCGACGCTCTCCTTCGATATCACCGCCAGCAGCCTCGGCGTCTTCGCCGCCAAGTAAGCCTCCAAGCGGCCCAGCCCCAAGGAAAGGCCGCCTCGCAGGCGGCCTTTCTCATTCTGGCAGGACGACGGTGCCGTCAGACGATCTCGGACACCAGCTTGGCGATCAGGCTGTTGGAAAGGATCACCGGCAGGCCAGCCTCCGCCGCCTCGTGGCGATGACGCTCGACGAAGCCCATGCAATCCATCAGCAGGATTTCGGCCCCGCGTCCGGCCAGTTCGCGCGCGGCTTCCGCAACCGAAGTCCCCCCGCCGCCATAAGGGGAGGCAGCGGCATAGAGAGGCGCCCGGCCGAGCGGCGCCCATTTGCCGGCCTCTGACGAAATCTGTTCGGCCAGAGGCACGATGATCCCCAGCTGCGCGCCTTGCGTCAGCGCCGCCACGGCCGGCGGCAGGATGCGGTCCGGCTCGACGAGCCGCGCCTTTTGCGTGCTCAGGCTTTCGAAATGGCCGGTGCAGAGCATCAGGATGGTGCCGCAGCCCTCGGCCTCCAGCAGAGCGAGCTTGCGCTGCGCCGCCTTCTCGGTCCGGGTGCGGTCGATGACGACGGCGCTGCCGTCGAGCAGCTTCGTGATCAGCACCGGCTGGCCCGGCAATGCGGCTAAATCGCGTTCGATCTCAGCCCGGCTGAGACCGTCCAGCACGCCGGCATGGCGTCGGGGCAGGTCCGCATTGAGCACGGCATCCAGGATCGGCGTGATGTCGGCCCGCGGCGCCTGGCCGATGGTGAGGGTTCCGAGCTTGCTCATGGTCTCGTCCTGCACAGAAGAAAGAGGCCCGGGCGGTTTCTCGTCCGGGCCTCGGTCCCTCAACGCTTCCAGAAATTCTTCGAGACGGAGTCGAAGAAGGAGAAGATTGCGTCGCCGGCGATGACGCCCGCAGCAAAGACCTCCATGTCGCCCTCGCCGCTCTTGCCGCGCAGCTTTTCCCAGACCACGCGGCAGAGGATGCCGGCCAGCACCGCCCAGCCCGCCATCGGGAAGCCGATCAGAAGGCCGGTGGCAAAGAGTACGCCAATCTGCCGCTTCGGCCCGCCGATGAACTGCAGGATCGCGCCSGGRATCGCCCAGAGGAAGAGCTGCCAGGCGACGCCATCAGCAACGCCGGCCTTGATCGTCGCGGCATAGACCTTGTTCACGGGGGCGACGAGGTTCTGGTCGAAGAAGGACTGGTACGAGAACAGCACGACCGCGCCGGCGACGACGAAGGCGAACATCGCGGCGAAGAGCTGCTGGCGGCGGCCATCAAGCTCGAAGGCCGGGTCGGCGCCATTGCCGCGCAGCAGATAGCCGGCCTTCAGGTCGTAGCCCATATCGGCGAAGGCAGGCCCGGTTGCGGCGGAGAAGCCGACGAGCAGCGCCAGCGCCGGCATCGGGAATCCGATGAGCATGCCGATGATCAGCGTGATCAGCGCCACCGCGAAGGCCGGGAACCAGCCGGAATGCATCGCGGCGAGGCCGACGATCAGCTCATGCACATAGGCCGCGAAGGCGGCGTAGAGCACGAACAGGATCAGCATGCCCGCTGACATCTCGCTCATCAGACCGCCAACCAGCGCAATGAAGATGGCGATGGCGAGATAGCCGATCGTGCCGAGGCCGAGCGCACGGCGCACCTCCGCATCGCCAACTCCTGCCTTTGGCTCGTTCTTCCTGGCATCGCTC
Organism: Allobosea sp. 10L422; assembly: GCF_056395345.1. Classification (NCBI taxonomy): domain Bacteria; kingdom Pseudomonadati; phylum Pseudomonadota; class Alphaproteobacteria; order Hyphomicrobiales; family Alloboseaceae; genus Allobosea; species Allobosea sp. 10L422. Next base: position 295,459 of record NZ_JBFTJI010000003.1, read on the forward strand.
GGTCGCAACAGCAGCAGCGCGACCTGCAGCAGCGCAACGAGGCCGGCGCCGATCATGAAGCCGTGCGGGATATAGGCGGCCATCAGGTCGCCCTTCGGGATGATGGTCTCGAAAGCCGGCCCCCCGAAGAGCTGGCCGGAATAGCCGCGCAGCAGCAGGCCGACGCCGAACATCGTGAGCGCCCAGACATTGCCGATGAAGGCAACGCCGAAGGCCGACATCGGGATGCCGGTGACGGCGGCCGAGCCGGCGAAGCCGATCCAGGCCAGCGGGATCTTGATGAAGGAGGCGACGACGCCGGTGCCGAAGCCGATGCCCATCAGCACCGCCTTGCGGCCACCCTCGTCGCCGGCCTTGATCGCCTCGGCGGCGGCGACGCCCGGAGGCCAGGCGCCCGTCGCCGGGAAGACGCGGGAATCGAACATCCGGTAGAGCAGATAGGCGTCCAGCAACATCGCGAAGAAGGCGCCGGCCAGCATCGGCAGCACGAGGTCCGGCCGGCCGAGCAGCCAGGGAATGCCGACCGGCAGGAGCAGGCTGTTCGCCGCGCCAAAAGTGGCCGAGGAGATCGCGCTCTGAGCCAGGTTCTGCACATGGATCGAGCGGTAGCGGGCAAAGATCGCGAGCGGCACGCGCGCCAGCGCCATGGCCGCGAGCGCGCCGATCAGCGAGGTATTGGCGGTGATGCCGAGCGACACCAGAAGCTGCATGCCGATGATCGCGCCGAAGACGCAGAGCACGGCGATGAGCAGCAGCGTCGCCGGCTCGAACAGGCTGGGGTGCCGCCGTGGCCCCCCTTCAGTCGGATTGTTCATGCCTCGGTCCCCATAATCGCCCCTTGCGGGCTGTTTGCGTTTCGATGCAGCCCGTCAGGCAACCAGGATGCCGGCCTTGGCCTCGCCCACGTCCTGCGTGGCATGCGCTCCCTGCACGCCGTAGTCCCGCTTGGCCGCGTCGGGTGAGACAAGGCCGAGCGCGATGTCGCGGGCGATCGCCTCCCGCGAGCGCTCGGCGGCCGGCCCGTAGCCGGCGCCGCCGGCGAGCACGAGCTCGACGATCTCATGCGTTTCCTTGACCTGGACGAGCTCGCCGGTGCCGACGTCCTTCAGCACATGGCCCTGCTCGTCGATGACCCGGCCGGAGGCTCCGCCGCCGGCCTTGCCGCCGAACAGGCCGGGGATCGGGTTGTTGACCCCTTCCGGATAGAGCGAGACCAGCGTCGGAAGCCCGTCATCGGAGAGCTTGCGCAGCCGCACGCGCTGGCCGAGACCGCCGCGATGCTGCCCGGCGCCGCCGGAGTCGGTGAGATAGGTCTTTTCGACCACCAGAACCGGCACGCGCGACTCGAAGGTCTCGATCGAGGTGTTCGCCGCCGAGGTCGGGTAGAGCAGTCCCGACTTGCCGTCGCCATGGGCCGAGCCGCCCTGGCCGCCCCCGACGAAGAGCATGTCGGAATAGGTGTCGCCGGCCTGGTCGCGGCCATAGACGCTCGCCGCGACGGGGAGGCCGGTGAAGGCCTGCACCTGCTTCGGCGCCGCCTTGGACAGCGCGCGGAAGATGTTCGGCGCCAGATACCAGCCGGTGCGGGTGCGCAGGTTCACCGCCAGCGGCTTGTCGCAGTTCAGGATCGAGCCCTTCGGCGCATCGATCGAGAAGGCGCGGTAGCAGCCGGCATTGCCGCGCACTGATGGCGTCAGCATGCATTTCAGCGGATAGGTCGCATGCGCCATCGTGTAGTTGAGCGTGCAGTTCAGCCCGCCCTGCGGGAGCTGCGGCGGCGCGCCGGCGAAGTCGAGATGGATCGTGTCGCCCTTCACCGTCAGCGCCAGCGGATAGGTCATCGGCGTGCCCAGCGGGTTGTTGGAGACGGTGCCGTGATAGGTTCCATCAGGCAGCGCGCGGATCGCCTCGCGCATCGCCTTTTCCGATCGGCTCTGCACGACATGGGCGAGCGCCCTGAGGTCCTGCATGCCGTAATCGGTGAGGAAGGACTGCAAACGCTCGGCGCCGATCGCATTGGCCGCGACGAAGGAGTGGAGATCGCCGAGCACCTGCTCAGAGTTGCGGACGTTCTCGCCGAGCAGGCGAACCAGCGTCTCATTGATCCGGCCGGCTTCGTAGAGCTTCATCGGCGGGATCTGGAAGCCTTCCTCGTAGATCTCGCGGGCGCGCAGCGAGTCCTTGGTGCCGCCGATATCGGAGACATGGCCGACGGTCCCCATCAGCCCGACGACGCGCTCGCCGAGGAAGACCGGCGTCACCACCGCGATGTCGAAGAGATGGCCGGCGCATAGCCAGGGATCGTTGGTGATCAGCACGTCGCCCGGCTTCAGCGTCTCCGCCGGATAGCGCTCCAGCAGCGCCTTGACCGCGCGCGGCAGCGTCAGGTTGAAGACCGGCATGGCGCGCGGCGAATGCGCCAGCGTCTCGCCTTCCGGATCGAGCAGTTCGCAGGCGAAATCCTGCGCTTCCGAGATCACCAGCGAGAAGGCGGTGCGGCAGACCGTCAGCCACATCTCCTCGACGACGTTGATCATCCGGCTCCACATGATCTCCAGCGAGATCGGATCGGCCTCGATCCGGCGCGCGGCCTCAGCCAGCGGCATGTCGGCGGTGATCGAGGTCTCGACCGCATTCGCCTGACCGACATGAATGATGAGGTTCAGGACATCGTCGATGGCGACGCTGTCGCCGGGCGGCACGATCGTGGTCGCCTCGCGCTCCTCGATGATGGCCGGCCCCTCGACGGTGTCGCCGGAGCGCAGGGCGTAGCGATCATAGACCACCGCGTCGCTCCAGCCGCCCTCGAACCAGGCGCGGCGGGTGCCCTTGATCTTGGCGGCCGCATTGCCACCGCCGGCCGCGCCGGAGAGCGAGAGCGTCGGAACCGGACCGGCGCAGCGGACGCGGAAGTTGATCGCCTCCAGCCGCGCGCCCTCATAGACCGAGGTATAGCGGGCGGAATAAGCCTTGCTGAAGGCCGCGCGGATGGCATCCAGGCTCGACGCATCGATGGTGCCTGATGGCAGCGGCACGGAGATGTCGTGCATCTGGCCGACAAGGCGCATATCGGCCGTGCGTTCGACCGTGACGTCCTCCGGCTTCACCCCTGCTTCGATCAGGTGCTTGCGACCTTCCGTTTCGAGCTGGCCGAGCATCGCGTTGACCGCGGCGGCATCGAAGCCTTCCGAGAACTCGACGGGCAGCGAGCGCACCATGTCGAAGGAGAGTGGCGCGGCAAGGAAGCCGAGCGCCGAGGCCGCGCCGGAGGCCGGCGGGATGATGACCTGCTTGACGCCGAGCACGCGGGCGACGTCGACGGCATGCGCCGGGCCGGCGCCACCGAAGCCGACCATGGCGTAATGGCGGGGGTCCTTGCCCTTCTCGACGAGATGGACGCGGGCGGCTGCGCCCATGCTCTCGACCACGACCTTGTGGATTCCCCAGGCGGCTTCCTCGACGGAAAGGCCAAGCGGCGCGGCCACTGTCGAGACGGCCTTGCGCGCAGCCTCCAGATCGAGCGCCATGCGCCCGCCAAGGAAGAATTTCGGATCGTAATAGCCGAGCACGAGATTGGCGTCGGTCACGGTCGGCTTCACGCCGCCCATGCCGTAGCACGCCGGACCGGGATCGGAACCGGCCGAATGCGGGCCGACCTTGAGCAGGCCGACCTCGTCGATGGCGGCGATCGAGCCGCCGCCGGCGCCGATCTCGATCATGTCGATGACGGGGGCCTTGATCGGCAGGCCGGAGCCCTTGGCGAAGCGGTTGACCCGGCCGGCTTCGAGCATCGGCGCGATCTCGGCGCGGCCATCCTCGATCATGCAGGCCTTGGCCGTGGTGCCACCCATGTCGAAGGAGATCACGTCCTTATGGCCGGCGAGCTCGCCGAAGAGCGCGGTCGCGAGGCCGCCGCCGGCCGGGCCGCTTTCGAGCAGGCGGATCGGGAAGGTGCGCGCCGTCTCGGGCGAGACCAGGCCGCCGGCCGAATGCATCAGCCTGAGCGCGCCGGTGAAGGAGCGGGCCGCAAGCTCGCGCTCCAGCCGCTGGAGGTAGCGGCGCATCAACGGCTGGACATAGGCGTTCGCCGCCGTCGTGACGAAACGCTGGTACTCCCAGATCTCCGCCACGACTTCGCTCGACAGCGAGACGGTGAGCTCGGGGCAGGTCTCGCGAACGATGCGGCCGGCTTCCTGCTCATGCGCCGGATTGCGGTAGCTGTTGAGGAAGCAGATCGCGATCGCCTCACAGCCGGCGGCGGCCAATTCGCGCGCCGCATTGCGCACCGCTTCCGCATCCAGCGCAGTCACGACCTTGCCGTCACGATCGATGCGCTCGGCCACCTCGAGGCGATGCTCGCGAGAGACCAGCGGGTCGGGGAAGGTCAGGAACAGGTCGTAGATGTCGTAGCGCTGCTCCGTCCCCATTTCGAGGATGTCGCGGAAGCCCTTCGTGGTAATCAGGCCGAGCTTGGAGCCCTTGCGCTCGATCACGGCATTGGTGACCAGCGTCGTGCCATGGACGATGTCGCCGACATCGGCGAGCGTGATCCCGGCCATATCGACCAGCTCGCCGAGGCCGATCAGCGCGGCTTCGGAGGGATCGTGCGGGGTCGTCAGGCGCTTGTGGAGGCGGACCGAGCGCTCCTGCCCGTCATAGAGGATGAAATCGGTGAAGGTGCCGCCGATGTCGAAGCCGATACGCCAACGATTGCTCATGGAGCGGTCTCCGCGATGGAAGGATTCAAGGGAAAGAAGCGCTTGTCCTGGGTCAGGGCCGCGATCTCGGCGCCGCCCTCCCCCAGCGAACGGATGATGGCGAGGCGCTCGGCCGGCTCCACCGTGGCGGCTGGGAAGGAGATGCAGATCGCCACCTCGTCGCCGCTGACGGGATCGCCGACGGCGACCGAGATGGCTCGCACGCCGCGCACCGCCTCGTCATGGGATTCGGCAAAGCCCGCGCTGCGGACGACCGCGAGGCGAGCCAGAAGCTCGTCCATGGTCTGCGGTGCGGTCTCTGAGGGTGCGGTGAAGCCGGCCGGATAGAGCGCGCGAACCTCGTCGTCCGAAAGCCGGGCGAGCAGGGCGCGGCCGGTGCTGGAGGCGAAGGCGGGGATGCGGTCGCCGATCGCGGTGACGACGCGCAGCGCATGGCTGCCGGGATGGGCGGTGACACCGACGATCTCGTTGCCGCGCCGGACGCTGATGTAGCCGGTATGGCCGATCTGATCGGAGATTCTGCCGACCACAGCATCGGCGCGGTCGATCAGCGAGGCCGCGAAACGATAGAGATGCCCGACCTGATTGAGCAGCAGCGAAGGGCGATAGCGCTTGCTGTCGCCGACGGTTTCCAGCAGCCCCTCGTCCCGCATCGCCCGCAGCAGCCGCGAGGCGTTGCTCTTCGGCATGCCCAGCAGCGACACGAGATCGGTCACCGTCACATCGTGACGCGTGCTGGAGAAGCAACGAAGCACATCCACGGCCGACGACAGGATGGACATCGAGATCGGTCCTAAAAGTTCCATTAAACAGAACTTGAGTTGCAATAAAAGGAACGATACGCCGGTTGATGAAGATGTCAATCCTGTGATCCCACCCGGCCGCAACGCGCTCGGCCGTCTCGACGCCGGCCAAGCCCGGCTGTATCCCCCGCGTTGACGCGGGTTTTGTCCCGCCGCCGCGCCTTGCCGTTACGGAGCTCTCGGGATGAGCGAAGCCCTGCTTTATCTGTCGCGCGAGAACGTCCGGGCGCTGTCGATCCCGCCGGCCGCGGCTCGCGAGGCCGTCCTCCAGGGATTTCGCGACCATGCCGCCGGCCTGAACCGCAGCCTGCCGAAGAGCACGCTGACGCTCGGCCCCGGCCATGGCTTCCAGGCGATGACAGCCGCCTCCTCGGCGCAGGGGATCGCCACGGTGAAATGGGTGGCGATGGCGCCCGTCGCTGCCGGCTCGCCGCTGCCGGCCGTGAGCGCGCTGATCTGCGTCAGCGACTATGAGACCGGCGAGCCACTCGCCGTCCTCGACGGCGACGAGATCACGCTGATCCGCACCGCGGCGATCAGCGCCGCCGCGGCATCGCTTCTGGCACCCGCTGCGCCGCAGACCATCGGCTTCGTCGGCTGCGGCCTGCAGGCTCACGCCCATCTCGCCGCCTTCCGCGATCTCTATCCCGGCCTGACCCACGCGCTGATGCTCAGCCGCAGCCGCTCCTCCGCCGAACGCTTCGCCGAAGCGGCACGCGCAGCCGGGCTCGCCACCGAGGTCCTCGACGATGCCGGCGCGCTGCTCGCCCACAGCGACATCGTGATCTCGATGGTGCCGGGCGCGGCGGGCATGACGCCCTTCCTCGATGCGCTGCGCCTGAAGCCGGCCGCCCTGGCAGTAGCGGTCGACACCGGCCGCAGCTGGAAGCCGGAGACGCTGCCGGCCTTCGACCTGCTCGCGACCGACAGCCTCGAACAATCGCGCGCGCCCTACGGCGCCGACGGCAACCCCGTCACGACCGTCACCTTCCAGCACGACTTGATCGGATTGGCCGCTGCACCGCAGCCGAAAGCAGCGACCGGGCGTTCCCTCTTCGCTTTCCGCGGCGTCGCCTTCGCCGACCTCGCCCTCGCTCATCTCGCCGTCGCGCAAGCCCGCGCGCAGGGGCTCGGGACGGTGCTGCCGCGCTGAAGCTAGGTTTTGCCAAGCAGCTCCAAGGTGCGTGGATCGGGACTGTCGAAGAAGCGGCGCAGCACCGCGCGATAGAGGTTGGCGCCGTCCCCGCTCGCGGCATCGAACAGCGTCATCGAGGACCGCAGCTTCATGTCATCAGGCGAGCCGAAGATCGCGTTTGCACTGCGTCCCTCATGCGCAAGCACCGCCTCCACGATCGCTGCGAGCCTCGGCCCCAGAACCGGATGTGCCAGATAGGCCCGCGCCTCGTCGAGCGAGCCGATGCCATAGAACTCCGAATTCGGGGACAGGCCGAGCCCGCGCATCTGCGGAAACACGAACCAGATCCAGTGGCTGCGCTTGCGCCCCGCCTTCACCTCCGCGAGCGCCGCGGCCCAGTTCGATTCCTGCGCGTCGAGGAAGCGTTGCAGATGGAAGGGATCGGACATCGGCGCACTCCCTGCTTCGCCATCGCAAACGCGCGGACTGCCTTGCCGTTCATTCCGCCCCGCGCCAGACGCGCTTGAGCCGGCACGCGCCCATGCTATTCCCGCCGGACGACCCATCGAGACCCGGCACCATGACCCAGCGCCTGCGCGATTTCGGCCTTTCCTGCGGCATCATGCAGCCGGGCCCGCTCAATGCCATCACCGACGTGGCGGGGGTGAAACTCGGGCACTGCACCCTACGCGACGGCGACATCCTGACCGGCTTCACGGCGCTATTGCCGCATGACGGCAACCTCTTCCGCCGCAAGATGCGCGCGGCGGTCGAAATCATCAACGGCTTCGGCAAGAGCGCGGGGTTGATGCAACTCGCCGAACTCGGCCAGATCGAGACACCCCTCCTGCTCGGTAACACGCTGAGCGTCGGCACCGGCTTTGACGCGCTGGTGACGCGCGCGCTCGCGGCCAACCCCGATATTGGCCGCGAGACCGGCACGGTCAATCCGATCGTGCTCGAATGCAATGACGGCTATCTCTCGGACATCCGCGCCCGCGCGCTGACCGAGGCCCACGCCTTCGCCGCCCTCGACGCTGCCGCGTTCGGTCCGGTCACCGAGGGCGCGGTTGGCGCTGGCGCCGGCATGAGCGCCTTCGGCTTCAAGGGCGGCATCGGCACATCGTCCCGCCGTTTCGATCTCGATGGCGATGTCTACATGCTCGGCGTGTTGGCGCTGGCCAATTTCGGCAATGCCGGCGATCTCGTCCTGCCCGACGGCCGCCGTCCCGCTCCGCCGACTGCGAAAGCGCAAAACGAGCGCGGCTCGGTGATCCTCGTCATCGCGACCGACGTGCCGCTGGAATCGCGGCAGCTACAGCGGGTCGCGCGGCGCGGCGGCGCCGGTCTCGCCCGGCTCGGCGCCTTCTGGGGCAATGGCAGCGGCGACATCGCGGTCGCCTTCACCACAGCCGATCCGATCGACCACGATCAGCCGAACGATCTCGTGCCGCTTCGCGCGCTCAACGAGAACCGTATCGACACGCTTTTCCGCGCAGCCACTGAAGCGACGCAGGAAGCCGTGCTCAACGCGATGGCCGCCGCCCCCGCCACGACCGGGCGGGACGGGCATCATCGCTCGTCACTCGGGGATTGGCTCAGGACGAACCCGGCTTGACGAGGAGCTTCCACGTCATTCTCGGACGACGCACAGCGTCGACCCGAGAATCTCATGCAGAAAAGGGCGCCTTCCGGTCCTGAGATGCTCGGGTCAAGCCCGAGCATGACGGCCCTCGCGCTTCAGGCCCACTCGCCCTTGCGGAACACCGGCACGCGCCGGCCGTCAGCATGCACACCGTCGATATCGACCTCGCCGGAACCAATCATCCAGTCGATATGGATCAGGCTCTTGTTGCCGCCTTGCGCCGCGATCTGCTCCGGCGTGAGGTTCGCGCCGTCGACGAAGCATTTCGAATAGCACTGGCCGAGCGCGATGTGGCAGGAGGCGTTCTCGTCGAAGAGGGTGTTGTAGAAGAGGATGCCGCTCTTCGAGATCGGCGAGGAATGCGGCACCAGCGCGACCTCGCCGAGACGGCGCGCGCCCTCGTCGGTGTCGAGCACCTTGTTCAGGACCGCCTCGCCGCGCGAAGCCTTGGCCTCTGCGATCCGGCCGCCCTCGAAGCGCACCTGGATGCCGTCGATCAGCGAGCCTTGATAGGAGAGCGGCTTGGTGCTCGAGACGTGACCCTCGACCCGGCGCGCATGCGGGGTGGTGAAGACCTCCTCGGTCGGGATGTTCGGGTTGCAGACGACGCCGTTCTTGGCCGGCGAGGCGCCGCCCTGCCAGTCATGGCCGTCAGCGAGCCCGACGACGAGATCGGTGCCCGGCCCGGTGAAGTGCAGAGAAGCGAAGCGCTGGCCGTTCAGCCAGTCGCGGCGGGTCCGCAGCGCCGCGTTGTGCGCGCCCCACGCCGCCACCGGATCGGCCTCGTTGATGCGCGAAGCGGCGAAGATCGCCTCCGCCAGCTTGCCGACCGCCACCTCGTCGGAATCCTCGGGAAACACCTGCTTCGCCCAGGCCGCGCTGGGATAGGCAAGGATGTTCCAGTTGATGTCGAAGCCGGCGATCTTCTCCAGCGCTGGCTGATAGGCGACGGAATTCGCCTTGCTGGCGCGCCCGACCTTGGCCGGGTCTTCGTTCGCCAGCAGCATCGGATTGTCGCCGACCACGGCGAGCCGCGCAGTGTTGGCGGAGAAGGCCCTGGCGACGCCCTCATAGAGCCAGCCCGGCGCCTTGTCGAAGCTCGCATCCGGCGCATAGCGATAGCGCGCGAGCGTGATCTCCTCGTCGGCAAGCATCGGCGTCACGATGCCGGCGCCGGCCTTGTAGGCGTGCTCGGCGATGCGCCGGACCAGCGGTAGCGCCGCGACCGGCGCGGTCAGGAACAGGTCCTGCCCCGGTTGCAGATTGAGGCCGACGCGGATGGCGACCTCGGCCAGCTTGTCGAGCTTCGCGGGATCGATGGCTTGCGGGCGCTGGTGAACAGTCATGGCACTTGACCTGTCGGATTCGGGATATCGGCCATTGCGGGCCCAAATCGCGGCCGGGTCAACCGCCTCGGCGGCAGGGCAGCCATCTCAGGGCCGAACAGGCTGGCTCAGTCGGCCTCATCGACCTGTCGCGTCCCCAGCTTGAGCTTACTGGCCCGGAACAAATGGCTCTGCATCAAGGCTGAGGCGACTTCGTTCTCGCCCGCCTCCAGATGGTCGAGCATGGCCAGATGCTCGGTGCAGTTCACCTGCACGCGCTCGAAACCGAGACCCCAATCATAGTTCGAGAGGCGCCGGAGCTGGTTCTGGCGACGCACGGCAGAGTGGAAGTAGCGATTGCCCGTCGCCCCGGCCAAACCTTCATGGAAAGCGGCATTCATCTCGTAGAACGCGATGCTCGAAGACTCGCGCCACGGGCTTTGCAGATATTCGAGATGGCGCGCCCGCATCTCGGCGATCCAGCCGGGCTCGAGGTGAAAGCCCGGTTCGAGCATGCACATCGGCTCGATGACCAGACGGAAGCGATAGCTCTCGTCGCGCAGACGCTTGTCGCGCGGCTCGTGCAGGAAGCGCCAGCCATAGCCCGGCTTGCGCTCGACCATGTCGAGATCGGCGAGGCGCGCGAGCAGCTTCTGCGCCTCGGGCCGGCCGAGCTCGTAGCGCCGCATCACTTCGAGTTCCGAAACCTCGTCCGGCAGCAGCCCGTTCTCGCGCTCATGCGCCAGCCGGATCATGGCGAGGTCGATCGCCTCCGGCGGCAGAGCACTATCGCTCGCGGCCGGCAGCTTCACGATCTCGATGCCCTTGTTGAGATGACGGCGAACGATGCCCTGCTCGGCGAGATGGTCAAGCGCCGCGCGCACTGGCGTGCGCGAGACGCCGAGGCGGCGGGCCGTCGCGTTCTCGTTCAGCCAGGCGCCCGCGTCGAGCGCATCATCCCGCACCAGTTGCAGGATGCGCCCGGCAATCTCCTGCTGCAGCCGGGTCGGAACGGTCATCGGAAAGCCCTTGCTTGTTTTAGTTGACGATGAAATACATTACAGATCAATATCACGCCAGCATATCGGAAAGTTGCGCGCCATGGTCCAGCCCTGCCCCTTCGTCGACGTTTCGGGCTCGCCCTATGAGCGCGGCCGCCAGCACGGCGCCGCCGTTCCGCAGCGCGTGAAGCGCTCGATCGAGCTCTATGGCGGCCAGCTCGGCGATCTCGGCTACGACGCCAAGGCCAAATCCGCCCTGATCGGCGAGTTCGCCAGCGAGATCGAGGCCTTCGGCGCGCATTACATCGAAGAGATGCGTGGCATCGCCGACGGCGCCGGCGTCGCGCTCGAAGACATCATCATGGTCAACGCCCGCACCGAGGTCATCGCCAAGGCGCGGATGGTCAAGAACAAGCCGGTCGAGGCAACCGAAGAACTCGACGATGGCTGCACCGGCGCCATCATTCTGCCCGAGCGCAGCGCCTCGGGCGAGTTGATCCACGGCCAGAACTGGGACTGGCGCGCCGAATGCGCGGAAACCGCGATCGTGCTGCGCGTGCGCCGCGACGACGGCCCGGATTTCCTGACCTTCGTCGAGGCCGGCGGCCTCGCCCGCTGCGGCATGAACGCGGCCGGCATCTCGATCACCGCCAATTATCTCGAATGCGAGCGCGACTTCACCCAGACCGGCGTGCCGCTCGCCCTGATCCGCCGCAAGGTGCTGGAGCAGGAGCACCTCGCCTTCGCGATCAAGGCCGTGGCCGCGACGCCGAAGGCCTGCTCCAACAACATGATGCTCTCGACCGTGAAAGGCTTCGGCATCGACTTCGAATGCGCCCCGGACGAGGCGTTTCCGATCTATCCGGAAGACGGCATGATCGTGCACGCCAACCACTGGGTCGGGCAGGTCGCGCTGACCAAGGTCAAGAACACCAGCATCCCGCGCGTGCCCGAGAGCTTCTACCGCGACTGGCGGGTGAAGAAGCTGCTCGACGAGGCCGGCCGAAAGCTGACGGTCGACGATCTCAAGCAGGCTCTCTTCGACGATTTCCTCTCGCCCTATTCGGTCTGCCGGCCGGCCCGCCCGAACGAGCAGGGCAACCTCTCGGCGACCGTCGCGATGGTGATCATGCAGCCCGCCAAGGGGATCATAGAGGTCGCACCGCTGCCGGCCGAGAACCGCGTCTTCACCCGCTACAGCCTGACCGAGGAGCCCGTCCTGCTCGCCGAAGCGGCGGAATAAACAGACGACAAAGGCTGCTTGGAAGCCCACTCAACCCTCATCCTGAGGAGCCATTCCCGAGGGAACGGCGTCTCGAAGGATGGTCCAGGAGACTCGGGAGATATCTGGAACACCCTTCGAGACGGCCCTGACGGGCCTCTTCAGGATGAGGTCTCACATTGAAGAACGGCCTCCGGGCACCGCGTCACAACCGAATAAAAACAGGGGAACATGATGCGTCGAACCACTACCACCGCCCTCGCCGCCGCGCTGTTGTGCGGCGGCGTGGTCCAGGCCGCCGAGGCCAGCACGCTCAAGATTCAGCTGCGCGCCGACATCCGCTCGATCAATCCCGGCGTCAATCGCGACGCCAATACTGACGGCGTCGTCGTTCAGATGGTCGAGGGGCTCGTCGCCTATGGCGAGGACGCGCTGCCCAAGCCCTTGCTGGCCGAGAAGGTCGAGATCTCGCCGGACGGCAAGAACTACACCTTCACGCTGCGCCCGGGCGTGAAGTTCCACAACGGCGCCCCCCTGACCGCAGCCGATGTGCTGTGGAGCTGGAACCGCTACATGGACCCGAAAACCGACTGGCGCTGCCTCTCGGAGTTCGACGGGCGCGGCCAGGTCAAGGTCGAGAAGGTCTCGGCGCCGAACGAGAAGACCGTTGTCTTCGAGCTCGACAAGCCCAGCGCGCTCTTTCTTTCCGCGCTCGCCCGCACCGATTGCGCCATGACCGGCATCATCCACAAAGACTCGGTCAAGGCCGATGGCAGCTTCGACAAGCCGATCGGCACCGGCCCGTTCAAATTCGGCGAATGGAAGCGCGGCGAGTACATCAAGCTGGAGCGCTTCGCAGACTACGCCTCGCTGCCCGGCAAGATCGACGGATTGACCGGGGCCAAGAAGCCGCTGGTCGACGAAGTCCGCTTCCTCATCATCCCCGACAACGCGACCGCCAAGGCAGCGCTGCTGCGCGGCGACATCGATATCGTTCCCGACATTGCCAATACCGACATCGCCGAGCTGAAGAAGAACGACAAGGTCAAGACCTCCGTCGTCACCAGCATGGGCCTGGTCGGCCTGATCATCCAGACGCGCGACCCGCTGCTGCAGAACGTCAAGCTGCGGCAGGCGATCGCCGCCGCGGTCGACACCAAGGAGCTGGTCGGCGCCGTCAGCGACGGCATCGGCACGCCCAACAATTCGATCGTCCCGGCGCTCTCGGCCTATTACGGCCCGGTGCAGAAGCAGGGCTGGAAATACGACCCGGCCGCCGCCAAGAAGCTCATCGTGGAAGCCGGCTACAAGGGCGAGAAGATCGTGATGCTCGCCAACAAGCGCTATCCCGAGAGCTTCGATGCCGCCGTGGTCGCCCAGCAGATGCTGCAGGCGGTCGGACTCAACGTCGAGATCGAAGTCCTGGAATGGGCGACGCAGCTCGACCGCTACAGCAAGGGCAACTACCAGATCCAGGCCTTCCCCTATTCCGGCCGCATGGACCCCGCGCTGAGCTACGAGTCGATGACCGGGCCGAAGGACAAGCAGCCGCGCAAGCTCTGGGACAATCCCGAAATCCAGGCGTTGCTCGACAAGTCGATGGTGGTGAACGACCGCTCCGGGCGTCAGGCGATCTTCGACGAGTTGCACAAGCGCTTCCTCGGCGAGGTGCCGATGGTGATGCTCTATAACGGCATCGTCGGCGGAGCGATGGGCGCCAAGACCAAGGGCTATGTCTCGACCGTCAGCTCGCTGCCGCGGGCCTGGGAAGTCACGGTCGGCGAATAGCGATCGAACCGCTCCATCTTCGGGATCTCCCGCGACATCGAGGCATGCCCGCACAGGGCGTGCCCTGACGGCATAACGGCAAGGGGAACGAGAATGATCCGCATTTCGGCGCCTGCTCTCGCACTCGCGCTCATCGGCGGCGCGGTCCAGGCGCAGACGATCAATGTCGCGCTCAACGCCGACATCCGCTCGACCAATCCGGGCGTCAACCGCGACGACAACACCGACGCCGTGGTGCTGCACATGGTCGAGGGCCTGGTCGGGTATCGCGAGAATGGCGCCGTCGCGCCGCTGCTCGCCGAGAAGATCGAGATCTCGCCGGACGGGCTGACCTACGCCTTCCACCTGCGCAAGGGCGTGAAGTTCCATAACGGCGCCGAGATGACCTCAGCCGACGTGCTGTGGAGCTGGAACCGGTACATGGACCCGAAGACGGACTGGCGCTGCAAGCCCGAATTCGACGGCCGCCTCGGCCTCAAAGTCACCGAAGCGACCGCCCCGGATGCCAGCACCTTCGTGATGAAGCTGGAGAAGCCGAGCGCGCTCTTCCTCGACACCATGGCCCGCACGGACTGCGCGATGGTCGCGATCATCAACAAGGACTCCGTCAAGGCCGATGGCGGCTGGGACAAGCCGATCGGCACCGGACCGTTCCAGCTCGCAGACTGGCGCCGCGGCGAATTCGTGCTGCTCAAGCGCTTCGACAGTTACGTCTCGCCTGTTGGAGACAAGCGCGACGGCTATGTCGGCTCCAAGCGCCCGCTTGCGCAGGAGGTCAAGTTCCTCGCGATCGCCGATGGCGCGACCGTCAAGGCTGGGCTGATGTCGGGAGCGCTGGATGTCGCCGACGTGCCGGACGAGGACGTGCCGGAGATGAAGAAGAGCGGCCTGCAGGTGCTGACCGCGCCGAGCGCCACCAAGCACACGATCCTGCTCCAGACCCGCGACCCGGTTCTGAGCGATGTGCGCATGCGCCAGGCGATCGTCTCCGCACTCGATCTCGACGAGATCGTCGGCGCCGCCTCGAACGGCCTGGGCAGGACCAACAACTCGGCGGTCTACATTACCTCGCCCTTCTATGACGACGTCCAGAAGAAGCGATACAGCCACGACCCCGCCCGCACCAGAAAGCTGCTCGCCGAAGCCGGCTACAAGGGTGAGACGATCAGGCTGATCGCCAACAAGCGCTCGACCGTGCCGAGCTATCCCGTCGCGATCATGGCGCAGGCGATGCTGCAGGCCGCCGGTATCAAGGCCGAGATCGAGATCCTCGAATGGGCGACGCAACTCGACCGGTTCTCGAAGGGCAACTACCAGATGATGTCCTTCAGCTATTCTGCCCGCATCGACCCCGCCCAGAGCTACAATCAGTTCTCCGGCCCGAAGGACAAGCTGCCCTCGAAGGTCTGGGACAATGCGCAGGCCAACGCCCTCATCGAGAAGGCGACGCTGGTCAATGACGAGGCCGAGCGGAAGAAGATCTTCGACCAGCTGCATGTGATGATGCTGGCCGATGCGCCGCTGGTCTTCCTCTACAACCAGGTCGATACGGCGGTGGTCTCCAAGCGCCTGCAGGGCTTTGCCCCCTGGGTCGCCTCCAAGCCGCGCCTCTGGGAGGTCGGCATCGCCAAGTGAACCTTGCGGGGCGAGGCGATCAGCCCAGCGCCGCTGCCGCCAGCCCGCGCGTGCCGCCCGTCAATATGTGGTCCGCGATCACCTTGGCGAGGCGCGGCGCATCCCCCGCCTTCAGGGCCTCGATCATCGCATAGTGCTCGCGGTCGCTGCGCAGGAGCGATTCATGCGAGCTCCAGACCGTCATCTGCGTGCCGCGCTCGCGGTCGCGCAGCCCCCAGATCATCTCCTCCAGCACGGCATTGCCGCAGAAGGAATAGAGCAGTTGATGGAAGGCACGGTTGATCTCGCTCTGCTCGGTGCGGCTGCCGGTGAGCACAACGGCGGAGAATCGTTCCGCGGCCTCGGTCAAGCGCGCGACCGCCGCCGTGTCGATACGCGCGGTGATGCCGTCCGCCGCCGCCGTCTCCAGAACGATCCGCGTTGCCTGGATCTCCCTGTAGGTCTTCATATCGACTTCGGCGACGCGATAGCCCCGGTTGGGGACATGCTCGATCGTCTTGCGCACGGCGAGCTCGTCGAGCGCGCTGCGCACGTCGAAGCGCGTCGCCTGGAAGCGTTCCTCCAGGTCGATCTGGCGCAGCCACTCGCCCGGCCGGAATGCGCGCAGCCGGATCGCCTGCGCGATCTCGTTGGCGAGGATGGCCCGCCGGGTGCCGGCGTTTTCGCGTTTCCGCTGGGACGTCATGGTTGGCTCTCTAGCAGGATTCGGGCGGCGCGACAGAAGTTGGTTGCGAAGCCAACCATAACATGCAACAAAATTGGCGCCAATAATTTCGCCAGAGGAGAGAGCCCGTGAGCGCAGTGGCAGAACAGACCGCTAAGCCGGAAATCGAGGCGGCCGCGCGCGCCAAGGCGCTCTACGAATACGGACCGACCTCGATCTACGCCGCGAAGCACGATCCGCGCTTCCCCTATTGCCTCTATGTCCCGCCGAGCCTCGGCGAAGGCGGCGAGAAGCCCGAGCTGATCGTCGCGATGCACGGCACCGGTCGCGGCTTCACCGGCTATCGCGACGCCTTCTCCGCCTTCGCGCGCTGGAACAACTGCATCATCCTGGCGCCGCTCTTCCCGATCGGCGTGATGGGCGACGGCTATCGCGACGGCTTCAAATACATGCGCGAGGGCAAGCTCCGTTACGACCATGTGCTGCTCGCCATCGTCGAGGAGGTTTCCGAGCGCTATGGCATCGCCTTCGACCGCTTCGGCCTGTTCGGCTATTCCGGCGGCGGGCACTTCGCCCATCGCTTCCTGATGCTCCAGCCGAACAAGCTCTGGGGCGTCTCGATCGGCGCGCCGGGTTCGGTGACCTTGCTCGATCCGACCCGCGACTGGTGGGTCGGCACGCGCGACTTCGCCACGCTCTTCGGCCAGGAACTCGACATCCCCGCAATGCAGAAGGTCGCGGTCCAGATGGTGGTCGGCGCCGCCGATCTCGAGACCTGGGAGATCACCCACAAGCCGGGCGGCCGCAACTGGATGCCCGACGCCAACCATGCCGGCGCCACCCGCCCCGAGAGGCTGGCCAAGCTGCGCGACAACTTCGCGGAGAACGGCATCGCCGCGCGCCTCGACCTCGTGCCGAACACGCCGCATGACGGGGTCAAGGTCGTGCCGGTCGTCGAGGATTTCTTCGCCGGCGAACTCCGCCGCATCCGCGCCGCCCGCAAGGCCGGCTGAACGATCACAACGACAACAGGGGAACCATCATGAAGCGCCTCCTTGTCTCCGCCGCTACGCTCGCCCTCACGGCCGGCGCCCTGCAGGCCCAGACGCTGACCGCCGTGCTCAATGCCGACATCCGCTCAACCAACCCCGGTGTGAACCGGGACGGCAATACCGACGCGGTCGTGCTGCATATCGTCGAGGGCCTCGTCGGCTATGCCGAGGACGGCTCGGTCGGCCCGCTTCTGGCCGAGAAGGTCGACCTCTCGCCCGACGGCAAGACCTATACCTTCCGCCTGCGCAACGGCGTGAAGTTCCACAACGGTGCCACGATGACCTCGGCCGATGTGCTGTGGAGCTGGAATCGCTACATGGACCCGAAGACCGATTGGCGCTGCCTGTCCGATTTCGACGGGCGCAACGGCCTCAAGGTCGTCTCGGCCACGGCCCCGGATGCCAACACCTTCGTCATGGAGCTCAACGCGCCGAACGGCCTCTTCCTCGACACGCTGGCCCGGGCAGATTGCGGCGGCACGGCCGTGATCCACAAGGATTCGGTGAAGGCCGACGGCAATTGGGACAAGCCGATCGGCACCGGCCCCTTCATGCTCGGCGAATGGAAGCGCGCCCAGTCGGTCCAGCTCCTCGCTTTCGACCAGTACACCTCGCCGAAGGGCGACAAGCGCGACGGCTATATCGGCTCGAAGCGGCCGCTGGTGAAGGAAGCGCGCTTCATGGTCATCCCCGACGCGGCGACAGTGAAGGCGGGTTTGCTTGCAGGTTCGCTCGACATGGCGCTGATGCCGGAATCCGATGTGCCCGACCTCAAGGGCGCACCCAACGTCGCGCTCGCAATCGCGCCTAACCCGGTCCGGCACAGCCTCATCATCCAGACCCGTGATCCGGTGATGAAGAACCAGGCTCTGCGCCAGGCGATCGCCGCCGCGATCGACTTCCCCGAACTCGTCGCCAACGTCTCCAACGGCCTCGGCAAGCCCAACAACTCGCCGGTCTACACGACCTCGAAATACTATGGCGACGTCGAGAAGCAGGGCTTCAAATACGATCCCGCCGCGGCCAAGGCCCTGCTCCAGAAGGCTGGCTACAAGGGTGAGAAGATCGTCATCCTCGCCAACAAGCGCTCCAGCGTGCCGAGCTTCAACACCGCCGTCATCGCCCAGGCAATGATGCAGGCGGCGGGCATCAACGCCGAGATCGAAGTGCTGGAATGGGCGACGCAGCTCGACCGCTACAACAAGGGCAACTACCAGATGCAGGCCTTTTCCTATTCGAGCCGCTTCGACCCCGCTCTCGGATTCGAGCAGATCGCCGGCCCGAAGGACAAGCAGCCGCGCAAGGTCTGGGAAGACCCGGAAGCGCTCGCCCTGATCGACAAGTCGATGGTTGTGACCGACCCGGCCGAGCGCCAGAAGCTCTTCGATGAGCTGCACAAGCGCTTCATCGACCAGGTGCCGACCATCTTCACCCATAACGACCTCGACATCATCGCCCATTCCAAGCGCCTGACCGGTGTGACGCCGTGGGCGTCGCAGCTGCGGCTCTGGGAGGTTGGCGTCGCCAAGTAAGGGGGCGCCTCCGGCCCTGGCTTTGGCCGGGGCCGGTATTGAGGCTTGGGAGGGCCTTCGATGTTTCGTTTCGCGCTGACGCGGATCGCAATGGCGTTGCCGACGCTGCTGATCGTAGCAGTCTCGGTCTTCGTCCTGATCCGCCTGATTCCGGGTGACCCGGCCCAGCTCATGCTGGGCGATCTGGCGACGCCGGCAAGCCTCGCCGATCTGCGGGCCCGGCTCGGCCTCGACCAGAGCCTGCCGGCGCAGTTCGGCATCTGGTTCGGCAAGGTGCTGACCGGCGATTTCGGCCAGTCGATCTCGTCGCAGCAGGCGGTCCTGCCGCTGATCCTGCAGCGCTTCGCCGTCAGCGCCCAGATCGTGCTCGTCGCGGTGCTGCTGGCGAGCCTCGTCGCGGTGCCGGCCGGCGTGATCGCCGCCTGGAAGCAGGACACGCCGGTTGATCTCGGCCTCGTCGCCACCGCGACGCTGCTGCTCTCGATCCCCACTTTCTGGCTCGGCCTGCTGCTGCTGCTGTTCTTCGGCCTCAAGCTCGAATGGCTGCCGGTCGTCGGCTATGTCTCGATCGCCGAGAACCCCTGGGCCGGCATCCTCTATCTGATCATGCCGATCATGACGCTGTTCCTGCACGAGATCGGCGTGATCCTGCGCATGGCCCGCGCCTCGACGCTCGAGGTGCTCCGGCTCGACTACATCACCCATGCCCGCGCCAAGGGCCTCTCGGAGAGCGCCGTGCTCTGGCGCCACGCCTTCAAGAACGCCTTCGGCCCGACCTGGACGCTGATCGGCCTCGTGCTCGGCAATCTGCTCGGCGGCATCGCGGTGGTCGAGACCGTCTTCACCATCCCGGGGCTGGGGCGCCTGCTCGTCGATGCGATCTTCGCCCGCGACTATCCGGTGATCCAAGGCTGCATGCTCTTCGTCGCCTTCACCTATGTGCTGGTGAACCTCGTCATCGACCTCTGCTACCCGGTCTTCGATCCAAGGGTGACCGCGCAATGAGCAGTGACAGCACCATGAGCACCGGCGGCTCCGCGAAAAAGGCCATCCGCATGAAGCTCCCGGCTCCCAACGCGATCGTCGGCGGCACGCTGATCGGCATTCTGCTCGCGACCGCCGGCACCGGCGCGCTGTGGACGCCCTACGACCCGCTCAAGCTCTCCTTCCGCGAGAAGCTGGCGGCGCCGAGCGCCCTCCACTGGCTCGGCACCGACGAGTTCGGCCGCGACGTGCTCTCGCGCCTGATGGCGGGCGCCGCGACCTCGGTCTGGATCAGCCTGCTCACCGTTACGCTCGCGGTCGTGCTGGGCACGCTGATCGGCCTGCTCTCCGGCTATATGCGCGGCTGGACCGACCGCATCATCATGGCCTTCAACGACGCGCTGCTCGCCTTCCCCGGCATCCTGCTGGCGCTCGGTCTGCTGGCCGTCGTCGGTGCCAACAAATACGGCATCATCGTCGCGCTCGGCATCGCCTACACGCCCTCGGTCGCCCGCGTCGTGCGCGGGGCCGTGCTCTCACTGCGCGAGCGCGAGTTCATCGCGGCCTCCCGCGTCATGGGCAATTCCGAGGCCTTCACCATGGCCCGCCACATCCTGCCGAACTGCATCGCGCCGCTGACCGTGCTCGCGACCTCGATGTTCGGCTATGTGCTACTGGCCGAGAGCGCGCTCTCCTTCCTCGGCCTCGGCGTACCCCCGCCGGCCCCGACCTGGGGCAACATGCTCGCCGGTTCCAGGCCCTATATCGGGCAGGCGGTCTGGCTCGGCATCTTTCCGGGCCTGTGCATCTCGCTGACCCTGCTCGGCATCAACCTGCTCGGCGACGCCGTGCGCGACAAGCTCGACCCGCGGATGAGGGGCTCGCGATGACCAAAGCGTCTTCAAGCGCAGTGGACACCGGTTCGCGTCAAGAAAGCGCGTCGAGCAAGACCGCTGCCCCGCTTCTCGATGTCGCCAATCTCACATTGAAGATCGGCGGCTCCGGCCGCACCGTCGTCAATGACGTCTCCTTCCAGGTCTTCCCCGGCGAGATCGTCGGCATCGTCGGCGAATCCGGCTCTGGCAAGACGCTGGCCGCCCGGGCCGTGATGGGCTTCATCCCGCCCGCGGTCGCGCTCACCTCCGGCACGATCCGCTTCGACGGGCAGGATGTGATGGCGATGTCGGGCAAGGATCTGCGCGCCATGCGCGGCGCCAAAGTCGGCATGGTCTTCCAGGAGCCGATGACCTCGCTCAACCCGTCGATGCTGATCGGCCGCCAGCTCGACGAGGGCCTGGCGCTGCATCGCAAGCTCGACGCACCCGCCCGCCGCGCGCTGATCCTCGACAAGCTCCGGCGCGTCGGGCTGCGCGATCCGGAGGGCGCGCTCGCCGCCTATCCGCACCAGTTCTCCGGGGGCATGCGCCAGCGCATCATGCTGGCCTCGGTGATGCTGCTGAAGCCCGCCCTGCTGCTGGCCGACGAGCCGACGACGGCGCTCGACGCCGTCGTCCAGCGCGACGTGATGGAGCTGATGGTCGAATTGACCCAGGCCAACAACACCGCCGTGCTCTTGATCTCGCATGATCTCGGCATGGTCGCGCGCTATTGCAGCCGCATCGTCGTGATGTGCCAGGGCGATGTGGTCGAGCAGGGCAAGGCCGAGGACCTGCTCGCCCGGCCGCAGCACCGCTATACCCGCAAGCTGCTCTCGGCGATGCCGCATCGACTGCCGGCGCGATTGCTGCCTGTGGCCAAGACGCCGATCGTGGCGGTGCGCGACCTCGTCGTCGAATATCCCGGTCGGCAGGGCTTCTTCCGCAAGGAGCAGGCGAAGCGGGCGCTACACGGCATCAGCCTCGACGTGAAGCCGGGCGAGGTCGTCGCCGTGGTCGGTGGGTCCGGCTCGGGCAAGACCACGCTCGGCCAGTCGATCGCGGGCCTGGTCAAGCCGGCCGGCGGCGAGATCCGCTTCAACGGCAAGCCGATCACGAAGAGCGAGACGGCCTATTGGGACTACCGGCTCAACTGCCAGATGGTGTTCCAGGACCCCTACTCCTCGCTCGACCCGCGCATGACGATTCAACAGCTCGTGGCCGAGCCGCTGCGCCTGGTGCCGGACATGAGCCCGGCCGACCGGAAGGCGCGCGTCGCCGAGGTTCTGGCCGAGGTCGGCCTGAAGGACGGCTTCGCCGAGCGCTATCCGCACGAGCTCTCCGGCGGCCAACGCCAGCGCATCGCGATCGCCCGCGCGATCGTGCGCCGCCCGAGCTTCGTCATCGCCGACGAGCCGGTCTCGGCGCTCGACGTCACGGTCCGCGCGCAGGTGCTCGAGCTCTTCGACGAACTCCAGAAGAAGCACGGCTTCTCCTGCCTGTTCATCAGCCATGATCTCGGCGTGGTCGAGCAGGTCGCCGACCGCGTCATCGTCATGCAGGATGGCCGCATCGTCGAGGAAGGCCCCCGCGACGACATCTTCGACAATCCGCAGCACGCCTATACCCGCAAGCTCCTCGCCGCGGTGCCCGGCCTCGAAAGCACTGGCGACGGCGGTGTCCGGCTCTTTTGGAGGCTCGGCGAGGCCGAAGCTCCGATCCCGGCCTGATTCCCTGCAACGGAAACGGCCCGGAATCCATCGTCGGTGGCGGCACCGTGCGATGGCTTCCGGGCCTCTCTCGCTCCACGGAGCGAGAGTTGATCGTACGTTCCGTCAGCGCTTGCGCTTGGCGCCGACCAGCTCGTCCCATTTGCGGAAGGCGACGACCATCTTGTCGGGCTTCAGCGGCAGCTCGATCGGGTTCTTGGCGATGAGATCGGCATATTCCGGCCGGCCGAACTCCGCGATCACCTCCTGGCTCCGCTTCGGCGCCAGGGAGAGCGGCACATCCTTCACCGCCGGGCCCGGATAGAGATAGCCCTCGTCATAGGAATAGGCCTGCATCTTCGGCGTCAGCACATGCGCCATGATGTCGAGCACGACGGCGAGGCGATCGTTCGGGATGCCCTTCGGCACGCACATGAAGAAGGCGTCCGAGACCCAGTGGAAGCCCTTCAGCGTCTGGATCTTCGCTTCCTTCGGCACGATGCCGAGCGCGCGCGGGTTGATGTCCCAGCCCGTGGTCGAGATGATGATGTCGCGCGAGCCGTCGCCGAACTCCTTCATCGTCGCGCCGGTGCCGGCCGGATAGTATTCGATGTGCTCGCCGAGCTCCTGCAGATAGGCCCAGGTCTTGTCCCACCCATTGACCGGGTCCTGCGGGTCCTTGTCGCCGAGGATATAGGGCAGGCCCATCATGAAGGTGCGGCCGGGGCCTGAGTTGGTCGGGCGCGCATACATGAACTTGTTGGGATTGGCCTTGGCCCAGGCCAGCAGCTCCTCGGCCGTGGTCGGCACCTGCTTGACCCGGTCCGGCATGTATTCGAGCAGCGGGCCGGACGGATAGTAGTTCACCACCGTGCCGAAGCCGGCGCCCTGGACCTTGTGCAGGTTGAGCGCCGCCGGCTCGTAGTTCTGCTCGATGTTGGGGAATTTCTCGGCGAAATCGGGGAAGATCTTGAGCCAGAGATTCTGCTCGAGGCCTGCCGCCAGCCCATCCGAGCCGGTCAGCACGAGGTCGAGATCGGCGCGGCCGGCATCCTGCTGTGCCTTGATCTTGCTCGCCAGCTCCGGTGCCGGCGCCTTCACATAGGTGATGCGCGAGACCAGCTTGGGATTGGCGTTGCGGTAGTCGTCGAAGGCCTGCTGCATCAGCGCCAGAGCGCCGCCGACATCGATGATGTTGATGCCGACCGGGGCCGAGGGCAGCGGCGGCGCGGCGGCGAAGGCGCCGCTTCCTCCGATGGTCAGCGCGCCGAGACCGCCCAGGACGGTGCGGCGATCGACGCCTTTCGAGAATTCGCTCATTGTTTTCCCCTCTTGCTTGTTGGTGAGGTCGTCAGGCTGCCGCCCCGGCGGTGAAATCGCGGCGCTCGTTGCCGATGCGCACGCTGCGGATGCGGAGTTCCGGCGACCATTCGATCGCGTTCTCCGGCAAGGTGATACCAGCGGCGACCAGGGCCCCGGCGATGCAGGCAAGTGCATGGGTCGAGGCCATGGCGATCGCTTCCTCGGGCGTCGCAATCCCCCAGGCCACGAGATTGCGCACGGCATCGTCGAGCTTGAGCGCCGAACCCGCCAGCGAGGCGCCGCCCGGCTGGCGCACCGAGCCGTCCGCGGCGAGATCGACCGGCATACCGGCGAAGCTGTAGCGGCCGGGCGCGGCGCCCGCCGCGACCACCGCATCGGTGACGAGGATCGAGCGCTCAAAGCCCTTCGCCCGGATCAGGCTCTTCAGTGCCTTCGGGTGAATATGGATGCCGTCAGCGATGAAACCGGCCATCAACCGATCCTCGGCGAGCTGCGCGAAGAGCGGATTGACGAGCTTGTGCATCTGTTGCGGCAGACCGTTGCCGAGATGGGTCGAGAGTGTCGCCCCCGCATCGGCGGCGGCGGCGACGGTCCCGAAATCGGCGGCGGAATGGCCGATGGCGACGACCTTGCCCATGCGAACAAGTTGACCGGCGAGCGCGATGCCGCCCTCGACCTCCGGCGCCAGCGTCACCATCAGGATCGGCCGCGACAGTAGCCGGTCAAGATGCGCGACCAGTTCGGCCGTTGCTGCCGTCATCGCCTCCGGCGGATGGCAGCCGGAATAGCCGGCGGACGGGTTGAGGAACGGGCCTTCGAGGTGGTAGCCCGGGCACATCAGCGGCCCGAGCCGGCTGCCGCTCACCGCCGCGTCGAGCGCGCGGAAGCGCTCTTCCAGCTCATGCGGATGCGCAGTGATGATCGTCGGCAGGCAGGTGGTCACACCCGTCGCCAGCATCGCCTCCAGCGCCCGGTCGAGCTCATCAGCCGTGATCGTGCCGGAGTTGAAATCCACCCCGGCGAAGCCGTTGACCTGGAGATCGACCAGACCGGGCGTGCGCATCGTCAGCCCTTCCGGCTCAGCAGCGACGCGGCCGGCGGATCGATAAACAGCACCGTGCGCTTGTGCGTCTGGAGGATGGAGGCCGGCGCCAGGTTGCTGACCGGCCCCTCCAGCGCGGCCTTGGTCGCTTCGGCCTTGCGCGTGTCGGAGACGGAGAGGACGATCAATTCGCTCTTCAGGATCTGGCGGATGCTCATCGAGATCGCCTGCTGCGGCACGTCCGCGAAGCTCGGGAACCAGCCCTCGCCGAATTGCTGCTGCCGGCAGGCATCGTCGAGATTCACGATGAGATAGGGCTCTTCCGCGTCGAAATCGGCCGGCGGATCGTTGAAGGCGAGGTGGCAGTTCTCGCCGATCCCCGCGAAGCAAACGGCGATGCGCTTGCCGGCGATCAGCGCGTTGAGTTGCTTCACCGCCGCCGCGGCATCGCCCTCACCATCGACGGGGATGAAGGTCGGTGCGTTCTTGAGCGGCGCCATGAAGCGCTCGCGCAGATAGCGGCGGAAGCTCGCCGGATGGCTCTCGGGCAGGCCGACATATTCGTCGAGATGGAAGGCCGTGACCTTCGACCAGTCGATGCCCTCGGCCGCGACGAGAGCTTGAAGCATCTCGAACTGGCTCGCTCCGGTCGCCACGATGATCGTCGCTTCGCCATGGCGGGCAAGCTCCTCGCGGATCGCCTGTGCGCCAAGCGCTGCCGCCTGCCGGCCGAGCCCGTCTTTGTCAGAGGCAACATGCATCTCGATCATCTATTTTTGAACCTTTTCCGTCAAAAAATTTCCGATATTCTGCTACCGAGCTTATGAAGCTTCGGCTGAAACGCAACGATTAATTTTGAACGCAATTGTTCTGAATAGAGCCTGCCTTGTCCCTGCTGACGATCGACGAAAGCCGCCTTGCGCTTGCCCATGACCGGGACTGCGCCCGCATCTACCGGCTGATCCTGAACGGCGAGGCCCATTCCCGTGCCGATATCGCCCGCATCCTCCAGCTCCGCTCGACCAGTGTCTCGCGCGTCGTCGGCGAGCTCATCGCCCGCCGCCTCGTCATAGAGACGGTCGGCGAAGCAAGCGGGCGCGGCCGCCCTCCCGCGATCCTCGTCGCCCATACCCGCCGCATCGGCGCCTCCGTGATCTATGTCTCCAGCCAGTCGCTGTCCGGCGCGCTGGTTGATCTGAATGGTTATCTCGTCGCCGAGCGCCGCCGCCCCATTGCGAGCGATGCCGACAACGCAGCCATCGCCGCGGCGATGGCTGAACTGGCGCGAGACCTCCTCGACGCGATGCCGCCGGGCATGAGCCACGCCGGCACCGCCGTCTCGCTCTCCGGCCTGATCGACCTGATGCAGGGCCAATGGCTGCTAGCCTCGCGCTGGCCGCGCATGCGTGGGCTCGACATCGCCTCGATCCTCGCCCCCGTCGCCGGACCCGTCACGGTCTGCCGCAATCTCGACGCCGAACTGCGCGCCCGGGCCGCCCGCGAGCCTGAGAATTTCACGGGCGGCACCATCCTGCTGCACTGGGGTTGGGGCGTCGGGCTCGCCTATGCGGTGGACGGCGAGCCCTTCGCACCGACCGGCTCCTTCGGCGAAATCGGGCATTGGCGGCTCGCCGCGCTGCAAGATCGCCCTTGCGGCTGCGGCAACACCGCCTGCCTCGAAACCGGCGCCGCGCTCTGGTCACTGCTCCCGGCGCTGCGCCGGCACTGGCCCGATCTCGATCAGGATGAGATCCGGCTTGCACGGCAGCTTGCCGGGCTGGACCTCCTGTCCTTGCCGGAAATCGACTTGGCAGCGCAGCTGCTCGCCCGCGCGCTCGCCAATGCCTGTCGCCTGCTCTTTCCCGCCCGGATCGCGGTGAGCGGTCCCTTCTCCGCCAACCCGCAGCTCTGGGCCCGGTTCAACACGCTGTTCCGGGCGGAGGGCACAATGGACGGCTTCGCCGTCCCGGACCTCTCCGGCGCGGCCGCCAGCCACCTTTACGAGATCCACGGCGCGGCCGCGCCGCTGCTCAGCCGCGCCGCGGAGTCGCTCCTCCTCGAACAAGTCTGATCCACCCGTTCATCGCATGCTCCGAGATGGTGCCGGCCATGCCAGCGAATGCGCTGGCGTGCCACTGAGTGGTGCACTAGTATCCCAGACAAGAGCTCCAGATG
The DNA here is from genome assembly GCF_056395345.1 of Allobosea sp. 10L422. NCBI lineage: Bacteria > Pseudomonadati > Pseudomonadota > Alphaproteobacteria > Hyphomicrobiales > Alloboseaceae > Allobosea > Allobosea sp. 10L422. Next base: position 322,087 of record NZ_JBFTJI010000003.1, read on the forward strand.
CCGATCATGGCACGCCAAAAGAGAGCCAAACCTCAGGGAGAGACCATGAACCATCCGACACGCCGAACCATCATGGCCGGAGCAGCCGGCCTTGCCGCATTGAAAGCCGGCGGCGCGCTGGCACAGAGCGCCCCGGTCGCGCTCAACATCATCGACGTCGCCGGCAATCTGCAGCTGACGCAGGTCGCCATCGAGCGCTTCGCCAAAGAGAATCCGAAGCTGATCTCGCGGCTGAACTTCTCGCGCGCGCCCTCGCCGGAGCTGCCGGCCAAGCTCAAGGCGCAGCAGGCGGCCAACCGCGTCGACATCGACCTTGTGCTGACCGGCCCCGGCGCCATGTCGGACGGCATCCAGCAGGGGCTCTGGGTCGATGTCTGGAAATCCCACGCCAAGGACCTGCCGAAGCCGGAAGAGGTCTATCACGAGCAGGCGCTGATGATGCAGCGCAACTTCGGCCAGAACGAGGGCGTCGCGGTCGTCTATTCCCCCTCCGGCCCGCTGTTCGAGTACGCGCCGGAGCGTCTCAAGGCCGTTCCGAAGACCGCCGAGGAGCTGCTGGCCTATGTCAAGCAGAACCCGAAGCGCTTCACCTATGCCCGCCCCGTCAATTCCGGCCCCGGCTGGACCTGGCTGCAGGGCCTGCCCTACATCCTCGGCGACGCCGACCCCACCGACCCGATGAAGGGCTGGGACAAGAGCTGGGCCTATCTCAAGGAGCTCGGCACCGGCATCGACTACTATCCGGGCGGCACCGCCGCGACGATGAAGGAGCTTGGCGAAGGCACCCGCGACGTCATCGTCTCGACGCTGGGCTGGGACATCAACCCGCGCGTGCTCGGCATCGTGCCGAAGGAGGCCAAGGTCTTCGTGCTCGCCAACACGCACTGGATCCCGGACACCCAGTTCATGTGCATCCCAAGGGGCGTGACGGCCGACAAGATGCCGGCCCTCGTCGCGCTGATGGCCCATATGCTCAAGCCGGAGGCACAGGCCGTGACCTACGACAAGGGCTATTTCTATCCCGGCCCGGCCGTGAAGGGCGTGACGCTCGCCATGGCGCCGCAGGAAAGCCGCGATGTCCTCGCCGAATATGGCCGGCCGGAATATGACGGGCTGATCACCAGCCTGCCGACCAAGCCGCCACTGACCCCGGAGCGCCTCGTCGCTGCCTTCCGGCGCTGGGATCAGGAGATCGGCGTCGGCCACGGGGCGCCGCAATAGACATGCGCTTCGCCGCCATCGGCCTCGACCACCGCCATATCTACCATATGGTCGGTGGCCTCCTCGAAGCCGGCGCGACCTGCGTCGGCTTCGATCCCGCGACCAGCGACGAGCGCGTCCTCGCCGGCTTCCGCGAGCGCTTCCCGGACCTGCCGGAAAGCACGGCCGAGCGGCTGATCGACGACCCGTCGGTCGAGCTGATCGTCTGCGCCGCCGTGCCGGCGGACCGGGCCGCCATCGCCATCCGCGCCATGCAGGCCGGCAAGGACGTGATGGTCGACAAGCCCGGCGTCACCAGCTTCGACCAGCTCGGCGCAGTGGAAAAGGCGGTCGCCGAGACCGGCCGCATCTTCTCGACCTGCTTCTCCGAGCGCTTCATCGTTCCCGCGACGATAATAGCCAGCAAATTGATTGCCGACGGGGCAATCGGCAGCGTCGTTCAGACGCTGGGCATGGGCCCGCACCGCCTCAACCGCGCTATCCGACCCGGCTGGTTCTTCGATAACAGCCACTTCGGCGGCATCCTCACCGACATCGCTTCGCACCAGATCGACCAGTTCCTGCATTTCACCGGCTCGAATGATGCAGAGATCGTGGCCTCAGGTGTCGGCCATTTCGGCGGCCCCGACCTGCCCGATTTCGAGGATTTCGGCGAGGTCCTGCTGCGCAGCGACAGGGCCGGCGGCTATATCCGCGTCGACTGGTTCACCGCCGACGGCCTGCCGACCTGGGGCGACGGCCGCCTGACCATCCTCGGCACCGAAGGCACGATCGAGCTCCGCAAATATGTCGACATCGCCGGCCGCCCCGGCACCGACCATGTCTTTCTCGTCGACAAGAACGGCACCCGCCACATCGACGCCTCGCGCGAGCCGCTGACCTATTTCCGCGACCTGATCGCCGACATCGGCGCCCGCAGCGAAACCGCGATGAGCCAGCAGCACGCCTTCACCGTCTGCAGGCTCGCGCTGGAAGCCCAGGCCAAGGCCGCCTGGCTGCCCGCGAAACCTGCTGCTCGTGCCTGAGGATCGCCTGACATGAGACGCAAACTCGGTATCGCCGTGATCGGGCTCGGCCCGGCCGCCCTGCCGCACTCCAAAAGCCTTCTCGATCTCGCCGACCGTGCGGATGTTTGCTGGGCGGTGAGCCGGACGCCCGATCGGGCCAAGGCCTATGCCGGCCAGTTTCCCTTTCCGACGACCACCGATCTCGACGCCGTTCTGACCGATCCTGCGGTTGACGCCGCCATCGTGCTGACGCCGCCGAGCAGCCATCTCGACGTTTCCGCCCTGTGTCTCGAAGCCGGCAAGCATGTTCTCGTCGAGAAGCCGCTCGAATTGACGAGCGAGCGCGGCCAGCGCCTCGTCGACACCGCCCGCCGGACAGGCAGGACCTTCGGCGTCGTGCTGCAGCATCGCTTCCGCCCAGCCAGCCTGCGCCTCAAGACCGCGCTACAATCGGGCGAACTCGGTACCATCGAGGCCGCTTTCCTCGCCGTGCCCTGGTGGCGCCCGCAGAGCTACTATGACGAGCCCGGCCGCGGCACGCTCGCCCGCGACGGCGGCGGCGTATTGCTGACCCAGGCGATCCACTCGCTCGACCTGTTTCGCTCGCTGGTCGGCGTCTCCAGGGTCGTCGCGGCTCAATCCCGGACCACTGCCCTCCACCGCATGGAGACCGAGGACTACGTCTCCGCCCTGCTGGAGACCGGCAACGGTGCGCCCGCCACGCTGGTGACGACCACCGCCGCCTATCCCGGCTATCCCGAGCGCATCGAGATCACCGGCTCCAAGGGCTTTGCCGCCCTGATCGGCGGGCGGCTGCGCCTCGCCTTTCTCGACGGGCGCGAGGAGATCGTCGAAGCCGAGGGCTCGACCGGCAGCGGCGCCAATATCATGGACTTCCCACACGACGCCCATCGCGCCGTCATCGCCGATTTCCTCGACGCGATAGAACAAGGCCACGACCCGGTCGTCACCGGCGAGGAAGCGCTGGCGTCGCAACGCCTCGTCGACGACATCCTCAAGGCTGCACGCGGTGCGGCCTGACGGCGTCCGCCTCCTTGACTTCGGCGCGATTTGGCTGCCGATGACCCGACCGCCGTCCTTCCGGGCTTGACCCGGAATCCATCGTAGAGCACCGGAGCCCGTCGGTGGATCCCGGATCGACGCCGCCAACGCGGCTTGTCCGGAATGACGGGTGTGGTTCTATCCTCATGCAGCAGATCAGCATCGTCCTCGCCTGCGATCTCGGCGGCAGCAGCTTCCGCGCTGCGCTGATCGATCCGAATGGCGCGGTTTTGGCCGAAAGCGCCGCCGCCGGTCCCGCTCTCGACGATCGCCTCGGGCATTCGCAGGTCGCGGCCGAGGGCTGGTGGACGCTCCTCCTCGAGACCGCCGGCGAGCTCGCGCGGCAGGAGCCCGATCTTTTCGCGCGGATCGAAGCCATCGCGATCTGCGGCGTCACCCGCACGCAGATCTTCCTGGGCCGTGACGGCAGCGAGCTTCGCCCGGCATTGACCTGGAAGGATGCCCGCTCGGACGCGGTCGCAACGAAGCTTCGGGAAGCACTCGGCAGCCATCCGGAAGCCCCGCGCATCAACGCCTTCCATCCGCTCGCGCGGCTCGCCTGGCTGGCGGAAGCGGAGCCGGAGAATTTTCGCGCTCTCGCCCGCGTGCTCGAACCGAAGGACTATCTGAACTTCCGCCTGACCGGCCGTCAGGCGAGCGACCCGGTTTCGATGGCGCGGCTGATCAGCTGCGCGGAAACGCACGACGCGGCCTCGGCGCTCGACGCCATCGGTCTGTCGCCGGCCGTGATCCCGACGATCCTCGAACCCTGCGACGCCGTCGAGTCCGTTCGGGCCGGGTTGCCCGCACCATTCGATCGGCTCGCCGGTATTCCGGTCTTCTGCGGTTGCAACGACACCTGGGCAGCCGTGGCCGGGCTCGGCGCCCTGCGCGCGGGCTATGCCTACAACATTTCCGGCACCACCGAGGTGCTCGGCGTGCTCGGTCCGGAACAGGCCGAGGCCGAGGGCCTCATCTCCGTCGACTGGCGTGGCCTCTGGCATCTCGGCGGCCCCAGCCAGAACGGCGCCGACACAGCCGCCTGGCTGGTCGATCTGCTCGGCGGTTCGGATAGCGTCGGCGGCAGCATCGATCGCCTGCTCGCCGGCGAGCGTCATCCCCAGCCCGTCATCTTCCTGCCCTATCTGCAGGGCGAACGCGTGCCCTACTGGAACCCGAACCTGCGCGGCGCCTTTGTCGGGCTCGGCCGTCGGCATGGGCCGACCGACCTCGCCTATGCCGTGCTGGAAGGTGTCGCCTGCCAAAATCGCCTCGTTCTTGAGCGGGCAGAAGCGGCGCTCGGCAGCCGCGTCGGCGAGATCCGTTTCGGCGGCGGCGCGGCGGCCAATCCGGTCTGGGCACAGATCAAGGCCGATCTCTGCGACCGCCCGATCGTGGTCGGCCGTGCCAGGGAACCCGGTCTGCTCGGCGCCGCGATCATCGCCTGGACAGGACTCGGGCGCTTCGCTTCGCTGGAAGCGGCCCAGGATGCGCTGGTCGAGGTCTCCAGCCGCTACGAACCGGATCCCGCCCGGCGCGCAGCCTACGACGCGCTCTACCGCCTCTATCGCCGCAGCGAGGAAGCGCTCGCCGCGATCTCGGCTGACCTTACGGCGCTGGCGCAGACCTCGGCTGCGTTGCCCGGCCTTACCAACCCGAAATCGACCCCGTAAGAACGCTTCCCCATGCCGACGCGACCCGCCATGAACAGCCCGCAGCAAAGCGCTCCCGTCACGCTCCTGACCGGCGCCTCGGGAGGCATCGTCGGCGCGCTTGCCGTAACCCTCGCATGTGCTGGCCACAGGCTGGTCCTCTCCGGTCTCGACCAGCCTGGACTCGACGCAGTGGCGGCGGACGTCGCGGCAACCGGCGGCGAAGCGGTGACGCTCGCCGGCGATGTTCGCGAGCGCGATCTCGCCCAATCCCTCGTCGATCTCGCCGTGTCGAAATTCGGCCGGCTCGACCATCTCGTCACCGGCGCCGGCGCCTCGCGGCCGGTGCCTATGGTCGAAATGGAGGACGAGGAGTGGGACCAACTGGTCGACGTCAATCTCTCGGCAGTGTTCCGCATCTCCAAAGCCGCCGCGCGCCGGATGATCGCCCAGGGCGAGGGCGGTGCGATCGTCCATATTTCCTCGATCGCCCACAGCAATGGCGGTGCCAATCTCGCTTATGGCTCGGCCAAGGGCGGCGTCGCGACGCTGACCTATGGCATGGCCCAGCAGCTCGGCCGGCATGGCATTCGCGTCAATGCGGTTGCGCCCGGCATCATCGATACGCCAATGGTACGAAACGGATTCGCGCAGCAGTTCAATGCGCTGGTCGAGGGTGCGGCGGTGCGCACGCCGCTGGGGAGGCTGGGACGGCCCGAGGATGTCGCCAACGTGATCGCATTCCTGCTTTCGGACGGCGCCGCCTTCGTCACCGGCGCCCTGATCCCGATCACCGGCGGCATCGAGATACTCCAGCCGATCTCCACCATCGCCAGGGGAGCCTGAGTTGGGCCGCATCGACCCACGCGAACTGATCGGGCGCTATGGCACGGCAATCGCCGGCCTGGCGCTGATCCTGTTCTTCCTGATCTTTGCGCAGAACTTCGCCAGCGCCACCAACATCGTCAACGTCCTCAAGGATACGAGCTTCCTCGCCATCCTCGCGCTCGGCTTCGCGCTCGCCTTCACCGTGGCTGAACTCGACCTCTCCGTCGCGGAAATGGCCAGCCTCGCCGCCGTCGTCTGCGGCTGGTTGGTGCAGCTCCAGTACCCGCCGGCCGTTGCGGTGGCGGCAGCGCTCGGCGTCGGCATCGTGCTGGGCTCGCTGAACGGCTACGGCGTCACCGTTCTGCGCATCCCCTCCCTGATCATGACGCTCGGCACCGCCGCCATCGCCAAGGGCCTCGCCTTCATGATCACCCAGGGCGTCGCTTTCGTCGGCCGCTGGCCGGTCGGATTCACCGGGCTCGCCCGCGGCTACACCTTCGGCATTCCCAATCTCGTGCTCTGGATGGCCGGCGCCACGCTCTTCGCCTGGGGTCTCGTCAAATGGACGCGGACCGGCGCCCATATGGTCGCGACCGGCGAGGCGGACGAGGCGGCGCGGCTCGCCGGCATCGCCACGGCTCGGATGAAGCGCATCGGCCTGCTGCTGGCCGGTGTCTTCGCCAGCATCATGGCCGTGCTCCTCGCCGCCAACCTGTCCTCGGCTGCACCGAACATGGCTGGAGACTACCTGCTCTATGCCATCGCCGCCGTGCTGCTCGGCATGACTATGTTCGATCCCGGCAAGCCCAACGTGCCCGGCACGGTCTTTGCGGCGCTGGTGCTGAAGGTGCTCGGCAACGGCTTGGTGCTGCTCGGCGCGCCCTACTACATTCAGGACATCGTGCTCGGCGCGATCATCATCGGCTCGGTCGCCTTCTCGGCGAGCGCGATGAAGAAGGCGGCGTTCAAGGTCTAGGCGACACAGAACAACAACAGGGGAGAGTTCACATGTTCGGCAAGAATGGGTTCGGCCTGAGGAAGATGATGCTGGCCGCCGCCGCGCTCGTCGCGCTCGGCCAGTCGGCTGAAGCCTTCGAGGTCGGCRTCATCGGCTTCCAGTTCWCSTCGGAGACGCATGCGCGCGTCGCCAATGCCGCGGCCGCCGCCGCCAAGGCCAAGGGCTGGAACGTCACGCTGCTGAACTCCGAAGGCGCGCTGCCGAAGCATGCCGAGCAGTTCGACGCGCTGATCGCCAAGAAGGTCGACGCGATCATCATCGCCATGGGCAAGCCGGTCGAGGCCGACGCGCAGTTCAAGGCCGCGAAGGACGCCAAGATCCCGGTCGTCACCGTGCAGTCCGGTGCGAGCCCGCATGCGCTCTTCGACATCCAGACCAACGAGTACAAGGTCGGCGCCGACGCCGCGCTCTATTTGCTCGGTCAGCTCGGCTACCAGGGCAACATCGTCTCGGCGCGCTTCGATCTCAACGTTGCCTCGCGCATCCGCGGCCGGCTGCTCGATGCCGTGCTCGCCGAGAACCAGGCGGTGAAGGAACTCGGCAAGTTCTCGATGGCCCGCACCCAGAGCTGGCGCGACGACGTCCGCGCCGGCATGCAGGCGCTCCTGCTGCAGAACCAGGGCAAGATCAACGGCATCTGGGCCTCGTTCGACGGCCAGGCCTATATCATCGACGACCTGCTGCAGGCTCAGGGTGTGAAGAAGGGCCAGATCCCGCTGATCTCCGTCGATGGCGGCAAGGAGAGCTATGAGCGCATCGCCGATCCCGCCTCGACCTTCGTCGCCACGGTTGCGATCCCCTTCGAGGAGATGGGCAAGCAGGCGGTCGACGCGATCCAGGCGATCGTTGTCGAGAAGAAGCCGAAGGAGAGCATCACCTCTGGCCCCTATCTCTTCACCGAAGCCGTGCTGGTCGACAGGAACAACGTCCAGCAGTTCCTGAAGAAGTGAGGGCGTGCGCCCTTTCCGCGTCATGGTCGGGCTTGTCCCGGCCATCCACGTCTTCCGTGATCGAAGACCGTGTTCAAGACGTGCATGCTCGCCACAAGGGCGAGCATGCCGTGGCGCCAACCATTCGGACTCATGACAAGCGCTGAAGCCATGACCGGAATGACCACTCCTACCTCTCTCCTCTCGCTGCGCGGCATCGGCAAGAGCTACGGCCCGGTCGTCGCCGTCAGCGACGTCGATCTCGACATCTTCCCGGGCGAGGTCGTGGCGCTCTGCGGCGACAACGGCGCCGGCAAGTCGAGCCTGATCAAGGTGATCTCCGGCGCTGAGGAGGCGACGAGCGGCACGATCAGCCTGCGCGGCAAGCTGGTGACCTTCAGCTCGCCGCATGATGCGCTGGAGAACGGCGTCGCGACGATCTATCAGGACCTCGCGCTCGCACCGCGCCTCTCCATCGCCCAGAACGTCTTCATGGGCTCCGAGCTGACCAAGCCGGTGCTGCTGCCCTTCCTGCGCGTGCTCGACAAGAAGAGGATGATCGCGGAGTCGCAGCGCTATCTCTCGCAGCTCTCCGCCGCCGTCACCGATATGACCCGGCCCGTCGAACGGCTCTCGGGCGGCCAGCGCCAGGCGGTCGCGATCTCCCGGGCGCTACGCTGGAACGCCGAGATCATCATCATGGACGAGCCGACCGCTGCGCTCGGCGTCAAGGAGAGCGCGCTCGTCCTCGACCTCATCCGCAAGCTCAAGGCCGACGGGCGCACCGTCATCCTGATCAGCCACAACATGCGCGACGTCGTGGCATTGGCCGACCGGGTCGTGATCATGGGCGCCGGCCGCAAATACGTCGACCGGCCGCTCGGCGATCTCGCCGCGGACGACATCGCCCATATGATCATGGCCGGCAACGCCAAGGCGGCCTGATCCGATGCACGAACCGATCATCATAGACACCGATCCGGGGCAGGACGATGCCGTCGCCTTGCTGCTCGCTTTCGCCAGCCCGAGCGAAATCGACCTCAAGGCGATCACCACCGTCGCCGGCAATGTCCCGGTTGGGCAGACGACGGCGAACGCCCTGCGTATCCGCGACCTCGGCAAGCGCCGCGACATCCCGGTCTATCGCGGGGCCGAGGGACCGCTCGTCTTCCCGCTCGAAACGGCCGAATTCGTTTGCGGCCCGGATGGCCTTGCCGGCGCGGGCCTTCCCGCCCCCACGAGCGAGGCGACACCTGGCCATGCCGTGCAGGCCATCATCGATCTCTGCCGAGCGGCTCCCCCGGATGGCATCACGCTATGCCCGCTCGGGCCGCTGACGAATCTCGCACTGGCTTTCCGGCTCGCGCCGGACATCCTGCCTAAGGTCAAGCGTATCGTCCTGATGGGCGGCGCCATCGGACTCGGCAACATCACGCCGGCCGCCGAATTCAACGTCCATGTCGACCCGCATGCAGCGGCGATCGCCTTCGGCTGCGGCCGGCCGATCGTGATGTTCGGCCTGGGCGTCACCCTGCAGGCCATCGCCAGCCACGCCCAGATCGCCCGCATCGGCGCGCTCGGCAACGCCGCCGGCCGTTCTGTCCACGGCATGCTGACCCGCCCGCGCCCCGGCGGGCTCGGCAGCGACGGGCATCCGATGCATGACCCCTGCGTCATCGCCTATCTGCTCTGGCCGGAGCTCTTCGAGGGGCGCGACTGCTTCGTCACGGTGGAAACCGATGACGGGCCCCTGCGCGGACGTACCACCATCGACTGGAATGGCCGCCTCAAGCGCGAGCCCAACACCCACGTCGTCGCGTCCGTGAAAGCCCAGGAGCTGTTCGAACGGATGATCGAACGGCTAGCCACCCTGCCCTGAAGGATCGCCCCATGCCGCATTTCGTCGAAGCGCTGCAGCAGGAGGCGGCCGAGGCCATCGCGCAGATGCAGGAGGCGGCGCTGCGCGCCCGCCACGCCCATGCTCGCGCCGAGCTGATGCGCCACATGCTGACCACCGCTCGCAAGGTGAAGGACAAGCCCAAGGCGGAGGCCGTCGAGACGGTCGTACGCGAGTGGATGGACGCCTGGAACCTCGCGCGCACCGACTGGCCGCATATCGCCCGCGAGATGGAAGCCTTCACCGAGGCCTTCCACGATTATGCCAACGATCCGAGCGACGCCCATGATGTGCGGCTGCGCGCGGCCTGCGCAGCGCTCAACATCGTTCTGGAGAAGGAAGGCACCTCGATCTCCGATCAGATGGCCTATCGCTCCCAATGCGCGCATGGCTGGTGGGAGCTGGTGAGCCCGGTCCCGGAAAACCTGCCCGGCCGCAAGCCGCGGCCCTCGATTCCGCCGCTTGAATCCGGCAAACCATTCTGGGAAGCCGGCTGCGCCGCATTCTGCCGCTAGGCTGCGACCGCCGGTCTGGCCAGCGTCTCAGCTTTCGAGGAACTGCATCCGGTGCAGCCGGGCATAGGCGCCGTCGCGCGCCAGCAGTTCGTCATGGCTGCCGGTCTCGACGATTTTGCCTTCGTCCATCACGACGATCAGGTCGGCCTCGCGGATGGTCGAGAGCCGGTGCGCGATGACGATGGTGGTGCGGCCCTTCATCAGCTTCGCCAACGCCTGCTGCACGAGGCGCTCCGACTCTGTGTCGAGCGCACTGGTCGCCTCGTCGAGCAGCAGGATCGGCGCGTCCTTCAGCATGGCGCGGGCGATGGCGATGCGCTGGCGCTCGCCGCCGGAGAGCTTGTGGCCGCGCTCGCCCACCGAGGCATCGTAGCCGCCCGGCATCGCCATGATGAAATCATGCGCCGCCGCGGCCTTGGCGGCCGCGACGATGTCATCATGCGTCGCGCCGGGGCGCCCGAAAGCAATGTTGGCGCGCACGCTGTCGTCGAAGAGCACCACATCCTGGCTGACGACGCCGATCTGATGGCGCAGGCTTTCGAGCGTCACGCTGCGCAGATCCTGTCCGTCGATCTCGATCCGCCCGTCGATCGGATCGTACAGGCGCGGCACCAATGCAAGCAGCGTCGACTTGCCGGAGCCGGAACGGCCCACCAGCGCGGTCGTCTTGCCGCCGCGGGCGACGAGATCGATGCCCTCCAGCGCACGCTGGTCCTCGCGATAACGGAAGCGCAGATGCCGAAAGGCGACTTCGCCGGCCGTGATGGCCAGAGGCTTGGCAGTCGGCCGGTCGACGATGCGCGGCTTCTCGTCGAGCAATGCGTAATAGCGCTTCAGCGAGGCACCGGCCTCCTGGACGATGGCGTTGAGGTTGCCGAGCGAGCGCATCGGCTGTGCCGCAAGCAGCAGCGCCGAGACATAGCCGGTGAAATCGCCCACGGTGGAGGCGCCCGAGGTGATGCGGACGCCGATGGCAGCGAGCACGCCCGCGACCGCGATGCCGCCGGCGACCTCAAGCAGCGGGTCGAGCCGGCCACGGGCATTGGCCGCCTTGACCTTCAGCGTCCGGATCGTCTCGAAGGCGCTGGTCGCACGCTGCTTCAAATAGGGCTCGAGGGAATCCGTCTTGGCCACGCGGGCGCCCTGCAGGCTCTCCGTGACGAGGCTCGCCATGATGCCCGTCTGCTCCTGCTGCGAACTCGCCATGCGCCGGAGCTTCTTGCCGATCCGGCCGATCGGATGGGCGATGACCGGCGCGATCAGCACCACCACCAGCGTCATCTGCCAGTCGATCCAGAACAGCGCGCCGACGAGCGCGAGCGCCGTCACCACGTCGCGGATCGCGATATTGACGATGCGCGTCAGCGCCTCCTTCACGAAAGTGAAATCGGTGGTGAAGCGCTGGGTGAGAGAGGCCGGATTTTCCTTCTGGAGCTGCGCCAGATCGGCATCGATCAGATGCCCGTAGAGCGTCGACTGCATGTCCGCCTCGATCCGGCTGACGACCTTGTTGGTCATCACCGTCTGGGCGAGCAGCGAGAACCCCTTGATCGCGGTGACGATGACGACGACCGTCGCGACCGCATTGACGACCCCGATCTCGTAGCCGATCGACTTCGAGACCAGCCTCTCCATGCGGCGCACGAAGCCGGTCGATTCGGCCGTCAGCGGATCGGCGAAGGCATCGAAGGCCGCCTTGATCAGCAGCGGATAGAAGCTCGTCGTCGCGGCGATGACCACGACGAGACCGAGAATCATCAGCATCTGCGGAAGGTAGGATTTGATCTGCTCGCGCCAGACACGGGCGAAGAGCGCGAGGGTATCGTCGGTGACGCGGCCGATCTTCATGGGCCGCGCCTATCACGGCAGGGCGGCAAGCGCCACTGGCGCATGGCCGCATCCAGAAGGCAGGCCTTGCTCAGGACACGAAGCTGTCCTCCCATGGCCACAACCGACTCAGGAGACTCCATGTCGCTATCGCCGCCGGCGCAGCCCGGTCAAAGCCTCGCCGAAATCGAGACACCCTCCCTTGTGCTCGATCTCGATGCCTTCGAGCGCAACCTTGTCGCCATGGCAGCCTTCACCCAGGCCCATGGCGTCAGGCTGCGCCCCCATGCCAAGACGCATAAGAGCCCCGAGATCGCCCTGCGGCAGATCGCCAACGGCGCCGTGGGACAGTGCTGCCAGAAGGTTGCGGAGGCTGAAATCCTGGTCGCGGGCGGCGTCGGCGACGTGCTCGTCACCAACGAAATCGCGAGCCCCGCCAAGCTCGACCGGCTGGCGCGTCTCGCCCGCAGCGCCCGCATCGGCCTCTGCGTCGACCATCCCGACGGCGTGCGCGACGCGGCCGAGGCTGCCGCGCGCAACGATGTCGTGCTCGATGTCCTCGTCGAGATCGATGTCGGCGGGCGGCGCTGTGGCGTGGCGCCCGGCGAGGGCGCGGTCCGGCTGGCAGAAGCTATCGCCCGCTCCAACACGCTGCGCTTCGCCGGCATCCAAGCCTATCACGGATCCGCCCAGCATATGCGCTCGATCGACGAGCGGCGCGAAGCGATCGAACGCGCCGGATACGGCGTGCGCAACACTGCCGAGCGCCTCGCCCAGGCCGGCCTCAATTGCGAGATCGTCAGCGGCGCCGGCACCGGCACCTACGAGTTGGAAACGCAATCCGGCATCTGGAATGAGATCCAGGCCGGCTCCTACGTCTTCATGGACGCCGATTACGCGCGCAACCGCCAGGCCGACGGCACGCCCTTCCGCAGCTTCGAGCACGCACTCTTCGTGCTCGCAGGTGTGATGAGCAAGCCGGTGCCGGACCGCGCCATCGTCGATGCCGGCCACAAGGCGGTCGCCATCGATTCCGGCATGCCCGTCCCGTTCCGACGCGAAGGCGCGATCTACACCAAGCCCTCGGACGAGCACGGCATCCTGACGGGCGAGCCGATCGCGCTGCCGCATCGCGGCGACCGGCTGCTGCTGATACCCGGCCATTGCGACCCGACGGTCAATCTGCACGACTGGTATGTCTGCGTGCGCGGCTTGCACGGTCCCGACGCCCATGTCGAAGTTGTCTGGCCGGTGGCGGCGCGCGGCGCGCTGATTTGACGCCACGGTCCGAAAAGTGAGAACCGGTTTTCGGAAGCAGTCGATGCCAAGCGCTGGCGCATAGCCATGCTGGCGGAACTGGCTTTGCATCTGGCGACACCGGCCTCGCGCATGACCCGCCAGCTCGGCCTTGTCGGCGAGAGCGTCGCGCTCTGGTCGCGCGGCCTACGCCAGCGCCGGGCCTGGGCCGGGCATCACGCCCGCTGCCGGGTCATCGTCGCGCAGGCCGTCGCCGAACTGCCGGAGCGGCGGACTGCCGTCATTCTGGGCTCCGGGCTGCTGCGCGACATCCCGCTCGGCCTGCTCGCGGCCAATTTCGAGCGTGTGCTGCTGGTCGATGCCGTGCACCTCCCGCAGGTCCGGCTCCGAATGCGCCTGCGCGGCAACGTCGCATTGCTCACCCGCGACCTCACTGGCGTCATAGGCTGGCTCGCCGGTGAGAGTGGCGGCCGGAGCGATCCGCTCGCCGACCTCATCGCCGATCCGGCGGTCGATCTCGTCGTCTCCGCCAACTTGCTCTCGCAGCTCGCTTGGCCGATCGAGGACTGGCTTGCCGACAATCCCGCCGAAGCCGCGCAGCTGCCGACCGATCTCGCGACACGCTGCGTCGCCGGGCATCTCCGCGATCTCCGCCGCTTCCACGGCCGCGTTATCTTGCTCAGCGATGTCGAGATGATAGAGCGTGATCGAACCGGCAAGATCACCGACACGACCGGCTCGACCTGATGCGCGGCGCCGCGCTGCCCAACCCCGACGAGGGCTGGGACTGGCCGGTCGCGCCCTTCGGCGAAGCCGCGCGCGACCTGGAGAGCATCCACCGTGTCGGCGCCTGGCGGGATTTCCGCTAGATAGCGGCCTGCTCTTGCGTAGCGACGCGAGTCATTCCGGCCGCAGCGCAGCGGAGAGCCGGAATCCATGCCCGAGCTTTCACAGGCGTCGTTCCACAAAAAACAACAGCCTCAAGCACCGAGGCCACCTGGCTCAGGGGTGCCAGCCGGTCTCCGCGGCCGGAGCGTTCTCGCGCTCCTCCTCGCGCCGGGCTTCCTCGACAACGGCGAAGAGAGCCCTCAGCGCCGCATCGACCCCCTCGCCCGAGGCGGAGGAGAGGATGATCGGCATGCGCTTCGCCGCACGCTTCAGCCGCGCGACCTGCTCCTTGAGCACTTCCGGCGTCAGCGCATCGACCTTGGAGAGCGCGACGATCTCCGGCTTGTCGGCCAGCCCCCCGCCATAAGCCTCCAGTTCCTCGCGCACGGTCTTGTAGGCCTTGCCGGCATGCTCGCTGGTGCCCTCGACGAGATGCAGCAGCACGCGGCAGCGCTCGATATGGCCGAGGAAGCGATCGCCGAGGCCGTGGCCCTCATGCGCGCCCTCGATCAGCCCGGGAATATCGGCCAGCACCATCTCGCGCGCGTCGACGCGCACGACGCCGAGGCCGGGATGCAGCGTGGTGAAGGGATAATCCGCGATCTTGGGCTTCGCCGCCGTGACGGTAGCGAGGAAGGTCGACTTGCCCGCGTTGGGCAGGCCGACGAGCCCGGCATCGGCGATCAGCTTCAGCCGAAGCCAGACCCAGCGCTCCTCGCCCGGCAGGCCGGGGTTGGCATGGCGGGGCGCCTGGTTGGTCGCGGTCTTGAAATAGGCATTGCCGAAGCCGCCATTGCCGCCCTTGCACAGCACGAAGCGCTGACCGGGCTCGGTCAGGTCGGCGATCTTGGTCTCGCCGTCCTCGTCGAGGATCTCGGTGCCCGGCGGAACCTTCAGCACGATCGCCGGCGAATTCGCGCCGTGGCGATCCTTGCCCATGCCGTGCTCGCCGGTGCGGGCCTTGAAGTGCTGCTGGAAGCGGAAATCGATCAGGGTGTTCAGCCCCTGCACGCATTCGACGACGATGTCGCCGCCGCGCCCGCCGTCGCCGCCGTTCGGCCCGCCGAACTCGATGAATTTTTCGCGGCGGAAGGAGACGCAGCCCGCGCCGCCGTCACCCGCCTTCACATAGATTTTGGCCTGGTCGAGGAATTTCATGAGATCGAATCGTGTCTGAAACCGGAAGCTGAGACAGGCCGTCATCCCGGGCACCACGCATCAGTGGCGCCGAACCGGGATCCATGCCTGAAGGAAAGAAGTCCCCTTGGCTTTAAGCCCGCGCGCGCTTTTGGGCAATGCGCTGAGTCAGGCCGCGTGCCTCAGCAGGCTCATTTCCTCGCGCAGGGCGTCGGCGAAGCGTCGCGCGGCGAGATCGGGCCGCGGCGCCATGATCAGCCCGACGGTGAGCTCGAAAAGCGGCGGCAAGCCTTCTGCCGGGCCGAGCCGGCGCAATGAAGGCGGCACCGCGCTCTCGGTGATCGCCGCCACGCAGAAGCCCGCCTCCACCGCCGACAGCACGCCCGACGTGTGCGAGCAGGAGAAGACCAGCCGGTGCGCCTTGCCGGCCGTGTTGAGCGCGGCGAGAATGCGCGGGCGCGCCCGGCACCCCTCCGCGAAGAGCGCGAGCGGCAGCATCTCCTGCAGCTCCGGCCGGTGGCCCCGAGCCGCCACCCAGACCAGCGGCTCGCGGCGCAGCACCTCGCCCATCGGCTTGTTCGGATCCTGCGTGACCACCGCAAGGTCGAACTCGCCCGCCAGCAGTGCAGGCTCGATGCGCTTCGACAGGTCGCAGCGCACTTCGAGCTCCACCTTCGGATGTTCGGCGGCGAAGCGCGCGATCAGCGGCCGCAGATAAGCGTCCATATAGTCGTCGGGGATGCCGATGCGCAGCCGGCCGGAGGGCGTGTCGCCGGCGAGGTCCGCGAGCGCCTCGCGCTCGACTGCAAGCAGACGTCGCGCATGGGCAATCAGCCGCTCGCCGGCATCGGTCGGCGTGACACCGCGCCGCGAACGTTCGAGCAGCTTGTGGCCAAGCTGGTTCTCCAGATCCTGGATGCGCACGGAGATCGCGGATTGCGTGCGGCCGAGCCGCGCGCTCGCCGCGGTGAATCCCCCGGTTTCCGCCACCGCCACCAGCATGCCGAGGGCGGCAAGGTCGAAATGAACAGTCATGCGGTGCCTCCTCGGAACGCGCAACATCGATCGATTTTAAGAATGGTTAAATCAGAATAATCCGTTTTTCCGATGCAAGGAAGGGCCCTATATCCGCCCGTGAACGAGGCTGAGCCGGCCGCGCCGCCGCGACAGGAGTCGGCCTTACCACCCGTCAGAAAACACCATGTCCGCTCCCGCTATTCCCGTCCGGCCCGCATCGCCCGCTCTTGCGATGTTCCTCACGCTGCTTGCCGGCGCGACCTTCATCGGTTTCTCCGGCATCTTCGTGCGCCTTGCCGATGTCGGCCCGGCTGCCGCCGGCTTCTGGCGCATGCTCTTCGCCCTGCCGGTCCTCGCCGTCTGGACGGCGCTGGAGCAGCGCAAACCGGTGGGCGGCAAGGTTCGTGGCGGCGCCTTCGGCGCGGTCGCTCTGGCGGGCCTGACCTTCGGCATCGACGTCACGCTCTACAATGCCGCGCTCGGCCATACGACGATCGCCAATGCCTCGCTGCTCGGCAATCTCGCTCCGGTCGGCGTCGTGCTCGGCGGCTGGCTGCTGCTCGGCGAGCGCCCGTCACGGCGCATTCTCGGCGCGCTGATGCTGGCGATCGCCGGCGCGCTCCTGCTTATCCTGCCGAAATTCACCGGCGGGGCGCAGGTCTCGGGCAATCTGCTCGGCGACAGCCTCGCCGTCGGCGCCGCGATGTCCTACGCCACCTATATCCTCGCCGTTCGCCGCGCCCGCGACCGGGCCGATGCCGGCTATGTCAGCCTCGTCTCCAGCATCGTCTGCGCCGTGTTCTGCCTCGCGGCCGCGCTTGCGCTCGGCGAGGTCGTCGTCCCCGCGAGCCTGCAGGGCTGGCTCGCTGTCGCCGCGCTCGGCCTCGTCTCCCATGCGCTTGGCCAGGGGCTGATCACGCTCTCGCTCGGCAGCTATGGCGCCAGCGCCGCCTCGCTCGTCATGGTCTGGCCGGCGCTGGTCAGCGTGCTCGCCGCCTGGGCGCTCTTCGGGGAGCAGCCGACGCCGGTGCAAGCCTTCGGCGGCGTCGCCATTCTCGCCGCAGTGCTGATGGTCCGGCGCGGCTGAGCGGCGCGCTTAGGCTAACTTGACGCCATAGTGAAGGATCACGGTGCCGTTCTTCAGTGGGCGGGCCGCAATCAATGTGAAGCTGCGCTTCTCCGTGCCCGCCTTGAACAAGGGCGTGCCCTGCCCGATCGTGACCGGCGCGACCGCGAGCATGATCTCGTCGACCAACCCGGCCGCCAGCAGCGACTCCGTCAGTTCCGCGCTGCCGAAGATATAGATGTCCTTGCCCGGCGCGGCCTTGCGGCGCGCGATTTCCCCGACGATGTCCTCGATCACGGTGGTGTTGTTCCAGTCCGAGCCGGTCAGGCTGCGTGAGGCGACGAGCTTCGGCAGGGCGTTCATGAAGACTTTGGTCTCGCCCTCTTCCTGGGCCGACGTCCAATAGGCTTTCATCCCCTCATAGGTGACGCGGCCAAAGACCAGCAGCCCGGCCTTGCGTCCGAATTCGCTGCTGAGCTCAGCCAGTTCCTCACCCCAGGCATCGCCGTGGAAACTGAGATCCCACTTCTCCTTGCCTTCGAAGAATCCTTCCAGCGTCATCACATTCCAGACGATCACCTTGGCCATCTCACCCTCCTGTCAGGCTCGTTTAGCTAGTTGTGAATTGCAATCGGTTGCTGACACGTCGAACCGATTTTATATTGCAAGCGGTTCTGGAGACAAGCATGCGCGAGACCGGCCGTTCGGGCTGTCCGATCAATCTGACGCTTGAGATATTGGGGGATCGCTGGAGCCTGATCGTCCTGCGCGACATCATGTTCGGCAACCGCCGGCATTTTCGCGAGCTCATGGCGAAATCGGACGAAGGCATCGCCTCCAACATCCTCGCCGACCGCCTGAAGCGCCTCGTCGAGAAGGGCCTGCTCTCGCGCCGCGACGACGCCAGCCACAAGCAGAAGGCGATCTACAGCCTGACTGAGATGGGGATCGCGCTCGTGCCCGTCTTCGCCGCCATGGGCGAGTGGGGCCGGCGCTTCCTGCCGGTGACGGAGGAGTTGTCGATCCGTGCCGAGTTGCTGGGCGAAGGCGGCCCGGCGCTATGGGAGCGCTTCATGCAGGAGCTGAGACACCTGCATCTCGATGCGCCCAAGCCCGAGCAATCGGTGCTGGACGAGCTGACGCAGGCCTATCGGGACGCGTTGGCGCGCCGGCAGGCTATGACAATCTGAGCCACCGCCCGAACTTATCCCCGTCTGCCCTGGCGGCATGACACTGGAGCTCCTCTCAGGAGCCCCTCATGCCAATCCTCCACCGTCCTTACGCGGATCGCGAGCTTCGCACCGCGCGACTTCGCCTGTTGCGGCTGCGCGACGAGCTTTGCCTCATCCGCCGCGATCATTTCCACCGCAAATTCAATCCGAACCAGCCCCGCGTACCCTCCGGCAATGCCGGCGGTGGCCAATGGACCAGCGGCACAGGCGGAGGCGGTGGCTCGGGCGGAGGAGACCCCATTTCTCCCGATGGTACGTCGCTGGATGCCGATACCGGCTGGTCCTCGTTGGGCGAAGGCTGGAACGAGGACGGCTCCGTCTTCGAGCAGGCCGTCACCGACGGCGCGGGCACGACGATCCAGTCGGAATATGCAGCCTCGCGCGCCGCCGGCTTCGACGAACGCCAGACGGTCATCGAGCCCAATGGCCAGACCACTAGCTTCGAGACCACCGCCGACGTCCAGACGATCCGCGATCGTGGGCCGGATGGCGAGGTCATCAGTCAATCGGTCTGGAGAGAAAACGGACCTGAGTCGACCGCGGTGGTGGTCGAGGCCAGATGGCGGCGCGGCCGAGGAACAGGCGGCTCCCCGTTGCAGGCGGCCGGCAAGCTATTCGATTGGTTGAACAGCCTAGGCGAGGCGAATGGCCCTCCGCCTATCCTCGGATTTCGCGCCCATGATTACACTCCCGGGAAGGTCGATTCGTTCACCACGTCATGGGTCGGCACAGTCGAACGCGACGAGGTCGAAAAAGCTTGTCCGTACATGCCGAAAATTCAAGAGATGCTCGATGACGCAGCACGCGAAGCAGGGCCACCGAGCAACTTCCCTTCGATGCAAGCGTACGGCACGGTTGTTCATCTTGGAGTCAAGAAACGCGTCGATGCCTGGAATAACCCTGATGTCCAAGCAGAACGATCATACTTCAAAGAACTGCGAGAATATGGAGAACAGGTTTACGGCACCCTCGGAACCGCACGATTCGATGTCATGGAAAAAGGGCGCGATGGTACTCGCTGCCTTTATGATATAAAGGTCGGTCGCCCGTTGTCCCGATCGCGCTCAGATGTACTTGCGGATGCAGGTCTTCGCATCCGAGGATTTGTAAGCCGGCTTCTTGTGATCGAAATGAGGCCACGATTTTGACAACCAGGCGGCAAGTCGACGACCTGCTTCGGCCTTATCGGCCATGCGAGGGTCTTTGGATCCGTGGGCATGAGGTTTACCTCGTGCCTATCCATCACGTCGTCCGCGGGTTCAGAATTTATCGGACGAGCGAAGCCGATCGTTTCGACATTGGCTTGTTCGTCGGCACGAGCTTTGATCCGCAATTAGGTTCGCCACGAGCAGTGTCAGAGGTTTTTCGGTACGAAAACTGGCTGGCCCGCTGGACGCAACCCAACCTCCGGCAGCAATTCGAACGCATTCTCCGAGAATACGCGTTGCCGTCACTGCGACCTTTGAGTCTGCAGGCGCTGGTTCTCAAAGAGAATCCGCTCGTGCAAGGGCCGGAGCTCCCATTCGAGGAATCGTTCAGGCCAGGGCATATGAGGGCCTTGCTTCATACGGCACTCGGTAACTTCGATGAGGCCGCTGCAAATCTGGATCTTCTCACCGACCTCCCGCGCGACCACCGCATAATGGGGCCTCTCCTGCTCCTTCTAGACGATCTTCGGCCGCTTATTCTGGCCAACGACCGTGCCGCTGTCGCCGCAATGCTGCACGCCTGGGAAGCCGGCTCGATCGCGCGTTGGGGATTGTCCGAGCATCACGAACCCACGCCCTTCCCGCTCGAACTCCAGCCCTGACGCCTCACTCTGCCGCCAGCCGCGGCGCGGCCGGCTTCGACATCGCTTCCGCCGTTGCGATCGCGGGCGCTGCGTGTTCCTCGATCGGCTCCCAGCTGCTCTCGTCCTCGGCCTTGCCGAAGAAGCGGCCGAAGAGCCAGCCCGTCGCCCGCGAGAGATCGTCCATCACCATGTAGAAGGACGGCACGAAGATGAGCGAGAGCACGGTCGAGACGAGCAGGCCACCGATCACCGCGATCGCCATCGGCGCGCGGAACTCGCCGCCATCGCCGACGCCATAGGCCGAGGGCAGCATACCCGCCGCCATGGCGATGGTCGTCATCAGGATCGGGCGGGCGCGCTTGCGGCCGGCTTCCAGCAGCGCCGTCATCCGGTCCTTGCCGCGCCCGACCTCCTCCACCGCGAAATCGACCAGCATGATCGCGTTCTTGGTGACGATGCCCATCAGCATCAGAAGGCCGATATAGACCGGCATCGAGACGGCGTTGCCCGTCGCCAGCAGCGCGATCACCACACCGCCGAATGAGAGCGGCAGCGAGAGCAGGATGGTGATCGGCTGGAAGACCGAGCCGAAGAGCAGGATCAGCACGGCCAGCACCAGCATCAACCCGGTCGTCATCGCGGTGAGGAAGCCCTGGACGACCTCTCCCTGGATTTCCGCGTCTCCGGTCGCAGCGATCCAGACTCCATCAGGCAGGCCGACTTCCTCGACGATGTCGTGGAATCTGTCCTGCGCGGTGCCGAGCTCGAAGCCGCGCTTGAGGTCGGCGCCGATCTGGGCGCGGCGCACGCGGTCGTAGCGGTCGATGGAACTCGGGCCTTCGCCGAAGCCGATATCGGCCACGGCAGTCAGCGGGATCGAGACGCCGTTCGTGTTGGTCACGCGCAGCGCCGCGATGTTGCGCATGTCGGTACGCGCGGCTTCGTCGAGCTGGACGCGGATCGGCACCAGCCGGTCGCCGGCATTGAACTTGGCGAGGTTGGCGCCGACATCGCCGATGGTGGCGACGCGCACGGCCTCCGAGATCGCCTCCGGCGTCACGCCGAGATTGGCGGCTTCCTCCAGCTTCGGCGTGACGCGCAGCTCGGGGCGGCTGAGCGAGCCTGCCGTCGCGACGTTGAGATAGCCGTCGACCTGGCGCATCCGCGCCTCGATCTTCGCGACGGCGGCATCGAGCGCCTCGCCGTTCTTCGACAGGATCGAGAAGGCCATCTCGCGCTCGCCGCGTTCATTGACGTACCAGGCGCGAACGTCCGGCACGCTGGCGAGCTTCTCTGCGATGGTGACCTTGAGCTCCTTCTGCTTGATGTCGCGCTCGGCCTTCGGCTTGAGCAGGATGAAGACCGCGGCGCGGCGCACCTCTCGCTGGCCGGTCGGCGATGCCCCGCCGAGCACGAAGACGTCGCGCACTTCCGGAATGGTCTTCAGCGCATCGACGAGCTTGTCGGTGGTGACGCGCGTGTCCTCCAGCGTCGATCCCGGCGGCAGCTCGACCGAGGCGACGACGCGAGAGGTGTCCTCGTCCGGGATAAAGCCGGTCGGCAGCATCTGCGTCGCCTGAATCGAGCCGATCAGGAACATGAAGCCGACCACCAGCGTCGCATAGGCCGTGTTGAACGGCATGCTGCGCCAGCGCCCCGTGCCGTCGAAGCGCGGGAAGAACGGGATGCGCCGCTTCTTCAGCGTGTCCTTCAGCAGGCCGACATAGGCGCCCATGATCAGCCCGTCCTTCGGGTCGGCATGATCGACCGGCTTCATCAGATAGGCCGCCATCATCGGCGTGATCAGCCGCGCGACCAGCAGCGAGAACAGCACCGCGGCTGCGACGGTGAGGCCGAACTGGCGGAAATACTGGCCGGCAACGCCGCCCATGAAGGAGACCGGCGCGAAGATCGCGACGATGGTCAGCGTGATCGCGATCACCGCGAGGCCGATCTCGTCCGCCGCCTCCATCGCGGCGCGATAGGGCGATTTGCCCATCTTCATGTGCCGGACGATGTTCTCGATCTCGACGATGGCGTCGTCGACCAGGATGCCGGTCACCAGCGTGATGCCGAGCAGGCTGACGAGATTGAGCGAGAAGCCCATCAGCTCCATCGCCCAGAAGGTCGGGATGGCAGAGAGCGGCAATGCAACCGCCGTGATCAGCGTCGCGCGCCAGTTGCGCAGGAACAGGAAGACG
This sequence comes from Allobosea sp. 10L422, assembly GCF_056395345.1. Classification (NCBI taxonomy): domain Bacteria; kingdom Pseudomonadati; phylum Pseudomonadota; class Alphaproteobacteria; order Hyphomicrobiales; family Alloboseaceae; genus Allobosea; species Allobosea sp. 10L422. The sequence goes on from NZ_JBFTJI010000003.1 coordinate 344,633, forward strand.
ACGATGACGGCGAGCCCAGCACCCTCCAGCAGCGTTTCCATCGCCGCCTTGTAGTTGCCGTAGGTATAGGCGACGGCGTCGTCGATCGGCGTGATCTTGATGTCGGGAAAGCGCTTGTTGAGATCGGCCACGCGCTGCGCCACGACATCCTTGACCGAAAGCTCGCTCGACCCCTTCGAGCGGAAAACGGCGAAGGTCACGACCGGGCTCTTGTTCAGCCGGCCGAAGGCGCGCGGCTCCGAATTCGAATCCTCGACGCGGCCGAGTTCCTTCAGGCGTACCTCGCGCCCGCCGGTCAACGTGATCTTGGCCTCGGCAAGGTCCGCGACGGTGCGCGCCCCGGCAAGCGTGCGGATCGCCTGCTCCTGGCCACCGACCTCACCACGCCCGCCGGCGAGATCGACATTGGTCGCGCGAATCTGGCGGTTGACCTCGCCGGCGGTGATGCCGAGCGCGAGCAGCCGGTCCGGATCGAGCGAGATGCGGATCTCGCGATCGACGCCGCCATAGCGCTCGACGCGCCCGACGCCCTTCAGCCCCTGCAACTCGCGCGCGACGACATCGTCGACGTGCCAGGAGAGCTGCTCCAGCGTCATGCCCGCCGAGGCGGCGCCATAGGTCAGGATCGACTGGCCCTCGACATCGATGCGCTGGATCACCGGCTCGTCGATGGTGCGCGGCAGGTCGGCCCGGATCTTGGCGATGGCGTCCTTGACGTCGTTGACCGCGCGGTCGGTGTTGGTCTCGAGCCGGAACTCGATCAGCGTCAGCGACTGGCCGTCGGTCAGGGTCGAGGTGACATGCTTCACCCCTGTAATGTTGGCAACGGTATCCTCGACGCGCTTGCTGACCTGGCTCTCGAGCTCGGCCGGCGCCGCGCCGGACTGCGTCACGGTGACGGAGACCAGCGGGATGTCGATGTTCGGAAAGCGCGTGACCGGCAGCTTCGAGAAGGCGAGCAGCCCGAGCACGCAGAGCACGACGAAGAGCAGGATCGCCGGAACCGGCTTTCGGATCGACCAGGCGGAGAAATTCACATTCATGGCCGCATCCGTCAGTTCATCGCGACGGGAGTCACGAGGTCGCCGTCGCGCACGAAGGTGCCGGCGCGCGCCACCACGGTCTCGCCTGCCGCAATGCCGCTGGCGATCTCGGCGCGTCCGCCTCCGACGAGGCCGAGCGTGACCGGCTTGGTTGCGACGCGGCCATCCTTCACCGTCTGCACGGTCGGGCCCGAGCGGCTATAGGTGATGGCCGAGAGCGGCAGGGTCACGGCGCGCTTGCGGCCAGTCTCGATGATACCGCGTGCAAAGGCGCCGATCGCGACCGGCGGATTGCCGTCCAGCGCGACGCGGACGCGGCCAAGCCGCGAGGCCTTGTCGACCTCCGGCGCGATCAGCCGGATCGTACCGGCAAGCGCATCCTTGGCCCCGGCCGGCAGCACCGAAACCGGCTGACCGACCTTGAGGCCCGGCAGCTCGACCTCGGCAACCTGCGCTTCGAGCTCGATGGCGCCATCGGCGATGATGCGGAACAGCGGGTCCGACGTCGGCAACATGCTCGCCGTCGCGCCCAGCCTCGCCGTCCGGCGGCTGACGATTCCGGCGCGCGGAGCCTTGATCTCGGTCCGGGCGAGCCTGACCGCAATGTCCTTGCCCTGCGCCTGGGCGAGCGCGAGATCGGCGGTCGCGATCGCCAGCAGCTGCCGAGCGGCATTGGCGCGTGCCTGGCCGGAACGCGCGGCGGCAGCGCGCTGATCGAACGTCTCCATGCTGGCATTGCCACTGTCGCGCAGCGCCTTGGTGCGGTCGAAGGCGTTGTTGGCCTGGACCAGATTGGCGTCGGCCTCGGCGATCTGGGCGTTGGCCTGAGCGACCGCAGCCTCGGCGCGGGCGATCTGGGCGTCGTTCTGGATCTTCTGGACTTCGAGCGTCGTCCGGTTAAGCCGCGCCAGCACCTGGCCCCGCGCGACCTTGTCCCCTTCCTCCGCCAGAAGCTCGACGATCGACAGGCCGTCGACCTCGGGAGCCACCAGGATCTCGTCGCGCGCTACCATGGAGCCGGACACGACGACGCTCTGGACGATCTGGGTCTGCTCGGCCTGGGTGACCGTGACGGAGGGGCCTGCAGCGGGCGCGGCGGCAGGTGACGCCTTTGCCTGGGTCTGCGCGGCGAGCGGCAGCGGCGCCGCCAGCGCCGTGGCAAGCGCCAGCGAGGCAGCCGCCAGACGCGGAACGGTCATGCGAACGATCATCGGAAACGATCCTGTTGCGGCGTTGAAACCGAAAGAAATGGGAAGAGCCCGGCGGGAGCAGAGATCACGGCTGCATCTCCGTTTCAGGCAGGAGCATGGTCCGGGCGAGCTGGCGCATACCGGCGAAGAGCGTTTCCGCGGCAACGGCCTCGTCGAAGTTCGGATCCATCGCCCGCCGGCAGAAATAGCCGTCGGCCATCATCGAGACCGCCAGCAGGAAGCGGTGCTCATCAAGCCGCGGCGGCAATTCGCCATTGCGCTTGGCTTCGCTGATCGCGGCCGCCAGCCCCTCGATCACGGTGCCGTCGATATCGGCACACATGCGGGCCATCGCGGGATTGCGCGCGGCCTCGGCCCAGATCTGCACGGCGATCACGGCCTTCTCCCGCGGCTGGCGGACCAGATGCTTGCGGCCGAGCTCCTCGAGTTGGTCGAGCAGCGAGCCGTTATCGGGACAAAGGCTGCCGAAATCCTCCGCGATCAGGCTGCGGTCCCGCTCGGACATGCCGGCGATGATCGCGTCCTTGGAGCTGAAATAGCGGTAGAGATTGCCCGGGCTCATGCCCGCCTCGGCCGCGACATCCTGCATCGTCGCGGCGTGGAACCCCGCTCGCGCGAAGACGCTCTCGGCCGCATCGAGGATGCGGATATGGCGCTCCGACAGGGCGGAATCGGACTGCGATGCGGGAACCAGAGGTGGCATCAGAACTCGGCACAATGAGAATGAACGTTCATTCTCATCTCAGATCGGCAGCCTAAGGTCAAGCGAAACGCCTCCATCGCCTGACCGATCCGGCATGATCGAACAACCTTGCCCGATCATTGCAGCGTTTCCGGCGCATAAATTGCTTGCTTCGTCCCGTCTGGAACCTCATTCTGAAGAGCGACCTGTCATGGCTTGGCGTGCCTTTCTCCCGCCTGCCGGTGCGCGAGCGATTTTGAAGCCCGTGATGAACGACCACGCCTTCGCCCTCCGCGCTGCCCGCAGAACGCGCTCCCCCCTTGCCGCCCGGCCGAGCCTCCCCGCACCCAAGCCGGTGCTCGTCGTGCTGCATCAGGAGCATTCGACCTCCGGCCGCGTCGGCCGGCTGCTGCAGGCGCGCGGGCATGCGCTCGACATTCGCAAGCCGCGCTTCGGTGATCCCTTGCCGCAGACCATGCGAGGCCATGCCGGCGCCCTGATCTTCGGCGGCCCGATGGGCGCCAACGATCCCGAAGATTTCATCAAGGCCGAGATCGACTGGATCGGCACCTGCCTGAAGGAGGATGCCCCCTTCCTCGGCATCTGCCTCGGCGCGCAAATGCTGGCGAAGCATATGGGCGCACGCGTCTACACCCATGGCGAAGGGCGGGCCGAGGTCGGCTACTATCCCCTTGCCGTGACCGAAGCCGGCGCAGCCCATGCCGACGCCGCGCAATTCGTCTGGCCAGGCACGGTCTATCAATGGCACCGCGACGGCTTCGACTGCCCGACCGGCGCCGAATGCCTCGCTACGGGCGGGGATTTCCCCGTACAGGCCATTCGCGCCGGTTCGAAGGCCTATGGCGTCCAGTTCCATCCCGAGGTGACGCCGGCGATGATGTATCGCTGGTCGGTGCGCGGCCATGAGCGCACGCTGATGCCCGGCGCCCAGCTCGGCCACACCCATCTGCCGGGCTGGTTTCAGCATGACCCGGCAGTCAGGCTCTGGCTCGACGCATTTCTCGATCACTGGCTGGAGGAGCCGGCGGCAGCCGGCCTGCAACGCACTTGACCCGCACAGCTCTTGTCCTCGGCGCCGGCATGGTCGGCGTCTCCTGCGCGCTTGCCCTGCAGAAGCGCGGCATCGCCGTCACGCTCATCGACCGCAAGGAGCCGGGGCGCGAGACCTCCTATGGCAACGCCGGGGTGCTCGCCAGTTCCTCGATCCTGCCGCTCAACAACCCCTCGCTCTACGCTAAGATCACGGATTATCTCGGCAATCGGCACCCCGCGCTCAATCTGAGCTGGCGCCGCGCCCTGACCCGGCCGGGCTGGCTGCTGCGCTTTCTCTGGGAGGCCCGCCCCTCGCAGGCGCCCGCCCGCATCGCCGCGCTCGCATCGCTCACCGCCAGCACGGTCGAGCGCCACCGAACCCTTATGAACGAGGCGGGTGTCGCGCATCGCCTGCGCGAGACCGGCACGCTCAAGCTCTGGCGCACCGAAGCCGGCCATGCGGCGGCCCAGGCCGAGCATGATTTCCTGAAGCGGCACGGCATCAAGTCGCAGATCCTCGACCGGCAAGGTCTCTCCGCCGTGGAGCCGAGCCTGAACCCGATCTTCCCGGTCGCGCTGCTGATCCCTTGCGTCGGCTCGGTCGATTCCCCCGGCGCCGTCACCGCTGCCTATGCCGCGCTCTTCGCCGGCCGCGGCGGGCGCGTCGAGCAGGCCGCGGTCACCGGTCTCGCCCGCCACGGCGCCGGCTGGCGCGCGAACACTGCGAAGGGCCGCTTCGACGCCGATATCGCGGTGGTCGCGCTCGGCCCCTGGAGCGGCGATCTGCTGAAGCCGCTCGGACTCGATCCCTGGCTCGATGTCGAGCGCGGCTATCACCGCCATCTCACGCCGGGTGCCGGCACCCGGCTGTCGCGGCCCGTCTATGATGTCGACGGCGCCTATTACATGGCGCCGATGGAGCAGGGTTTTCGCATCACCAGCGGCGTCGACCTCGCGTTCCGCGATGCTCCGGACGACCACCGCCAGATCGACAGCGCGACAGAGGCAGCCCGCGAGGCCTTTCCGCTCGGCGAGGTCGTCGGCGAGACCTGGCGCGGCGCGCGGCCGACCTTGCCGGATTCCTTGCCGATGATCGGCGAGGCGCCGCGCAATCCCGGGCTCTGGCTCGCCTTTGGCAACCAGCATATCGGCTTCTCGACCGGCCCGATCACCGGCGAAATGATCGCCGCCATGGTCTGCGGCGAGACACCCCCGGCCGACCCGAAGCCGTTCAGGCCGGAGCGGTATATCTCCTGACGGCTGCCCCTACGTCATGGTCGGGCTTGACCCGGCCATCTCCGGCCGAAGGAGGCTCCAGCGCCTTCCTTCATGAGATTCTCGGGTCTGCGCTTCGCTCCGCCCGAGAATGACGCCTCATCGGCCGCCAATGAGGCGCAGCGAAAATTCGCCAGCGTGAGTCAACTGGCGTGATCGGAGAGAACCGGAGCGGAGCGGGCTTCCGTCCGCGAGCACCGGAAGCGCAGCCGATCGTGTCAGACGGCCGCTCGCCGATTTTCGCGCCTCAGACCTGGCGCGCAACCATCATCTTCTTGACTTCCGCGATCGCCTTGGCCGGGTTCAGCCCCTTCGGGCAGGCGTTGGCGCAGTTCATGATGGTGTGGCAGCGATAGAGCCGGAACGGATCCTCGAGATTATCCAGCCGCTCGCCGGTCGCCTCGTCGCGGCTATCGATCAGCCAGCGATAGGCCTGTAGCAGCGCGGCCGGGCCGAGATAGCGGTCGCCGTTCCACCAATAACTCGGGCAGGAGGTCGAGCAGCAGGCGCAGAGGATGCACTCATAGAGGCCGTCGAGCTTCTCGCGATCGGCCTTGGCCTGACGCCATTCCTTCTCGGGCGCTGGCGTCGTCGTCTGCAGCCAGGGCTCGATCGAGGCGTGCTGGGCATAGAAGCGCGTCAGGTCCGGCACGAGGTCCTTGACGACAGGCATATGCGGCAGCGGGTAGATCGCGACCCTGCCCGCATTCTTGCCGGTGCCGCCGCACTCGTCGATGCCGGTGGTGCAGGCCAGCCCGTTCTTGCCGTCCATGTTCATGGCGCAGGAGCCGCAGATGCCCTCGCGGCAGGAGCGGCGGAAGGTCAGGGTCGGGTCGACCTTGTTCTTGATCCAGATCAGCGCATCCAGCACCATCGGCCCGCAATCGTCGCGGTCGACATAATAGGTGTCGGTGCGCGGATTGGCAGTGTCGTCCGGATTCCAGCGATAGACCTTGAACTCGGTCAGTTTCTTGGCGCCGGCCGGCTTCGGCCAGGCCTTGCCCTCGGTCAGGCGGGAGTTCTTAGGGAGATTGAATTCGGCCATCGGATCGTCCTCAGTACACCCGCGCCTTGGGCTTGATGTACTCGATATCGTTGGACATCGTGTACGTGTGCACCGGCCGGTCATCGAGGGTGACCGTGCGCTTCTCGTCGTCGATCCAGGCCAGGGTGTGCTTCATCCAGTCCTTGTCGTCGCGGTTCGGATAGTCCTCGCGGGCATGCGCGCCGCGGCTTTCCGGACGGTTCAGCGCCGAGTCCATGGTGACCACCGCCTGGGTGATCAGGTTGTCGAACTCCAGGGTCTCGATGAGATCGGAATTCCAGATCAGCGAGCGATCCTTGGTGCCGATGTCGGTGATGCCGCCCCAGACTTCGTGGATGAGCTTGTGGCCCTCTTCCAGCGTGTCGCCGGTGCGGTAGACGGCGCAGTTGTTCTGCATCGTCCGCTGCATCCGGTCGCGGAGCTCCGCAGTCGGCGTCTTGCCCGCAGCGTTGCGGTACTTGTCGAGGCGGGTGAGCGCCAGATCCGACGAATTCTTCGGCAGTTCCGGCTGCTTCTCGCCCGCCGTCACCGTATCGGCGCAGCGCAGGCCGGCCGCGCGGCCGAACACCACGAGGTCGATCAGCGAGTTCGAACCGAGGCGGTTGGCGCCGTGCACCGAGACGCAGGCCGCTTCGCCCAGCGCCATCAGCCCGGAAACGACCGTGTCCGGATCGCCGCCGACCTTGGTCAGCACCTCGCCGTGATAGTTCGTCGGGATGCCGCCCATGTTGTAGTGGACGGTCGGCAGCACCGGGATCGGCTCGCGCGTCACGTCCACCCCGGCGAAGATCTTGGCGCTCTCCGAGATGCCCGGCAGGCGCTCGTGCAGGATCTTCGGGTCGAGATGGTCGAGATGCAGGTAGATGTGGTCCTTGTCCTTGCCGACCCCGCGGCCGGCCCGGATCTCCATCGTCATCGAGCGCGAGACGACGTCGCGCGAGGCGAGGTCCTTGGCTGAAGGCGCATAACGCTCCATGAAGCGCTCGCCCTCGGAGTTGGTGAGATAGCCGCCCTCGCCGCGCGCGCCTTCGGTGATCAGGCAGCCGGAGCCGTAGATGCCGGTCGGGTGAAACTGCACGAACTCCATGTCCTGCATCGGCAGGCCGGCGCGCAGCACCATGCCGCCGCCGTCGCCGGTGCAGGTATGGGCCGAGGTCGCCGAGAAATAGGCGCGGCCATAGCCGCCGGTCGCCAGGATCGTCTGCTGGGCGCGGAAGCGGTGCAGCGTGCCGTCATCGAGCTTGAGCGCGATCACGCCGCGGCAATGGCCGTCCTCGTCCATGATCAGGTCGATGGCGAAGTACTCGATGAAGAACTCGGTGTTGTAGCGCAGCGCCTGGCCATAGAGCGTGTGCAGCATGGCATGGCCGGTGCGGTCGGCTGCGGCGCAGGTGCGCTGGGCCGGCGGGCCCTCGCCGAATTCGGTGGTCATGCCGCCGAAGGGGCGCTGGTAGATGCGGCCGTCCTCGGTGCGCGAGAAGGGCACGCCCCAATGCTCGAGCTCGTAGACGGCGGCCGGCGCGTTGCGCACGAGATATTCGATGGCGTCCTGGTCGCCGAGCCAGTCCGACCCCTTCACGGTGTCGTACATGTGCCACTGCCAGGTGTCCTTGCCCATATTGCCGAGCGAAGCGGCGACGCCGCCCTGGGCCGCGACGGTGTGCGAGCGGGTCGGGAACACCTTGGTGATGCAGGCCGTGCGCAGGCCGGCCTGCGAGCAGCCGACGGTGGCGCGAAGCCCTGCGCCGCCGGCGCCGACGACGACGACGTCGAAGGTGTGATCCGTGATCGGATAGGCGGTGCCGGTATAGGCCGGGACCGGGCGGGACTTGGTGATCGCCATCGGATCAGCCTCCAAAAGACAGCTTCAGCACCGCGTAGACGCTGGCCGCGCCGACCGCGATGGCAAAGAAGGTGTTGGCCATGACGGCGAGGATCTTGGGCCCCTCCTCATGGATATAGTCCTCGATGATGACCTGCATGCCCAACCGCATATGGATGCAGGCCGAGAGGATGAAGAGCAGCATCAGGATCGCGACACAGGGGTTCGTCAGCAGCGCGACCGCAGCCGGATAGGGCCGGCCGACGAGCGCGATGACGACGCCGATGAAGATCACCGTCAGGATCAGGTTCGAGACGGCGGTAACGCGCTGCAGCCAGAAATGGCCGGTGCCGGACTTGGCGGAACCGAGGCCGCGAACACGGCCGAGCGGCGTGCGCATCGAGGAATTGGACAGCATCGACGGGCTCCTCAGCGCAGGACCAGGGCGACGATCCAGACCAGGACCGTCAGGCTTACCGAGGCGACGAGCGAGAACTTCGCCATGTTCATCCGGGTCTCGGGTTCGTAGCCCTTGCCCATGTCCCAGACGAAATGCCGGAGGCCACCGACCATATGGTGGATCAGCGAGAAGCTGTAGATGAACAGCACGAGGCGCCCCAGGAAGGAGCCGGCGACCGCCTGTGCCGTATCGAATGCGACCGGCCCGGAAGCGGCGGCCACCAGCCAGCCGGCGATCAGCACCGTGCCGAGATAGAGCCCCGTGCCGGTGACGCGATGGGCGACGGACATCGCCATCGTCCAGGACCAGCGATAGATCTGAAGGTGCGGCGAAAGCGGGCGAGCCGCGGGCTTGACCTCGGCCAATATCATTCTCCGATCAAGCGGCCCGCAAAAGGAGGCGGACCCAATTGGGATCATTCTAGAGTGACTGGTTCTCTAACGAAACCGTTCCGGCGCTGCAATGCGGCACGCGCAGAACGAAGTTACAGATTCTGAAAATCGTCATTTCGTTACAAAAAGCTTAGCGCGGCAGCAGCACCCAGTAGTCGAAATCGAGGATGACGCTCGGATCGTACTGATCTCCTGCCTTCAGCGGATGGTCGGCGCAAGGCCGGTTCTTGACCGCGACGAGCCTGAGCCTGAGGGCACCGACATCGCTTCGGTCCGGCAATTCCGCGCTCGCCAGCACCTCGCTCCAGGCATAGACGGTGTCGCCGGCGAAAAGCGGCGCGACATGCCGCCCGCCATTGATCGCGGCAATGTGGAAGGCGTTGCCGAGGCCGTTGAAGGAAAGCCCACGCGCCAGGCTGATGACGTGGCCGCCATAGATCAGGCGCTTGCCGAAGCGGCTGCTCTGCGCGGCATGAGCGTCAAAATGAACCTTGGCCGTATTCTGGTAGAGCCGCGTCGCGATCTGATGTTCGGCCTCCTCGACGGTCATGCCATCGACATGGTCGATCCGTTCTCCGACGGCGTAGTCGCTCCAGCGGAACGGGGAACCGGCCAACGCATCGTCATAGGCCGAGAGTTCGACCGCGGGACAGCCTTGCCCCAGTTCTTCCGGCTGCACGGCCCTCGCCAGCTCCGGCACCTGCTCGGCATGGGCTGGCGTGCCCGGGCTGCGCTTGCGCACCAAGACCCAGCGCGCATAGCTCAGCACGATCTCGCCATGCTGGTTGCGCCCGATCGAGCGGACATAGACGATGCCGGCGTCCCCGGCGGAAGTCTGCTTCAGCCCGATCACCTCCGAGGTGGTCGAGAGCGTGTCCCCCGGGAAGACCGGCTTGAGGAAGCGGCCATCGGCATAGCCGAGATTGGCGACGGCATTGAGCGAGACATCCGGCACGGTCTTGCCGAAGACGATGTGAAAGACGAGCAGATCGTCGACCGGCGCGGCCGGATACCCGATCGCGCGGGCGAAAGCCTCCGAGGACTGCACGGCGAAGCGCGGTCCATAGAGGGCCGTATAGAGCGCAACGTCGCCCACCGTGACCGTGCGCGGCGTCGCATGGACGATGACGTCCCCGAGCTGGAAATCCTCGAAGAAACGGCCGGAATTGGTCTTGGGCGCGGAGCCTGACATGCATCGCCTCCTGATTGCCTGCGATTTTGCGCTGCAACGAAGGCGATCGTCCAGCCCCGACGAAAGCAGGAGCGTCCGCGATCGACGGTGGCGTCAGCCCACGATGGCGGCGAGTTTCGTCAGGTCGACATTGGCACCGCAGACCAGCACGCCAAGCCGCTCGCCCTGCGCGGGCTTGTAGGCGCCGCAGAGAAGCGCGCCCAAGGCCGCCGCCCCGCCCGGCTCGACCGCGAGGCGGAAATCGCGCCAGAGCACTGCCTGCGCCTCGGTGATCGCCGCATCCGGCACGAGCGCGACATGATCGACGCTGTCCTTCGTCACGTCGTAGACGAGCTGGCCGACATTGCGGGCGCCCAGCGAATCCGCCGCGACCGACGCGACCTTGACCTCGATCGGCCCCTTGGCATCGAGCGCCGCCTGCAGGGCGCGCGATCCCTCCGGCTCCACGCCAACGACCTTGACCTTGCTATCGGTGAACCAGCTCGCAATGCCAGAGATCAGGCCCCCGCCCCCGACCGCGACCAGCACGGTATCGAGATCCGGCTCCTGCAGGTCCCATTCGCGACCGAGCGTGCCCTGCCCGGTAATCGTCTCCTTGGCCGCGAAGGGATGAATCTTGAGCGCGCCGGTCTGGGCAACGAAACGATCGCAGGCGGCCTGCGCATCATCGTATTGCGCGCCGCCGATGATAACATCGGCGCCGAAGCGCTTGATCGCCTCGACCTTGGCAGCCGGCGAAATCTCCGGCACGAAGATGGTCGCCTTCACGCCACGCTTCATCGCGGCATAGGCTACTGCCGCGCCGTGATTGCCGCCCGAGGCAGCCGAAACGCCAGCGGCCGGAACCGGCAGCGACAGCAGGTTGTTGAAGGCGCCGCGCGTCTTGAACGAGCCGGCATGCTGCAGGCATTCGAGCTTGAGCGAGATATCCGCAGCGGAGCCGAAGGCGCCGGTGCCCAGCCGCATCACGGGGGTGACCCGGGCATGGCCGGCGATGCGCGCGGCCGCTTCCTCGATCATCGGGCGGGAGACGGGGGCAGCGCTCATGACGGTATCCTGCAGGGGCTGGGATGCGGACACGAAGGTCCAGATCGCGATGGGAAGCCCGTGGCTATCGCGTCGCGGCGGATCAGGGAAGGGCTTCCCGCGCCCGGCGGCAATGTGCCGGGCGACGACCAGCGCCGCCAGCGCGTCGAGCAGATCATCCGCCGCAGCCCCGCGCGGCGGCCGCGCGAAGACGGCATCCGGCGCGATCCCGGCCTCCCGCAGCAGGGCTTGCCGTTCGGCCATGCCCATCGGATTGACGACACCCTTGACCTTCTTCGGGTGGATCAGCGGCACGCCCTTCATCGTCCGGAAGGCCAGCTCGGGATGAACCTCGAAAACGTGTTCGCGCATCGCCGCTTCGGCCCGTAGCAGAGTGTCGATCTCCCGAATCTTGGGGAAGAGGTGGAAGCCCTGCTTCGAGACCTTCCGCGGTGGCTCCGAAAGCGCGAGCGCCAATGCGCAAGCCTGGCGGTAATCGCTCGCCTCGACGGCGCGGCGCGCGGGAATCGCAAAGACCGAGGACTGCCTGTCGCCCAGCAGCGCCCTTACCGCCTGCTCCGGTCCGCGCCCGGAACCCAAGACGCGATCCGGCAAGCCGATCGGCATGTCGACCGCGACGGTCGCCGGCACGATCTCTCCCGTGAACAGATCGGCGAAGCGCGGCACCACGCGGATCACCGGCACATCATGCGCTTCATCTGAAGCGAGGGCGGCAATCCAGCCACCCTTGCAGCCATCGACCCCGGCCAGCCAAGCCATCCCGTTTCCTTCGCCTTTCGCAGCGCTGGCATTGCAGCTGCGTTGCTCTACTGTGCAGTGCAATACAAGCCGGCCGTGTCAGGAGAGACGATGACCACGATACGCCCCCGCCGCAGCGCCCTCTACATGCCCGGCTCCAACGCCCGCGCGCTGGAAAAGGCCCGCGAGATCGCGGCCGACGTCCTCGTCCTCGATCTGGAGGATGCCGTCGCACCCGATGCCAAGACCACCGCCCGCGAACAGGTCTGTGCCGCGGTGAAGGCTGGCGGATATGGCGGGCGCGAGCTCGTGATCCGCGTCAACGGTGTCGGAACGCCCTGGTTCGCCGATGATCTCGCCGCCGCCACGGAGGCGAAGCCGCAGGCGATCCTGATCCCGAAAGTCGCGGCCCCGGAGACGCTGCAGGAAATCGGCGGCCGCTTGACCGGCCTGTGGGCCGACCCCGCGATCGCAATCTGGGCGATGATCGAGACCCCGCTCGCCATCCTCGAGGTCGAGCGCATCGCCCGCGCCGCGCGCGATCCGGCAACGCGGCTTGCCTGTTTCGTGATGGGAACCAACGACCTCGCCAAGGAAACGCGGGCCCGCTTCGTGCCGGGCCGCGCGACGATGCTGCCCTGGCTGACCAGCGCCCTTCTGGCTGCCCGGGCCCATGGCATCGACATCCTCGACGGCGTCTACAACGACATCAAGGACGAGGCCGGCTTCAAGGCGGAGTGCGAGCAGGCTCGCGACCTCGGCTTCGACGGCAAGACCCTGATCCACCCGTCGCAGGTCGGGCCGGCAAACACGATCTTCGCGCCGGACGAAGCGGAACTGGCGCGGGCCCGCGCCATCATCACCGCGTTCGATCTGCCGGAGAATGCGGGCAAGGGCGCGATCCAGCTCGAAGGCCGCATGGTCGAATTGCTCCATGCCGAAATCGCGCGCCGCACCGTGGCGCTGGCCGAGGCGATTGCGGCGTAAAACGAAAACGGGGCCGCGCCTGGCGCAGCCCCGTGGACTCTGAACCCGTAGGAGCCGGCCTCAGCCCTTCTTGGCAGCCTTGGCGCGCTCCATGGCCTCGACGATCAGCTTCTTGGCCTCCGCGGCATCGCCCCAGCCCTTGAGCTTCACCCACTTGCCGGGCTCGAGGTCCTTGTAGTGCTCGAAGAAGTGCTGGATCTGGTCGAGCGTGATCTGCGGCAGATCGGTGTAGTTGTGGACGTTCTCGTAGCGCTTGGTGAGCTTCGGCACGGGCACGGCGATGATCTTCTCGTCGCCGCCGCCCTCATCCTCCATCAGCATCACGCCGATCGGCCGGACCGCAATGTAGGAACCCGGCACCAGCGGGCGCGTATTGGCAACCAGGACGTCGCAGGGATCGCCGTCTTCCGAAAGCGTATGGGGGATGAAGCCGTAATTCCCGGGATAGCGCATCGGCGTGTAAAGGAAGCGGTCAACGAAGAGCGTTCCGGCTTCCTTGTCCATCTCATACTTGATCGGCTCGCCTCCGATCGCCACCTCGATCAAGACGTTGACTTCGTCGGGCGGGTTCTTGCCGATGGAGATGGCATCGATGCGCATGGGGAACCTGTCGTTACAAAATTTCGCCGGGCCTTATGCAAGTTCGGAGCGAAAAGGCCAACCCCTTCCTTGGTTTTCGGTTGCCCAATGATTTGCGCTGCCGGAGTCACGCTGGTATCGGGCGGTGCATGAAAACGACCAAGGCCCTTCCGTGCTGACCCGGCTACGCCCAGATGCGGAGCGTTACGCCCGGCGCATGGCCCGCATCGCACGCTGGGACCGGCCGATCGAGAGCCGCGGCCAGCGCCTGCGCGCCTGGGCCAACATGCTGCTTGTCGACCACGGCATCTTCCGCCTGGCCTATCTCAATACCCATCGGGTGACGCCGCGGCTCTGGCGTTCGGCCCAGCCGGCTCCGCATCAGATCGCCGGCTTTGCCCGCAAGGGCGTCAGAACCATCGTCAATCTGCGCGGCGGACGCGAGCACGGCTCCTGGCCCTTGCAGAAGGAAGCCTGCGAGCGCCACGGCATCACGCTGATCGATTTCGTCCTGCGCTCGCGCGGCGCGCCCGAGCGCGAGACGATCCTCAATGCGAAAGGCTTCTTCGAGAGTCTCGAGGAGCCCGTGCTTGTGCATTGCAAATCGGGGGCCGACCGGGCCGGCTTCTTCTGCGCCCTCTATCTCCTGATCCACGAAAAGCGCCCGCTCGCGGAGGCCATGCGCCAGCTCGCGCTGCGCTACGGCCATTTCCGCTTTGCCAAGACCGGCATCCTCGATGCCTTCTTCGAGGCCTATCGCCGCGAGGGGGACGCCAAGGGAATCGCATTCCTCGATTGGGTCGAGACCATCTACGATCCGGAGCGGCTCGAGCAGGAGTTCAAGCCCGGCCTGTTTTCCTCGCTCGTCGCTGACGGGTTGCTTCGTCGGGAATGACGGGCTCCCGGCGGCTCAGCGCGCCGGGCTTCCGACGACGGGGCCGCCCGCGGGCGTGACCTCGGCATCGCCGAGATGCAGCCAGACGAAGCCCGTATGGACGAGGGCGCGCAGGATAGAAATTGCGCCGATCGCCTGCAGAAGCTCCGGCGACAATGACCTGAACCAGACCATCGTCGCGATGATCGCGACCAGCGCCAGTGCATTGATCAGCACCTGCCAGGCAGGCTGGCGCGACAGCGTCGCCATATCCTGAAGCGGCGTCAGCACCGCGATGCCGGCATAGAATGGCGCAAGCAGCGCCAGAACCCGGCCCAGATTGTCCCAGTGCGTTCCGTCGAACAGCGGCTCGACCAGAGTTGCGACCACGGCGATGGAGCCGAACAGCAGCGCCGCGGCGCCGATCAGCCCGACCGCCATCACGCGCGCCACGAAACGACGGCGTGCGCCCGCATAAGCACGCAGCCGATTCAACGCGATCGGCGCCGACACCGTTCCGAACATCTGCGTCGGCATGTCGAGCAAGCGCATCGATAGCGCAACCTGCGCGGCGAGCGCGGTGTTGGCGGCGTAGGGGAGCGCGAGCACCGGCGCGATCGCGAAGCCATAGGACAGCAGCGCGGTCGGCAGCAATGTCAGCGGGATGCTCCGCCAGTGATAGGCCGCGACGAGCAGGCTCTGCGACGTCCACAGCCGCGGTTCCACCAACGGCGAGATCGCGCCCCAGCGCCGCCGCAGCAGGTAGAGCGCCGCAAGGACATGCCCCAACGTGTCGGCCATGAAAAGCGCGAGCGCTTTCGGCCCGAAGATGCCGATCAGGGCCAGCATGAGCGCTGGCTGCGCGATGGCCTGAACGACATTGCTGTTGCCGATCGCGCGGAAGTCGCCCTCGGCGGTCGCCTCCGTCCAGAGCAGGCGAAGCACCGCGCGCGCCGACAGCGAACCGAGGAACAGCAGGGCAATGGCGGGGGCAACCCAGCCCGACAGGGCCAGCCCGATCAGCAGAACCGCGGCGATGCCGCAAAACGCCAGCCCGACGACGGCGGCGAGCCGGAAGGCACGCCCGAGCCGGGCGCGGTCCGCGCTCTGGAAGAAGACGGCTTCCAGCCGCAGCAGGGCGGCGATCGAAACGAAATTGACCAACGCCGAGAACACGGCGAAGGCGGCAAAGACGAAAGGCGGGCATAGGATGGCGGCAACCAGCAACCCCCACACCGAGATCAGCCGCGCCTGGATGAAGCGCAGGCCGAGCAGGATCGAGGAGCTCAGGCTGGAGCGCAGCAGCGGCGCGCGTGCCGCAACAAAGCGCCGGCCTGCCGACAGGCGCCCGATGGCTTGGCGTGGCGCGAGCTGCACCCGTTCCATGACGACTTGAGCGGTCATATCGACATCCATGCTCGGATGATCGGATGGGCCGTCTCGTACCGGTCCTGCGCCACTCTTCGCGGAAGAACGATTGGCGGACTGATTCACGGATGACGCGCCTTCTGCCGAGGAGGCTGCGCCTGTATGGTTAACGATCGATTAAGCTTGGTCACGGGCCGATAGCTGGAAAGGGGGCGGTGATCCCGCCCCGGGTCGCAGCGCATCAAGCGCACCATGTCGCCTTTTTTGGGGCTCAGGCGTGTTTGGTCTTGAGCGCTTCGAAGCGTTCCAGCTGATCCGGCAGCAGCTGGCGCGCGGCGTCGCGACGCACGAAGATCTTGAACATCACCTCGCCGGCGCCGTTGAAGAACTGGACCGAACAGGCCCGCCGGCCCTGCGCCGTGCTACGATCGACAAGATAGATCGCGCGGCAGTTCTCAGCCTTGATGTGCCCGCCGATCGGGCTGTCGCCATGGATGTTGTAGTAGCCATGGCCGAAGCTGCCGATTGGCAGCGAGCCTTCGCATTCCAGGACGATGTCGGGCGTATGCATCAGAAAGAGCACCGTGCCCCAGCTTGCCAGCTCTTTCCAGACATCCTCGAACCGCTCGGGCGCCAGGAAGAGGCGCTGCTCGGCCGGCAGGAGCTCCAGCACGGCCCGCGTCGAGACGTTGGCTTCGCGCGCCACGGCCTCGATAAGGCCGTCGGGCTTGGCGGCGAGCAGCGTGCGGGCATGCTCGATCGGATCGCGGGTCGGGATATCGGCGGTCGTCATCGTTGCAGCCTCACTCGGCCGCCTGGCGCGGCAGGTGCGGATTGCTCTCGCTCAGCACCGTCTCGAAACCCTCGAACTCGGGATGGCCGAGATAGATCGGCTTCGGGCGCGGCTGGCCGGCATTGCGATGCGACTCGCGGAACTGATCCGATTTCGTCCAGGCGACGAAGTCGTCCTTCGAGGCCCAGCTCGTATGCGAGGAGTAGAGCGTATGATCCTCCTTCTCCGGCCCCTTGAGCAGGTGGAAGGCGATGAAGCCGGGCATCTCGTCGAGCCGGCTCTTGCGCGAGGACCAGACGGTCTCAAAGGCGGCCTCCTCGCCCTTGACGACCTTGAAGCGATTCATGGCGATGAACATCGACGCATCCTGCATGTGAAGCCGCGAGCCGGCTGAAATGAAAGGGTGCCGCTACGCGGCCGGTCATCGCCATTTCCGGATAAACGCCTGGCGAAGCGTTCACCGCGGAGAATGCGCGCCGGGAGAGGCCGCGCGACGACGCGCCGCGACCGAAGCCGGCGGCGCACAGGCGCTGCCCTTGACCCCTTGTAGTAAAGATGAATATCACCGTCAACAATACACTCGGTCAATTCTTGTTTTGAGTAATTCAAAACTGGGATTTACTTTATTGAAGCATTCTAAACAAGACGATCTCTGCCGATCGGATTGAATTGCAATGGCCGCTGCCCGCCGGCGGCGTCCGAATGGAGTTGCACCATGTCTGGCTCATACGATCGAGCGATGCATTCCGCGCCGGTGCAACCGAACCGGCGGGAACTGATGGCCTCGGCCTTGTCGTTGCTCGCCCTGGCCGGGCTCGGCCCTGTCTCACCCGCCTTGGCGCAGACGCCCGAGCGCATTGTCGTCGCCGGCGGCGTCATCACCGAGGTGATCTATGCGCTCGGCCTGCAGGAGCGGATCGTCGGCGTCGATTCCACCAGCCAGTTCCCCGCGGAGGCGCTGAAGGACAAGGCGAATGTCGGCTACGTCCGCGCTCTTTCGGCCGAGGGCGTCCTTTCCCTCAAGCCGACGCTCATCATGCTGATCGACGGCGCCGGCCCCCCGGATGCCGTCTCGCTGCTGACCGAATCCGGCGTGAGGATCGCGCGCATCGGCGACGGGCTGACCCCGGAAGGGGTCGCGAGCAAGATCGCCGCGATCGGCACCGCCATCGGAGCTGCGGCTCCCGCCGAGCGCCTTGCGGAACAGACCAGGGCCCGGTTCGAGGAACTCGCCGATTTGCGTGCCGGAATCGCCAAGAAGAAGCGTGTGCTGTTCCTGCTATCGCTTCAGAACGGCCGGGCCCTCGTCGGCGGCCGCAACAGCTCGGCCGATGCGATCATCTCGCTGGCGGGTGGCATCAACGTCGCGGACGCGATCGAGGGCTACAAGCCGATGACGGATGAGGCGATCGCCGCCGCCGCGCCCGAGATGGTGCTGATGATGCGCAACAGCAGCGCCCACAACACCACGCCTGACGAACTCTTCGCCATGCCGTCCTTCTCCCAGACGCCCGCGGCCAAGGAGAAGCGGCTGGTCCATATGGACGGGCTCTACCTGCTCGGCTTCGGCCCGCGCACGCCAATGGCTGCGCGCGACCTCATGGCATCGATCTATCCGGAGGCCGCGATCCCGCCGTTGAAGACGGCCGCTGCCCCGTGACCCTCGCGGCGCCCCTCCCCATGGCTTCCGGCGCGCTGACGACGCTGATCGCCGGCCGGCGCCGCGCCGGCCTGCTGGCTGTCGTCGGGCTCTCCCTGGCCAGTCTGCTGATCGCCATCGTCGCCGTCGGCCAGGGTGCCATCTCCATTTCTCCTGGGCGCGTCGCCGAGATCCTGATGGCGAAGCTGACAGGAGACGCCACGTTGCTGGAAGGACGCGACGCGCTCGTCGTTCTCAACATCCGCCTGCCGCGCGTGCTGCTCGGCCTGCTCGTCGGCGCAGGTCTCGCGGTTTCCGGCGCACTGATGCAGGGGCTGTTCCGCAATCCGCTGGCCGACCCCGGCCTCGTCGGCGTTTCCAGCGGCGCGGGCCTCGCCGCCGCCGCCACCATCGTCCTCGGCGACCGCCTCCTCGCGGGCACCATGATGAAGCTACCCTTCGCCGCTCTGCCGATCGGAGCGTTCTGCGGCGGCCTCGTCTCGACGCTGGCGCTCTATCTCATCGCGACGCGCGGCGGCCGGACCTCGGTCGCCACGATGCTGCTGGCCGGCGTCGCGCTCGGTGCCATGGCGGGTGCGCTTACGGGACTGCTCTCCTTCATCTCGGATGACCGCCAGCTGCGCGATCTGACCTTCTGGTCGCTCGGCAGCCTCGGTGGCGCGAGCTGGACCAAGCTCTCGGTCGTCGCGCCGATCATTCTGCCGCTGCTCCTGTTGATGCCGTTGCTGGCGCGCGGATTGAACGGGCTCATGCTTGGCGAGGCCGAAGCCTACCATCTCGGCATCCCCGTCCAGCGCATCAAGGCGCTGGCCATCCTGCTGGTCGCGCTTGCCGTCGGCGCCAGTGTCGCCTCGGCTGGAATGGTCGGCTTCGTCGGCATCGTCGTGCCGCATTTGATCCGGCTCTGCGTCGGCCCGGACCACCGGCTGCTGCTGCCGCTTTCGGCGCTGGGCGGCGCGATGCTGCTCGTCGGAGCCGATATCGTCGCACGACTGATCGTCGCTCCGGCCGAGCTCCCGATCGGCATCGTCACCGCCACGATCGGCGCGCCCTTCTTCCTCTGGCTGCTGCTGCGGCGCTCGAGCGCTCTCGATGTCTGAAGCGACGCCCGTCCTCTCCGCCCATGGCGTCGGCTTCGCGGCAGGTGGCCGCCGGCTGGTCGCCGACGCCAGCCTCGAGCTCGCGGGCGGCACGACCACGATCCTGATCGGGCCGAACGGCGCGGGAAAATCGACCCTCCTGAAGCTCCTCACCGGCGAAGCGAAGCCCGCCGGCGGAGATGTCCGCATCGCCGGAGAGCCGCTCGCGGCGATCCCCCATTGGCGCCTCGCCTGCCAGCGCGCCGTCATGGCCCAGCATGCCCGCCTCGCTTTCCCCTTCAGCGTCTACGAGGTCGCAAGCCTTGGCGTCGACGGGATCGGCCGGGCGCTGACGCGCCAGCGCCGCGAGGCGATCGTCGCCGAGAGCCTTGCCGCCGCTGGGGTGATCGACCTCGCCGGCCGCCGCTATCAGACGCTCTCGGGCGGCGAGCAGCAGCGCGTGCAGTTCGCCCGCGTGCTCTGCCAGCTCGAGGCCGGCCGGAGCGTCGCCGAGAGGCAGGTGCTCTTCCTCGACGAGCCGATCGCCAGCCTCGATCTGTGCCACCAACTGGCGCTGCTCGACATGGCGCGCGGCATTGCCTCCCGCGGCGTCGCCGTGCTGATCGTCCTGCACGACCTCAACCTCGCCGTGACCTATGCCGACCATCTGGTGGTGATGGATCAGGGGCAGATCATCGCGCAGGGCCCGCCGGCGCGCACGCTCGACGATGCCCTGCTGCGCCAGGTCTTCAAGGTCGACCTGACACTGAGCCGCGCGCCGGCGCCGGGGCTGCCCTTCCTGCTACCGCAGCAGCACCGCGCGCGCCCCGCCGTTTGAAGGGCGATTCACCAGCGCTTCATCCTGAATCCCGCTTCACCATATCGCTCAACCCATGCTTCACGACTGAGGCTTAAACCCCGTCCGCGTCCGAACGGGAGTTTCGACCATGGACCGACACCTCGCCGCCATCGGCCTCGCCGCTGCCTTGTTATTGCCGGCCCTGACCAGCGCCGAAGCGCGTGAGGTCATCGGGCTCAACGATGACCGCTTCGAGCCCGGCACCATCCTCATCCGCACCGGCGAGCGGAAGCTGTATTTCGTCGTCGCGCCCGGCACGGCGATCCGCTACACGATCGCGGTCGGCAAGGCCGGCAAGCAATGGCGCGGCGTCAAATATGTCGAGGAAATGCAGGTCGACCCGGCCTGGGCTCCGCCGGCCGAGGTCAAGCGCGACAATCCCCGCCTGCCAGACGTCATCCCCGGCGGCTCGCCGCGCAACCCGATGGGTGCGCGCGTCATCGGCCTCGGCCCCGGAGGGCAATACGCCATCCACGGCACGAACATGCCGAACACGATCGGCACTGCCGCCTCCTATGGCTGCTTCCGCATGCACAACCAGGACGTGATCGACCTCTACGCCCGCGTCCAGATGGGCACGCCCGTCGTCGTCATGCCCTGAGCGTCACGCCGCCACCGGCGAGAGCAGCGGACGCCCGGCGAAGAAGGCTTCGAGATTGCCGAGCATGACCTCCTGCTGTGCGTCTTGCGCGGTATCCGAGGCGGCCGCGATATGCGGCGTCAGCACGACATTGTCGAGCGCCTTCAGCCTGTCGGAGACATGGGGTTCGTTCTCGTAGACGTCGAGCCCCGCACCCGCGATCGCGCCGGTCTCCAGCGCTGCGCACAGCGCGTCCTCGTCGACCGCGATGCCGCGGGAGATGTTGACAAGATGCCCGCGCGGCCCCAGCGCCTTCAGCACGGCGGCATCGATCGCATGGCGGTTCTCGGCGCTGGCACGCGCCGAAACCACCAGAAGATCGGCCCATTCGGCGAGACCGAGCAGGCTGTCATGGTAGAGATAGGGCGTATCGGCGCGGCGGCTGCGATTGTGATAGCCGATCTCCATGTCGAAGGCTTCGGCGCGCCGCGCGATCCGGCTGCCGATGGCGCCCAGCCCGTAGATGCCGAGCTTGCGCCCCGCCAGCCCCGGCACCGAGGCCATGCGCTGGACCGAATTGCCCTGCCAGCGCCCGGCCCGGACGAAGCGGTCGGCCTGTGGGATCTGCCGCGCCGTGGCGAGCAGCAGCCCCATGGCGAATTCCGCCACACTGGCGGCATTGGCCGTCCCGGCATTGCCTAGCGCAATTCCGCGCTCCTTGGCACGCGCCCGATCGACGCCCTCGATGCCGGTCCCGTAGCAGCAGATCAGCCTGAGCTTCGGCAAAGCGTCGATGAGCGCGGCATCGGTGCGGAGGCTTCCCATCGTGAGCAGCGCCTCGGCCTGCTCGGAGCCGGGCGGCAAGGCCTCCGGCGTCGAGCGCTCCATCGGCCCGAGCACGGTGAAGTTCTCCTTGAGCCGCGCGATCAGGGCCTCCGGCATGCGCGGCACCATCAGTATCGTCGGGTTCATGGCATTGCTCCAGCAGATGCTGCATCGCAGCACCGCGCCGCCGATCGCTCAACCCACATCGGCAAACGGCCCGCCATCCGCTCTGCGCATTCCGGGCTTCGACGAAAGACGCATCGAATCGCTCCAAAAGCCGGCAATCACGCGCTTTTTCCCCTCGCGGCCCGGAAGGAACCGCGTTAACCTCCGGCCGCGACACGCAACCGCCCGTGCCTCCCACGGGCCAGGAAGGGGCAACCAGATGGATCACCTCGCCGACGTGAAGAAGTTCGCCAAGAAGCCGCTGAACGATGCTGCCTTCGCCGGGATGTCGAAGGCCTATGCGCTCGTGATGAGCAAGCCGGACACCCGCTACGTCGCCTGCTCGGACCCGGCCGAGGTCGACCGCGTCCGCGAGAATTTCCTGAAGAAGAAGCTCGGCCTGAAGTCCGGCGATCTCGACGGTTCGATCAAGGCGGTCTGCGAGCATATGAAGGCGGACCGGACCAAATCCCGCCTGACCTTCTACTATCTGCTGGCCGAACACCACGGAAAGCTCGACCTCTTCATCAAGAAGTAGGTCATGGCCCGGCCCGTCCGGGCATTCCCATCCGTATATGCAGGGACGAACGGCATGGCCGGCAGCGGCGCCGGCCGGAGTCCCGTTCAGTCGCGATAAAGGTCTGCACGCGTCAGCGGCAGGCCGGACGGACCTTTGCGCCGCTTCGAGACCAGCGTCTGGTTGACCAGCGCCCCGCCGCGCTCGAAGGCGAGCGAGCAGCCCGCGAGATAAAGCAGCCACATCCGCGTCCGCTCCGGGCCGATCTCGACCTCGGCCTTCGCCTTGTTCGCCTCGAGCCTTTCCCACCACAGCCGCGTCGTGCGCTGGTAATGCTCGCGCCAGCCTTCGACATCGTGGATCTCGAAGCCGTGGCGCTCGAGATTGGCGATCGACATGCCCAAATGGTCGAGCTCGCCGCCGGGAAAGATGTAACGCACCAGCGCGCGGTACTCCGCCGGCATCTTGTTGAAGGCCTTTTCCGTCTTCTTGGCCCGGCGCGAGATGCAGTGATGCAGATAGAACCCGCGCGGCCGCAGCAGCCGGTTCACCGCCTGGAAATAGGACGGGTGGTTGCGGATGCCGACATGTTCGAACATGCCGATCGAGGAGATCTTGTCGAACTCCCCTTCCATCTGCGTGAAATCCTTGAGGTGGAGGGTGACCTTGCCCTGAAGCCCGAGCTTCTCGACCTTCTCGCGCGCCAGGGTGAGCTGTTCCTCGGCCAGCGTCACGCCATGGGCCTCAACGCCGTAATAGCGGGCCGCATGACAGACCAGCGCGCCCCAGCCGCAGCCGATATCGAGGAAACGATCTCCCGGCTTCAGGCGCAGCTTCCGACAGATCATGTCGAGCTTGTCGCGCTGGGCCCGTTCGAGGTCACCGTGATCCTCGGTGAAATAGGCGCAGGTGTAGACCATCTCCTCGTCGAGGAAGAGCCGGTAGAAATCGTTCGAGACGTCGTAATGATAGGCGATGTTGGCCTTGTTGGTGGCCGGCGCGCCGTCACGCGCAATCTCGTCGCCCTTGCGGTGGCTGACGGCAGCTTCGGCCTTGCCGGGCGCGAAGATGAAGCGTCTGACAACGTCGAAGACCGCGCCCTTTGGGATGTTGCGTGCGAGCTTGCCGACCTTGCCGTCAGGCCGCGCCGCCGCGAGATCGAAGATCGAGCCGTTCCGGATCGAGATACGGTCTGTGATATGCAGATTGAGCAGCGTGTCGAGCTTGGGCTGGCGGATCAGCGCGGCCGGGACACCGGCATCGGCGATGGCGATGGCGAGCCCGTCAGAGGGCCAGGAGGCGGGCACCGAGCTGCCGTCCCAAAGCCGGAAGCCGAGCTTGAGGCCGAGCTTGTCATGCGCCTCGTTCAGAAGGCGGCGCAGGGCCGCGAGGCGCTTGTCGTTGCTGTCCATGACCGAGAATCCGCTGCTTTCCGGCTGCTGTTTGGACGCAACGCCGCGGATTGGCAATGTTCCGCATATTCGGGTCCGATTGGCGCTCAGAAATCGCTGGCGATGCCCTTCACTTCCCAGTCGTCGTAGCGCACCGGCTCAAGCCCGCCACGCCCGTTGAGCTCGCGCTGTTTCGCGACCTCGGCCGCATGCGCATCGATAGCGGCCCGCCGGGCCGACGCCTCGGCCAGCGCGCGCTGCGCGGCTGGCGACAGCTTCTTGGGCTCCGCAGCGTCAGACGGCACGTCGTCTTCGACCTTCTCAGGCATTTTCGGCTCGTTTCCTAGCAGGGTTTCTCTTGCAGGATCGGGATCGCCCCCACCACATAGGGCACGAACCCGGCCTTCGCGAGGGCTTTCCGCCCCGCGGCGCTGCTGATGAAGGGGAAACGATGAACTACGTTCGCACCGGCATGTTGATGGCAGGCCTCACCGCGCTTTTCGGCGCGGTGGGCTATCTGCTCGGCGGCGGCGGCGGCATGCTGATGGCGCTCGGCTTCGCCGCCGTGACCAATCTTTTCAGCTACTGGAATTCCGACCGGCTGGCGCTTGCCGCACACAACGCCCAGGAGGTCGATGAGCGGACCGCGCCGGAGCTCTACGGCATGGTGCGCGATCTCGCGGCGCGCGCGAACATGCCGATGCCGCGCGTCTACCTGATCCAGGAAGACCAGCCCAATGCCTTCGCCACCGGCCGCAATCCGCAGAACGCGGCGGTGGCGGCGACGACAGGCATTCTGCGCACGCTGACCTATGAGGAACTGTCGGGCGTGATGGCGCATGAGCTGGCGCATATCAAGAATCACGACACGCTGACCATGACGATCACGGCAACCTTCGCGGGTGCGATCTCGTCGCTCGTCACTTTCGGCATGTTCTTCGGTTCGCGCGACAACCGCCCGAACATCGTCGTTCAGATCCTGCTCTCGATCCTCGCGCCGATGGCGGCCGCCCTGATCCAGATGGCGATCTCGCGCTCGCGCGAATACGAGGCCGACAAGCTCGGCGGAGAGATCGCCGGCAATCCGGTCTGGCTCGCCGATGCCCTGGCCAAGATCGCGGCGGGCGTCCAGCACATTCCCAACGAGACAGCCGAGGCCAAGCCTGCTACGGCGCACATGTTCATCATCAATCCCTTGACCGGCGGCGGCATGGATAATCTGTTCTCGACCCATCCCGACACCGGCAACCGCATCGCTGCGCTGATGGAGCAGGCCCGCGCCATGGGCATCGGCCGCAGCACGGGCGGAGCGAGCTTCTCCGCCCAGGCCGACAACAGCCCCTGGGGCAACGCGCCCCGCCAGCCCGGGCCCTGGGGCTGAGATGGCCGAGCGCCCTTCCCCGAACCGCCCCGCACCGGAACCGGCAGAAGCAGGACGCAGCGATGCGCCCGGACTGCCGGCCCGCCGCTTCGCCGCCACCATCATCGATGAAGTCCTGCGCGCCCGCCTCGCCCTCGACGAGACCGTCGACCGGCTGCTGCCGGCCTCGGGGCTCGACGCAGCCGATGCCGGACTGGCGCGCGCCATTGCCGTCACCGCCTTTCGCCGCCTCGGCACGATCCAGCACGCCGTCGATGCGCGCCTCGAACGCGGCAGCCCGCGCAAATCCGGCCCGTTCGAGCCGATTGTGACGGCGGCGGTCGCGCAGATCCTTTTCCTCGACGTGCCCGACCACGCCGCCGTCGATCTCGCGATCCGCCATCTGCATGAGGACGCTCGTTCGGCGCGCTACGTCGCCCTCGGCAACGCGCTGCTGCGCCGCATCGTGCGCGAGCGGGACGCGATCCTGGCCGAGGCGCAGGAGGATGCCCTCCTCGACACGCCCGATTGGCTCGCCGAAAGCTGGAGCGAGACCTATGGCGAGGCAGCAGCTGCCGCTATCGCGGCGAACCATCGCGAGGAACCGCCGCTCGATATCACCGTCAAGTCCGATCCCGCCCGCTGGGCCGAGGCGCTCGACGGCATCGCCCTGCCGACCGGCTCAGTCCGGCTGCGCGAGCGGCAGGCCATCGCCGGGCTGCCGGGCTACGATGAAGGCGAGTGGTGGGTGCAGGATGCCGCTGCCGCGTTGCCGGTGAAGCTGCTGGCGCCGCAACCCGGCGAACGTATCGCCGATCTCTGCGCCGCGCCTGGTGGCAAGACTGCCCAGATCGCCGCCGCTGGCGCTGATGTGACGGCATTGGATCGCTCGGCGCCGCGCCTGCGTCGCCTGAAAGCCAATCTCGCCCGCCTCGGCCTGACGGCGGAAGTCGTCACGGCCGATGCCGTAGTTTGGAAGGCCGAGCCCTTCGACGCCGTCCTGCTCGACGCGCCCTGCAGCGCGACCGGTACGATCCGCCGTCACCCGGACGTCGCCTGGACCAAGCTGCCGGGGGATCGCGACCGGCTCGCCAGCCTGCAGGCGCGCCTGCTTGATGCGGCGGCCGCCCTGACGAGACCGGGCGGACGGCTGATCTACTGCACCTGCTCGCTCGAAGCCGCGGAGGGCGAGGCGCAGATCGCCGCCTTCCTCGCGCGTCATCCCCAGTTTCGTCGCAAACCCGTCGAGGCCGCCGAAATCGGCGGTTTGGCTGAGGCGATCGACGCAAACGGCGATATCCGGACGCTGCCGCATCAGCTGAAGGGCGAATCCCCGCGCCTCTCCGGATGGGCGGGATTTTACGCAACCCGCCTGATCAGGCTATGACGGAGCAAGGATTCGCGCGCTGGGACGGCGCGGCTCCTCTGGTACTATTCGCGCGGCATCGGGCCGCGCCCGGGGACGGAGCATACGGGGGTTTTGAGCGGCTGGTCTGAGCGACGGGGATTGGCCCAGGCCGCGATCGGACGGGCGGCGCGGCGGACCCGTGGCCAGCTCATCGGCGCGACGCGCAAGCTCTGGCCCTTCGGGCGCAGCACCCCGACCCGTCTCCTCTTCGCACCGCATGATCTGCGCACTGCCGATCCAACGACAGCCGGCGACGTCTATGCCGGCTACTACAGCTTTGCCGGCCGCACGCTGCGCAGCCATGGCGAATCGCCCTTCGATGTCGAGCCGCCGAGCGAAGCCTGGGCCGAAGCTCTCTACGGTTTCGGCTGGCTGCGCCACATGCGTGCGGCTGACACCGCGATCGCCCGCGCCAATGCCCGCAGCCTCGTCGAGGATTTCATCGCCAGGCGCCGTGACCGGCACGATATCGCTCGCCGCCCGGCGGTGGCGGCCCGCCGGCTGATCGCATTCCTCTCCCATTCGCCGCTGCTGTTGGAAGGCGCCGATCACGCCTTCTACGAGCGCTTCCTGCGCCATGTCGCACGTCTGGGCGATCGGTTGAGCCTCGCGCTTGCCGGCGCCGTGGACGGGGCCGACCGGCTTAACGCCCTGATCGCGGTCACCCTTGCCGGCATCTGCCTCGATGGGCAGGACGCTCGCCGCCGCCGCGCCGAGACGATGCTCTCCGACGAGCTCGACGAGCAGATTCTGCCGGATGGCGGCCACCTCTCGCGCAATCCGCGCATGCTGGTCGAACTTCTCCTCGACCTGCTGCCGCTGCGGGAGACGTTCGCGGCGCGCGGGCTCGAACCGCCGCGCGGCGTGCTGACCGCGATCGAGCGGATGATGCCGCATTTGCGCCTGTTCCGGCACGGCGACGGTTCGCTCGCCCTGTTCAACGGCATGGGGACGACCGCGCCCGATCTGATGGCGACGCTCGCGGCCTATGACGACGCGCGCGGCCGCCCGACGGAGCATGCAGCCTATTCCGGCTATAGCCGCCTCTCCGCGGGCCGCAGCGTCGTGGTCGCCGATGCCGGCGCACCGCCGCACGGCGCCTATTCCATCGAGGCCCATGCCGGCTGCCTCGCCTTCGAATTCTCCAGCGGCGCGCAGCGTATCATCGTCAATTGCGGCGCCAGCCGCTTCGGGCCGCCGGAGCTGCGGCTCGCGGCGCGCAGCACCGCAGCTCACTCCGCTCTCGTCCTCGACGATCGCTCCAGCGCGAATTTCGGCATGGTTCTCGGCGAGATGCGGGTCGTCTCCGGGCCGCGCGATGTCCGCGTCGCCCGGCAGGACGGTGCCGATGGCCCCGAATGGGTCGCCAGCCATGACGGCTACCGCCGCAGCCTCGGCGCGGTCCACTCCCGCCGCCTCCTGCTCGCCCATGACGGCGCAACGCTTTCAGGCGAGGACGAAGTCACGCTGGGCGGACCGCGCGAGGCGCTGCCGGCCGCAGCCCGCTTTCATCTCCACCCCAATATCCGCGCCAGCCTCGTCCGCGAGGGCAGCGGCGCGCTGCTCGCGCTCGCTTCCGGCGAGGTCTGGAGCTTCGAGGCCGGCGGATTGCCGATCGTGATCGAGGAGAGCCTCTTTCTCGCCGCCTCCGACGGGCGCCGCCGCACGGAGCAGCTCGTCGTCGCCTTCGATGCCGCCACGACGCCGCGCATCACCTGGCGCCTGAGCCGGATCAGCGCCGCCAATCCCCGTGCGGGCAAGACCGTGGCCGCGGCCATTGCCGAACGCGAAACCGCCGGGCCCGCCCCCGACGCGTGACGATTCTGCGACGCCAAACTTTGCCTTTCGCGCCGCAGCATGATAGCTCGCGCGCGACAGCCTTCCCTGCAATCCAAGCCGGACCAGAACCCCGATGCCGAATGAACTTCGCCGCGTCGAACGCGCTCTCCTTTCCGTTTCCGACAAGACGGGGCTGATCGACTTCGCGCGCGCCCTCCACAAGCTCGGCATCGCGCTGGTCTCGACCGGCGGCACCGCCAAGGCGATCGCCGAGGCCGGCCTGCCGGTCAGCGACGTCTCCGACCTCACGGGCTTTCCCGAGATGATGGATGGCCGCGTCAAGACGCTGCATCCGAAGGTCCATGGCGGCCTGCTCGCCATCCGCTCGCATCCCGAGCACCAGGCCTCGATGCTCGGCCACGGCATCCAGCCGATCGACCTGCTCGTCGTGAACCTCTACCCGTTCGAGGCGACGGTCGCGGCCGGCAAGGCCTATGATGACTGCATCGAGAATATCGATATCGGCGGCCCCGCCATGATCCGCGCCGCGGCCAAGAACCATCATGACGTCGCTGTCGTGGTCGAGCCGGCCGACTACCCCTCGGTCCTCGCCGACCTCGAGGCCCAGAAGGGCGCGACCACGCTGACGCTGCGCCGCAAACTCGCCCAGAAGGCCTATGCCCGGACCGCAGCCTACGATGCCGCGATCTCGAACTGGTTCGCCAATGAGCTCGGCGACACCGCGCCGGCCTTCCGGGCGCTGGGCGGCGCGCTCGCCGAGACCATGCGTTACGGCGAGAACCCGCATCAATGGGCCGCCTTCTACCGTACGCCGGAGAACCGGCCGGGCGTCTCGACCGCCCGTCAGGTCCAGGGCAAGCAGCTCTCCTACAACAACATCAACGACACCGACGCCGCCTTCGAATGCGTCGCCGAGTTCGATCCCGCAGCCTCGGCCGCCTGCGTCATCGTCAAGCATGCCAACCCTTGCGGCGTCGCCGCCGGCGGATCGCTGCTCGAAGCCTATGAGCGCGCGCTCGCCTGCGACCCGGTCTCGGCCTTCGGCGGCATCGTCGCGCTGAACCGCAAGCTCGACGCGGCCGCCGCCAAGAAGATCGTCGAGGTCTTCACCGAGGTTATCATTGCTCCCGACGCTGACGAGGAGGCGATAGCGATGATCGCCGCCAAGAAGAATTTGCGCCTGCTGCTCACCGGCGGCCTGCCGGATGTCCGCGCGCCCGGCCTCGCGCTGCGCACCGTCGCCGGCGGCTTCCTCGCCCAATCGCGCGACAACGCCGTCGTCGACGACATGGAGCTCAAGGTCGTGACCAAGCGCCAGCCGAGCGAGCGCGAGCTCGCCGATCTGCGCTTCGCCTTCCGCGTCGCCAAGCACGTCAAGTCGAACGCCATCGTCTACGCCAAGAACGGTGCCACGGTCGGCATCGGCGCCGGCCAGATGAGCCGAGTCGATTCCTCGCGCATCGCCGCCTGGAAGGCGGCCGAGGCAGCGAAGGCGGCGGGCGTGACTGAGAGCCTCGCCAAGGGCTCGGTCGTCGCTTCCGATGCCTTCTTCCCCTTCGCCGACGGCCTGCTCGCGGCGGCGGAAGCCGGGGCAACCGCGGTGATCCAGCCCGGCGGCTCGATGCGCGACGACGAGGTCATCAAGGCGGCGGACGAGGCCGGCCTCGCCATGGTCTTCACCGGACACCGCCACTTCCGCCATTGACGGCGGCGCAGCCCGCGGGACACCCTCGCTGACAGGCTGCGCGCGAAACCGCGCGGCGGAGGGCAAGGGGTCCCCATGGCGAAAGCTCAAAAGCCCGGCGCGCTGCTCAGGGAGCGCGTCGAACACCAGCATGCGAGGGTCAGCTATGTGGAGCTGTTCTTCGACCTGGTCTTCGTCTTCGCCATCACCCAGATCTCGCATACGCTGCTGGAGCATTTCAGCGCGCTCGGGCTGGCGCAGGCTGCCTTTCTGCTCGGCGCCGTCTGGTGGGTCTGGATCTATACGAGCTGGGTGACGAACTGGCTCGATCCCGAACAGGCGCCGGTCAGGCTCATGCTGTTCGTGCTGATGCTGCTTGGCCTCGTCCTGTCCTGCTCGGTGCCGGAAGCCTTCGGCTCGAACGGCCTCGCCTTTGCCGGCGCCTATGTCGCGATTCAGCTCGGGCGCTCGCTCTTCACGATGGCCAGCCTGAGGGCCGCCTCTCCGGCGAATTACCGCAATTTCCAGCGCATCACGATCTGGCTCGCGGTCTCCGCCGTATTCTGGATCGCGGGTGGGCTGAGCGAGGGCAATCTGCGCTTCGGGCTCTGGATCGTCGCGCTCGGCATCGAATATGCCGGTCCGGCACTTGGCTTCCGCGTGGTCGGCCTCGGCCGCTCGCAGACCACCGATTGGAATGTCGAGGGCGGCCACCTCGCCGAGCGCTGCGCGCTCTTCATCATCATCGCGCTCGGCGAATCCATTCTCATCACCGGCGCCACCGCAGCCAAACTGCCGGTGACCGGCGTCAATCTGACTGCCTTCCTGAATTCCTTCCTCAGCTCTGTCGCGATGTGGTGGATTTATTTCCACATCGGCGCCGAGCGCGGCAGCCAGCTCATCGCCCATGCCTCGGATCCCGGCCGGATCGCGCGCATCGCCTATACCTATTTGCATGTGCTGCTGGTGGCCGGCGTCATCCTCGTCGCGGTCGGCGACGAGTTGGTGATCGCCCATCCGCTCGGCCACATCGATGCCAAGACGGCTATCGCCGTCGCTGCTGGTCCGGCCTTCTATTTGCTCGGCAATCTGCTGTTCAAACGGGTGACGGCCGGCTGGTTCCCCCTCTCCCATCTCGTCGGATTGGGCCTGCTCGCCCTGCTCACGCCCGCCTCGGCGGTGCTGCCGCCGCTTGCGTTCAGCCTGGGTGCCACCGCGGTCCTGATCGTCGTCGCCGGCTGGGAAGCGATCTCGCTGCGGCCGAAAGAGGTTTGAGCCCCGCGGACGATCAGCTGCACGAGATCGTCGAGCGGATACGAGGCCAGCCGGACGCTGGCCTCGTCGCGATCAACGATCAGACGAGCCTCAGCTCGACATCGATGTTGCCGCGGGTGGCCTTCGAATAGGGGCAGGTCTGGTGCGCCTCCTCAACGAGTTCGCGTGCCAGCTCCGGAGCAAGACCCGGCAAGCTGACATTCAGCCGCGCCTGCAGGAAATAGGCGCCGTCCGTCGTGCCCAGGCCGACCTCGGCATCGACGGAGAGACCGGCCGGCAGGGCGAGCTTGCGCTTGCCGGCGGCAAGGCCGATCGCGCCGATGAAGCAGGCCGACCAGCCGGCGGCGAAGAGCTGCTCGGGATTCGTACCCGCACCCGCGCTGCCCGGAGGCGACAGCCTGATGTCGAGCCGGCCGTCGGAGCTGCGCGAGGCGCCGTCGCGCCCACCGGTGGTGCGGGTCTTGCCGGTATAGAGAACCTTCTCGATCCTGGTCATGGAACTCTCCATCTGATGCCGCTCCTATCGGCGGCTGGCGATGGGGGTTTCTCAAGCCGGCATGTCCGGTTTGTTTGCGGATCGGAGCGATCTGCAAGGAAACGTCGGCCTTCGCCGCTGCGATACATTGCGGTACGATGATCTCCCGGCAGCGCCTGCCGGCCGCCCCGTACGGCGGGCGGTTTGTATCCGTTCGTATCGGAGCCGCCCGATCCTACGCAGGCTTGCAAATCCGACGCTGGCGGACATGGCGCGGATACAGCGGACAGGCTCATCCCCTTGCTTTCAACGCAATCAGGAACAGAACCATGTCGGAACAGATCGACCAGCCACGCCGCAGCCTCCTGAGCACCCTGGCGCTGGGCGCCGCCTTCGCGCAATTCGGCGGGATCAGCGGAGCCGCCGCTCAGACCCGCGCGGCCTCGCCCGCCGGACAGAGCGGCCACACCTCCTTCGCTGCCTTGAAGCAGATCGATGCGGGGGTCCTGAATGTCGGCTATGCCGAAGACGGACCGGCAGATGGCTCGCCGGTGCTGCTGCTGCACGGCTGGCCCTACGATATTCATAGCTATGTCGATGTCGCGCCGATCCTCGCCAAGGCCGGATACCGCGTGATCGTGCCCCATCTGCGCGGCTATGGCAGCACCCGCTTCCTCTCGGCACAGACCCCGCGCAACGGCCAGCCGGCAGCGCTCGCGGTCGACATCGTCGCGCTGATGGACGCGCTGAAGATCGAGAAGGCCGTGATCGCCGGCTATGACTGGGGGGCGCGCAGCGCCGACATCATCGCCGCGCTCTGGCCCGAGCGCTGCAAGGCGATGGTCTCGGTCAGCGGCTACCTCATCGGCAGCCAGGAGGGGAACAAGGCGCCGCTGCCGCCCAAGGCCGAATTGCAGTGGTGGTATCAGTACTATTTCGCCACCGAGCGCGGCGCGGCCGGCTATGCCAAGTACACCCACGACTTCGCCCGGCTGATTTGGGAGCTCGCCTCGCCGCAGTGGAAGTTCGACGACGCCACTTTCGCGCGCTCGGCAACGGCCCTCGACAACCCCGACCATGTCGCGATCTCCATTCACAACTACCGCTGGCGGCTCGGACTGGCGCAGGGCGAGCCGCAGTTCGACGCTATCGAGAACAAGCTCGCAACCTTCCCGGCGATCGGCGTGCCGACCATCACCATCGAGGGCGATGCCAACGGCGCGCCGCATCCGGAGCCAGCGGCCTATGCCAAGCGCTTCACCGGCAAGTACGAGCACCGGCTGTTCAAGGGCGGCATCGGCCACAATCCGCCCCAGGAGGCGCCGGAGGAATTCGCCCGCGCGGTGATCGACGCGGACAAACTCTGAGGGGCCCCGGGAGGCATCGAATGCCGCCCGGGCTTGCCTCGTCCCGCTCCAGCTTCTCTTGCCGAAGCGGCCCCGGATGGACTTATACCCTAAGCACACATACATAATGTGAACCTGGGTGATAGATCAAACGAACCAAAGGCTTGGCCTATTTCGGCCAGCGATGCGAACATACATCGAAGTACATCGCCAGATAGGAAGGGCTCGGCGTACCAAACCCCTCGCTTTTTGCTCGTCATAGAATTGCAGGAGAGGTCACCGAGTACGTTGGCAATGTTGTCTACGTCTCTCTGCCGAAATCACGAATGCCGGGACACGGTGTTTGTGATCTGGCCAAATGGCGACAATGGCCCCTAGCAGACGCTCAACATGTCCGCTTCAAGGCAGTTGAGTTGGTGCAGGCTGGTGCAAGCGTCGGAACCGCTACGGGTGGCTAGTCGCTCCTGGCGCTCCGCCGGACCGCTGTCCGTTTCGCCTCAATCGTGTGATGCCTGAGGCGATCGTCTGCCCGCTGAACTTCCACCGCCAATAGCGCGGTGGCTGCGTCGGCGTTCACGCGCTCGGTTTTCGTCGCGCTATGATTGCATTCCTCCTGATAGGGCAGATCGACCCGACGCGCCGTTCTCTCGGACCGCTTCACGGTCATTGGTTGAACTCCGCCTCGGTCTTGGCCTTGATTTCCTCAAGACTGACGCCTTCGGCGAGCTCGATCAGCGTCATGCCGCCGCCGTTTTCGTCGATGGCGAAGACACCGAGGTCGGTGATGACCATGTCGACCACGCCGGCGCCGGTCAGCGGCAGGTCGCAGGCCTTGAGCAGCTTCGGCGATTCCGAGCCGTCCTTGTTCTTGGCGACATGCTCCATCACCACGACGACCTTCTTGACGCCGGCGACGAGGTCCATGGCGCCGCCCATGCCCTTCACCACCTTGCCGGGAATCATCCAGTTGGCGAGGTACCCGATCGCCCGCGCGTTCGTGGATGCCCGCATGGCGCGGATCGGCGGTGGCAGCTCGGAGGTGATGAAGCAGATTATCGCCCGCAGCCTGCTGCCAGACAATCGCAAGCGCGTTCCGTTGGGTTGCGCAGGTGGTCAATCACGCTGTGTTCGCGGACCCGAAGAACCAGGCGGCGAAGGATCTTCAGGCCGACGCGTTGGAGCAACTCGGCTATCAAGCGGAGTCGGGGCCGTGGCGGAACTTCTATCTGACCGGTGCACAGGAACTCCGGAAGGGCGTTGCGGAGCTGCCGACGCCCAACACAGCCAGCCCCGACACCATCAAGGCGATGAATCTCGGCCTGTTCTTCGACTATCTCGGCGTGCGCCTGAATGCTGAGAAGGCGGCGGCGGCGAAGGCGAGCTTCAACTTCGACTTTTCCGATACGAACGAAAAGTATTTCGTTCAGCTTGAGAACGGGGTGCTCAACAATACCGCTGGTAAGAGCGTCAATGGTGCCGACGTTTCAATGACATTGACCCGTTCCACGCTCAACGACATCATTCTCCAGCAGACTTCGCTGGATGATGCCCTGAAGGCGGGCAGCGTGAAGCTCACGGGCGACAAGGCCAAGCTCACCGAACTCGTCTCTTATCTCGACAAGTTCCCGTTCTGGTTCAACATCGTTACGCCGTGAGACACGACAGAGCCAAGCCTGCTTTAATGGCAGGCTTGGCTCATCTTGCTATCCGGCGTCAAAGCCTGCGGCCTGGCGGGGTGTTCCCAGGAAGATCCGGGTGCTCGTCGAAGCGGTCTCGCAAGGACTGCTTCAGGCGAGCCCGTCGCTGCTCAATCCTGAAGACAGAGGCAAGACACCCGGCTTGGCGCCGGCGGTTATCGACGCCGACTTGAACGGGTTGGGGCTCCCTGCGGGCGCGACGGCTCAGGTAGCGGTTTATCTCGTACCGATCGCTGTCGTCCGCCGCGTCATGCTGCGGATGAAGAGTTGGCTGAACTACATCGTGTGAAGAAGGAGGCTGTGATGAAGAAGTTCGTGCTATCGACCGTCCTTGTGCTGATCTGCGGTGCCGCGTCGGCTCAAGTTCCGCTGTCCAACTATGCTGACAAGGACGGCTACGTGGATGTCCAGAAGCTGACCTGTGGCCAACTGGCCGGTACCTTCCAGGAGGATGCCGACTTGTTGGCCGCCTGGTACAGCGGCTGGTATAACGGCTTGGCGAAAGCCCACCGGGCCAAGATTACCCGCGTGAAGGACGACCTCCATGAGGTGATCGTCTACTGCAAGGCGAACCAGAACATCACGGTCATCAAGGCGATCGACACTCTCTTCAAAAAGAAGAAGTGACATTCGCTGCCTGCGAGTCGGCCGAACCGGTCGACCAATGACATCCTGGACCTCGACGGTGGGCGATGCCGTTCGCCCACCTCCTTCAACCAAGAGAGAAGGAGAGCCCATGCTTCGCGTCTCGTTCCTGGCGTCCGCTCTTTTGATCGGCATCCTCGCGCCGATCGAAGCGTCCGCAATCTCCGCAGGCCCGCCGATGGAGGACTCATCGCTGCAATCTGCGGAATACGTCCAGTATCGCGGCCGGGCGGTCAGGCGGGGCGGGATGGTGGGGCCCAGAGGTGGTGCCATCGCTCGCCGCGGCTACGTTGCGCGGGGGCCCCGCGGCGCGGTTGCTGGCAGAGGATACGTCGCGCGTGGACCACGTGGGAACGTCGTAGCCGGCCGCGGTCGCGTGGCGGTGAGACCGGGCTATCGACCCGTTCCGATCCGGCCGGGCTATCGCGCCGGCTGGGTGCGTCCTGCCTCGTATTGGTGGCATCCCGGCATGGCCGTCGCATCGGGCGCTGCGATCGGGTTTGCGACGGCAGCGGCCGCCTCCGCCTATATCAACTCGCAGCCGCCGGCCCCCGGCTATTGCTGGTTCTATACGAACCCGGAGCGCACACAGGGCTTCTGGGACGTATGCCCGAATTGAAGACGAGCGATGCTTCGACGGACAAGGCGGCTTCATCTACGGCCGAGCCTTAGCGGTCCAATCTTCAGCGTTTCATACCGCTTCTGACGACGAAAGGACTAGGGGTGATCGGTTCGATGCGGCGGCTGGCTTCCCTCGGCCTGATACTTACTTGCCTCTCGGCTACCGCCGCGGCTCAGACCGTGCCAAAGGCACCCGTGACCGCGAGTCTGCCTCAACTCAAGCCCTGGCAGGGTGATCTGGACGGCATGCTCGAGCGTCGGGTCATCAGAATACTCGTTCCGTACAGCAAGACGCTCTTCTTCATTGATCGAGGGCGCCAGCTCGGCGTCGTCGCCGAACTCGGGCAGCGCTTCCAGACCTGGATAAACCACCGTCACAAGACCAAGGCCCTCGCCATCACGGTGGCCTTCGTGCCTGTCCCGCGGGGCGATTTCGAGCGAGCGCTGAACGAGGGACGCGGGGACATCGTCGCCGGGAACTTGACCATCACGCCGGAGCGGCAGGCGCTGGCGGATTTCGCCGAACCTTGGATGACACAGGTCAAGGAGGTCATTGTCATTGGTCCGTCGGCGCCCGAGATGTCCGACCTCGAGGCCCTCGCAGGGCGCGAGATCTACGTCAGGGAGAGCAGCAGCTATGCCACCCACCTCCGCGAGCTCAGCAAGGGCTTCGAAGCGAAGGGGCTGAAGCCAATTCGGATCAAGGCGGCCGACGAGAACCTGGAGGACGAGGACATCCTCGAGATGGTCGGTGCCGGGCTGCTCCCGTTCGCCGTCGTCGACGATCACAAGGCGGCGCTATGGTCGCTCGTCTTCCCGACGCTGAAGGTCAGGTCAGACCTGGCGATCAGCAGCGGCGGCTCAGTCGCATGGGCATTCCGGAAGGGCTCTCCCCAACTCCAAGCGGAACTCGCCGCCTTCGTGAAGGAACACAAGCTCGGGACCGCCTTCGGGAACGATGTGAAGCGGCGCTACTTCGCCAGCGATAGGGTCGTGAAGAACGCTTATTCCCCGGAAGACGCGAAGCGCTTCAAGGAGCTCGTGATGCTCTTCCGCTCCCATGGCGAGGCGTATCGCTTCGATTGGCTGATGCTGATGGCGCAGGGCTATCAGGAATCGCAGCTCGACCAGAGCAGGCGCAGCCATCGCGGGGCGGTCGGCGTGATGCAGTTGCTGCCGAAAACGGCCGCGGCGAAGCCGATCGAGATCACCGGGGTCGACAAGGATGCCGACCGAAACATCCAGGCCGGCGCCGCCTATATGCGGCATATCACCGAGACCTATATCGCGAAGGATCCAGCGGTCGACGCGCGAAACCAGGTCCTCTTCGCCTTCGCCGCCTACAATGCCGGGCCCGGTAATCTCCGAAAATTTCGACGCATCGCCCGCGAGAAAGGCCTCGACCCCAACGTCTGGTTCGGGAACGTCGAGCATGCGGCCGCGCAGGTCGTGGGGCGCGAGACGGTCCAGTACGTCAGCAACATCTACAAATATTTCGTCGCCTATTCGCTCATGCTCCAGCAGCAGGAACAAGCCGCTGCTTCGCGATGACCTTCCTCTCGATGCGAGATACCGCCGATGGCTGCCGAGGCTTTGACTGCCGATCTAGAAGCCGGGCCGGCCATCATCGATCGCTTCCTGACACAGTTCGAAGCAGGGGCTGCGCAATCCTGCGGGCGATCGCTGGCGACGCCCTCCGGTGACACGAAGCCGTTGGCCTTGTGATAACCCAGATAGTTCTCGCCCGAGCGGATATTCGCGAGATCGGCAGGAGCCTGAGCTCCCGGCGCCTGCGGCGTCACCAGCTCTGCCTCGGCATTGCGACGGCCGGCGGCTTCGGCAAGGAGGTCCTGAATGACACGCTCCGAGCGCGCCTCCCCGCCCTCGCCGAACTGGCTGTAGCGGATGCGGCCTTGCGCATCGATGAAGTACAGCGCCGGCCAGTAGCTGTTGCGGAAAGCGCGCCAGATCCGGAAATCGTTATCGACCGCGACGGGATGCGCGATGCCGAAGCGGGCGATCGCCTGCCGGATGTTCTCGACCTTCTTCTCGAAGGCGAATTCCGGCGTGTGGACGCCGACCACGACGAGCCCCTGATCCCGGTACTTCTCCGCCCAGGCCCGGACATACGGCAGGGTGCGGATGCAGTTGATGCAGGAATAGGTCCAGAAATTGACGAGAACGACCTTGCCGCTCAGTTGCTCGGCGTTCAGCGGGCCAGAGTTGAGCCAGCCGGTCGCGCCGTCGAAGCCGGGGGCTGCGCCGTAATCCGGCAGGTTGCTGCGATAGGGCTGGACGGCGTTCTCAGTCGCGCGAGGCTGACCTGCCTCGGCCGGGCGCGGGCCGAGCGCATCCAGCAGGCTCTGCTCGACGCCGACCGTGCCGGCAAAGGAGAGCCGGGTCAGGACGCCGGCATCGAGGCCGAGGCCAATCGCCAGCACGCTCCCGAGAACCGCTACGCCGATGCCCTGCCGAACCCGCTCGCCAACCCCGAGCGAACGCTTCATCGCGGCAAGGACCGGCCCCCCAGCCCGCAGGGCCAGAGCGAGAGAAGTTGCTGCGCCCGCGGCATAGGCAGCCAGCAGCAAGACCGTTTCGGAACTGGCGCCGTGCAGCGCGGCGCCGGTCAGCACGAGGCCTAGGATCGGGCCAGCGCATGGCGCCCAGAGCAAGCCGGTCGCGATGCCCAGCAGAAGCGAGCCGCCAACGGAGTGCGTGTCGCCTTCGCTGCTCCCGGAAAGCCGTTCGCCGAGCGCGACGATGGGACGCGCGAAGATTGCCGCCGCGCGCTGCGAGATGAGCGTGACGCCGAACAGAGCGAGCAGCGCAACCGCCGCATAGCGCCCGATTTCGTTCGCCTGCACCGCCCAGCTTCCGCCGATGGCGGCGAGGCTGGCGACGGCCGCAAAAGTCAGCGCCATGCCGGTCAGCATCGGCAGGCCACTGCGGCGGAAAGGCTGCCCGGCCTGCGAGAAGACGAAGGGCAGGATGGGAAGGATGCAGGGGCTGAGGATCGTCAGCACGCCGGCGAGATAGGAGATGACGAACAAGGTCATGGCTGGTCCTCTCGGGGGGCGGCGGAGACGCTTGGCTTGAAACCTCCGCCGGATACCCGGCACTCAACCCTTGCGACGTATCTCCGATGTTTCCCCGAAAGGCCGATCTGTAACGCTCTGTAGCAATAGTGCCGGGCGGGCGATCATGGGGCCCGCCCGGGCAATGCGACTATCGGGAGACGGCGCCCGCCGCCTGGGCGATCAGCTCCGCGACCTCGGCCGGCTTCGAGGCGTAAACGGCGTGGCTCGCCGCGACCTCCCGCACCGTGCTGCCGGCGCGCTTGGCCATGTCGCGTTCGAGTGCTGGATTGATCGAACGGTCGTCGCTCGCGACCAGTGCCCAGCTCGGCTTGCTCTTCCAGGCCGGCTCCCCGGCTTCCGCCGTGAACACAGCCTGCGCGGCGAAGACCTGCGAGCGCGCGAGAAACGCCGCCTCCGCCTTGGGCAGATCGGCCGCGAAGGCGGCCGCAAAGCGCTTCGGATCGAGATAGAGATAACCGTCCTGCGTGGCCTTGATCGCATCGACGGGGGCATTCGGAACCGGCTTGCTGCCGGCGAGCTTCGCCAGGCTCTCGCCCTTCTCGGGCTGGAAGGCGGCGACATAGACCAGCCCGGCGACCTTGGGGTCATTGCCGGCATCACTGATGACCATGCCGCCATAGCTGTGCCCGACCAGGAGCGCCGGGCCATCCTGCAGCGCCA
Source organism: Allobosea sp. 10L422 (assembly GCF_056395345.1). Taxonomy (NCBI): domain Bacteria; kingdom Pseudomonadati; phylum Pseudomonadota; class Alphaproteobacteria; order Hyphomicrobiales; family Alloboseaceae; genus Allobosea; species Allobosea sp. 10L422. Next base: position 384,339 of record NZ_JBFTJI010000003.1, read on the forward strand.
GCACGCGCTTGGCGGCGGCCACATCGTCCTGCAGCGAAGTCAGCGGTTCCTGCACGATGGAGACGTTGTAGCCCTTCGCGGCCAGCCGGTCCGAAACCTTGCGCCAGCCGGAACCGTCGGCGAAAGCGCCGTGGACAATGACGATGTTGCGGATTTCCGCCGCTTCCACGGCGGAACATGTGCCGGCAATCGGCAGCATGAGCCCGCCGATGATGGCCGAGATGAAACCCTTACGCATTGAAGCTTCCTTCCTGCTCGTTTGAGGACGATTGATACAGGCAGGCCGAACCGGGCGGCTGCGTGCTCGCAGGCACCCTGCCCAAACGAAGCGAAGGCTTCGACGGGAATATTGTCCGCGTCCGTATCGGGCCAGAGAGCCGATACACGCGCTTACAAATCTCCCGCAGAAGGCTCGGGCAAACCGCCGGGGCTCTGCTATTTCTACCACGACGGAAGCGGAAAGCCTTGCCGATGGACCATATCGACCACGTGCTCGTCGTCGACGACGACCGGGAAATCCGGGACCTCGTCTCGAGCTATCTCAAGAAGAACGGCCTGCGCGTGACGACCGCCGCGGACGGCAGGCAAATGCGCGCCTATCTCGAAGCCGACCGGGTCGACCTCATCGTCCTCGACCTGATGATGCCGGGGGACGACGGGCTCGTGCTCTGCCGCGAGCTCAGGGCGGGCAAGCACAAGGCGACGCCGATCCTGATGCTGACCGCGCGCAGCGACGACACCGACCGGATCGTCGGGCTGGAAATGGGCGCCGACGATTATCTGGCGAAGCCCTTCGTCGCGCGCGAGCTGCTGGCGCGGATCAAGGCCATCTTACGCCGCACGCGCATGCTGCCGCCCAATCTGCAGGTGACGGAAGCCGGCCAGCTCATCGCCTTCGGCGACTGGCAGCTCGACACGACCGCCCGCCACCTCCTCGACAAGGAAGGCACGGCCATCGCGCTGAGCGGAGCCGAATACCGCCTGCTGCGGGTCTTCCTCGACCATCCGCAGCGCGTCCTCTCGCGCGACCAGCTCCTGAACCTGACTCAGGGCCGCGAGTCCGAGCTCTTCGATCGCTCGGTCGACCTGCTTGTCAGCCGTGTCAGGCAGCGCCTGCGCGACGATGCGCGAGAGCCCGCCTATATCAAGACCGTGCGCAGCGAGGGCTATGTCCTCGCCATGCCGGTCGAGATCGTCACGGCCCGGCAATGAGCGTCGCCACCCGCATCGGTGGGTTCCTGCACCTGCCGCGTACGCTGCGCTGGCGGCTCTTCCTCATCCTCTTCGCCGGGCTCGCCGTCGCGCATGCCCTGTCGTTCAGCCTGCAGTTCTATGAACGCACCATGAGCGCCAAGGCGACGATGTACACGACGCTGGAGAACGACGTCGCGACCTCGATCGCCCTGCTCGACCGCCTGCCGCCGCAGGAGCGCCCGCAATGGCTCGGCCTCTTGGCGCGCCGCACCTATCGCTACGAGCTCGGGCCGGGCGTGCCGGGTGTTCCCGAATTGAGCCGGCGCGCAGCGGAGGTCGCTGAGACCATCAATGTCGCCGCCGGCAAGCGCTTCCCGGTCACGGTCGAGAGCATTCCCGGCGAGCGCGAGCATCTCCAGGCCCATGTCACGCTCAGCGACGGCTCGCCGGTGACGATCGACATGCTGCCCGCGCTGATGCCGCTCGCGAGCTGGCTGCCCTATGTGCTCGTCGCCCAGCTTATCCTGCTCGTGCTCTGCACCTGGTTTGCCGTCCGGCTGGCGATTCGGCCCCTGTTGCGGCTCGCCAATGCGGCCGAGACACTCGACCCCAACCGCAAGGCGGAAAGGCTCGACGAGCACGGCCCGGCCGAGGTCGCCTATGCGGCCACTGCCTTCAACGCCATGCGGGACCGGATCGCGCATTACCTGCAGGAGCGGGTGCAGATCCTCGCCGCGATATCGCACGATCTCCAGACGCCGATCACGCGGATGAAACTGCGCGCCGAGATGGCGGAGGATGGGCCGGAGAAGGACAAGCTCGTCAACGACCTCTCCGAGATCGAGCGGCTCGTGCGCGAAGGCGTCGCCTATGCGAAGAGCGCGCAGGGCGATGCCGAAAAGCCGGCGCGTATCGATCTCAGCTCATTCGTCGAGAGCATCGCCTTCGACTATCAGGACACCGGCAAGGCGGTCACGACGCCGAGCGCAATCGACGCCGTCGCAGTGACGCGCCCGCACGCGCTGCGCCGCATCCTGACCAATCTGATCGACAACGCCCTGAAATTCGCCGGCGCCGCGGAAATCCAGCTCGAGAAGGCGGCCGACGGAAAGCTGCGAATCCTCGTCCTCGATCGCGGCCCCGGCATTCCCGCCGACGAGCTCGATGCGGTCCTGCAGCCGTTCTACCGGCTCGAACAATCCCGCAACCGAAGCACCGGCGGCACGGGCCTCGGCCTTGCCATCGCCCAGCAGCTCGCCACGGCGATCGGCGGAAAATTGACGTTGACCAACCGGCCGGGCGGCGGCCTGATCGCCGAGGTCACGCTGAGCTGAACGCATCGCCGAGCGACCCACGGCCGAGACAAAAATACCCGGCGCGCAGGTTCTGCGCGCCGGGTATCGCAAGCGGACTTGCTTTCTCACTCCGCAGCTTGGAGCACCGGCGCCTCGACATCGTGCCGGGCGAGCGGGCGGTTGCGCGCCAGCTTGCGCATCAGCACGTAGAAAACCGGCGTCAGGAAGATGCCGAAGGCGGTGACGCCGATCATGCCGGAGAAGACCGCGATGCCCATCGCCTGGCGCATCTCGGCGCCCGCGCCGGTCGAGGTGACCAGCGGCACCACGCCCATGATGAAGGCGAGCGAGGTCATCAGGATCGGGCGGAGCCGGAGCCGGCTCGCCTCGATCGCAGCCTCGACGGGCGTCCTGCCCTCGAATTCCAGCTCGCGCGCGAATTCGACGATCAGGATGGCGTTCTTGGCCGATAGTCCCACCAGCACGACGAGACCGATCTGGGTGAAGACGTTGTTGTCGCCGCCCGAGAGCCAGACGCCGGTTAGCGCCGCGAGCAGGCCCATCGGGATGATCAGCAGGATCGCGATCGGCAGCGTCAGGCTCTCATACTGCGCCGCCAGCACCAGCAGGACGAGCAGGATCGCGACCGGGAAGACGATCACCGCCGAATTGCCCGCCAGGATCTCCTGATAGGTCAGCTCGGTCCATTCGAAGGCGAAGCCTTTGGGCAGGGTTTCCGCCGCGATCCGCTCCACCGCCGCCTGCGCCTGCCCCGACGAGAAGCCCGGCGCCGCACCGGCATTGATGTCGGCCGAGAGGAAGCCGTTATAGCGCATCGCGCGTTCTGGGCCTGAGTCGGAGCGAACGTTCAGGACAGCGCTGAGCGGGATCATCTCGCCCGCGGTGGAGCGCACCTTGAGCTGGCCGATATGCTCGGGCTGGGCGCGGAAGGGTGCGTCGGCCTGGACGCGCACGGTATAGGTGCGGCCGAAGCGGTTGAAGTCGTTGACATAGGTGGAGCCGAGATAGGTCTGCAGCGTATCGAAGACTTCCGTCACGGGTACGCCGAGCTGGCGGGCCTTGGTGCGGTCGATATCGGCATAGAGCTGCGGGACGTTGACCTGGAAGCTCGAGAACATGCCGGCGATCTCGGGCGCCTGCGCGGCTTTGGCCATGAAGGCCTTGGTCGCCTCGTCGAGCGCCGCGTAGCCGAGGCCGGCGCGGTCCTCGATCTGCAGCTTGAAGCCGCCGATGGTGCCGAGCCCCTGCACGGGCGGCGGCGGGAACATCGCGATGAAGGCTTCCTTGATACCGCCGAACTCCTTGTTGAGCTGCGCCGCGATGGCGTTGCCGCTGAGCGAGGGGTCCTTGCGCTGGTCGAAGGGCTTCAGGCCGACGAAGACGATGCCGGAATTGGAGGAGTTGGTGAAGCCGTTGATCGAGAGGCCGGGGAAGGAGATCGCGTTCTCGACGCCCGGATGCTTCAGCGCGATCTCATCCATGCGGCGGATGACATCCTCCGTCCGGTCGAGGGTCGCCGCGTCCGGCAACTGCGCGAAGCCGACAAGATACTGCTTGTCCTGGCCCGGCACGAAGCCTGACGGCACCGCCTTGAACAGCACGCCGGTAAGGCCGAGGAGCACGACATAGACCGCGAGCATCACCGCGCGATGCGAGATCACCCGGCGCACGCCGCCGCCATAGGCCTCCGACGAGCGGTTGAAGAAGCGGTTGAACGCGCGGAAGAACCAGCCGAACAGCTTGTCCATGGCACGGGTCAGCGCGTCCTTGGGCGCGTGGTGGCCCTTGAGCAGCAGCGCGGCGAGAGCCGGCGACAGCGTCAGCGAGTTGATCGCCGAGATCACCGTCGAGATCGCGATGGTCAATGCGAACTGGCGGTAGAACTGCCCGGTCAGGCCGGAAATGAAAGCGAGCGGCACGAAGACGGCGACGAGCACCAGCGCAATCGCGATGATCGGGCCGGAGACCTCGCGCATCGCCTTATAGGTCGCCTCGCGCGGGGAGAGGCCGTTCTCGATGTTGCGCTCGACATTCTCGACCACGACGATGGCGTCGTCGACGACGATGCCGATGGCGAGGACGAGGCCGAACAGGCTGAGCGCATTGATCGAGAAGCCGAGGATGTACATCACCGCGAAGGTGCCGACGACCGAGATCGGCACGGCGACGAGCGGGATGATCGAGGCCCGCCAAGTCTGCAGGAAGACGATGACGACGAGCACGACGAGCGCCACCGCTTCCAGCAGCGTGGAGATGACCGCCTTGATCGAGGCGCGGACGAACTGGGTGGTATCGTAGACGATCGAGTAGTCGACGCCCTCGGGCATGTTCTGCTTGATCTCGCGCATCGTCTCCTGCACGCGGTCGGCGATCGCGATGGCGTTCGAGCCCGGCGCCTGGAAGACGGGGACGGCGACGGCCGACTTGCCGTTGAGCAGTGAACGCAGCGCATAGTCCGCGGCACCGAGCTCGATGCGGGCGAGGTCGCGCAGGCGCACGACCGCGCCGTCAGCGCCGGTCTTGACGATGATGTCGCCGAACTGCTCCTCGTTCTGGAGGCGGCCCTGCGCGTTGACCGAGAGCTGCAGGTCGAGGCCGGGCGCATTCGGCGAGGCGCCGATGACGCCGGCCGCGGCCTGGACGTTCTGGGCGCGGATCTCGCGCACGACGTCGCCGGGCGAGAGCCCGTGCTCGGCGACCTTCTGCGGGTCGAGCCAGACGCGCATCGAATAGTCGCCCGAGCCGAAGAGCTGGACCTGGCCGACGCCGTCGATGCGGGCGAGCCGGTCCTTGACGTTCAGCACCGCGTAGTTGCGCAGATAGGTCATGTCGTAGCGGCCGTTCGGCGAGGTGATGTGCACCACCATCGTCAGGTCGGGCGAGCTCTTGACCGTGGTGACGCCGAGCCGGCGCACCTCCTCCGGCAGGCGCGGTTCGGCCTGGCTGACCCGGTTCTGCACGAGCTGCTGGGCCTTGTCCGGGTCGGTGCCAAGGCGGAAGGTGACGTTCAGCGTCATCACGCCGTCGGTCGTCGCCTGGCTCGACATGTAGAGCATGCCCTCGACGCCGTTGATCTGCTCCTCGATCGGCGTCGCCACCGTCTCGGCGATCACGCGCGGGCTGGCGCCCGGATATTGCGCCCGCACGACGACCGTCGGCGGGACGACCTCGGGATATTCCGAGATCGGCAGGGCCCTGATCGAGAGCAGCCCGGCCAAGAAGATCAGAACGGAGAGGACCGCCGCGAAGATCGGCCGGTCGATGAAGAATTTCGAGAGGTTCATGGGGCGCCCCTTCGGAGCGGATATTGTGTTGGGAAAGCACCGTCATGCTCGGGCTTGACCCGAGCATCTCCTGCCGCAAGAGGCTCCTTCAGCCTCCTCCTGCCTGAGATTCTCGGGTCTGCGCTCCGCTTCGCCCGAGAATGACGGCCGTGTTTTTCAGCGTTGTGCGAGTTCGGTCGCGGACTTCTTCAGCTCGCTCTTTTCGGCCATCGGCACCGGCTGCGGCGCAACGACCGCGCCGGGCCGGACGCGCTGCAGCCCGTTGACGATGATGCGCTCACCGGGCTTCAGCCCGGCATTGACCACGCGCAGCCCGTCATATGCGGAGCCGAGCGAAACCTCACGCCAAGTCGCCTTGCCGTCGTCGCCGACGACGAAGACGAACTTCTTGTTCTGGTCGGTTCCCACCGCGCGCTCGTTGATGACGAGCTGCTGCTCGGCCTTGGCCTGCCCGAGCTGCACCCGCACGAACTGGCCGGGCATCAGCCGGCCATCAGGATTGTCGAGCAGGGCACGCACCCTGACCGTGCCGCTGGCGCCGTCGATGCCATTGTCGACGAAGTGCAGCCGGCCGCTAAACTGCGCCGCCTCGGCGGTCGCCGTGGTCAGTTTGACCGGAATCTGTTCGAGCGCGCGCGAGCCTTGGGGCAAAGAGGCCAGCGTGTCGAGCACGCTGCGTTCGTCGGCATTGAAGGCCGCATAGATCGGATCGACCGAGAGCAGCGAGGTCAGGACCTGACCGCCCGCCGCGATCAGATTGCCGACGGTGACGTCGAGCCGGCCGATGCGGCCGCTGATCGGCGCGCGAATCTGCGTGTAGTCGAGGTTGAGCTGCGCCGTGCGGCGGGCGGCCTCGGCGGCGCGGAGATTGGCCTTGGCCTCGCGCAGCGCATTCACGCGGGTGTCGAGATCACGCTGCGAGAGGTTGCGGGTCGCGCTGAGCTGCTGGCCGCGCTCGTTCTCGCTGTCGGCGAGAGCAACGCGGGACTGGGCAGCGAGCACCTGCGCCTCCGCCCGCTCCAGATCGGCGAGATAGGGCGCCTGATCGATGCTCACGAGCAGATCGCCCTGCTTGACGAGGTTACCCTCGCGGAAATGCACGGCTTCGACGACACCGGCGACGCGCGAGCGCAGTTCGACACGCTCGATCGCCTCCAGCCGGCCGGAGAACTCCGCCCAGGGCACGATCTCGCGGGCCTCGACGGTCGCGACGGAGACGGGGATGGCGGGCGGCGCCGCGGGCGCGGTATCGCCCTGCGCGCGGGTCCCGGAGAGGGCAAAGACCGTGATGGCGGTCAGTGCGACTGAGGCGGTGAGGCCGGCCAAAAGGCCGCGACGGTTCGTTCCCGGAATCATGGGTCGGTCCTTCCTTGGAAATGCCGTGGGTGTTCGAAAGTGGGGGAGCGCTAGGAGGGCGCGGTCCGTTCATAGAAAGCGGCGATCTCGCCGCAGCTCTTGCAGAGACAGGAGCCTTCCTCCGCCGCATCCGCATAGGCCTGCGGCCAGCGGGTCGGCGCGGTGAACTCGACATGGCGGACGACGATACCGGCCTGGCCGAGGCGGGCGGCATATTGCGCCGCCTCGTCCCGCATCGGGTCGTCCTGCCCGCTGATCAGCAAGGCTGGCGGCAGGCCGGCGAGGCGGGTCGCCTGGAGCGGAGCCGCGTAAGGGTGGGCGGCGCGCTCGGGCGTGCCGAGATAGTCGGCCCAGCCATCGGCCCAGCGGCAGCCGACCGGTCCGGCCTGGGCGCCGCGCAGCGAAGCCGTGCCGAGGCAGGCATCGAGCATCGGCGACAACAGGATCTGGCCAGCAAGCACTGGGCCGCCGCGATCCCGCGCCATCATGGCCAGCGCCGCAGCGAGATTGCCGCCGGCTTCCTCACCGGCGACATAGATCGGCGCGCCGCGCGTCGCCCAGCGATTGCGCCCCCTGGCAAGAGCCTCGAGCGCTGCATAGATGCGCTCCAGCGTCTCGGGGAAGCGCTGCACCGGCGCAAGCGGGTAAGAGAGCGAGAACACGACCGCGCCGGCTTCCGTCAGGGCCGTGGCGACGGCCTGCCCCTGCGCCGGCGAGCCGCTGTTGAAATGGCCGCCATGCAGATGCAGCACGAGGCCTGCATTGTCCGGAACCTCGGCGGGAACGTAGAGGCGGCCGGTGAAGGTCTCTCCACCGGCGCTCAGTCTTTCCTCCCGCCAGAAGGCGGAAAGCACCGGCTGCAGCTTCTGCGCGGCGATCGCGGGCATTGGCTCACCCTCGCTGTTGCGTTGCAGCACGAATTAGTGAATCAGTATTTCGGAATAAATAGGCTATCCACTCATTCATTATTTCCATACGGAAACAATCCGACGTCATGGACCAGTTGGCAGCAATGCGGGCCTTCGTGCGGGTCGTCGAGACCGGAACCTTCACGCGCGCCGCCGATCTCCTCGACATGCCCAAGCCGACCGTCACCAAGCTGATCCAGCAGCTCGAAGCGCATCTGCGCGCCAAGCTCCTGAACCGGACGACGCGGCGCGTGACCGTCACCATGGACGGCGCGGCCTATTACGAGCGGGCGCTGCGCCTGCTCGACGAGCTTTCCGAGCTCGATTCCAGCCTCACGCTGGCGCAGTCGCGGCCGAGCGGGCGGCTCAGAGTGGATTGCAGTTCCTCGCTGGCGATCTCGGTGATCATCCCGGCGCTGCATGAGTTCCACGCGCGCTATCCCGACATCCAGCTCGATCTCGGCCTGAGCGACCGCCCGGCCGATCTCATCGGCGAAAACCTGGATTGCGCGGTGCGGGCCGGCGAGATCACTGACCAGAGCCTGATCGCCCGGCGGATCGGCGAGATGCAGCTCCTCACTTGCGCCTCGCCGGACTATCTCGCCCGCTTCGGCACGCCCCGCCATCCGCGCGACATCGAGGACGGCCATCAGATCGTCGCCTACCGACCGGCACTCGGCGGCCGCGTGTTGTCGATGATCTACCAGAACCCGGCCGAGACGATCGAAATCAACGGCCGCTACGCCATCTCGCTCAATGACGGCACCGGCTATCTCGCCGCCGGCCTTGCCGGCCATGGCATCGTGCAGCTGCCGACCTTCATGGCCCGAGAGCCGATCGCAGACGGGCGGCTGGTGCCGCTCCTGCTCGATTGGTGCGCGGCACCGAAGCCGCTTCACATCGTCTATCCGCCAAACCGGCACCTCAGCAACAAGGTGCGCGTTTTCGTCGACTGGCTGGCGGAGCTGTTTGCCAAGGACGATCTCGTAGGAAATGCGAAGGGCGTTTCGATGCTCTGCCCGGCACTAAAGTTCGCGGCCCAGCAGGCTTCTGCTGAGGCGCCGGAGAAAGGCTCGATCGAAACCGCCTGAGCCGAGCGGCATGGGTTGTCGCGTCATGAAGGCCCGTCGAAACGGGTGCCGCTTGGGAGGACTCCCAGTCGGATGAGCCGGCTGTCGGCCACCGCCGCCAGACGATGCGCCATCGCCTCCCGGTAGATCGGGTCGCGCAACATCTCGGCGAAACTGTCGGGGCTGGGATATTCCGCGATGAAGCAGATATCCCAGCGCTCCTCCTCCGGACCGATCATGCCGAGCTCGAAGCGGCCCCGCCAGACGATACGGCCGCCGAGCCGCGCGAACACCGGCGCGCTGATCCTGCCATAGCTGGCATAGGCCTCCGCGCCAGTAGCTCTCAGCCCGTCGGGATAACCGGCTTCGGCATGCAGCCGGATCAGATTGAGCATATGGACCGGCCCGGGCCGGTTGTCTGCGCGGAACGCGGCGAAGGCCTCGCGCGAGAAGCTCGTGAAACCCGTCATGGTTGGCCTCCCAGTTACACCGCGGCCTTAGCCGACCAGGATCCGGGATAGGCCGGCTTGCGGCGCGCCATCCAGGCATCGAGCCCCTCCCGCAGATCGGCAGTCGGCGCCATCCGGGCGAACTGTTCCCCTTCGACAAGCAGCCCCTCCGCAATGCTCTGGTTGAGGCCGCGCGTGACCGCCCGCAGGATGCTCGCTGCCGCAAGCGGCGAATGCCGCAGAATTCGCCCGGCCAGATCGCGCGCGGCCGGCATGAGCTGGTCATGCGCGACGACCTGATTGACGAGGCCGAGCTCGACGGCTCGCTCCGGCGAGAAGACGTCGCCTGTCAGCAGCAGCTCGAGCGCGCGCTTGCGCCCGGCTAGGCGCGGCAGACGCTGGGTTCCGCCGAAGGTCGGCGGCATGCCGAGATTGATCTCCGGCTTGGCGAAGGAAGCTCGCTCGCTCGCGATCGCCAGCGGAACGGCTTCGGTAATCTCACAGCCGCCGCCGAAGGCCAGGCCGTTGACCGCGGCGATGATGGGCTTGGGAAAGACTTCCAGCCGCGCGGTGAGCCGTTGGCCGCGCATGACGAAATCCCGCATGGCGACATCGACACCCTGCGCGACACTGCGCGAGAACTCATGAATGTCCGCCCCTGCCGAAAATGCGCGGTCGCCCGCTCCCGTCAGGATCACGACCCGGATGGCTTCATCGGTCTCGATCAGGTCGAGCAATTCGAGGAACCGGTCGATCAGGGCGTAGCTCAAGGCGTTGAGCTTGTCGGGGCGGTTTAGGGTCAGCGTCGCGATGGCATCGCGGGTGTCGGTTAGGACGAGATCGCTCATCGGCGTTCCTTTCCAGCAGGTTCACCGGAACATGATCGCGGCCTTTGCGATTTGTGTATATTCACTAGTCGGTATACATAGCGGAATGGCCGATGCACCCAGCCCGACGCGCAAGCGCATCATCGACGCCGCCACCAAGCTCTTTTATGCGGAGGGTATCGGCCGCGTCAGCGTGGACGCCGTGGCCGAGAAGGCAGGGCTGACCAAGCGGACGCTCTACTATCATTTCAAGAGCAAGGACGATCTGGTCGCCGCCTATCTCGATGCCCGGGATCAGCCGAACCTGAAGCAGATGGCCGGCTGGTTCGAGGCTGCCGATGGCGGCGTCGACTGCAAGGTGGAAGCGATCTTCGCCAATCTGGCCCGCGTCGCGCGGCATCCCAAGTGGAAGGGCTGCGGTTTCCTGCGCACGGCCGCGGAACTGGCTGCCATGCCCAGCCACCCGGCCGTCAAGGCGGGGGCACGTCACAAGGCGAATTTCGAAAGCTGGTTGTCGCAGGCGATGCAGGATCGCGGCCTTGCCGACGCGCAAGCTCTGGCCCGCGAAATCGTCCTGCTGATGGATGGCGCCTTTTCGATCATGCTGATCCATCGCAATCCCKATTATATCGAAGCGGCCGGCCGCGCCGCCGGATCGCTCGTAAGGGCGCGCGGCCCGGCAAAAGGATAAACCGTGCATGCCCGCGGCTTGCGCAGAGCAAGATAATCGATTGTTCTTCATCCTGATTTCGATTGGGCAGGGCTGACGCATGCACACCGTCAAGGTCATCGGTATCGGCTTCGCCCTGCTTGGCATCCTGCTCGTCGCTGCGCCTCGGCTCGCCATCTCCGCCGGCCGGCCGATCGCGTTCGCCATCCGATTGTTCCTGCCGCTCTGGCTGGTCGGCGCCCTGATCAACCTCTGGATCGGCGTCAGCCGGGCGGGCTATACCGTCATGGAGGAAGCGCCTATCTTCCTCATCGTCTTCGGCGTGCCGGCGGTAGCCAGCCTGCTGATCCTCTGGTCGACCTCGCGAATTGCCCGATGAGCCTTCAATCCGTCCGCGCCTTCTTCGCCGAACGCGCTCCCGACATCACCGTCGTCGTGACCGATGAGAGCAGCGCCACAGTGCCGCTCGCCGCCGCGGCCCATGGTGTCGAACCCGGCCAGATCGCCAAGACGCTCTCACTGCGTATCGGCGAGGAGGTCGTCCTGGTCGTGACGCGCGGCGATGCGCGGCTCGACAACAGGAAGGCGAAGGCCGGGCTCGGCGGCAAGCCGCGCATGCTCGGGCAGGAAGAGGTTGAAGCCCTGACGGGCCACCCGGTCGGCGGCGTCTGCCCCTTCGGTCTGGCAACGCCGCTCAAGGTCTATTGCGACCTCTCGTTGAAAGCCTTCGATATCGTTGTCCCGGCGGCTGGCTCGACGCATAGCGCGCTGCGCATCGCGCCGCAGCGCATGGCCGAGCTCACCCAGGCCGAATGGGTCGATGTCTGCCAGGAAGTCGTGGTGCAGGAGGCGGTCACGACGGCCTGAACCTCAATCTCTGGTTCGTGCAATCAGTTCCATCGCCGCCGCGGGATTGCGGACCTTCCCGCCGCTGATGACATAGAGGAAGACGTCGCGCTTCCGTTTGGGCGCGGCCGGCCCGACCGTCTCCAGCCCCTCCGGTACCCCGCCTTCGGCCCAGTCCCGAGCTGCCTTCGCCCAGCGTGTGAGACCAGTCTCGGAATAGCCGGTCGGCTCGGCTTCCTGCGTGCCCATGATCCGCGCATAGACGAAGGGTGCCGTCACATCGGCGATCTGCGTATAGTCGGCATCGGCAGAGGTGATGACGGCGACACCATGCTCGCGCAGCATCGCGATGAAATCAGGCGTGCGGAAGCTGTCGTGCCGGACCTCGACGGCATGGCGTAGCGAGACGCCATCCAGTTCCTTCGGCAGGAGCTTGAGGAAGGCCTCGAAATCTTCGGGGTCGAATTTCTTGGTCGGCATGAACTGCCAATTGATCGGCCCGAGCTTATGCCTGAGCTCGGTCAACCCGCTGTTCAAAAATTTCTCGACCGATGGAGCGGCCTCGGCAAGCACGCGTCGGTTGGTGCAGAATCGCGAGCCCTTCAGCGCGAAGACGAAATCCTCGGGCGTCTCCTCGCGCCATCTCGCAAAACTCTCCGGCTTCTGCGAACCGTAATAGGTGCCGTTGATCTCGATCGAGGTTAGCTTGCTCGCGGCATATTCGAGCTCGCGCTTTTGCGGCAGATCCTTCGGGTAGAAGGATCCGCGCCAGGGTTCGTAGACCCAGCCGCCTATGCCGATATGGATTCTTCCTGCTTCCTGCGCCATGCCTCACTCCATCTCTCCGGGATCGCCGATCCTGCCGCGGCGGCTCCCGAAGCACCACCCGTTTCCAGCGGCTAGTCATGGTATTACGGCTGGCGCTCCTCCGCTGTCAGGAGAAACCGACGGCCCGACAGTGGACGCCTCGAAAGTCAGCAGCATAATGCGAGCGGCTTTCCTCCAGATCGAGACTGAGAGCGGCCCGATGAAACCGGAATTGACTCACGCGAATCGGCATGTGGGCGACCGTCTTCGGCTGCTTCGCGGCAAGATGGGGCTCGCTCAGAAGGACATCGCTCGCTTGCTTGGTGTCTCGCATCAGCAAATCGGGAACTACGAGGATGGGTCCGATCGGCTGACCGCCGGCGCGATCTTCGTTCTCTCTCAGCGGCTGGGCGTCGATCTGCATTTCTTCTTCGAAGGCCTGGCCACGAGTCCATCGGCGAGCGGCTTGGCCGAGGAGCCGGCGGCCGATTACGAGGCCGAGCCTACGCCGCCTTCCGAAGGCCACCGGTTGGACGAGGCCTTCGCGCGAATCCGTTCGCGAAAACTGCGGCTTCTCGCAATCCGGCTTGTCGAGGCCGTCGCAGTCGATGGAAAAAGCGAAGCGGACAGCAAATCTGCCGGCGCCCCGCAGGCCGATCCATAACCGTGACGCGCGCATCACTTGGTGCGGACGCCTGCTTTGCGCTGTTTTTCTGGATTTTAGACGCAAAAACCCGCCGCTGCTTGCGACGGGTTTTTGTGTTTGGTTGCGGGGGCCAGATTTGAACTGACGACCTTCAGGTTATGAGCCTGACGAGCTACCGGGCTGCTCCACCCCGCGGTAAGGATATGGGACC
>NZ_JBFTJI010000004.1:0-373897 GCF_056395345.1 Allobosea sp. 10L422
ACGGCTCGAAGAAGCGAGCTCACGCCATTGGCGTCGCCATTGGCGTTGAACGCCGAGATGTAGGCGAGGTGAGAAAACACGACCGACCAGGCAAGGATGCCTCGAAGTCCTTCTATAGCCACAAACATTTTGGGCCGAACGGTCAAAGGTAACCCCCGAAGGAAAGATCGATATTATTGGCTTTTGATTGTCATATCAATAACATAAGCCGGATTTTGACTCGAAACAATCTTCCTTTCTTTCGCGAGACGTTCCTGGCTGAGACGAGAAAGTAGGCGTAACCTAGGCAGCACTGCTGCGCGACCATCAACGTCACCGCTACAAACGAGTGGCAAACGAACAGAGCGAGAATTGGTTCCCTATGGAATCGATCAGTTGGTGCGGGAGTTACGAACGCCGGGGTTCACGGGCCTCCAGCCCTTGCTCGATGTCCGAAATCGAACACCTCTCGGAATCCTCTCTGCCTTGTCGTCGTCGCATCTGCGGGCTCAGCCAGCGACCGACCGTCGGCTAAACCTCCGTCTCCATCTCGGCCGCCAGATTCTCGTCCCGATGCCCGACACCCATCCTGGCCGGGAAGACGTTGCGAGAACCGAAATCGGCAATGCGCCAGTCGCTCATACGAGAAGGCCGTGGCGCACGTCCCGAAGCTTCCGCTCGTCGCTGGTCGCGTCGAAGCTTGGTTGCCGCATCCGGCCGGCGAGATATCCTCCCGCAATGCATGACGAAACCGTCACCCACAGTGCCCAAAGGGAAAATTGTCTCCGACGCCGTCAACCTAAACTGCCCAGTTCGAACTTCCGGCGCTCCGGAAACGGGCATAGGTGCCCACGGCCATCAGACAGGCGATAACCAGGCAGATTCCTTCGGCAAGCTTGCAGTTCCGTGGCCGGAGTGCCGAGGCGACAGCTTCCGCGGTGGCAGCAAAGCAGGAGGGTTCAATCAGTGGCGCGCGGGAAAACTGCGCCAGGTTGGTTTGCAACCGCCCTTCGAGCGTCCGCGCTTCAATTGCAAGCGCTAGCGGGATTCGTTGGGGGGGCTGGCTACGATGTGGCTAAAAAAGTTTTTAGCCAGTGGCTCCGGTCAAAGCCTAAGTGCTTGATTTTTATGGTCGGAGCGAGAGGATTCGAACCTCCGACCCCTTGTCCCCCAGACAAGTGCGCTAACCGGGCTGCGCTACGCTCCGACGGCTCGGCTTATAGTGGCCGGCCGCGGCAGATGCAATGCGCTTCGCAGCAATCTTGCACGCATTGGAAGAATGGCCATTCCCGGGCGGCACCCAGCCTTGTTTCGCAGTGCAAAAATCTGGACGGCCTCCCCCATATGGGGGGTGCCGATCGAGCCCCCTGCTGCAATCATCATTGCGCGGCGCGGGAATGAACATCCATGAAACGCAGGCATCAAATGTCGCTGATCGTGCGGCGTGCCCAGATTCGCCGCGCGGCCGCCAGCAGGAAGGACGCATCCCGGCTTCAGGAGGCCGAGCGCCCGAAGCTCCGTCTGGTTTTCTCCAACGACAACATCCAGCATCTCAAGGCTACGTGCGGAGGCGAGGGATCGTCGCGCTCCCGCGAATAGGCGGCCCGATTCTCTTGCCGGCGAAGCGGCCGTTCAGCAATCAGTCATCCGCTGCCGCCTCTGATGCGACCGTCGGCGACGCCTTGTCGCCGCGCGAAAGTGAATGCAGGCGAGGTCGTGTTGAGGCTGGACTGGTTCCATTGCGAGGATTGCGGCTCGCCGGGGGTGTCGATTCCCCAGGCTCTCACCGATGCCAGCATCGTTTCATGCGCCAATTGCGGCTACAGGATAGGCACCTGGGCAGAGTATCGCCGTCATGTCGATCTGGCTCTGCGGGCGGAGCAGGCGCGCAAGACGAGCCGCGTCATCGTGGCGGATCCGATCGGATGCGGCGCAGCCGGGGTTTGAGCTGTCGCCCTCGCAGCTTGGGTCCATGCCGGCGCCCGCAGGACTATCGACGCTATCGCTGATTGCGGCCGGATTCGTACCGCGCGGCGGCTTCTGCCGGTGAGGCCGGCTTCGGCAAGGCCGCGAGCCCCCAGACGAGGCCGATCATCAGATAGAGATGCCGCCAATGGTCGGTGTCGATCTGAAGGCCCTGCAGGATCGTCACGAACAAGACCGGCCACAGCACGATCGCATGCTGCTGCCACGGCCGGCGCTGAAACACGAGRCGCCAGCCGACATAGCAGGTCGCGGCCATCAGCCCGAGCCACGCCACGCCGCCCAGCCAACCATAGGAAGCGAAGGCGTTGATGTAGACGTTGTGGGGATCTTCCGTGAAATGCCAGCGGAAGCGCAGGGGACCGAACCCGTTCGGTGCTTCGAGCAGAAGTGAGATCGAGCGAAACTGGTTGCCGAAGCGCCCGGTCACGCCCTGATCGTAGCTCTGGTCGAGACTCGCACGGGTTTCGAAGACGCTGCGGATGTTCTCGAAGGAGAGCGCGACGGCAAGTGCGGCTGCCGCGGCCATGAAGGCGACAAGCGTCAGCAGCGCGATGCGGCTGCGCTGCGTGCCATTGGGGGCGGTCAGGAATGCGAGCCCGATCATCAGCAGCGCGGAAGCGACCAGATTGCCCCAGGCTCCGCGGGAGAAAGTCAGAAACAGCGCGAACAACGGTACGCTGATCAAGGTGAGCCCGCGGAGGAGGCCGGACCGGCCGGTCAGGATCCGGTGCAGGACATAGAGGATCGGCAGGACGAGGTAGGGGCCCAGCACATTCGCATCCTTGAAGGTGCCGGACGCGCGTCCATAGAGCGTGAAGAGGCTGCCCAGGCCGGCGACGTCGAAATAGCCCAGCACGCCCGCGATGCCCGCATACCAGGCAGCGAAGAGGTAGCCCTTCCACAGGGTCTCCAGCCGGCTCGTCGCATCCTCGGCCATGATTGCCGCAAAGAAGATGCCGGTGATCATCAGATAGACGGAGACGGCGGTGAAGCGGACCGAATCGATCTCGTCCATCCATGGAATGAGCGAGAAGATGCCACCGATGTTGTAGAGGAGCAGCAGCACGGCCAGCGGCAGCAGCTTCTGCGAGAAGCGGATGCCGGCGAGGGCGAAGACGAAGAGCGTCAGCAGGAAGACGAGTTCGTAGGGCGAGGGCTCGACCAGCGCGAAGCCGCTGGAGGCGCCGAGGAGCCAGAGCGTCCCGCGCTGGATCGCCGCATATGAGATCGCGAGCCGGGGGCCCGGCGCCTCATGCGACGGGTGCTCGGCGAAGGTGCTCAATACGCGTTCTCGTTCTTGGTCAGCAGCGAGAACGGAGTCTTGAACAAGATGTAGAGGTCGAGCAGCACAGACCAGTTCTCGATGTAGTAGAGATCGTGCTCGACGCGCCGCTGGATCTTCTCGTCGGTATCCGTCTCGCCGCGCCAGCCATTGATCTGGGCCCAGCCGGTGATGCCGGGCTTCACCTTGTGCCGCGCGAAATAGCCGTCGACGACCTGCTCATAGGCGCGATTGGCGGTCGAGGCGTGGATGGCATGCGGGCGCGGCCCGACCAGGGACAGGTTGCCCTTGAGGACGACATTCAGCAGCTGTGGCAGCTCGTCGATCGAGGTCTTTCGGATGAAGCGGCCGACGCGGGTCACGCGCGGATCGCCTCGCGTCACCTGCTTGGCCGCCGCATAGTCGCTTTTGTCATGGTAGAGCGAGCGGAACTTGAAGACCTCGACCATCTCGTTGTTGAAGCCGTAGCGCTTCTGGCGGAAGAAAACCGGTCCCTTGGAATCGAGCTTGATGGCGATGGCTGTCGCCAGCATCACCGGTGAAAGCGCGATCAGCGCCAGCACGCCGACGACCTTGTCGAATATCCATTTGACGACGATGTCCCAGTCGGCGATCGGCCGGTCGAAGACATCCAGCACAGGCACGGTGCCGAAATAGGAGTAGGAGCGCGGCCGCAGCCTCAGCTTGGAGAGATGCGCCGACAGACGGATGTCGATCGGCAGCACCCAAAGCTTGCGCAGCATGGTCAGCAGCCGCGCCTCCGCCGAGATCGGCAGGGTGAAGATCACCAGATCGAGCTTGGTGCGGCGCGCGAACTCGACGAGGTCGTCGATCGTGCCGAGCTTGGGGTAGCCGGCGACAAGATCGGGTGAGCGTTCGTCGTTGCGGTCGTCGAAGACGCCGCAGATGCGCAGGCCCGTATCCTTCTGGCTTTCGAGGGCCCGGATCAGCGCCTCGCCCGCCTCGCCGCCGCCGACGATCGCGGTGCGCCGTTCCAGCCGGCCGTTGCGGGTCAGGTGGCGCACGCCGAGCATGACGACGATCCGGCCACTCAACAAGGCGGCGGCGCCGGCGAAGTAGAAGCCGACCAACCAGCCGCGCGAGACCTGATCGCTGATCTTGAGGATGAAGAAGACCGCCATTGTGACGAGGAAGAGCATCGTCCAGCCGGTGAGAAGACGCACGGCGCTGGCGATCAGGTTGCGCAGCGCACCGATCGGGTAGAGCTGCAACGCCTGGAAGGTGCCGAGAGCTGAAACGGCGAGTGCCGGGATGGCGATTTGATAGGGGAGGGCATATTCGTGCCTGCCCGCCACGTAGAGCCAGTAGATCAGGGCGCCTGTTGCGATCACGGCGAACGCGTCGACCAGCCGGGCGACACCTTCGATCATGACGGGTGATAATGTCGGCTTGACCGGGATGGCGGCGATGCGCTCGGCGAGGGGGTGAAAGCGCCGCGTCTGGCCCGCTTCCGCCCCGCCGAACATCGTCGGCGTTGCCGAGGCGGCCGCGTCCGCCTTCATCATATCGCGGACATCGAAAGTCCCCATAGCGTCCAATCCTCAAGCCGGATCGCAGCGCCGGGCGCGGCGGTCCCGGTCGCGGTCTATCCGAAATTGCTCACGGAACGCTTAACCCGGCCGCTTCTTCTTTCGCAGGATCGGAAAGGGATCGGGCGAGACGGAGGCGTCCCTGACCTCAAAATGCCCCGTGCGACGGGGCCTGAAAAAGCATAATGCGAAAACCCGATTTTGTCGTGGCGGGCCAATGGCTTGCTCGGGGGTAAAGCTACGTAAAAATCAGCCGGATTCTCGTAAGTCGTTGTTATTGCAAGTTATCGAGAGTTGACAATCGCGATTGGCGCCGGCATATTCCTCTGCGATGAGTGTCTGAGAAGCATATATCGCCCGCTTGGGGCATGGCGTCGGGAGCGTTATTTTTCTCCTTGCGCCGATTGTCGAGGTCAAGCCTCCGCAATCGCTTCTTTTCGGAACTGTCGATTTAAAACTCTAACGATTGCTTGGCTGTCCCTGCGTCGCATCTGCGATGTTCAGCGCCGGCTTCGCCCGTGTGCAAAATGTCTTTTCACTGGTTGGTTCTGCTCGCGGCCATTGCCGTCGAGATCGTCGCGACGGCCGCGCTGAAGTCGGCCGTCTCCGCACCCTGGCTCATCGGCGCCCTGCCGCTGGTCCTGATCGGCTTTTCTTTCATCCTGCTCAGCATTGCGCTGCGCGTCATCCCGATGGCGGTGGCTTACGCCGTCTGGGAGGGGGTGGGCATCGTCGGCATCGCCGTCATCGGCCATCTCCTCTTCGGGGAGCATCTCACGGCCGGCCGCGCCCTCGGCCTTGCTTCGATCCTGGGCGGCATCCTGCTCATCGAGAACGGCGTCGGCCATGGCCGCAAGCAGGATGAGCCGGTCGCTGAGGGGAGGCTTGTGTGAATGTCTCGTTCATTCAGGCCGCCCCCTTCCTCTGGCTGCTGCTGGCGGTCACTTTCGAGATCGCCGGCACCTATCTGCTGAAGCTGTCGGACGGCATGAGCCATCGCGTGGCCGGCGCCGGGGGCATCGTCTTCGTCATGGGGGCTTTCGCTGCCCTGGCTCAGGCGATCAAGGGCATGGATCTGGCTGTCGCCTATGCCGTCTGGGGCGGCGCTGGTCTGGTGATCACGGCGGTCGTCGGTGCGCTGGTCTTCGGTCAGCGCATCCGGCCCGTTGGCTGGCTCGGCATTGTGCTGGTCGTTGCCGGCGTCGCCGCGCTGAAGCTGGTCTGACGCCGCCTCAGGCCATGCCGCGCGCGACCATAGCATCGGACCGAAAAGTGGAATCCACTTTTCGAAAAAATCCGATTCGATAACAAATAGATAGATCGCTGTTACCGCGTCCGATAGGACGCGCGGCGATCTATGGCGTCGCGATAGGCGGCGATGACGCCGTCGACCATGTTATGGATGCAGAAGTTCTGGCGGACATGTGCGGCCAGATCGACCGCCTGGGCCAGCCGCTCCGATTCCGGTGTTTCGAGCATCGTACGAATCGCACCGGCGAGGATCTGCGGATCGTCGGTCTTGATCAGCCGGTTGCGGTGCCGCTCTCCATAGATTTCAGCGATCCCGCCGACATCTGTCGAGATCAGCGGCTGCGCCGCGGCCGCCGCCTCGAGGATGACGTAGGGGAGGGACTCGGCGCGTGACGGGATCACCATCACATGCGCTTGCGCCAGCGCCTTGCGAATGGGGCCCGGAGGTTCGAACACGCATTGATCGGCGATGCCGCGCTGATGCGTCATCTGCCGCAGTTCGGCCTCGTCCGGCCCCGAGCCGACGATCAGGAGGCGCGGCTTCAGCCCGTCGCGCTGACGCAGCAGCTGCAGTGCGTCGATCAGCGTGTCGACGCCTTTCGCCGAGCGCAGTTCGCCGAGATACAGCAGATCGAATTGGGCCTGCGCATGATCGATCGGCTCGAATTCGGCATCCGAGACCCCGTTCAGGACAACGCGATGGCCGGTCCGCGGCGCATGCCCGATATGCGCTTCGAAACGCCCGGCGATGAAGCGGCTTTCGAACAGGAACATATCCGTTGCGCCCTCGAGCAGGCGTTCGACCGCCATATAGACCCCGTGCTCGCGGCTGCCGGGGTTATAATTGAAGCTGCCGCCATGCGGCGTATAGGCGGTGACATAGCGTCGTCCGGGCGAGAGAAGCGCCGGGAACCGGCCGTAGACGCCGCCTTTCGAGCCATGGCAGTGCACGATGTCGGGGGCCAATCTGCGCCGCACTGCGACGGCTGAGAGCTGCGCCTTGGCGTCGGTCATGCTCGGATAGCGAGACATCGGCACGCGCGTCACGCCAAGTGCCAACTGGCCTGACAGCTCCCGGAAGACTTCGTCGGCTCTCGGGCCGCCGGTGTTCGAGTCGCAGAAGATGCCGACGGCGTGCCCACGCTCCACCTGACCGCGGGCCACGTCGAGGACGTGCCGGAACAGTCCGCCGAGGGGCGCGCGGAAGACATGCAGAATTCGTAAGGGGCGCGTGCCGGCAGCGTCCGTCATGGCAGGAATCCGCTGTGCTTCAGAACCAGCGTTCCTTGATGACGATCGTATCTCCGGGCTGGACGGGGTACGTGATCGGCACGGTCGCGGTGACAGTCTGGCCGTCGATCTGCCGGGTGACTTCTGCCGAGGAGCGCTGTCCGCGCGGGGTGAAGCCGCCAGCGATCGCAACTGCGGTCTGCACGGTCATGCCGTTGACGAAGGGGAACTGGCCCGAGGTGGTGACTTCGCCCAGCACGAAGAAGGGGCGATAGGTGTCGACCTCGACCGAGACCTTGGGCTCGCGCAGATAGCCGCCACGCAGCTTGGCTTCGATCGCCTGTGCGAGCTGCTGGGTGGTGCGGCCCTGCGCTTCGACGGTGTTGATCAGCGGCATGGAAATCCGGCCCGAACCGTCGACCGCATAGATGTTCGACAGATTATCCTGCCCGAAGACGATAATGCGCAGCCTGTCCCCGCTGGCGAGCCTGTAGGGGCCCGCCGGCTCGGCAAGTGTATAGTCCGACGCCACATATTGGGGCGCGCATGCGCCCGCCAGCATGGCGGCGGCCAAAGCGAGAGAGGCGAGGCGTCGACTCATCACAAGGCTATCCGTGCAGAATACGCCCGAGCTTTAGGCGCCATATGGTTAAAAAAGGCTTCCCGGCCGCCTGCGTTAAGCGGCGGAAGGCCGTCTTAACCGGGCAATAACCTTACTGAGGCTTCAATGACGGCCGCGTCCCTGTCCGGGAGGCGTGAGTATTGCGTTCAGAGGTGTGTCATGACCGCTCAGGCAGGGATTGAAGCGCGCAGCGTCGGCGATGGCCGGGGCGACATGCTCGACCTCTCCGCGTTGTGGGCCGCGATCAAGCGGCGCAAGCTCTGGATCATCGGGCCGACGGTTGCGGCGCTCGGCCTGTCGTTCCTTGCGGTCAACGTCGTGACGCCGCGCTATACGGGCGAGGCGCGGCTGCTGCTGGAAAGCCGCGGCACGTTCTACGCATTGCCGGGCCAGTCGCTGCCGGACACCTCCGGTCAGTTCGATGCCGAGGCGGTGCAGAGCCAGGTCCAGGTCATCATGTCGCGCGATCTGGCGCGCGAGGCGATCAAGCGCATCGGTCTCGTCGGGAACCCCGAGTTCGATTCCGGCGTCGGCGCGCTGAGCAGCGTGCGCAAGCTGGCGGTCATGATCGGGTTGGGGGGGCACCCCGCCGATCGCTCGCCGGAGGATCGCGTCCTCGAAAAGTATTTTGACCGGTTGCTGGTCTTCCCTGTCGGCCGTTCACGCATCGTGTCGATCGAGTTCACCTCGGTGGATCCGGCTCTGGCTGCGAAAGCGGCGAACACCATCGCCGAGACCTATCTTGAGTTCCAGGAGGCGGCGAAGCAGGAGAATGCCCGCAGCGCCTCGAACTGGCTTTCGACCACGATCGAGCCGCTGCGCAAGCGCGTCGCCGAGGCCGAGGCGAAAGTCGAGGATTTCCGTTCCAAAAACGGCCTTCTGGTCGGCTCCAACAACACGACCATCACCTCGCAGCAGCTCACCGATCTTTCGAGCCAGCTTTCGGCCGCCCGCAGCCAGCAGACCGAGGCGCAGGCCAAGGCCGGCCTGATCCGCGATGCGATCAAGCAGGGGCGGACCTTCGAGATCCCCGATGTCGCGAACAATGACCTCGTCCGCCGCCTGATCGAGCAGCGGGTCAATCTGCGCGCGCAGATCGCGGCGGAATCGCGCAGTCTCCTGCCCGAGCACCCACGGATCAAGGAGCTCAACGCCCAGCTTCTCGACCTCGAAGGGCAGCTGCGCGCCGCAGCCGAGCGGACCGTGCGGACCCTTGAGAACGAAGCCAAGATCGCGGGCCAGCGCGTCGAGAGTTTCCAGGCGGCGCTCGACGGACAGAAGAAGAATGTGTCGTCCGCCAATGACAGCGAGGTGCAGCTGCGGGCACTGGAGCGCGAGGCGCGCACCCTGCGCGATCAGCTCGAGCAATATATGCAGCGCTATCGCGAGGCGGTGGCGCGGGACACGCTGAATGCCACGCCGGCGGATGCCCGCATCATCTCGCGCGCCGTCGAGCCGACCGAGCCGTCCTTCCCGAAGAAGGTTCCCGTCATATTGGTTGCCACGCTCGCGACCTTCCTGGTCGCGCTGGCGACGATCGTCACGCGTGAGTTGCTCGACGGCCAGGGCCGGCCGCTGCCGGACTCTCCGCGCCGGCCGCGCTGGGTCGCAGCCGGCACGAACGAGGACGAGGCGGAGCAGGCAAGGCCTGCGCCGCAAGAGCCTCGGCACGAGCGGGTCGCCGGCTTGCTGACCCATGCCGGGCGCCTGGGTCAGCTGCGGCTCGACCTCGACCGGCCGGAGCGGGTGCTCGCGGAGATCGCCGAGCGGACGCAGGAGGCGCCGCGCGGCATGGCCCCGATGATGCTCGTGCTCGATGGCGGCGGAGAGGGGGCTGCCAACGCGCGTGACCTTGCCAAGCTGCTGGCGCAGCGCTGCCGCTGCATTCTTATCGACCTGGCGGCAGATGATGAGCACGACGAGCCCGGCTTCTCCGAGCTCCTTGCAGGCGAGGCGCTGTTCTCCGACATCATCATGCGCGCGCCGGGCTCACGCCTGCACAGCATCGGGCCCGGCCGTGCCGGCCGTGCCGCCGTGCTGGCGGCGCCCGATCTCGTCGACGTAGCACTCGATGCGCTCTGCGAAACCTATGACTGGGTGCTGGTCGCCGCGGCTTCCAGCGACGATGGCGCCATGCTGAGCCCCGTCGCCCGCCGCGCCCAGGGCGGGCTGGTGATGAGCGGCCAGTTCGGCAATGGCCACGCCCTCGAAGCGGCCTATCGCCTGAGCGAGCTCACCGAGGCGCCGGTCACGCTTGTCCTCGATGCCGAAGGCGGCGTTCCCGCGGTCTCGTCGCCGCGCACCGAGGTGTCGGCCGGGGCATGATCGCCTCGGCGGAGCTTATTCCTCGTCGCGCTTCTTGCCGTGCAGCCAGCCCGATGCTCGCTGCGCCAGCCTGAGCGCTAAGGGAGAGGCCTTGATCCGCCGCTTGAGCTCCCGCTTCGCCCGGGCCGTCGCGGCGAAGAGCCGGCCCTTCAAGGTGAGCGGCAGAAAGGTGTCGACCAGATCGTCATGGTCGTCGCAGAAGGTGGTCTTGTAGCGTGCTTCGCCCACGCCGAGATCGAAGACGGCCGACCCATCATTGCATTTCTGCCGGATCAGCTCGGCCAGCAGCAATTCTCCCGGGCTGGTCCGGATGGTTTCGCTGTCCATGTCGAACGAGGTCGCCATCCCCGAGAACCGCTCGCCTTGCGCGGCGCCGACATAGGTGGCGACGCTTTTCCCCGCCAGATCGAGCGAGTAGAGCTCGATCCTCGGCGCCGCCTCATCCGTGCCGACTGCCGCGCGCGACAGGAATGCGCGCACTGCCGGCTCGGCAAACGGATCTCGCACACCCATCGCGCGGAAGCGCGCCGCCTTCTGTTCTAGGAACGCCAACAGGACGCGCTCGATCTCGTCGGGCGTTCCCGCGCGGATCATCGTCGAAGGGCCGAAATCCCTGAAGCGGCTGTGCTTGTTCTTGAGCTTCTTGCGCGCATGGCTGCTCATTGAGCGCTTCAGCGTGGCATCGCCGTCGCCAGCGATCAGCGCGAGCTTGTAGGCCCGGCTCGGGCTCGGGCCGGCGGCGAGAAGGGCAGGCGGATTGGCCTGGCCTTGCCATCGCGCCGGCTGATTGACGAAGACGAGCGCGTCCAGACCGCCGATCGCCGCGCCGATCTCGGCGAGCATCTGCTGCGCAAGCGCTGCATCGAGCCTGGCGGCGAAGGCAGGAGCATAGAGACCCATATGGTAGTTCGCATGCTTGCCGCCGATGAACTCGGCGAAGCGGATGCCGTTGCGACGGGTGATGACCAGCGGCAGCAGCGCGCAGAGCGCTCCCTGCGCGTCGCGAAGCAACGCGTAGCGGAATGTCATTAGCTCGGCGGCGCCCACCGTCTCGACGAAAGGGCGGACCCAGCCATAGGCCTGATAGGGCGTGACCAGCGCCTGCGCCTCGAATTCAAGCCAGGCCCCCTCGAGCGAACGGATGTCGCTCTCCACGGAGATCGATGCCCAGGGCCGCATCTCTGCATGGCTGGCAGCGGCATCGGTTCGCGGGTGCGATGTTTCGGCGGCGATGGCAGGCATGGCTTCTCGGCCCCTCGGCGGATTGAGGCGTATCCTCCTTAACCCGTCATTGTGAACGGATCGGTCATGATCCTCCGGCCCGGCAGCGCCATTGTGCAACAGCGTTAGCGGGTGGTTGCACGGAATGGCGATGAACGGACGTCACAAGGCCATCGCGGCCGCATTCAAGCTGATGGCGGCGACGGGCGCGGATCGCTGGGGCCGCAGCTTTGCGCAAGGCGCAGGGATGATCCTGACCTTGCACCATGTCCGTCCGCGGCTGGCGCGTGGCTTCGCGCCCAACGCGTTGCTGGAGATCACGCCCGAGTTTCTCGACGAGGCTCTCAGCCTCATCCGGGCCGAGGGCTACGACATCGTTTCGCTCGACGAGGCCGTCCTGCGCCTGCAGCAGCCGAAGCGCGGCCGTTTCTTCGTCGCGCTGACCTTCGACGACGGCTATCGCGACAATGTCGATCACGCGTGGCCGGTGCTGGCGAAGCATGGCGCGCCGTGGACGCTCTTCGTTACGCCGGGCTTTGCCGATCGCACGGCGCGGCTCTGGTGGCTGGAGTTGGAAGAGGCGATCCGTATCTTGCCGCGGCTCGACATCGCCTTGCCTGAAGGCCCCTGCACGGCCCGCACCGAGACCGACGCCGAGAAGAATCGTGCTTTCGACAGGCTCTATTGGCGTCTGCGCAAAGGGCCGGAGACGATTCTCCTGTCGGCGATTTCCCAGCTTGCCGCGCAGGCCGGCATCGATGCCACGGCTCTGGTCGAGCGCGAATGCCTGCCATGGGAGACGCTACGGTCGCTCTCCGGCGCGCCGGGCATCACCATCGGCGCCCACACCCTGACGCATCCGATGCTAGCCAAACATGATGCCGAGGCCGCGCGCCGCGAGATCGCCGAGAGCAAGGCGCGGCTGGAGGCGGAACTGGCAATGCCGATCCGCCATTTCGCCTATCCTGTCGGTGATCCCGGCTCGGCTGGGCCGCGCGAATTCGCGCTGGCGCGGGAGGCGGGCTTCGAAAGCGCTGTCACGACGCGGCCGGGGCATCTTTTTGCCGAGCACGCCGCCCATCTCCATGCCCTGCCGCGCGTCTCGCTCAACGGCCTCCACCAGAACGAGGCTGCGCTGCGGGCGCTGTTGTCAGGGCTGCCGTTCTGGCTGCGGAACCGGGGACGCAGCCTTGATATCGCCTGACGAGGCTCAGGCCTCGTCCTTGCGCTCCATCCATTTGATCAGTGGCAGAAGCGGC
The DNA here is from genome assembly GCF_056395345.1 of Allobosea sp. 10L422. Lineage (NCBI taxonomy): Bacteria > Pseudomonadati > Pseudomonadota > Alphaproteobacteria > Hyphomicrobiales > Alloboseaceae > Allobosea > Allobosea sp. 10L422. The sequence continues at coordinate 12,706 of NZ_JBFTJI010000004.1, forward strand.
AGCACCCAGGCGAGGCCGAGCGCGACATAGGCGATCGTCTGGACGAGCTTCGGCGCCTCGGTGATCCGGCCCTGCGCCAGCGCCATCGCAACCAGCGCGTAGACGCAGACGAAGACGAGGATCAGCACCGTTCCGAGCAGCTTGCGGTTGCGTTGTCTCATCGGGTTCTCCGCCGCTCGCTCGGGCCTTGCATCGCTCCTGCGGCATTGCAGGCGTTGTCGCGCTGTCGCGACGGGTCTATGTCACCGCAATCAGCGCTTGTGAAGCGCCAGCCAGCATCTGCGACCGAAAGCCCGCCCGTGACCCTCGCCCTCGACCAGACCCGCGCCGACGCCAAGGCCGCTCATGCCGGCATCCGCCGCTGGCTCTGGGCGGTGGCGGGCCTCGTCTTCCTGATGGTCGTCGTCGGCGGCGCGACACGGCTGACGGGCTCGGGCCTCTCCATCACCGAATGGAAGCCGATCACAGGTGCGCTGCCGCCACTCTCGGCCGGGGCCTGGACCGAGGAGTTCGCCAAGTATCAGGCGAGCCCGCAGTACCAGATCCTCAACAACGGCATGAGCCTTGGCGAATTCCAGTTCATCTACTGGTGGGAATGGGGCCATCGCCAGCTCGGCCGCTTGATCGGGCTGATCTATCTCGCCGGTTTCCTCGTCGTGGCGCTGCGCCGCCTGCTGCCGGCGCGGCAGATCGCGACGCTGTTCGGCATGGGGCTGTTGCTCGGCCTGCAGGGCGCGATCGGCTGGATCATGGTCGCGTCCGGCCTCCAGCCCGGCATGGTCGCGGTCGCTCCGGTGAAGCTGACGCTGCATCTCACCTTCGCCGGCTTGTTCTTTGCTTCGGTCGTGGCCTTCGCGACGACGCTGACGCCGCTGCGGCGGGTCGAACCGGCGCGGGGCAGGGCGACCGCCTGGCTGCTCCTGCTGTTGCTCTTCGTGCAGGTTGCGCTCGGCGGCCTCGTCGCCGGCTCCAAGGCGGGCTTCACCTTCAACACCTGGCCGCTGATGGACGGCACGCTCGTCCCGCCCGGCTCGCTGCTCTTCGCCCAGACGCCGTTCTGGGAGAACTTCGTCGACAATGTTGCGCTCGTGCAGTTCGACCACCGCATCGGCGCCTACGTTCTTTTTGCCGTCGCGCTCTGGAACGTCCTGCGGCTGCGCCGCGCCGCGCCGGGATCGGGCAGCGCCAAGCGCGCGACCGCCATCGCCGGGCTCGTGCTGGCCCAATCGGCGCTCGGCATCGTTACGTTGCTGCTGGTCGTACCGCTTTGGGCCGGGCTCGCCCATCAGGCGCTCGGCTTCGCCGTTCTGGCGATGGGCGTGGTGCACCTCACGCGCACTGAGCAGGCGGCGCGCTGCTGAGATTTTCGCCGACCGTCGCATAAACAGAAAGGCGCCGTCGCCGGCGCCTTTTTGGTCTGCAGGTCTCGGGAGGTGCGTGGCTCCGCTCCAAGACGCGGAAGCTCAGGCCAGCGCCTGATCCAGATCGTCGATCAGATCGGCGACATCCTCGAGCCCGATCGAGAGCCGGACCACCTCCGGGCCCGCGCCGGAGGCCGTCTTCTGTGCATCGCTGAGCTGTCGGTGCGTGGTCGAGGCCGGGTGGATCACCAGCGAGCGCGTGTCGCCGATATTGGCGAGATGCGAGAACAGCTTCAGATCCGAGACCAGCTTGACGCCGGCATCGTAGCCACCCTTCAGACCGATGGTCATGACCGCGCCGCCGCCCTTGGGCGAATAGCGCTGGGCGAGTTCGTAATACTTGTTCCCCGGCAGGCTGGCATAGCTGACCCAATCGACGGCGGGATGGGTCGACAGATGCTTGGCGACCGTCAGCGCGTTCTCGCAATGGCGCTGCATGCGCAGCGGCAGCGTCTCGATGCCGGTCAGGATCATGAAGGCGTTGAAGGGCGAGAGTGCCGGACCCATGTCGCGCAGCCCGAGCACGCGGGTGGCGATGGCAAAGGCGAAATTGCCGAAGGTTTCGCCGAGCACCATGCCGTTATATTCCGGCCGCGGCTTGGACAGCATCGGATAGCGCTCGTCGCCGACCCAGTTGAACGAGCCGCCATCGACGATCACGCCGCCGACCGAATTGCCGTGGCCGCCCAGGAATTTCGTGGCGGAGTGCACGACGATGTCGGCACCGTGCTCGAAGGGGCGGATCAGATAGGGGCTCGCCATCGTGTTGTCGACGATCAGCGGGATGTTGTGCTTCTTGGCGATGGCCGCGATGCCGGCGATATCGACCACGACGCCGCCGGGATTGGCGATCGACTCGATGAAGATCGCTTTGGTCTTGGGCGTGATGGCGGCGGCAAAGCTCTCGAGATCGTCGGAGTCGGCCCAGATCACGCTCCAGCCGAAGTTCTTGTAGGAGTGGTTGAACTGGTTGATCGAGCCGCCATAGAGCTTCTTGGCCGCGACGAACTCGTCACCGGGCTGCATCAGTGCGTGGAAGCACAGGAATTCGGCGGCGTGGCCTGAGGCGACCGCAAGAGCAGCCGTGCCGCCTTCAAGCGCCGCGACACGCTCTTCGAGCACGGCATTTGTCGGGTTGCCGATGCGCGAATAGATATTGCCGAAGGCCTGCAGCCCGAACAGCGAGGCTGCGTGGTCGACGTCGTCGAAGACGAAGGAGGTCGTCTGGTAGATCGGCGTGGCGCGTGCGCCTGTCGCCGCATCGGGAGCCGCCCCGGCATGGATGGCGAGTGTGCTGAAACCCGGTGCGCGATCGGACATGGCGTTCTCCCTGGCACTTCTGACGAAACCGTTCGTTCGATTTAACGAACGCGGTCGGCAGCGTCAATTCAGGGGCGGGGCGCCAGTTCCGGCCCGATATGCTCCGGCCGCAAGCCCATGCCGACGAGCCGCGCCGGGATGCGGCGCAGCAGCGGGAACCATCGGAGGAGCTTGAGCGGGAAGGGCGGCTGCACCGGCCCGCTGCCGGCAAGGATCGGGGTGATCAAGCGATTCTGGATCGCGACCTGCAAGGCTTGCGTCGCCTTTGTCGGAAAGGCCCGGCGTTCCTGCACGGCGGCGAGATCGCTGTCGGCGACGCGCTTCTCGCGCAATGGCGCGGCAAGCCGGTTGGCGGCCGCGACCGCGTCCTGGATCGCCAGGTTCACGCCGACGCCGCCGATCGGCGACATCGCATGCGCGGCATCGCCGATGCAGAGCAGCCCCGGCTGCCACCATTGCGCCAGTCGGTCGACCGCGACCGAAAGCAGCTTGAGATCGTCCCAGCTCGCGATCTCGCCGGTACGGTCGGCCAGGATCGGCAGCAATTCGGCGAGGTTCGCCCTGAAGGCGTCGAGCCCGGCAGCCCGGAGCTTCTCCAGCGCCCCTTTCGGGATGACATAGGCGCATTGCCAGTAGTCGCCGCGGTTCAGCATCACGGCGAAGCGTCCACGCGCAACCTGCCCGAAGGTCTGCGCCGCATCGCTCGCGCGCCGGGACAGGCGGAACCAGAGCACATCCATCGGCGCGCCGATCTCGTGGACCGAGAAGCCGCCGGCCTGCCGCAGATCCGAATGGCGGCCATCCGCCGCAACGACGAGATCGGCGGTGATCGTCGTCTCGCCATCCTGCGTCTGCGCGGTGATGCCGGTGACGCGCCCGCCCTCGCGGATCAGCCCCGTCGCCTTGGCCCGCATCAGCAGATGGAAGTGCGGCAGCTCGCGCCCGCGATCGGCCAGGAAATCGAGGAAGTCCCATTGCGGCATGAAGGCGATATAGGGCGCCGCGACCGGCAGATGGCTGAAATCCGCGATCGGCACGTCCTGATCGCCGAAGCGGGCGACGATGCTGCGCTCCTCGGTATGCGGCAGCTTGAGGAAGTCGTCGAGCAGGCCGAGCTCCTGCATCAGCTGCATCGTCGAGGGATGGATGGTGTCGCCCCGAAAATCCCGCAGGAAGTCGGCGTGCTTTTCGAGCACCGTCACATCGACGCCGGCCCGCGCCAGCAGGAAGCCCAGCATCATCCCCGCCGGGCCGCCGCCGGCGATGCAGCAGGTCGTCGCAAGCTCGCGCATTGTCCTGCCTCTCCCTTGCGCGTCATTCTCGGGCTTGACCCGAGAATCTCGTGACCAGCTCTCTGGTCTCCGAGATGGTCGGGTCAAGCCCGAGAATGACGCGGATTTATGTCCCCGGCCGGTTGATCGTCAGCTTCTGGAAGCCCTTGCCTGCGAGCGCAGGCTTCTTGGCGGAGAGGATGCGCGAATTGATGCCCTGCCAGCCGATCTCGCCCGACAGCCGAGCATACTCGATCTTCGGGCAGCGGTTCATGATGACTGTGACGCCCTTCGCCTCGGCGCGGGCCGCGGCCTCGTCGTTGCGCACCGAGAGCTGCATCCAGATCACCTTGGGCAGGGGATCGAGCGCCAATGCCTCGTCGGTGATCGGCCCAGCTGCCTGAGAGTTGCGAAAGATCTCGACCATGTCGATCGGGCCGGGAACCTCCTTGAGCGAGGCGTAGACCGTCCTGCCCAGGATGGTCTGCCCGGCGAGGCCGGGATTGACAGGAACGACGTCGTAACCGCGGTCGAGCAGGTATTTCGTCACGATCCAGCTAGGGCGCGCCTCATTCGCGGAGGCACCGACAAGCGCGATCCGCTTCGTTTCGCGCAGAATGCGACGGATCGCGGTGTCATCGTAGGATTCGTGGCTCAATTGCGGGCACTCGCAGAAAAGTGAAGGGTACCGGAACGCTCCAACGGCATATCAACGTACGCTCAACATAGGCCCGCCATGCTTTGGTGCTTTGCTGGCGCGTCGGGGATGGCCCCCGACTTGTCAGTAGAAACGGAGGGCCTGCCATGTGCGACTATAGCCTGCACAATGTGATGTCCACTCCAGCCAAGGTCGGCGACGAACTGGTTTCGACCCGCTTTCCGCAAGCGAGCACCCGCGGCTTTTGCGCTGTCGGCCGGCCGGACGTGGCCGTCTGCGTGATGCCCGGCACGGAGCTGGCCTTCGCGGCCGATATCGAGTGTGATCGTGGCATGGGGCTGCTGCCGAACCGGAGATATCGCGCCCGGGTCGCACGGTTCCGCCAGGTCGACCTCGACAAGCCCTATGTCCATCACGACGCACTCGAGCTGCCGGATGGACGCCTGGTCATGGTGACGAGCCTGGTGGAGGGTCAGTGCGCCACGGTCCTGCAATTGCCGGCCGAGCCGGCGCGCGAGGGCGAGGCCGCCACGCCTGCGCCGGTCGTGGAACACCACTATCGGGAAATCGTCTGAATGCGCTGCAGATAAGCCCGGCAGTCGATGCGCCGGGCCTGCTATGATTCCCAGATCGGCGCGCGCTTTTCCATGAACGCGCCGATCCCTTCCTCGGCGTCGCGCGCGAGCATGTTCTCGACCATGACCGCCGTAGCGTGGTCGTATGCGGCCTTCAGCCCCATCTCGCGCTGCTCGTAGAAGGCGCGCTTGCCGATCTTGACCGTTGCCGGTGATTTCGAGGTGATGATGCCGGCGAGCCGCTGCGCCTCCGCCAATGCGTCGCCGGCCGGCACGACGCAGTTGACGAGCCCCATCCGGGCTGCCTCCGTTGCCGGCACCATCTCGCCGAGCAGCAGCATCTCCAGCGCATGCTTGGCCGAGAGATTGCGCGAGAGCGCGACCATCGGCGTCGAGCAGAACAGGCCGATATGGACGCCCGGCGTGCAGAAACGGGCGTCGCTGCCGGCGACAGCAAGGTCGCAGCTCGCTACGAGCTGGCAACCGGCGGCAGTCGCCGTGCCCTCGACGGCCGCGATCACCGGCTGGGGCAGGGCGGTGATCTGCTGCATCACGCCTGAGCAGCGCCCGAGGATATCCGTGAAATAGGCCCGCCCACAATCTGCATCGGCGCGATGGGCGGTCATTTCCTTCAGATCATGCCCGGCGCTGAAGACGGGGCCGGCGGCGGCGAGGATGACGACGCGCACCGAGCGGTCGGCGGCGATCGCGGTGAAGGCCTCGCTCAGCGCGGTCAGCATTGCTTCGCTCAGAGGATTGCGAGCCTGCGGGCGGTTCAGCGTCAGCGTCGCGATACCCTCGGCATCCCGCCGCAGGAGGATGGCGGTGGCCGGTTGGTGATGCGCGTTCATGACGATCCTTCCCGGCGCCGCCTGCGCTGCCCTATTTGCGCGAGCCGCCTTCGCGTTTAGGCCTATTGTCGGGGGCAGCCGGCCATGCTGCAAGGGGAGAACTTCCGCCTTAGCCTTCGGTTTTTCGCATGACGATCCGCATGAGCGCCGCCGAGATCGAGAGCTATCTCGACGAGGTCTTTCCGCAGCTCCACCATGGCGGCCGCACCTACTTCATCGAGGAGGTCGGCCCAATGACGGCCCGGATGCGCTGCGACTACCATGAGAAGCATCTGCGCCCGGGCGGGACCATTTCGGGGCCGACGATGATGGCGCTGGCCGATCTCGCGCTCTACGCGGCGATCCTCGCCCAGATCGGCCCGGTCGGTCTCGCGGTGACGACGAGCCTCAACTTCAATTTCCTGCGCAAGCCCGGGCAGGCAGCCCTGATCGGGGAGGCGAAGCTGCTCAAGCTCGGCAAGCGGCTCGCCGTCGGCGAGGTCTGCCTCTATTCGCAGGGCGAGACCGAGATGGTCTGCCACGCGACGGGGACCTATTCGATCCCCGCACGCTGATCCCCGGTCCTGCGTGGAAGAATGATGCGGTATCAGGATACCTTTATTCTCATCGCTATGAGAAAATTGCGTTTTTCGGAAACCTGCACTTTAGAAGCGGCTTGACAGCCGGCTCCACGCCTCCTATTGCCAGCCCACACCGCCGCCGGACCTCCGGCGGCTTGTCCTTTTCTTACGCAACCGAAGGGTGCCCGCGATGAAGACCGTCTCGCTCAAGCCCGCCGATGTCGAAAAGAAGTGGGTTGTGATCGACGCCTCCGGGCTCGTCGTCGGCCGTCTCGCCTCCGTGGTGGCGATGCGTCTGCGCGGCAAGCACAAGGCCGCCTACACCCCCCATGTCGACTGCGGCGATAACGTCATCGTCATCAATGCCGAGAAGGTCTCCCTGACCGGCCGCAAGCGTGACCAGAAGGTGTACTACCACCACACTGGCTTCCCGGGCGGCATCAAGGAGCGTTCGGCCAAGTTCATCCTGGAAGGCCGCTTCCCCGAGCGCGTCGTCGAGAAGGCCATCGAGCGCATGCTGCCGCGCGGCCCGCTCTTCCGCCAGATCCTCGGCAATCTGCGCGTCTACAAGGGCGCGGAGCATCCGCACGCTGCCCAGTCGCCGGAGGCGCTCGACGTCGCCGCGCTCAACAGCAAGAACAAGAGGGTCTGACCGTGGCCGAGGTTCTTCAGTCTCTCTCCCAGCTTGGCGATGCAGCCAAGCCCGCTCAGCCGGAAGCTCCGGTCCACGTCAAGAAGGTCGATGCCCAGGGCCGCGCCTATGCCACCGGCAAGCGCAAGAATGCCATCGCCCGCGTCTGGATCAAGCCCGGCTCCGGCAAGGTCACGGTCAACGGCCGCGATCAGGAGATCTATTTCGCCCGTCCGGTGCTGCGTCTCGTCCTGAAGCAGCCCCTGCAGCATGTCGATCGCCTGACCCAGTACGACGTCATCGTCTCGGTCAAGGGCGGCGGTCTCTCCGGCCAGGCCGGCGCTGTCCGCCACGGCATCTCCAAGGCCCTGACCTTCTATGAGCCGGAGCTTCGCGGCCCGCTCAAGAAGGAAGGCTTCCTGACCCGCGACTCGCGTGTCGTCGAGCGTAAGAAGTTCGGTAAGGCCAAGGCCCGCCGCAGCTTCCAGTTCTCGAAGCGCTGATCGTTTCCGGAATTACCGTTATGCGGAAGGGCGGCTCGCAAGAGCCGCCCTTTTCGTATTGGCTGCAGTTTCGCGCCAGATCAGCCGGAGTCCGCCGTGAGCCGTCCCGTCCTCCTCGTCACCGGCGGCAGCCGCGGGATCGGCGCGGCGACCTGCATCATGGCGGCCAGGCGCGGCTATGATGTTGCTGTGAACTACCAAAGCAACGGCAAGGCTGCAGCCGCGGTCGTCGAGGCCTGCGAGGCGGCCGGCGCAAAGGCTCTCGCATTGCAGGGCGACATGGCCGATGTCTCCGACATCATCCGCGTCTTCGCTGAAGCCAGGGCGGCGCTCGGTGCGCTCACCCATGTCGTCAACAATGCCGGCATCACCGGCAAGTCGAGTTCCCTGGTCGAAGCGGATGCCGCCGTGATCCGTGAGTGCATCGACGTCAATGTCACCGGTGCAATTCTGGTCGCGCGCGAGGCGGCCCGCGCGCTGATCGCCCATGAGGCGGCGCCGGGGAGGGCGATCGTCAACATCTCCTCGGTCGCGGCCGAACTCGGCTCGCCCGGCGAATATGTCTGGTATGCGGCCTCGAAGGGGGCCGTCGATTCCCTCACCCTCGGCCTCGCCAAGGAGCTGGCGCCTCATGGCATCCGCGTCAACGCGGTGGCGCCCGGCATCACCGAGACGGAGATCCACGCTCTTTCGACCGGAGAAGCCGGCCGCGTCGCACGCATCGCGCCGCTGATCCCGCTCAAGCGCGCAGCCACCGCCGAAGAGATCGCCGAGGCGGTGCTGTTCCTCCTGTCGGAGGCATCCAGCTATACGACGGGCGTGATCCTGAAAGTATCTGGCGGCCGCTGACGCCGATGCCGGGCTGCGCTGGAGCGGGGAGCCCGGCCGCTTCGGGAGCGCGCGGCGGGCGATCAGGGAGCGAGCGGGTCTGACGACCCGCTCGCGACGCTACGCAACGCTACTTTGCACGCAACAACTCGTCGCGGGGCGAGGAATTCCTCGGGCCCCGACAGTGTCAGTCGCAGACCTCGACCTGCTTCATCGCGCCATCGATGGGAGCCTGGGTGAATCGGCAGGGATTGGCCTTCAAGGGCGGCGAGTAATAGGCATCCGTCGCCTGATCATGGTATTTTGGATATTCCTGCGGCTCCTCCTGGGGTTGCGGAGCGAGTTGGTTCGCAGCCGGCTGATGTGCCTTGGCGGCTATGGGGGTGACCAGATTGCCGGCACTGCTCAGCGTCGGATTCGGCGTTGCCGGATGGGCTGAGGCTGCCGATTGCACGGCAATGCCTCCAAGGGCAAAAGTCAGGGCGAACGCCGCTGCGGCCAGTGTCTTCTTCATCGCTGTCTCCGAAACCACTGCATCGATAAGCAAGGGGTTATTCGTTCCTGCACGCTTGCAGGAACACCCAAGGATGCTTCCGGAAAAAAGACGCTCCGCAGCTTGATCCGTGGCATTTTCGCGGCAAGGATCACAATGATGTGCGTGCTTATTATACGGAGGCATATGAAGCCGACGGGGCGTAGGGAGCGCCGCCTCTCGCGCGTCGTTCGCCGCTGATGTAGCAAGAGCCTATGCGCGTCCTCCTCATTCTGATCGCCTTCGGCATGATCGCGGTGCCGGCCTTGCTGATGCTGGCGCAAGAGGATCTGCCGCGCGCTCGGCGGATAGGCAGGGCATTGGCCATCTTCCTCGCTCCGGCGGTGGCGCTCGGCTTCATCCATGGCGTCCCGGAGCTCGACGGGCGCGCGATCAACAACCCCAACGCCTGGACGATGCTGCGTCTCGTGCTGACGGCGCTGGCGCTGATCCTGCCCTGGTGCCTCTTCGTCTGGTTCAACGCGCGCCGTTGATTCGAAGGACCGTCATGAGCGAAGCCAGCGACAAGCCGCCGATCGACCACGCCTTCACGGGCGAGCGGCGTGGCGGCGCGGCCGACCCGACCTATGCAGGCGCGCTCTCCTTCATGCGCCGGCCCTATGGCAAGGATGTCGCGGGCTGCGATCTCGTGATCTGGGGCGTGCCCTTCGATCTTTCCGTCACCAACCGGCCCGGTGCGCGGTTCGGCCCGCAGGCGATCAGGCGCGCGAGCGCGATCTTCGACGGCGATCCGCAATATCCGTCGGGTATCGACCCCTTCGCCCGTCTTTCGGCCATGGACTACGGCGACTGTGCCTTGCCGCGCGGTGACCTTTCGGGTTGTGCCGGGGCGATCGAGGCGGAGGCCGCCGCCATCCTTGCTGGCGGCGCGCATCTGATAACGCTGGGCGGCGATCATTTCATCACCCTGCCGCTGCTGCGCGCCCATGTCGCCCGCCATGGCCAGCTGGCGCTGATCCAGTTCGATGCCCATCAGGATACCTGGGATGACGGCCCCGGCGGGATCGGTCATGGCAGTTTTGTGCTGGAGGCGGTCCGCGAAGGGCTGATCGATGTCGAGCGCTCGATCCAGATCGGCATCCGCACCGTCGCACCGCGCGACTGCGGCATCGCCATCCTCGACGCCTATGAGGCACACGCACTCGGCGTCGCCGGGATGGCGCAGCGCATCCGGGAGCGGGTAGGGCAGGGTCCGGCCTACCTCACCTTCGACATCGATGCGCTCGACCCTGCCTTCGCCCCGGGTACGGGCACGCCGGTCTCGGGCGGGTTCAGTGCGGATCAGGCTCTGCGTGCCCTCTGGGCGCTCCGAGACCTCGACATTCGCGGCATGGATGTCGTCGAGGTCTCGCCGCCTTATGACCACGCCGACATCACCGCGATCGCCGCCTCGACCATCGTGCAGCATCACATTCAGGCACTGGCGCTGAAGCAGGCGGGTTGAATCGGTTTGCGAACAGGTGGAATCGAATTCCGAGCCGCTGCCCGCAAGCCGTTGCGGCGACTCGGAAAAGAGGAACGCCGCCTTCGATCCGCCGAACCGGCACGAGCGTGGCGCGGTGCGGTTATGCTTCGGGCCGAAGCCTGCCGTTATTGACAGGGCCCGGTGGCTCCCTCATATCGAAGCGATGGTCAGTAACCTGTCCCGACGTCGCCCGTACTCGGCCGCTCCGGCGCGCCCGCGATGACGCTCGGCCGATGACCGAACGCCCGCGACCGCGCCGAGAAGCGCGGTTTTTTTATGCCTGAAGCCCATCCATTGACGTGCCTACCCAGCGATCGGGGGTCCTGATGAGCCAGAACCTGAAAACCATCTTCATCGACGGCGAAGCCGGCACGACCGGGCTTGGCATCCGCGAGCGGCTGGGTGCGGTGCCGGAGGTCGCGGTCAAGAGCATCGACCCCGGCAAGCGCAAGGATCCGGCCGCGCGGAAGGACATGATGGCGAGCGTCGATCTCGTCGTGCTCTGCCTGCCGGACGACGCCGCCAAGGAATCGGTTGTGCTCGCCGACGAACTCGGCACGAACGCGCCCAAGATCGTCGACGCCGCCACCGCCCATCGCGTCGCGCCGGGGTGGATCTATGGCTTCGCCGAACTCGAGCCGGGCCATGCCGAGAAGATCGCCAAGGCCGATCGCGTCGCCAATCCGGGGTGCTATCCGACCGGCGCCATCGCGCTGCTGCGCCCGCTCGTCGATGCCGGACTGATGGCGCACGACCATCCCGTCACGATCAATGCCGTCTCCGGCTATTCCGGCGGTGGCAAGTCGATGATCGAGGAGTACGAGACCGGTGTCGCACCGGCCTTCGAGCTCTACGGCCTCGGCCTGCGCCACAAGCACCTGCCGGAGCTGCAAGCCTATGCCAAGCTGACGCGGCGGCCGATCTTCGTGCCCTCCGTCGGGAATTTCCGGCAGGGCATGCTGGTTTCGATTCCGCTGCATCTCGACACGCTGCCCGGGCGGCCGAGCATCGCCGATCTTCATCATACGTTGGCCGAGCGCTATGCCGGCTCGAGCTATGTCAGCGTGCACTCCCAGGAGGGGATGGGCGGCAAGATCGAGCCGGAAGCGCTGAACGATACCAACAAGCTCGAGCTGCGCGTCTTCGGGCAGGACGATCTCGGCCAGGCCGTGCTCGTCGCGCGCCTGGACAATCTCGGCAAGGGCGCCTCGGGCGCGGCTGTCCAGAATATCCGCCTGATGCTCGGCCTGCCGGAAGGCTGAGGCCGCGCGGGGCACTTCAACCGCCGATTGCGTCGAAAGGCTTAGTTGGTCTCCCCCAAACAGGGGAGGCCAAGTTGTCGTGGCAAGACTATGCTGCCGGTCAAAGAGGAAGACGTGGCGGGCAGCGATTTCGAAAACGCGCTGATCGACGGCATTTATGAAGCCGCGATCGTGCCTGAGGGCTGGTCCCGCGTCCTGCGGGATACGGCCCGGCTCGCCGGTTGCAAGGAAGCGCTGCTCGGCACGGTCCTCGATGACGACGCCCGCCTGATCGCGTCCTCTCCCGAGTTCGGGCAAGCTTATGAAGAATTGCTGCGGCGCATCCCGTTCGGCATCAACGAGCGGGCGCAGCGTCTGCTCGTCCATGGCCGGCTTGGCTTCATCACTGACAAGGACGTTTTCAGCCAGGACGAGATCGCAAGCGCGCCGCTCTATCAGGACATCCTGATTCCGGCCGGCTATGGTTCCGCTGTCGCCACCGCCATAGCGGCGCCGTCCGGCGACCTGACGATTGTTCATTGCGAGCGGTCCGTGACCGAAGGCTATGTGGATGCAAAAGGCATCTCCGCCCTGGAAAGCCTGCGGTCGCATTTCGCGCGCGCCGGTTTGCTGGGGCGCCGGTTGGCGATGGAGCGGGCGCGAGCCGCGTCGCAGGCCCTCGAGATGATGGGCCTCCCCGCGGCCGTGCTGGGGTTGCGGGGGCAGGTCATCGACGCCAACGCGCTGTTTCAGGATCTGATGCCGGGCGTCTTCCAGGATCGCGCGGCAAGGCTCGCGGTTGCGCACGCCCCCGCGGACGATCTGTTGGCCGCGGCCATCGCGGCCTTGTCGCGGCCCGATCTGCCGCAACCGGTACGGTCCCTCCCGATACCGGCACGGCGGGGCGGCGTGCCGATGGTGCTGCATCTCTCGCCGGTGCGCGGGCAGGCGCGCGATGTGTTTTCCTTCGCCAGCGCCATCGTGGTCGCGACGCCGGTGACGGCGGGGGCCGGGCTCGAGGCCGGCCTGATCGGCGGGCTCTTCGACCTGACCCCGGCGGAGGCGCGTCTGGCCGCCGCGATCGCGGGCGGGCATACGCCCCGCGAAGCCGCACAGCGCCTCGGCGTGACCGAGGCGACGGCCCGCACGACGCTGAAGCGCATTCTGGCGAAGACGGGCTCGCGCCGGCAGGCGGATCTCGTCGGGCTGCTCAAGAGCGCCGCGCCGCCGCGGTGAGCCTTGGACCCCCCATTTGGGGGATGCCAGCCCGGCGAAAGCGGGCGAGAGTGTCGAGGCAGAGACGGCTTTGCCGTCCGCGAACGAAACTTTGCGCCGTCAAAGCCGGGTCAAGCGGCTCTGGCGGCGTTTTTTATCCGCCTCCACCGCCAAAAAAGACGCCGGCAATGGCCGGCGTCCGATGCTGTTCCTGAGTGGCGGTTGGCTCGCTAGGCGAGAGAACTCAGCCCTTGTAGGCGACGAAGTTCTGCTTCTGCTCGCCAAGGCCCTCGATGCCGAGCGCCACGACCTCGCCGCCCTTCAGGAAGCGCGGGGGCTTGAAGCCGAGGCCGACGCCCGGAGGCGTGCCGGTGGTGATCACGTCGCCTGGATCGAGGCGCATGAACTGGCTGATATAGTGGACGAGATAGGCGGCGCCGAAGATCATCGTCTTGGTCGAGCCGTTCTGGACACGCTCGCCCTCGACYTCGAGCCACATGCCGAGRTTCTGGATRTCSKYGATCTCGTCGGKGGTCACCAGCCAGGGGCCGAGCGGRCCGAAGGTCGGGCAGCCCTTGCCCTTGGCCCATTGCCCGCCGCGCTCCTGCTGGAATTCGCGCTCGGAGACGTCGTTGCAGACGCAGAAGCCCGCGATTGCGGCCATCGCATCCTTCTCTTCGATGTAGGAGCCGCCGTCGCCGATCACGATCGCGAGCTCGACCTCCCAATCGGTCTTCTTGGAGCCCTTCGGGATGATGACGTCGTCATTGGGGCCGACGATGCAGTTCGGCGCCTTGTTGAAAAGGATCGGCTCCTTCGGGATCTCCGCGCCGGTCTCGGCAGCGTGGTCCGCGAAATTGAGGCCGACGGCGATGAAGTTGCGGACGTCGCCGACACAGGCGCCGATGCGCGGCGAACCCGAAACCAGTGGCAGCGATTCAGCCGAAACCGCCTTGACCTTGGCGAGCGAGGCCGAACTCAGCGCCTTGCCGGCAACATCAGGGATGACGCCGGACAGGTCGCGCAGCTTGCCCTGGGCATCGAGAAGGGCCGGCTTTTCCTGGCCGAGCGCGCCGTAGCGGAGCAGTTTCAAGGTGTTTCCCCCGTTTCAAACGATCTAAATGGGCTTTCGACTCTGACCGGATGTGTCGGCGAAACACAAGTCCGTCTCTGTGCATGGCCGTCCGCAGCAGGAGGGTGCCCAAGATGTTGCCCGATTGCAACTGCGCGCTCCAAAGCGACTCTCTCAACCGCGAGCACGCAACCGGCCCGCATGAATGTCCCCCGCGCAAAACCCACAATAGTTTGCATGTAAACCATCCTTTTCTGAACGGTCGGCCAGTCGGCATCGCAGAAAGGGCAGTTTTTGGCCGTTTTTCGCCGTTCGTATCCGCGAATAAGGAGATCCGGAGACGGATTTTGGGCGATGCAGGCGGGATTGCGGCAGGAAACGGCTCGCGTCATGCTTCGAATCAACCGAGGTCCGCGCGCCTCGGAAAAGCTTAACCGGGATGGATTCGATGAAGGGCCTTGTTCGTACTGCTGCAGCCGCCACGGTTTCGGTTGCCGCTCTCCTCGCCGCTGGCGCCGCTTCCGCGAGCTCTTTCGCGATCCGCAGCGGCCAGAGCGCCGAAGGCCTGGGTATGGCTTATGCCGGTGCGGCGTCCGGCGGCATCGGCATGGGCTCGATGGCCTGGAACCCGGCGACCATCACGATGTTCCCCGGCCGCAACAGCAACTGGAACTTCACCTACCTCAACGCCAATGCGAGCTACGATCCGACTTCGGTTACGCGCCTCGGCTCGCCCAACGGCCCGGCGAGCCCGATCCAGAACGGCACGGGCAATATCGGGGGCGATGGCGGCTTCATCCCGGCCTCCTACTCGGCCTGGCAGCTTACCGACCGGCTCTGGATCGGTATGCACACCGGGGCGCCCTACGGCCTCCGGTCGAAGCCCGACGACCAGGTGCACGCCGCCCAGATCTATGGCCGCTCCGCCAAGGTGACGACGATCAACGTCTCGCCGACCGTCGGCTATCAGGTCAATGATTGGCTCTCGATCGGTGCCGCGCTGCAGGTTCAGTACTTCAGCGCGAGCCTCAAGCAGGCCGCCGGCATCGGCCCGACGGCGCCGCCGGTCATCATCGAAGGCGACACGATCGATTTCGGCTACCGCTTCGGCTTCACGTTGACGCCGTTCCAGGGCACCAGCATCGGCCTGGCCTATCGTTCCGAAATCCGCCAGACGCTGGAAGGCACCTTCCGCACGCCGCTCGCGGTCGTTCCCGTCAAGGCGAACCTCAACCTGCCGGACTCGGTTGTGTTCGGCGTCTCGCAGGTGATCAACGACCAGTGGCAGGTCCATGCCGGCGTCGAATGGACGAACTGGAGCCGCTTCCGCAACATCCCGGTCGTCAGCAAGCTCGGCGGCATCCCGGTGACGAGCCTGAACTTCCAGTATGACGACGCCTGGTTCTTCACGCTCGGCGCGGAATACAAGTACAGCAATGCGCTGACTTTGCGCGCCGGTGTCGGCTACGAACTCTCGGCGGTCAACGACCGCAACCGCACGATCTTCATCTCGGACAATGATCGCCTCTGGCTTTCGGCGGGTGCGAGCTACCAGCTCACCGACAAGATCAAGCTTGACCTCGGCTACACCTTTATCGACGTGAAGAAGGCCAAGGTGAATTACGACGGCGCGCATCCGCAGCAGGGCGCCGTGTTCTATACCGCCGAGGCCAAGCCCTATGTTAACATCGCCTCGGTCGGCATCACCTATCGCTGGGACGACCCGACCCAGACCGTGCCGGTCCATCCGGTCGTGCGCAAATACTGATTTCGGCGCAGAACGCGCTCGGAAAAGCCGGCCCGACAGGCCGGCTTTTCTGTTTCCGACTTCGGCAAGGTTGCCGGAGGCGATCCGCCAGCAAGGGTTCCGGGGATCTCGGCGATCAGTCGCCAAGATCCCGCTGATTCATCTCTTCGCGAGCGTGCCGATCCACTGGCCGATGGCCGGGTCCCGATGCAGGGCCCGCGCGATGACGCGGGCGAGGTGGCGAAGGTCGGCGCGGCGCATTGGCCTCGCCAGCCGACGATGCATCCCCTTGATCGTCTCAGACCCGGACCTTGACATAGGTGCCGGGCGCATCGGCGAGCGCGGGCAGCTTGCCGCCCCCCGGTTCGCGCGCCGCCACCTTCTTCGGCGCCTGCGCTTCGAGCCAGGCGAACCAATGCGGCCACCATGAGCCCGGGTGCTCCTCGGCCTTCGCCTGCCAGTCGGTATAGCTCCCCTTGGCCGGCCCGCCCGTCCAGTACTGGTACTTCACCTTGCTGGGCGGGTTGACGACGCCGGCGATATGGCCGGAGCCCGCCACGACGTGCTCCACCGGGCCGCCGAAGCATTGCGAGCCGTTGAAGACGGATTGTGCCGGGGCGATGTGATCCTCCCGCGTGGCGAGATTGTAGACCGGCATCGTCACGCGCCGCAGATCGAGTCTCTTCCCGCCGATCGTCATCTCGCCCCGGGCGAGTGTGTTGTCGAGATAGCAGTTGCGCAGATAGAAGGAATGGTTCGCCGCCGGCATCCGGGTCGAATCCGAGTTCCAGTAGAGCAGGTCGAATGCCGCGGGCGTCCTGCCCTTCAGGTAATTGTTGACCGCATAGGACCAGATCAGGTCGTTGGGCCTGAGCATGTTGAAGGCGCCCGACATGCGTGAGCCATCGAGATAGCCGGTCTTGGCCATCTGCTCTTCGATTGCGTGGATCTGTTCTTCGTCCACGAAGACCGAAAGCTCGCCCGGCTGCGAGAAATCGACCTGCGTGGTGAAGAAGGTGGCGCTCTCGATCCGCTTGTCGCCGATGGCGGCCATATAGGCCAGCGTCATGCCGAGCAGCGTGCCACCGACGCAGTAGCCGATGGCCGAAACGCGCTTCTCGCCCGTTATGCGCTCGATCGCATCGAGGGCGGCGAAGATGCCCTCGTGCATATAGCTTTCGAAATCCTTGGTGGCATGCCGGGCGTCGGGATTGACCCAGGAGATGCAGAACACCGTCAGCCCCTGCTCGACGCACCAGCGGATGAAGCTCTTCTCCGGATTGAGGTCGAGGATGTAGAACTTGTTGATCCAGGGGGGCACGATCAGCAGCGGTCGCTTGAACACCTGCGGCGTCGACGGCGCGTACTGGATCAGCTCCATGACCTCGTCGCGGAAGACCACCTTGCCGGGCGTCGTGGCGATGTTGACGCCGACCTCGAAGGCCTTGGCATCGGACTGGCGAATCTTGAGCTCGCCGCCGCCGGCCTCGACGTCCTCGGCGAGCATCTTCATGCCTCGCACCAGATTTTCGCCGTTCTGCTGCAAGGTCTCGCGCAGCAGTTCGGGATTGGTCGCGACGAAATTGGTCGGCGAGAGCGCTCCGGCGATCTGCTTGATGTAGAAGCGCGCCTTGTTGCGCGTATGCGGGTCGAGGTCGTCAGCCTTCTCGACCATGGTCTCGGCCCAGCGCGAGCCGATGAGATAGGCCTGCTTGATGAAGTCGAAGGTCGGGAGGTTCGTCCAGTCCGGATCCTTGAAGCGATTGTCGCGCTGATCTGGCTCGGCGACCGGGGCTACCTCCTCGCCGCTGGCGCGCTTCAGCGCCGCGCTCCACAGATTCATGAAGTCGCGGGTCAACGAAGCCTGCGCTTCGATGATCTTGGCGGGATCATTGACCCATTGCTCGGCGACGCGGCCGAGCGTCTTGACCATGTCGCTCGCCTCATCGGCCTGGCCTGTCTTGGGCTGGCCGCGTTCCAGGGGCTTCAGATAGGCGGCGGTGACCTTGCCGTATTCCTCGACCAGCCGTCCCATGTTCTGCGCGAACTGGTCGAAGTCAGGAACCGGGGACTCGGCGGAACCTTTGTGGTCCTTGGCGCGGTCGTCGACATGGCGGTTCATGAGTCGTCTTCCCCCTTGTCGTCATAGGATAGCGCATGGCTTCCCATTTTGGTCCTATTAAGGACGCAACCGCTGTGCTTTACCAAGCACATTCGACAAACCTGCTGGAAGAACCCATGCCGATCGAGATGCCTGCGACGAAGCCGCTCCGGATCGCGGTGGTGATGGCCGCTGCCGGCATCGCCCTGGCGGGCTGCGCCGGGAATGAGGGCATCAAGGGCGTTGCGGAAGCGGCCGGCATGGCGACGACGCCGCAAGAGGCCAGGAGCTTCGTCCGGGAGACACGGCCCGCGGACGCGCAATACATTCCCGTCGGCAGCACGATCGGGGTCGATCAGCTTTGCCCGGGCCCGAATCCGCCGGCTCCTTACGTGCCGACGGGGCAGGCGGCCCGCTTTGCGGCGCCCAAGCCGACCCGCGGCCCCAATGATCCCTGCAAGAAGCGCTCGGACTTCCAGAAGATCGAGTCCCAGCTCGAGGCCAAGCGCCAGGCCAACGAAAGCGCCGGCACGCAGGCCAAGTCGCTGGGCGAGACGCCGGCTCCCCAGCCTGCGAAGATTCCGCAGAACTGATTTCCAGCCTCGGCGAAAGGAGGGCTTTCGGCGCGCGTGTCGCCATTTCGTCGCAGCGGCAAAATATTGCGTTTTTTGTTCTGTGCGGACGAAAGATGCGGTGCTAAGCACCTCTGGCGCAAAGAAGTGACCAGCGCCTGAGGATGACTGCCGGCGCCCCCGGCCAAGGACCTGTTCGAAATGACCGATTTTCATCGTATCAAGCGCCTGCCGCCCTACGTTTTCGAACAGGTCAACAAGATCAAGGCCGCCGAGCGCGCCAAGGGCGTCGACATCATTGATCTCGGCATGGGCAATCCCGACCTGCCGGCGCCGAAGCACGTCATCGAGAAGCTGGTCGAGACTGCCGGCAAGCCGCGCACCGACCGTTACTCCGCCTCSAAGGGCATTGYCGGCCTGCGCCGCGCCCAGGCGMATTATTAYGMGCGCCGYTTCGGCGTGAAGCTSAATCCCGASACSCARGTGGTCGCGACGCTSGGCTCSAAGGAAGGCTTCGCCAACATGGCGCAGGCCATCACCGGGCCGGGCGACGTGGTGCTCGTGCCCAATCCAAGCTATCCGATCCACGCCTTCGGCTTCCTGATGGCGGGCGGCGTGATTCGTTCGGTTCCGGCCGAGCCGACGCCGGCGATGTTCCCGGCGCTGGAGCGGGCGATGGCGCATTCCGTGCCGAAGCCGATCGCGCTCGTCACCTGCTATCCGGCGAATCCGACGGCCTATGTCGCGACGCTCGACTTCTACCGGGACCTCGTCGCCTTCGCGAAGAAGCACGACATCATCCTGCTGTCGGACCTCGCCTATGCCGAGGTTTATTTCGACGACGACAACCCGCCGCCCTCGATGCTGCAGGTGCCGGGCGCGATCGACGTTGCGGTCGAATTCACCTCCATGTCGAAGACCTTCTCCATGGCAGGCTGGCGCATGGGCTTCGCCGTCGGCAACGAACGCCTGCTGGCGGCGCTGGCGCGGGTGAAATCCTATCTCGACTATGGCGCCTATACGCCGATCCAGGTCGCGGCCGCGGCGGCGCTCAACGGCCCGGACGACTGCATCCGCGAGATGCGCGATATCTACCGCAAGCGCCGCGATGCGCTGGTGGAGAGCTTCGGCAAGGCCGGCTGGGACTTCCCGGCGCCGGAGGCCTCGATGTTCGCCTGGGTCGCGATCCCCGAAAAGTTCCGCCATCTCGGCTCGCTGGAGTTCTCGAAGCTTCTGATCGAGAAGGCCGAGGTCGCTGTCGCTCCCGGTATCGGCTTCGGCGAACACGGGGATGATTATGTCCGCATCGCCATCGTCGAGAACGAGCAGCGCATCCGCCAGGCGGCGCGCAATATCGGCCGCTTCCTGAAGGGCGCTGACGCGACGCTGCACAACGTCATCCAGATGCCGAAGGCGGGGTAGGGCGGTTCTCCGGGACTGTGGTGCTGCGGCCTCTGGACTCGGAGGCGCAAAACATGGGAACCGATGCGGTGCGGACAGCCTGCTCCGCACCGCGTCCGAGGCCCGTCTCCATGCTCCGAAAAGGCCGCTTGCTCGGCGTTGCTTTCGCCGTCTTCGCCCTGGTCTGCCTCGTCGCGACCTATGACTACTCGAAGGGGCGCATCCCGGAGACGCGCTCGGCGCTGGTTTCCGAAGTGCTGTCGGTCACGAAAGGGCGCGAATGCGCCCGCGACGCGACCGATATCGTCTCCCGTTTCATCCCCGTCGGAACGGAGCGGGCCGAGGCCGAGCGCAGGCTTACCGAGATCACGATCGATCCGCCGAAACCCTGGTTCTGGACGCCGGCGGTCGAGAACAGCACGGTTTCCGAAGGCAACTCCATCGAGGCGCTGCACACCATCAAGGCGACGGCCTTCGGCAGCAACCTGCTGCGCATCTATCTCGGCTTCGAGGACGGAAAGGTGAAGCGCGTCGCTGCGGAAGTGGTCTGCCATTTCGGCTGAGACCGCTTGCTGAAATCGCCGAGGCGCTGCGCCCTTGGGGCCGGTGCTTCACCTGCGCCCTTCGGGCGCGACAGCTTTGACAACGCGGTTTCGTTGCGTCAGGCGCTGAGCTATGTTGTCCAGGGGGCGCTGCCACAGGTGCTGCCATGGAAGCGACGGACAAGGTTTTCGCCGGTCCCATCCCGCAGATCTACGATCGGCTGCTCGTACCTCTGATCTTTCGGCCTTATGCTGACGATTTGGCCGCCCGCGTCATGGCATCGCAGCCCTCGCAGATTCTCGAGCTTGCGGCCGGCACGGGCGCGTTGACGCGGGCGATGGCGGCGCGTCTCGGCGGGGCGAGCATCCTCGCTACCGATCTCAATCAGCCGATGCTCGACCTTGCCGCCGCGCAATTTGCGGGCGATGGCAGGGTCGCCTGGCAGCAGGCGGACGCGCTCGATCTGCCGTTCGCGGATGGGAGCTTCGATGTCGCGGCCTGCCAGTTCGGGGTGATGTTCTTTCCCGACAAGCCGAAAAGCCATCGCGGCGTGTGGCGTGTTCTGCGGCCGGGCGGACGCTATCTGTTCAATGTCTGGGACGCGGTCGCCAGCAACGACTTCACGGTGGTGCTCCTGGAGGCGCTCGCCGAAACCTTCCCGGCCGATCCTCCTCGCTTCATCGAGCGCACGCCGCATGGCTACCATGATATCGGGACGATAGAGCTCGATCTCATGGCCGGCGGCTTCGCAAGGCCGGCGATCGAGCGTGTCGAGAAGCGCGCCCGCGCCGATTCCGCGATCGATGTCGCGACGGCGTTCTGCCAGGGGACACCGATCCGCGGAGAGATCGAGGCACGAGGCGGGCCGGGGCTCATGGCGGCGACCGAGGCCGTCGCGAAGGCGCTGGAGCGCCGGTTCGGCTTGGGCCCGATCGAAGGAGGCCTCGCCGCCTTCGTTGTTTCGGCCCAGCGCGAGTAGCTCTGACGGCATTTGCGGGGCGTTACGGCTTAGCCCTCCGTTGACTCGCATCGCGCCGCATGCGACCCCGCGCCCATGACCAGCGCTGCACTTTCGAACGCTTCCCGGCCTCTGCGTGTCGGCCTCGCCGGCCTCGGCACGGTCGGTGCCTCCGTCCTGAAGATCCTGCAACGGCAGGAGAATGCGCTGGCGGCACGTTGCGGCCGGTCGATCCGTGTGGTTGCAGTCTCGGCCCGCGATCGCAAGCGCGACCGCGGCGTCGATCTTGGCGGCCTGGTTTGGTTCGATGATCCTGTCGCGCTGGCGAAATCCGACGACGTCGATTGTGTGGTCGAGCTGATGGGCGGCTCGGACGGCCCGGCCAAGGCGGCGGTCGAAGCCGCGCTTTCGGCCGGAAAGCATGTCGTCACCGCCAACAAGGCCCTGCTCGCGGCCCATGGCGTCGCGCTGGCGGAACTGGCCGAAAGCAACGGCGTGGCGCTTGCCTTCGAGGCCTCGTCGGCCGGTGGCATCCCGGTGGTGAAGACGCTGCGCGAGGCGCTCGCCGGCAACAATGTCAGCCGCATCTCAGGCATCCTCAACGGCACCTGCAACTACATCCTCTCGCGGATGGAGCAGGAAGGGTTGACCTTCGAGGCCTGCCTGGCGGACGCCCAGCGCCTGGGCTACGCCGAAGCGGACCCGACCTTCGACGTCGAGGGCTTCGACACCGCCCATAAACTTGCCATCCTGACCAGCCTCTCCTTCGGCACGAAGATCGACGCCGAAGCGATTCATGTCGAAGGCATTTCCGCGATCACGCCGCTCGACCTGAAGATGGCCGATGAGCTCGGCTACCGGATCAAGCTGCTCGGCGTCGCCGAGCGCACCAAGACTGGCATCGAGCAGCGCGTGCATCCGACCATGGTGCCGAAATCCTCCGCCATCGCGCAGGTGATGGGCGTGCTCAACGCCGTCAGCGTGGACGCCGATGCGGTTCGCGAGATCACGCTGGTCGGCCCCGGCGCCGGCGGCGATCCGACCGCTTCGGCGGTCGTCGCCGACATCGCCGATGTCGCGCGCGGCACGGCTGGCCTGCCGTTCGGCTTGCCCGTTGCCCGTCTCGAGGAAGCCAAGCGCGCGCCGATGCAGCGTCACGAAGGCGGCTACTATGTCCGCCTCGCCGTCGCGGATCGGCCGGGCGCGGCGGCCGCGATCGCCACCCGCATGGCCGAGGCCGACATTTCGCTGGAGAGCATCGTCCAGCGCCGCTCGCCCGAAGCCGCCAATCGCGATCCGGGAGGCCGTTCCGGCGCGCCGGTTCCGGTCGTGCTGATCACCTATGCCACGAGCGAGTCGGCCATCCGCACCGCGCTCGAAAAGGTCACCGCGGACGGCCATGTCGCGGAACCGCCGCAAGTTATCCGCATAGAGCGGGAATAGGCCTTCGGGTCGATTCTACCCGTAACATTGCAAGGGGAAACCATTTCATGTCCGTCGATCTTCGCATCTCCCCGGATCAGATCATCGAGCGCTATCTCTCGATGGAACTCGTGCGCGTCACCGAACGCGCTGCCGTCTCCGCCGCCCGCCTGCGCGGCCATGGCAACGAGAAGGCCGCCGACCAGGCTGCCGTCGATGCCATGCGCCGCGAATTGAACCGTCTGCCGATCGACGGCGAGATCGTCATCGGCGAGGGCGAGCGTGACGAGGCGCCGATGCTCTTCATCGGCGAGAAGGTTGGCAACAAGCAGGGGCCGAAGGTGCATATCGCGGTCGATCCGCTCGAGGGCACGACCCTTTGCGCCAAGGACATGCCGGGCTCGATCGCGGTGATGGCGATGGCCGGCGCCGGCAGCCTGCTCTACGCACCCGACGTCTACATGGACAAGATCGCGTGCGGCCCGGGCTATGCCAAGGGCGTGATCGACCTCGACGCCTCGCCGGCCGACAACATCAATGCGCTGGCCAAGGCCAAGGGCGTGAAGCCGCATGAGATCTCGACGCTGATCATGGACCGCCCGCGCCATGCCAAGCTGATCGAGGAGGTCCGCAAGACCGGCTGCTCGATCCGCCTGATCACCGACGGTGACGTCGCCGGCGTGATCTTCTGCACCCAGCCAGAGAAGACCGGCATCGACCTTTATCTCGGCATCGGCGGCGCGCCCGAGGGCGTGCTCGCGGCGGCCGCGCTGCGCTGTGTCGGCGGCCAGATGCAGGGCCGGCTTATCCTCGACACCGAGGAGAAGCGCGTGCGCGCGGCGGGCATGGGCGTCAAGGACCCGAACAAGAAATACGACATGTCGGAGATGGCCTCGGGCGACGTCATCGTCTGCGCCACCGGCGTGACCGATGGCGGCCTGCTCTCGGGCGTGAAGTTCGGCAAGGACGTGATCGAGACCGAGACGCTGGTCTATCGCTCGATCACCGGCACGGTCCGCCGCATCTATGGCGAGCACCGTGAGTTCTCGAAGTTCCAGCTCGACTGAGCGCGTTGCGCATGTCGAATGACATTTTGACATAACCGAACGTATGCTAGCCCCGGAAAGCAATCTTTCCGGGGTTTGTTTTTGTCCGCATTCGCCCGAGCGCTCGATTTGGTCGATGGCCTCGATCAGGCCGCATCGCCAATGGCTGCGGGATTGGTTCTGCGTCAGGCCCTTGCCCCGTTTGGAAATTGCGGTTTCTTCGCGGGCTCATTTCCCGCTTCTCCGATTTTGCCCGTGGAGCGCATTGTCGCGGGCGGTCGGCGCTATGCGCAGCTCTCGCCGCCAGGGTGGCTCGAAGAATATACGAGGCTCGGCCTCGACCGCGGAAATCCCGTGATCTTCGCTCCTGCCAGACGGGTTTCACCCTTTCGCTGGAGCGATCCGGGCTTTCCCGATTTGATGGATTGGCGCGGCCTCAAGCTCGCGCGCGAGATCGGCTTGCAGGATGGCCTTGCCGTTCCCTGTCATGAACCGGGCGGGCGCGTCGGTGTCATCAGCATGGGCTTCGAGCGCTTGGATCTCTCGCCGCGAGACATTCGGATTATCGCCCTGGCGGCTGTGCTGACGCATGAGCGGATGACACGCTTCGCGACGATGCCCACCCCGCTTGCGGTTGGCCTCAGCCAACGCGAGCGCGACTGCCTTGCCTATGTCGCCGATGGCCTGTCCGATGGCGAGATTGCCGAAAAGCTGGGCATTGCGCAGACGACCGCCCACAGCCATGTCGAGAACGCCAAGCGTAAGCTCGGTGCCCGCAGCCGCGCGCAGGCTGTGGCGCGGCTCTTCGGAAACACGCCGCCGTAAGTTGTCGAAGGAAGGAGTTGCGCCCTCAGGCTATGGCCGTAGCGGCCGCGCGGCCGGCGGCGCGCCCTGAGAAAATGCAGCCGCCAAGGAAGGTGCCTTCGAGCGCGCGATAGCCGTGGACGCCGCCGCCGCCGAATCCGGCCGCTTCGCCAGCGGCATAGAGCCCCGGCACGGGCTCGCCCGCCGCATCCAGGACCCGTGACGACAGATCCGTCATCAGCCCGCCGAGCGATTTTCGCGTCAGGATGTTGAGCCTGACCGCGATTAGCGGACCATGGGCCCGATCGAGGATGCGATGGGGCTTGGCCGTGCGGATCAGCCTGTCGCCGAGATAGTTGCGCGCGCCACGCAGTGCTGTGATCTGCAGATCCTTCGCGAAGGGATTGGCGAGGGCCCGGTCGCGCGCCTCGATCTGCCCGCGCAGATGCGCCTCGTCGATCAGCGCCTCATGGGTCAGCGCATTCATGCGCGCGACGAGGCGGCTGAGATCGCTCTCGACGATGAAATCCTCGCCCTTGTCCATGAAGGCCTGTACCGGGCCGGGCACGCCGCCGCCGGCGCGGCCGAGGACCTGCCGCCAGCTTCTGCCGGTCAGGTCCGGGTTCTGCTCGGAGCCCGACAGCGCGAACTCCTTGGCGATGATGCTGCGGTTCAGCACGAACCAGGAATAGTCGTAGCCGGTCGTCATGATGTGCTCGAGCGTGCCGAGCGTGTCGAAGCCGGGGAAGAGCGGAACCGGGAGACGGTTGCCGCGCGCATCGAACCAGAGCGAGGACGGGCCGGGCAGGATGCGGATGCCATGGCGCGGCCAGATCGGCGCCCAATTGGCGATGCCCTCGACATAGTGCCACATCCTGTCGCCGTTGATCAGCCGCCCGCCGGCCGCCTCGGCCACTGCGAGCATGGCGCCGTCGACATGATCAGGCACGCCTGAGAGCAGCCGAGACGGGGGCTTGCCAAGGCGCGTCGGCCACCGCGCCCGGACGAGCTCGTGATTGCCGCCGATGCCGCCGGAGGTGACGATGACGGCCTGCGCCTTCAACTGGAAGGAGCCGGTGACGCCGCGTCCGCTCTTTTCGCCGCGCGCAACATGGCTCGGCTCCAGCACCTCGCCTTCGACGCCCTCGATCGCCCCGGCGCTGCGCGTGAAGCCGGTGACGCGGTGGCGGAAATGGAAGGCGAGCAGGCCCTTGGCCTGCGCATCCTTCGCCCGGCGCAGAAAGGGCTCCAGCACCCCCGGACCCGTGCCCCAGGTGACATGGAAGCGCGGCACCGAGTTGCCGTGGCCCGTCGCGAGGCCGCCTCCGCGCTCGGCCCATCCGACGACCGGAAACCAACGCATGCCCATGCCGTGCAGCCAGCTGCGCTTCTCGCCGGCGGCAAAGTCGAGATAGGCCTCGGCCCAGCGCCGAGGCCATTCATCCTCCGGCCGGTCGAAGCCAGCCGATCCGAACCAGTCGTCCCGCGCCAGTTCGCGGGAATCGCGGATGCGCAGCCGCCGCTGCTCGGGGCTGTCGATGAGGAACAGCCCGCCCAGAGACCAGAAGGCCTGCCCCCCGAGCGATTGCTCAGGTTCCTGATCGAGCAGCACGACCTTGCGCCCGGCTTCCGCTATCTCGCAGGCGGCGACGAGGCCGGAAAGCCCCGCGCCGACGATCGCCACATCGGTTTCGTGCTGCATGATCCCCCCGGGATGCCGCCTCTGCCGGTGGCTTGCACGCAATATGACGGCCGCTCCCAATACGGCCAAGCTCGACACTGGTTGACCTCGCGCCCGGCTTGCGCGACGCCGTTGGGACAATGAGTCCGATGCAACAATCCCGTGTTTTCCTTGGCGTCACCCGTTCGGTGCTCGGTCGTCCCTGGCGCGACCGGCTCGATACGGCGGGTCTCGGCCGGGCGGAGGCCTTGTCCCAGCGCGAGGGGCTGTCCGATATCCTGTCGCGCCTGCTCGCTTCTCGCGGCGTCGAGCCGGCCGAGGCGATGCGCTTCCTCGAGCCGAAGCTGCGCGACCTGCTGCCGGACCCAGCCGTCCTCACCGACATGGAGCCTGCGGCGGCGCGGCTGGCGCAGGCGGCGATGCGTGGCGAGCGCGTCGCGATCTTCGGCGACTACGACGTCGACGGTGCCTGCTCCTCCGCGCTGCTCGCCGGCCTTCTGACACAGGGCGGGGCGCGCCCGCGCATCCATATCCCCGACCGGCTGATCGAGGGCTACGGCCCCAACAGCGAGGCTATCCGGATGCTCGCGGGCGAGGGCGCCACGCTCCTCGTCACGGTCGATTGCGGCACGACCAGCGAGGAGCCGCTGGCAGAGGCCCGCAGGCTCGGCCTCGACGTCGTGGTGCTCGATCACCATCAGGCGCCGGAGCGCTTGCCGCCGGTCGAGGCGCTGGTCAATCCGAACCGGCAGGACGATCTCTCGGGACTTGGCCATCTCTGCGCTGCCGGCGTGGTCTTCCTCGCGCTGGTCGCCACCAGCCGGGCGTTGCGCCGGCAGGGCCATTGGGCGGTGCGCGGCGGCGAGCCCGACCTGCTGGCGATGCTCGATCTCGTCGCGCTGGCGACGGTCGCCGACGTCGTGCCGCTGCAGGGGCTGAACCGCGCCTTCGTGCGGCAGGGGCTGGCGATGATGCGCAGCCGCGCCCGCCCTGGCCTCGCGGCGCTGATGGATGTCTCCGGCCTTGATGGGCCGATCCAGCCCTGGCATCTCGGCTTCCTGCTCGGGCCGCGCATCAATGCGGGCGGACGCATCGGAGACGCCGCGCTCGGCGCGCGCCTGCTTCTGAGCGATGACGAGGTCGAGGCGCGCAGCATCGCCGCCGAGCTCAACCGCCTCAACCAGGAGCGTCAGGAGATCGAGCGGCTCGCCGTGCTGGAGGCGGTGTCGCAGGCCGAGCATGAGCTCGCCGGCATGGCCGAACTGCCGGTCCTGCTCACCGGCAGCGCCGATTGGCACCCCGGCATCGTCGGGCTGGTCGCGGCACGGCTCAAGGAGCGCTTCCGCCGCCCAGCCTTTGCGCTCGCGCTGAACGGGGAGGGTGGGGCGACCGGCTCCGGCAGGTCAGTCGCTGGCGTCGATCTGGGCCGGGCCGTGCGCGCCGCCGTCGAGGCGGGGCTCGCGGTCAAGGGCGGTGGCCATGCCATGGCGGCTGGCGTGACGCTGGCTAGCGGGCAGGCCGCGCCGTTCCACGCGTTCCTGAACGACCATCTCGCCCGCGAGGTCGGCGCCGCCGGCGAGGCCGAGGCGCTGCTCGTCGACGCGGCGCTCAGCGCCGGCGGCGCGAGTCCGCGGCTGATCGCCGAGATCGAGAAGGCCGGGCCGTTCGGTTCGGGCAGCCCGGAGCCGGTCTTCGTCTTCCCGGCGCATCGCCTGACCGACGCCGTCGAGATCGGCAGCGGTGGCCATGTCCGCATCAAGCTGCGCTCGGGCGATGGTGCCAGCGTTGGCGGGATTGCCTTTCGCGCGGCGCAGGAGCCCTTAGGGCAGGCTCTGTTCGGGGCGCGTGGCGAAACCGTACATCTGGCGGCGACGCTCTCGCTCAATCGTTGGGGCGGCAACGAGACGGCGGAGCTGCGCATCCTCGATCTCGCTCGCCCGGTCTAGCAGATCGTCATCGAAACCGAGTCATCCACATTTCTTGTGAACGGGCGCTTGCAGAGCGGCAGGCCTGCCACTATACCTCGCCCCGCTTCGGCACGAACCTTCCCGGTTCGAGGCAGAGCGACCTTCGTCTATCGGTTAGGACACCAGCCTTTCACGCTGGGGAGACGGGTTCGACTCCCGTAGGTCGCGCCACTCTTTTAAGGGTGGCTTAAGTAGCTGAAATCAAACGATAAAATGATGCGAAAAATCGAGGGTGTTCCCCGCGATGTCCCCCATTTCTGTCCCCCGCTACAGGGGGGCTGGCGTGCCGACCGCGCACGAATGCCGGCGCAGGCCTTCATTCGGCTGCGCTTCGATGCCGGCGAGGCCTATCAGTTCGACTGGAGCCATGAGGCGATCGAACTCCACGGGCTGCCCGTCGTCGTGAAGGTCGCCCAGATGTGGCTGGCCTATAGCCGCATGCCGAGCGTGCGCGCCTATTTGCCAGACGCAGGAGATGGTCTTCGATGCGCATGACGAGGCCTTCGCCTTCTGTGGCGGGGTTGCCGGCGGCATCTACGACAACGTGAAGACGGCGGTGGAGACCGCCTTCGTCGGCCGCGCCCGGGAGTTCAACCGGCGCTTCCTTCAGCTCTGCCGCATCGCCTGGTCGAGCCGGTGGCCTGCACATCGGCGGCCAGCTCGGAGAAGGGTCAAGTCGAGAACCAGATCGGCACGATCCGCGATCTGCTGTATGCCGAGGGTCATGTCGTGGGGCGCCTGCATGTTGTCACGCTGATGCGGCGCATGGGGATCGAGGCGCTCTATCGCAGGCCGAACACCTCGAAGCGGGTTCCGGGTTATCCGATCTCTCCCCACCTGCTGCGCAAGCTGCCGGTGACCGCACCAACCAGGTCTGGGCGATGGACATCACCTGCATCCCGATGGCGCGAGGCATCGTCTATCTCGCGGCTGTCATCGACTGGTTCAGCCGCGGCATTGTCGCGGCGACGCCGACCAGGGCACTCAGTTCGCCAGCCGCGAGTTTACCGGCCTGCTGATCGGCGCAAATATCAGGACCAGCATGGACGGCAAGGGCGCCTGGCGCGACAACGTCTTCGTCGAACGCCTCTGGAAATCGCTGAAATACGAGGGGGCCTATCTGCGCGCTTATGCCAGCGTGTCGGAGGCGTGCGCCTCGATCGGCCGGTATCTCGACTTCTACAACGGCCGGAGGCCTTGTCAGGGGCTGGGGCGCCAAACCCCCGACCAAGCATACTTCAACACGCTGCTGCCAATCCCGGCTGCGGCATAATCGAGGCTGGAACCCACTTAGCAACAGGCCGGAAACTGTTCAGATAAACCGAGCCGGCGATTGCTGCGAGGAGACCGCTTCCTGTCCCGAACCAATCGGGCAATGGGCACCCGACGCTACAGCCTTGTTACGTTTTCCCCCTTGCCAAGTGTCTGCGCCCTGCCATCGCAAGAAAGGCCCAATCGGCGACGGCATCGGCGAAATCGAACCAACGGGCTGGATGGCCGGTGGCACTCAGCCTTTCCAAGTGATTGCTGAAGGTAGCCTTGTCACGTTCGAACCAACGCAGGCGAAGAAGGCGGCGAATATAGCGCCGCCTCTGCTGAACGAGACGGTGACGGTACTCTTCCTGCTCCAGCACGATCGGGCCGTACCGGACTAAAATTTGCAGCCGATCGAGAAGCGCAAATCCGAGCTTTACATGAACGTCATAGGCATTGCTATCGTGAATCCGCCTAATTGCCAGACCTTCATGGATAAACGCAAGGTTGTTATGCAGGCAAGCGCGTAAAGCAGCCTCAGCATCAAGGTAAGGAAGAAGATTTTCGTCATAAAATGAACGGCTCATGTCGATCAGGGATCGACGAAACAGAAAATGCGTCCCCGAAAATACCGTATTATCCTCGCGCAAATAGGCGCGAATAATTGATATTCCGTCGAAAACGGTCTGATTTCGAGGAATGTTTTCGTCGCGGAGGTGGTCGGAGTATTCGAGGCAACCAACCGCAACCACATCGGGATGCTGTTCTGCGAGCTCGATTTGTCGGCGAATAGAGTCGGTAGTCATCAAATCATCGGCGCATAGGAGCCGGAAATAGCCAGCCTCGGCCGGCAAAAGATTGAGGACAGCGTTGAAATTCGCCGCCATGGGGATCGTGCTCGGATTACGATGGCTCAGGATCGGGACTCGGCCATTCGCATGCTGCGCAATAATCTCCGGAGTGGCGTCCGTGCTAGCATTGTCCAGAATGACGTGAACGAGATTTGGATAATCGAGCGATTGCACGCACGCTATGGTATCAGCCAAATACTTCTCGCCATTGTAGACCGGCGTCGCGATGACGACGAGCGGGAATGCCGACTTTGAGCGCATGATCCGCTTCTCTCAGTTCATGTTAGCGCGAAGTCCCAGACGAAATTTATTTCCCTACCTCTCCACTGCCGTTTACAGCGTCAACTTTTTCTAGCCAGATCTCTCGCCACCACGTGTATATATTTCTTGGACAAAACAATCTATTCTCGCTGTAACTGGAGCGGCAGTACGAATTCTCCAGAATGACAGCGGGTGTTTTGAGCCGCCGCATAAGCCCGGTCCTCTCATCGACGAAAGTCTCCACGCGCGTTTTTACCTGCATAACCTTACCACAATAGGGAACGAGCTCAGCATCAAATCTCATGCCTCGGTTCTGATTGGACGCGTCGATCGTTTTCCGGATTTCCTCAAAGGATCGGACCCGGACCCAGTCCCCGGCTTGTAAATTAAGGTCTGATACCGGCCCGATCGCGCCAGGCGGAAGGTCTCCTGCCCGCCTGGGAAACGGAACGCCGCCCCACAGTGATTGAACCCGATCGTAGAACCAACGTCCAGGACGGCCCAACCTTCGCCTCTTGGCCATGGTCATGTAAATGAATGCGAAGTACAAAAAACCACGCATCATCCTGGGCAGGGAATTATTTCCGGACGCATAGTCCTCGATATACTGGCGTGCGTCCCACCATTTGAGCGGCCGCGTATACTGTAGAAGCTCGGTGGCCTGGCAGAAATACCTTGTATTTTGCTTGGAGTCCGATGCGTGGGTCGCTTTCAACACGTCCTCTTCGGTGCAGCCTGCTGAGAGGCGCCCGGCGTCGGATATTTCCGCGAATTCGCCCTTTTCGACGGGTTTGAGCCAAGCCTGCTTCCAGAAGATCAGGCATCCTGCCTGGCACCCCCCGTAAGCCGCGCCGTCGCACCGATGATTCAAGTGGACACTGTCAGGCAGCCGGCGGCCGACATAATCTCCGCTGACCGTGTCGCAGGTTTTGTGTGCGCTCTTATAGATCTCGAATTTTTGACCACAGTATTCGAACATCTGCGGCATGAACGGCAGTCCATCGAGGCGGCCACCCTTATCGAGCGTTGCAAGGATCTCCTCCTTGCTTCGTACCTCGACCCAGTCACCGGCTCGCATCTTCATGTTGAGCTCCTTCTGTTGATACGTGGTTCGCTCGATCAAGCCCACCCGGAGGCGCGGTGATCCCAGACGATATCCAATTTGACGGGAAAATTCCATGGTAATCGTCATCGACACGACGTAGGGTTCGCGAACAACTTTGCGAACGAAGACCTTCGCGGCTCGAAATCACCGCCCGACCCACCGGGAACGGAAGCATATGGAAGTCCTGAAGCAGCGTACAATTCGAGGCGGCCTCGCCAAGCTTGTCGGCCAGGGGATAACGTTTGCGCTGCGGCTGTTTTACATCGTGGTGATGGCGCGGCTCCTTTCGCCGTCGGAGTTCGGCCTTGTCGCCATGGTCACAGTCATAACCGGAATTTACGACCTGTTTCGGGACGGGGGCCTTTCGGCGGCCGCCATCCAACAAGCAACCGTCACCGAGGAGCAAAAGTCCACGCTGTTCTGGGTCAACATGCTCATAGGCGCGACCCTTACCCTACTTTGCCTGTTGACTGCGCCAATTCTCATTCGCTTTTATCAAGAACCTCGTCTTTTCGGGGTCACGGCGGTGATATCCGGCGGCTTCCTGTTCAGCGCCGCCGGTGCGCAATATGCGGCCATACTGCACCGCGAGTTGCGTTACGTCACGCTGGCTCTGATCGACGTTTTCAGCGTTCTCGTGAATACGGTCACAGCAATCGCGATGGCTGCCACCGGCTGGGGCTATTGGTCGCTCGTTGTACCCTCGGTTGGAATAACAGTTATCAATACTGTCGTGATGTGGCTCGTCGTGGGTTGGAGGCCGGGTTGGCCGCACCGCGATGCCAAGGTGATGGCGATGCTGAAATTCGGCGGAACGACGAGCTTGAATAGCCTCGTCGTTTATATCGCCTATAACCTCGACAAGATTTTGATCGGTCGATTCTGGGGAGCTGATGCGCTCGGTCTTTATTCGCGAGCATATCAACTTATCAATATCCCGACGACGCAACTGAACGGTGCCCTTGGAAGCGTGGCGTTCTCCGCCTTGTCGCGCCTTCAGAATGAGCCTGCGCGATATAAGAACTACTTCATCAAAGGTTACTCGCTCGTCGTTGCTTTGACGGCTCCAATCACACTGTTTTCTGCCGTATTCGCGGATGACATCATTCGCGTCGTAATGGGCCCCCGTTGGGAGGCCGCGGCGACGATCTTTCGCCTGTTGACGCCAACCGTTCTGTTCTTTGGCTTGGTCGATCCGCTCGCCTGGTTTCTGATGTCGAGCGGCCTGCAACGGCGAAGCTTGAATATTGCGTTGGTTCTCGCACCGATTTGTATTGTCTCCTATCTCGCCGGGCTGCCTTACGGACCGACCGGTGTGGCTGCGGCTTTTTCCATCGCGCTGTCCTTGTGGCTTGTTCCGCACATGATGTGGTGCGTCAAAGGCACAAGCATCACGATGACCGATCTACTTGGCGCAATTTGGCCTCCTTTCGGTTCGGCGATTGTCGCGACGATTGCCGCTGTCGCGGTTGAGGCTCTCGTCGGTCACACAGAGCCTGCTCTGTTGAGGGTTGCTCTCAGCGCGAGCGTCATGGCAGCAACTTATTCGGCAATGCTGCTTGTCGTAATGGGTCAGAAAACATTCTATCTGAACCTCATATCCCAGGTGAGGACATAGGTCGTGCTGCCTTGACGGGGCGGCTTCTTGCGGTTTCGAATCTCAGTAAAAATCGCTCGGCGCCAAGGTAAAGGCGCGCGCCGTTGTCCAAGCAGAAATGCCCGCGCGGTCGTTATGCGCTCGACCGAGCGGCCCACCTGTTCCAGCATGAGCGTGCATCTCTTCTGCTTCCGGGGCGTCGGGGCGATTTGGAAACGCTGCTATGGCAGGCGCGGGAAGCGATGGCGTGGCCTCGCCAAAGCCACCGCCCAGGTTCACTTCACCGCCATCGCCTACAATCTCAAACGGACCCGCTCAATCGTCATGGCAGCCGTTTGAGCGCGGAAAAGGCCACTGTAACCCAGCGCCCAACACTCGCATCGAGCGGGCCGCAAACCGCCAAATCCGCGCCGTCTACGCCTACCCGCGCACAGGTCTCACAAGAGGCGATCGAAGCGTGATCGTCCAGGTCGAAGAAGCGCTCGGTGAGTTCCTCGCGATTCCTGGCCTTGGCCGCCTCTGGTGATGTTTGCGTCGGCCTCGCCGGCGACGATCCGGCGAGCGCCAAATGGACGTATTATGGATAAGCCCAGAACAGCTTGTCGTCGAGAAGGCCGCTTTGGCGATGCTTCATCAGCATTTTGAGCCGGGTATAGGGCGGCGCACGGAAGTCATCCTCGCTCATGGCGATACGCTCAAATACATCATGCATTTGGCGGGCGCCGGATTCCGCAGTCCAGCGCGCTTCGAATGTCGGCAACACGTGGCCGATCTTGACGAAATTCACGCGGTAGGAACGGTTATCCGCGCTCGGCTCGCCGACAATCAACTCGCAACCGGAAAACTCGTTCGCGACGATGCGTGCGATCTCGATAACGCGGTAGTTCTGCTGGTTCGAACCGACATTGAAGATCTGGCCGCGAATACGATCGGGTGGTGCGGTCAGCGACAGATGCACGGCTTGGCACATATCGAGCGCATGAACGAGCGGTCGCCAAGGTGAGCCGTCGGAGAGGAGTTTGATCTGCTTGGTGGTCCATGCGAGGCCGCAGAGGTCGTTCAGCACAATGTCGAAACGCTGGCGCGGCGAGGCGCCATAAGCAGTCGCGTTGCGCAAGAAGCAGGGTTCAAAGTCGTCCCCGGCCATGGCGGAGACATCGTGCTCGACCTTGGCCTTGCATTCCGCATAGGCCGTCTGCGGGTTCACCGGGCTCTCTTCGTCGAGAATCTGGTCTGGAGCGCCGACCCCATAAACTGAGCATGAGGACATGTAGACGAAGCGTTTGACACCGGCTTTGCGCGCGAGTTGTGCCAGCCGTACCGATCCGCCATGATTGATCTCATGTGTCAATTGGGGGTCCTGCTGCCCCAGCGGATCGTTGGACAGTTCGGCGAGATGCGCGACCCCGTCGAAGCCTTCAAGGTCTTCGGCTGTGATTTCACGCAAATCTTTCGTGATGACTGCCGGGCGCGGTCCCCTCATCGGATAGAGCCAACCCTGGCGGTAATAGCCGGTATCGAGGCCAACGGCTTCGATACCCTGCTCGATCAGATACGGACCAAGAAGCGCGCCGATATATCCATCTGCGCCAGTAAACAGCACACGCATGTCTAGACCCCAGCCATCAGAAACCAGCTAATCTGTTCCCAACATACCAACGCGCGAAAGCTT
Source organism: Allobosea sp. 10L422 (assembly GCF_056395345.1). Classification (NCBI taxonomy): domain Bacteria; kingdom Pseudomonadati; phylum Pseudomonadota; class Alphaproteobacteria; order Hyphomicrobiales; family Alloboseaceae; genus Allobosea; species Allobosea sp. 10L422. The sequence continues at coordinate 47,852 of NZ_JBFTJI010000004.1, forward strand.
CACATGGCAGCGCACCCCTTTATCCGGCGATCGGGTTGGCCAGCGGTACAGCCCGCTCGCACCGGCATATCGTGGATTAAGTTGCTGAAGCAAAGGAGGCCGGCGTGGAGTTCACGCATCGGCACGATCCGGGACTTCGAAGCCGCAGGCCTGGCTGATCAAGCACATACGCCTCTGCCTCACGACACGCTGCTCAACGAGATCATCATGCCGCAAAATCGCGACTTATTACTAGCAGATTTAATTACCTAAGGGAAGAATGTCTCGGTGCCGCGCTGGCGTATGATTTTTAGGTCGCAAGGGATCATTTTTTATGCGCCCAAGCTTCGAAGCTTGCTATAGTCTTAGATCTGATCCGCAGGGATCGCTCGCCAGTGTCATTTAACTGAATCTTGGGGGGCTGATTTGAAATTCGTCGCTACTAAGCTCGCGGGGGCGTTCATCCTTGAGCTCGAACGCAGGGAGGATGAACGAGGCTTCTTCGCACGGACCTTCTGCCAGAACGAATTCCAAGCTCACGGCCTCAAGGCGACGATCGCACAGGCCAATCTCGCCTCGAACATCCACAAGGGCACGCTGCGGGGCATGCATTTCCAATATCCCCCGGCGGCGGAAACCAAGCTCGTGCGATGCACGCGCGGGTCAATCCTCGATATTATCGTCGACCTGCGTCCGGAGAGTCCCACATTCCTGGAGCATATCGAGGTGGAGCTGAGCCAGGAGAACGGTCGTGCGCTCTACGTGCCGGAGCGTTTCGCGCATGGTTATCAGGCGCTCGAAGACGGGACGGACACCAGCTATCAGGTCGGCGAATTCTATACGCCGAGCGCTGAAGGCGGCCTGATGTACAACGACCCGCGTCTGGGCCTGACATGGCCGCTGCCCGTGACGGTCATCTCGCCCAAAGACCAGGCTTTTGCGCCGTTCGATGCGGTCGAGACCGAGTTGAAGGCCAAAATGGGCTCCAAGCCAGTGTCGGTGGCCGGCTGAAGGAACAGGGGTAGAGCGCCATGCTGATCGTCGATACTGCTCTGAAGAGGCGTGCGGAAGAGAACAACCCGATCCGAGTCGGCATTCTCGGCGCGGGATTCATGTGTCAGGGACTTGCAAACCAGCTCGCGCATTCCGTGCCGGGAATGCGCCTGGCTGCGATCTCCAATCGCCGTCCGGAGCGGGCCCTGAACGTTCTTGCCTATGCCGGCTTCGAGAACAGCAAGCTATCGGACAGGCAGACGGAGCTGGATGAGATCATCCGCTCCGGAAAGCCGGCGGCAACGGAAGATGCCATGCTATTGGCGCGCTCGCCGGAGATCGATGTGCTGGTCGATACGACCGGCTCGGTCGAGTTCGGCGCGCACCTCGTGCTGGAAGCTTTCAAACACGGCAAAGACGTGGTTTTGATGAACGCCGAGATCGATGCCACCATCGGGCCGATCCTGCGGGTGCATGCGCACCGATATGGCCGGATTCTTTCCGCTTGCGACGGCGATGAACCGGGCGTGCAGATGAATCTGGTTCGCTGGGTGCGGGGCCTGGGGCTGACGCCTCGCCTCATCGGCAACATCAAGGGTCTACAAGATCCGTACCGCACCCCGACCACTCAAAAAGCCTGGGCGGAGCGCTGGGGGCAGAATGCGGCGATGGTGACGAGCTTCGCCGACGGCTCCAAGATCAGCTTTGAGCAATCCATCGTCGCAAATGCCACCGGCTTCAAAGTGCTTCAACGGGGCATGTCGCGCGGGCGCGAATACCGCGACGACGTCATGGCGATAGGCAAGCTATACGACATCGACCAGTTGCGAGAGCTCGGCGGCGCCATCGACTATGTCGTCGGCACCCCCCTCACCAAAGTCTTCGTGCTCGCGGAGCATCCTGATCCAAAACAGCAGCACTACCTCAATCTCTACAAGATGGGCGAAGGGCCGCTCTATTCGTTCTTCACGCCTTACCACCTCGTCCATTTCGAGACGCCGCTGTCGATTGCGCGGGTGGTTCTGTTCCGGGATGAGCTGGCGCCGCCGCTCGGAGGCCCGGTGGTCGAGGTCTGCGCGATCGCCAAGCGGGACCTCAAGGCCGGCGAGACGCTCGACGACTACGGCATGTACATGACCTATGGCGAAGCGGTGAATGTCGATGAAATGAGCGCCGGGCGCTATCTGCCAGAGGGTTTGGTCGCCGGCTGCCGCCTCGTCCGCGACATCGCGAAGGACGAGGTCCTGACATATGACGACATCGTCCTGCCGCCCGGACGGCTAGCCGACACGCTTCGCGCTGAGCAATATCGCCATTTCCGTGGCGAGACCTGGCTCGAGGATCTGCTCAAGATTGCGGCGTGATCTCAGCCGGTCGGCCGGCGTCGTAGAAGACGCACATAGGCGCTGCTGAGCGTGTCAAGGCCGCGGCTTCGCAGGCGTCGATACACTGGAAGATGCAGCACGGCGAGGGCGCAAACCCCTGCGTAAAGCAGCCCGGCGGCCGCAATGGCTGCCAGCGCAGGTGCCGTCGAGAGACTTGCGGTTATCAGCGAGAGCGCGAAGCCGATCGCGGCTGCGGTTAGCGTCGGCACGGCGATCACGGCGAGGATATCGAAAATACTGATATTCGTCTGATAAGTGGCCATGAGCATCGAAGGAAAGAACGCGACGTAACGCGAAATGCTGTAACACAGCGCTACGCCCACCGGGCCATATGGAAGCCCCATCAAGAACGAGCTGACATAGATCGGGACACCGATCAGACTCCAATAGAACATGCGATCGGTGCGACCCGTCGAGATATAGATCCAACCGGTCGCGCCCATCGGCACGGATGCCAGCATGCCGAGCACCAGACAGCTGAAGATCAGCTTGACAGGCTGCCATTGGGGGCCGAGCACGATGTCGACGATAGGGGAGGCGCCTCCATAAAGGAGACAGGCCATCGCAGCGCCTACGAGCGTGACGACGCTCAATGCATCGAGATAGGCTTCGCGCCACCTTGCGGGCTCTCGGCGTAGCCGACTCAGCACTGGCACCATTGATGAGCCCAATGGTCCGCTCAGAAAGTTGAGCGGTATCACCAGTAGATTGTAGGCCCGCGAATAGAAGCCGAGTTCGACCGAACCCCAACGGGCTCCGATCAGAATATTATCGAGCTGCTGATGGAAGTAATTCAGAATCATCGCGCCGGTCAGATGGAAGCCAAATTTGAGTGATGCTTTCGCGGCCGACCAGTCTTTCACAATGCTTGGCCGCCAGGGGCAAAGAATCCAGACCGCCGCCGTCGTCGTGAAGGCCGTCACCCATGTTTGAATGACGAGCGCCCAATAGCCGGCGGAGAACAGCTTAGCCGCGATGACGGCGACCACGAGACCGGTTGCAAGAGCGCCAAGCGAGGCGATCTGCAGATCGAGCCAGCGCATGTTACGGGTGAGCAGGGCGGTGGGCAGTCCGCCGAGCGCATAAATCGGTGCGTTCAGGCCGAGCCCGAGGACAACGAGCGGTAAGCGCCGGTCTTCGAAAAACCAAAGTGATGCTGGCGCAGCGACCGCCGAGAGCAGGAACGCCAAGCATCCCATGCCGAGGGCGATCCACATCAAGGCGCTGGCTGTGTTTTGGTCGAGTTCCTCTCGCTGCACCGCGGCCGTCGCCACATTGAGTTCGGTCAGTACGATGACGAAGGCCGTCACCGTGCTGCCCATGGCGACAAGCCCGAACTGGCTCGGTTCAAGCAGGCGCGCAAGCATGGCCGAGCCGGCCAGCTGCAGCGCGAGGCGCACGAACTGGGCGCCTATCGCAATGGCGCCCCCCGCGATCGTGCGTTTCCCGAGAGCATCCCTCAGATGGTTGGGGGACAGCATCCGCTCGTTGACGGCCATCTGCGCCTGGGCATCGCGGTTGCCGATCAATAGGCCCGCCCCCCTTGTAACGCCCGCGCTATCGAAATGGCGGTGCCTGCGGGATCAGATGGTTCGTCAGGGCGTTATCAGATTGAGAAATACATGAAGATATGCTAATGTGCGACTGCGTTAATTTCGTGTCAAGCGGCGTTTATATTTGGAAGGCAAGGCCATGCGTAGGAATGGGCCTGGGACCATCGCTTTCTTCGGTCATTTCAACTCAACGAATTTTGGAAATGAATGTAGTCTTCAGGCCGCTCTGTACAATCTTCGTCGGTTATACCCCGGTTCGAAATTTATCTGCATAACCGATGATCACGAGAACGCTGCAAAAGCTGACGACGTTGAAGCCGTTCCAGTCAACCAAGAGCTGTTCAAATTCTGGGTGGCCAAGACGTCCCTGGGGCGGCTTGTGCGCAGAGCCGTTCTCGGGTTTCCCGCCGAGCTGTGGCGGTGCATTTCCGCAATTATGGTGCTGAGACGCGCGCAAATGTTGATCGTCCCGGGGACGGGATTGCTCACGGATGTCTTCGGGCTGGGGGGGTGCGGGCCCTACGGCCTCTTCAGATGGGCGCTTATTGCGAAGCTCTGTGGATGCCGGCTGCTGTTTCTGAGTGTAGGTGTAGGGCCGCTCTACCGCCGGCTCGGCCGGTTCTTCGCGAAGTCGGCTCTATCGCTGGCTGATTTCCGCTCATATCGGGAGATTTCGAGCCGCGAATACCTCGCGAGTATTGGGTTCAAGGCCGGCTGCGATCCAGTCTACCCGGATCTCGCATTTAGCCTGCCGATCCCGGCCTTGCCGTCAGAGGGAAATAAGGCCCACGAAATCGGCCTGGGGGTCATGAGCTACGCGGGAAATTACAGCGTCCCCAATCCCAGCGCATCGACTGACCAGGATTACTGGGACAAGTTGGTTCGGTTCTCCAGATGGCTGATTTCCCAGGGTTATAATGTGAGGCCCCTCATCGGCGATACAGTGGACGTATCGGCAAGGGACCGCTTTATTCAATTGTTGGGCGAAGGCGCACAAGCACAGGACGACGACGCGATCATTGATGAGCCTGTCACCTCGGTCGAGAGCTTGTTGTCGGCGCTTACCGTATCGGATTTTGTCGTGGCGACCCGCTTTCACAACGTCCTGCTGGCGTTGCTCGGCGGAAAGCCGGTCATTGCCATTTCTTTTCATCACAAATGCGCATCGTTGATGGCTGCGATGGGCATGTCGGCCTATTGTTTGGACATACACGCATTGGATTCAGACGCGCTCATCCAAACTTTCGAGCTCTTGACGGCCGATGCCAGCGACGTCAAAGCCCAAATCGCGCAAAAAGTGCTCGAGTTTCGCGACGAATTGGATGACCAATATAGGCGAGCCTTTGGCGTAGCGGCAGACGCGACCGGTCTAAGAGCCGGATAATCCCAAGCTTTTCGGAGCTGGAGTGCCCCTCACGCGTCGCCGCGTCCGCGATCATGTTTCGCAGATCGCAGAAATGGCCCCCGGCGAACGCCCCCGGGGGGGGGCGGGTGCGGGGGCAGATCCCGCGGGGCAAGAGGCGGCCATTTGCCGATCAGGAGCGATAAGCAAGGCGCTCTTTTGAGAGAGCATCGAACGTGGCAAGCCGGGCCGTCTTGCGCAATGTTACCGACATAAACCGCAGTAAGTTCGCGAACGACATTTCCGCTTGAAGTCCCGTCACATACGAGCGAAACGCTCTGCTCGTCTGCCCGCTGTCGAAGTTCAAATTGCCGATCTCGTACCACCGTTGCGAGATCGAGTTTTTGATCGCGTCTTCCAGCCCGTGCGATTTTATGAAACTGCCATAGGCCCTTTCATACTCCTGCACGACGCGCTGGCTATATTCACAATTCTCAAGAAAATTCTTCGTCAGCCCACCCTGATGAATGCGGTATGTGTGTAAGACGCGCGGAATAACATAGAAATTCGAATTCGTCGCGCATCTCAACCAATAATCATAATCTTCGGCTTGTTTCAAATCTTCGTTAAACAATCCCACCGCCAAAGCGCATGATCTTCGAATGGTAATCCCATTGGTTCCTACAAAATTGACGCGAAGGAGCCATCTCACCGCATCCTGTCGCGAAATTTCTTTCTCAAATGGGAAGTCCGGAAATGCAACCCATTTGCTGAAGTGTCGTTCTGAGCGGCCGTCTTCATGGAGGCGTTCGAAGTCACTACAACAAATATCGACGTTCTCATGCTTGTCCAGAACATCCGCGTGAGCCTCGAGGCGTCGGTCATGCCAATAGTCGTCCGGATCCAAAAACGTGATGTAATCTCCGATCGACGCACCGATGGCGGTGTTTCGCGCTCCAGAAACGCCCTTGTTCGCTTGATATATGTATCGAAGCTTGCCGCCGAACGATGCGGACGCCTCATTGACGACTGACCGGCTATTGTCCGTCGACCCATCGTCGACGACGATAATTTCAAAATCTTGAACTGTTTGTTTTTGGACACTATCGAGCGCCTGCCGAATGAGGTGAGCGTTATTGTAGTTTGCAATCAAGACGCTGAATTTTGGCGTTGCCATTTGGAAACTCCATCCATCCGCTTTATCAAGGTCATCTGACGATGCCAGGAGGCTCTTGGCAGGTTCAGTTTAGAATTCGGTGCAGTCTTGTCCGAGCCAGCCGCAGGAGCGGTTGGCGCTTTTATCATTCCGAGTTCCGGGGTATCGGGGGAGTTCTGTCGCTGGTCGGCGCAGTGTGGGGTCGGCTGGAGCTGCTGTGCTCATCCTCGATGCGTTCAGCGCCTTTGGATTTTGGGTCGCATCTGGCGAGCGGCTCATTGCCTGGCGACGCATGCTCCAGTCCCCCTGAGCTTCAAAAAAATAACGACAGCCGATTGCCGCTGTTCCAGAGCGGTCTCCGCGCGGGAGGGGCTGCGAACAGCAGCACGGATGCGTTGATCGCGCGGCTGAGTTGGAAATCGAGAAGCTCGGACTCTTCCCCCTGCCTGGCCCGGAGCGCGCGCACTCGGTCGCCCTAGTCGCTTTCCTGCCGTTCAAGCTGCGCGCTTGAAACCAAACTTTCGAGGAGCGACACCGAGATTTCTTGCTTCCTGCAGCACTTCAGCAAAAACCGCCCTGTGCGTCGCGGATCGCATCAAAACGAGCACGTAAGTTACGGCAAAAACCAGCGACAGCATCGCCAGTCGAAGGAGCGGCGTCATTGACGACAATAATTCGGCTTCCAATACGTAGCATAGGATTCCGGCAGCGATAGTCGCGACAAGCGCGCCGCTCAGCCCCGTCATGATATCCCGAAAGTGAATTCCCGTATCCCGCAGTGCCCAAGTGGCTATTGGAATGGCCTTCAGCATCATTACGGCGGAGTATGACAAGGCGACGCCCTCTGGTCCGTAAGGTAGTCCGATCATCACCCCGGCCAGCACCAGGGGGGCTGAGACCAGCGCAATTTTCAAACCTCTTTCAGCCATCCCAAGCGCGCTCAATAGCCATCCGATCGGGTTGTTGATTGCGAAAACCAGCACTGTTGGCGTCAAAAGCCTGAATATGGGCACGACTTCGCTCCATCTCGGGCCTAGGAGGACCGCGATCACATCGTCCGCAAATAGCGCGCAAGCGAATGTCAGCGGGAGCGTCAACGCAACAACACATGTATAGATTTGCAGGAATGAGCGCCGCAAGCGGGCGCGATCCCGCTTGACTTGGGCCAAGGCATTGAACGCGACATCCCCTATGGCGTTATTTAAAGTATCTATTGGAAACGATATTAAATAGTTGCTGCGTCCATAGAGTCCTATCGCTTCTTCGCCCCAGAATTTTCCAATCAGGACATTTTGCAAATTGCTGGTGAAGTAAGTTATCGCGCTTGTAAGCGTCATGGTCCTGCCGAAGCGCAACATCATCGTAACATGCACGTCGATACCCGGAATTTTGGGAACCCATCTCGCGCTGTACCACACACCAATAGTTGCGATGAGTGGCTGCAAAGCAATCATATATGCCAAAGCAAAATACCCGTACCCGATCCAGGCGAAATAAATGGCCACTGCTGCGCTGATCAGGTCGGATGTAAGTTCAATTATCGCTACTCTACCGTAGCGCATTTGCCTGGAAATCATCGCCCCATGTTGTATGCCGGCACCCGAAAATATGAATCCAGTTCCGATGATGATCGTCGCAGCAACAAGTCTGGGGTCGCCGTAGAAGGAGGCGATAGCAGGGGCCAGTGCGACGCATACGGCGAAAAGGATCAAGCCGAAGAGGAGGGTTATCCAGAAAAGAGCCGAGGATTGATCCGCCGAGATCGAGTCGCACTGGATCGCAGCATGATAAAGCCCCAGGCTGCTGAAAAGTCCTAAGAAGCCAGTGAAAGTCACAACCATGGTGATCAAGCCATAGTCGCTCGGTGCAATCAGGCGCGCCAGCACCATTGTTGACAGTATTTTTATGATGACTCGTCCAATTTGGGCTATTATTTTTGTGAGCCCGGCGTGGATGGATTTTCCCCGAAGGTTCTCCATGGTGAATTGATGGCTCCATTGCCCCTCTTTGCTTAACGCGGTGGCGCGTGATCGGGTTCGAATACTCTCCGGAGATCACAGGCTGAGCGAGTCGCTTCGACGCGCGATTCTGCGGCCCGGACGACTGACCACCACCCAGCCTTGGAAGCATTTCTCGTTGTCGGATGAAATCCGGGAGCTTGGGGGCTTCGATCTGTGCCAACAAGGCGGTTGTCGGAGCCCACGCCGAGCAAAAGCGCAACCCGTTGCGCGTTTGAGCCATGGCGCAGCGCCTAAGGGCGCGCGGAAGTATTTGCCGGAGTAGACCGCCTCCTTTGGTGCAATCAGCGGCATGGCGGCTGCCGAGCAAGAAAGTGATGGGCAGGTCCCGGCATTGGCCAGCATGTTGGCTTCGGTCGTGCGTCCGCGGGGCGGCGCTGACCCATCGTCGTGCCTGATCCCGCGAACGGTGCTTCCACGGAGAAGACCTGAACACGCACTGGTCCTGGACGCTTGCGGATGTGGCCGAACCGAAGGTCCGCGAAGCGAACAGACGGCGGCTCGGCTCAGACGCCGCGAACTGCGCGTATCAGCCAAAATGCAACGTCGTTGATCCATGCCTCATTCTGGGGGCTCCGAAGCGGGCCGGAATGCGACTGTGGTCATTTTGGGGAGCGGATCTGCAGTCGTTCATGGCCTTCGTCCAATGCCTTGGCTGCGTCTCAGAGAAGCCGGACGAATTTTGAGGTAATCCGGAAGGGTTACCTCATGTGTGCGGGCGGGAATCCCTTTGCTCGCTTCGTTGTGCACTGCTCCAAGCGTAAGCTCATTGCTCTCGTGGGTTGAGTAGTGAGGATGTAATCGTGGCATCGAGCGCAGAAATCTCGGCGACGGAATTGCATGATACCGCGCAGAGGATCAAGGAACTTCGAAAGGCCGCGACCGAACACGCTGTGGAAATCGGGCGTGAACTACTCAGCATTAAAGAAAAGATGCCTCACGGTGCCTTCGTTAAGTGGGTCGAAAAGGCGTGCGAGTTCAAGATCAGAACCGCGCAGGACCTGATGAAGCTCGCGCGTGAGGCGCATTCCGATGAGAAGCTCGTCGCGCTGATGGTTCCGTCGACGCTGCGCGTCTACCTTTCCAAGAAAATCCCACCTGCGGTCCGTAGTACGATCCTGAAACGGCTCGAGAACGGCGAGCGCATCTCGCGCAACGAAATCTATTCTCAGGCTTCGGATGCGAGGACGACGGCTAAGGCGGACGCCGGCGATCGCTCGATACGCGAAGGGATGTCCTCGTCGTTCTTCTCCAAGCCTGAAACTCTGAAGACGACTGAAGAGAAACGCAGCAATGCCGGCGGCGATCGAGCACGGGCGGTAGCTGAGCTGATTCTTCGCCGTCTCAGCCCGCAAGACTACGAGACGATCATGGAAGAAACGAGTTGGGAGGTTTGGAACCGGGCTTTCGTCTGGATGAGAGCTGCGCAGATCGTGGATTCCGAACGGGTAGAGCTCACACTATCAAACGCGCCCGCCCCTCAGAACTTTGAGGCGCTGCCAGCCAAATTGCAGTGAATATTGTTGCGTGCTTTTTGTTAATTGCCTGCGGTGCCGAAGTAGGGTGATGGCACTATAGCCGCTGTATCGAGCGAGCCGAGAGCGGGCATTGGCAGCAGACGAATAGAGATCGGGAGTCCAATGACGGTCTATTTTGGAGAGCGCCAATCTTTAATGCCGTCCGGCTTAGATTGCCTCCGTCGCCGCTGGAAGCTGGTTGCTGCTTGTGTTGTATTCTCAACGGTGCTCGGACTGCTTTTTTCGTTACTCCGGCCGGTGAATTATACCGCTTCAACGCAGCTTTTGATCTACGTGAAGGAAGTCCAGCCGGGGCCGGACCTGGTCATTTTTCTGGGGCGTGCCGATCTCACACAGGTCGAGAACGAGATCGAGATCATCCGCTCGCGCGGCACGCTGACCAAAGTGGCGCAGTCGCTGAAATTGTCCGAGGATCCCGAATTCGTTCCGCCAGCGACGTCCCTGCAAAGCATCGCGCAATGGCTGTTCGGCGCGCCGTCGGCGACGTCTGATGAAAGCCGCAACAGACAGGAACTCGCCGTCGACGCGCTCACCAAGCGCATCGAATTGAAGCGGATTGGAACGAGCCACACCATCCTCGTCAACGTAACGACTTCCGACCCGGAGAAGTCCGAGCGGATCGCGAACGGCATCAGCCAGGTCATGCTTCAGGCGCGGGTCAGCGCGGACCAGGACGGCAGCAGGTCGCCGCTGCTGCGGGAGCGCCTGCAGGGATTGGGTCCCAGCGTCTATGTGATGACGCGGGCCCTTGCTCCGGACAGGCCGAGCGGACCGCGCAAGCTCCTCGTCATCCTCGGGGCCTTCATTGTTGGACTTGTCGCCGGATCGATGCTGGCTCTGCTGCTGGACTTCAAGGACAAGACGATCCGCACCGCCGCGCAGGTTGAGGATTTCGGCCTGGAATGCATCGGCGCGATCCCCTTGCTCAAATGCGGTGCTTCGGCGGCTTCGCGGTCGCCTCGCTCGACGAAGGAGCAGGGGAGGGAGGATCCGTTTCTGCCTGTTCCGCTGCTGAATCAGACTTTGCTCCGGATGACGGTCGCGATTGAAGCATCGAAGGCGCGCGTCGTCGGCATTGCGTCTTCGGTCGCGAACGAGGGGGCGACCACGGTTGCAAGGCAGCTCGCACATATGGCGGCTCGCAGCCAGCGGAGAGTGCTGCTTGTGGAGCTCGATCGAAACGAGACGCCGCGCGCCCTCGCTCAGGCCCCGTCGCCGGGCGGAGTGCCTGTTTCCGGGACGAATGAGCGGCCGAGCGACGGTACTCGTCGGAGCAATCGTGCAAGCGGCCCTGATGTTCTTGTGACTGCGGCCTGGGACAGCATCGAAGCGCCCGCGAACTGGTGGATGCATAGCAATCAAAAGTTCTCGGCCGATTATGACCTCATCATCGTGAGCCTGCCGCCGCTTGAACGCGGAGCCGAATTCCGCATGGCCGCGCAGGACCTCGACGGAATCCTGCTCGTTATCAGATGGGGTAAAACAGAGATGGAGCAGGTCCAGCGCGCCTTCGCGGTATCGGGCGCCATGCCATCGGACTTCATCGGAGCAGTCCTGAACATGATGGACGATCGGATGATCGGACAGTTCGGGGACAAGCTCTGGGAGGCGGAAGCAGCAACGACAATTCGACGAGGCCTCTTCGGACTGGCGATGCCAGCGGAGCCTGTCGCGGGGCAATCATGAATCGGAAAGGTGCTACGATGAAGCGGAACCGTTCATGGCTTAATGTCGCGGGATCAATTTCTCTGGTTCTGTGCGTGGTGAGTGGAAGCGCAGTCCGTGCGACATCTGATTACAGCGTTCGCGCTAACGACAAGCTCAAGATCAAGATCTTCCAATATCCTGAGTTGAGCGGCGAATACACTGTTCGCGCGAACGGTACGATTTCCATCGCGCCCGTTGGAGATATTCCGGTCAACGGCCTTTCGGCCAACGAGATCGCGAACCAGATTTCCGATCGTTTCGTGCGGGCGGGGATCTCCGACAAGCCTGGCGCGTCGGTTGAAATTCTCGAGACGCGGCCGGTCTATGTCCTGGGCGATGTGCAGAAGCCGGGTGAGTATCCATTCCGACCAGGGATGACCGTCCTGCAGGTCGTCAGCCTCTCCGGTGGGTGGCTGCGGTTCAACGACCCCGGCCTCATGCGGCTCGATCGGGACAGCATCACCATAACCGGTGAAATGCGGACTCTCGTCAAGCGGTACCAGCAGCTGACGGCGCGCCGGGCTCGCCTGAACGCAGAACTGGTGATGAAGGCCGATATCCAGTTTCCGCCGGATCTTATGATGCGGTCGCAGAACGACACCGGGCTGCGGCAACTCATCGACGAAGAGCGCTCTCTTTTGAACATCCGCGTCGACGCACTCAAGACGCAGATCGAGAGCCTCGAGCAGAATCGCGACCTGTATGAACGCGAGATCGACGCAGTCAAACGCCAGATCCAAGCCAACAAGGCTCAATACGCAAGCGCTGAAAAGGAGCTCGTGGAAGTTCGTGATCTGGTCAGGCGTGGTCTGTCGACCCTCAGCCGCTTGACGAATCTTGAACGCATGCAGGCTCAGCTCGACATGAACGAGCAGGGCTTGCAGACGCTGATCTTGCGGGCGCGCCAGAACATCACGCAGGTCGATCAGAGGATCTTCGATCTGAAGAGCGAGCGGAATGCGTCCTTGACCGCCGAAGTGCAGAAAGTCCGGATGGATCTCGATGACATCAGCGTCAAGTTCGAGACCAACCGGAGCCTTCTCGTCGAGGCCCAGGTGACGATCCCGACCCTGGTCGGCAATTCCGACGCCACTGTCGAAACCCGCAGCCTGACGGTGGTGCGTATGCAGGACGGGAAGGCGCAGACGATTGACGCGCAGGAGAGCACCGAACTGCTGCCCGGAGACGTGCTCAGGGTTCAGAGGAGCATCCTTCCGAGCGGGCTGGGTATAGGCGCGCCTGAACAGACCAACATCATGGTGCCTGCTCGGGTCAAGCAATAGCAGCGCGGCTGCGCGATCTGCGTAGCCGTGCGCCCGGCCCCGTTTTGCTTTTGAGTCATGGATTGTTGCGTGCGCTGATGTGAGTGGGAGATCGACGATGGCCTTCGGCGACAAGGACTACGGGAAGACGAGGGAAGGTGACGGGCTCTCGATTCAACAGCAGATGCTGGCATTCGAGCCGCAGCTGCGTGCCTACGCGATGTCCATCAGCCGCAGCGCTGACCGATCCGACGATCTGGTTCAGGAAACGCTGCTGCGCGCCATCAGCAAAATCGACACCTTTCGGCCGGGCACGAACCTTGGCGCCTGGCTGACGACGATCCTGCGAAACTGCTACCTCTCCGATCTCCGGCGCCGCCGCCATGAGGTGGAGGACGCTGACGGGTGCTATTCCGAGGCGTTGCGCTCCGCGCCGGAACAGGAAGGCCAGCTGGAATATCAGGAATTCTGCGCGGCTTTGAGAGAGATTCCGTTCGACCAGCGCGAGGCGCTTCTGCTGGTCGGGGCTGCCGGGCTATCCTACGAAGATACGGCCACGCTTTGCCGCACCACGACCGGAACCATCAAGAGCAGGATCAACCGGGCTCGCTCGCGATTGGCGGCGTTGCTTGCGATCGATAGCGTAGCCGAGATCGGTTCCGACAGTCAGACCCGCGCGGTCATGGTCGGCCATCAGGGCATGGATTCCACGCGGTGGCTTTTCTGAACGCCGGAGAATCGAGGCTCCGGCGCCGTACCTTACGATCTCCGAGCGGTCTCGCACGGAACCCGTGCGAGACCGCCGCGCGCTTACCGTTCGCGCAAGCTGTCGTGCTGGTAGCGGGAGAGCGGCGAGAGCAGATAGCTGATGATCCGCCGCCTTCCGGTCTTGATCTCCGCCGTCACGGCCATGCCGGGCGACAGATTGACCTGCTTGTCCTCGATCGCCAATTGCGTGCGGTCGAGGGAGACGCGCGCGGAATAGAGCAGTTCCTGGCCGCGCGGCTCGCTGCTGTCGGTGTTCGCGCCCGACGTCTTGTCGGCTGAGCTGTCGGGGATCTTGTCGCGCGCGATGGCATCCTGCGACACGTTGAGAATGGTTCCTCGCAGCAGGCCGTAGCGCGTGAAATTGAAGGTGTCGATCTTGATCGCGGCCTCCTGGCCCGCGCTGACAAAGCCGATATCCCGGTTCGAGATCATCGCCTCGATTTCCAGCCGGCTTTCCGCCGGAACGACGAGCATCAGCGACTGCGCAGGCGTCACCACGCCGCCGATCGTGTGGATAGCGAGCTGCTGCACGATGCCGTCGACAGGTGCCGTCAGCCTTTGCAGGTTTTTGCGCTGCTCGGCCTTCACGATATCCCGCTTGAGGCCCGCGGCCTTCTGCTGCGCTTTGGTCAGCTCGTCGAAAAGGGTCCGCTCATACTCGGCAATGGTTTTCGTGCGTGTCTCCATGAGTGCGGTGACTGCAGCATTCGTCTCGTTGCCGCGCTTCTCCTGAACGAGGATATCCTGGCGCTGGCCGACGAGGTCCTGCAGTTCGGTGAGGTAAGTCACCTTGGAGCCAAGCTCCTTCTGGAAAAGCTGCTCGCGGATTTCGACGCGCTGCTGGAGCGGCACGATGGTAGACTTCAGCTTGTCGACGGAAGCCTGGATCGTGTCGCGTTCGGCTCCCTTTTGCGCGAGCTGACCGTCGATGGCAGCGAGCTTGGCCTTTTGCTCGCCGTTCTGGCTGACGAGGAAACCGCGGTACATCCGGAGCAGATCCGGCGGAGCGTCCTCGGGCGGGGCGAAGGCCGAAAGCGGATCGTCCTTGTTGGTGATCGCCGCCTGCAGTCTGGCGATGTCGAGGCGTGCAGCCATCAGGTCGTTTTGCAGATGTCCGAGCTCGGCATCGGAGGTGGTCGTATCGAGCTCGACCAGCACCTCGCCCGCCTTGACGCTCTGGCCGTCATGGACCCGGATCGCCCGAACGACGCCGGTCTCGAACGGCTGGACCGTTTTGGTGCGGCCGCTGGGTATGATCTTGCCGGGGGCAACGGCGACGATGTCGACCGTACCGATGCAGGCCCACACCAGCGCGACGGCGAAGACGGCGATGATGGTCAGGCCGATGGTGCGTCCCAAAGGCGAAGGCGGGGTTTCGACGATCTCGAGCGCCGCGGGCAGGAACGCCAGCTCCTGAGATCTCATACGGTTTTCATTCATGGATCGTGCGACAATGGCCTTCTGAAGGGCTTGCGAGCGGGTCGCGAGGCCTTGTGCCGTCGTCGTCAGAGCCTGTTTGGCCCGGATGGCGACAGCCTTGTCGAAGCGCGTGAGACCCGCAGCGGCCTCGGCCTGCTTCAGCAGGACGAGACGCCCGGCCCATTGGGCTTCAAATTCGGCCCGCGTCAGCAGGGTAGGCTCCGTGAGGTTTGAGGCCACGACGACGGCCTTTTCCTCTCCCACCTTGCCGAGCAGGAGGAACCCGCCGCCGCGAAGCTCTGCGATGCAGGGCAGCGGAAGTTCGGACAGCTTGTCCCAGGTGACGGACTGGGACCGCCCTGCGAAGCCATAGGCCCGTGCACCGCGCAGCATCTCGGCGATGCCGACGGCTCCGTTGCCGATATGGCGGCGAAGCTCTTCTACCGTGGCGGCGACGCCGCGCAGTCGCAGCAGCATCTCCAGGGCAAGAAGGCCAGATTGATCGTTTGTGAGCGCGTGCATGGCGTTTGCTTCGCCGCGGCTGCTTCCCTCCGGGAAATCAGCGCGCCGCATGTGTCCCCTGGGCTACGGAAAGGGCGGTCGAGTCGATGGTGTTCGCGGTCGCGGATCGAGCGGCCGTGTGGCTCGCCGTCGCCGGCGGGCTTCCGGCCTCAGGCAGTCCGGACTGGAGGCGGTGTAGCGTGGCGTAGCGCCCGCCCGTCCGCATCAGCGTCTCATGCGTGCCATCCTCGATCAGGCGGCCGCCTTCGATGGTCACGATGCGATCGGCCATCCGCAGGGTGGAGAGGCGATGCGCGATAATGAGCACCGTCCTTGAGCGCGCGATCTGCGCCATGTTCTGCTGGATGATGTGCTCGCTCTCGTAGTCGAGCGCGCTGGTTGCCTCATCGAAGATCAGGATGCGCGGATTGGTCGCCAGGGCGCGGGCAATGGCGATGCGTTGGCGCTGCCCGCCGGACAGGCTGCCGCCGCGCTCGCCGACGATCGTGTCGTAGCCCTCCGGCAGTTTGAGGATGAACTCATGCGCGCCTGCCAGCGTCGCGGCCTCGATCACCTTTTCCGCCGGAAGGGAGGGGTCGGCCAAGGCGATGTTGTCGCGGATCGAGCGGTTGAACAGGATATTGTCTTGCAAGACGATGCCGATCTGGCGGCGCAGCCAGGAAGGATCGATCTGGGCGACATCGACCCCGTCGACCAGAACCCGGCCGCTTTCCGGCACGTAGAGCCGCTGGGCGAGCTTGGCCAAGGTGCTCTTGCCTGACCCGGACGGGCCCACGATGCCGATCATTTGCCCGGCCGGAATATTCAGGCTGACGTCGCGAAGAATCTCCGGCCCGTCGATCCGGTAACGGAACGTGACATGCTCGAAGGAGATGTCGCCGCGGACCGAGGGGAGGGCCGTGCGGCTGGGGTTGTAGGCCGGCTCTGGCGTGGTGTTGAGAATATCGCCGAGGCGGGCGATCGACAGCCGCGTCTGGTGGAATTCCTGCCAGATTTGCGCCAGCCGCAGCACGGGGCCGCTGACGCGCCCGGCGAGCAGGTTGAACGCAATGAGCTCGCCGACCGAAAGGCTGCCGCCGATGACCAGCTTCGCGCCGACATACAGGATCGCTGCGGTCACGATCTTGCTGACGAGCTGAACGGTCTCGCTGGCGACGTTACCCAGGCTCAGCACCCGGAAGCTTGCTGCGACATAGGCCGCCAGCTGCTCCTCCCAGCGCTGTTGCATCTGGGGTTCGATCGCCATGGCCTTGAGCGTTTCGACTGCCGTCACGCTCTCGACCAGAAAGGCCTGGTTCTCCGCGCCACGGGCGAATTTCTCGTCGAGGTACCGACGAAAGAGCGGCGTCACGCCCGCGGATATCGCGACATAGACGGGTAGCGACGCCAGCACGATCCAGGTCAGCTGCGGCGAATAGAAGAACAGCGCGGCGACGAAGACGACCGTGAAGAACAGATCGATGACGAGCGTCAGCCCCGAGCTGGTGAGGAAGTTACGGATGTTCTCGAGCTCGCGCACGCGAGCGACAGAGTCGCCGACGCGTCTCGCCTGGAAATAGCCGATCGGCAGCGCCAGCAAGTGACGAAACAGGCGCGCGCCGAGCTCGACGTCGATCCGGTTCGTGGTGTGGGAGAACAGGTAGGTTCGCAAGGCGCCGAGGACGACCTCGAACACGGCGATCGCCACGAGGCCGAAAGCGAGCACGTCCAGCGTGCTCATGCTTCGATGCACGAGAACCTTGTCGATGACGACTTGGAAGAACAGCGGCGAGATCAGGCCGAAGAGTTGGAGGAAGAACGACGCCACCAGAACTTCGGTGAGGAGCCACCGGTACTTGTGGATGGCGCCCATGAACCATGTGACGTCGAAACGGCGGGCGAGATCGGTCAGCGAAGCCCGCTTCGTCATCAGCACGAGCCGGCCGTCCCAGGCCGCTTCCAGCTCGGCCCGAGACATCATGCTCGGCCGCGGCGCGTTCGGCGCCTGGACGAGGATGCTGTCTTCGCCGCAGCGTCCGAGCAGCAGGAAGCTCCCGTCGCGCATGGCGGCAATCACGGGGAGCGGCGTATGCGCCAGGCGCTCCCAATTCGTCGTTATGGAGCGGGCCTTGAGGCCCAGGCTCTTGGCGCAGCGGATCATCTCCGTGACGCCGATGCGGCGACCTGGAAACTGATGCTGGATCTGCTCCGGGGTTACGCTCACGCCCTGACTGCTCAGGATGAACATGAGCGCGGCCAGGCCGCCATCAGGCAACGGAAGGGTATCGTTATCGGGCTTTTTCAAGCTTTTTGTCCCGCGTATAAATCGTTTGACGCATGCGCGCGGGGAGTTGCCCACGTGCACACTACGACGAGCGTCAAAACGCTCTCATGCCGCGTTGATACGAAGACGCCAGAATTCGGTGTTTCGCTGACTTGGATCGTCGTCTTGGATCGCCGTGCGCCCTTGCGGACGCACGGCGTCAGTCTTGACGC
Organism: Allobosea sp. 10L422; assembly: GCF_056395345.1. Lineage (NCBI taxonomy): Bacteria > Pseudomonadati > Pseudomonadota > Alphaproteobacteria > Hyphomicrobiales > Alloboseaceae > Allobosea > Allobosea sp. 10L422. Next base: position 65,969 of record NZ_JBFTJI010000004.1, read on the forward strand.
GTCGGATGCCCGAAAGGTGGGAAACCCACCTTTCGGGCCGATGCATTACGCGTGTGACTTCGCGAGCGTCTGGGCGACGTTGTTCAACCATCCCTGCATCTGAGCAGCGGTGGACGTCGCCGAAGGCGCGGCGAAGCTGGAGGCCGCGTACTGACTCAACAGGGCAAGCTTCGGCGTCACCGAGCTGTCGGACGGTGCAGCGCTTGCACCATTGTCCTGGAAGCCGGGGAAGCCAACCGTCTTGCGGCTGCCGAACGTCAGGTCCGTCAGATTCGCCTGGCTGGTGTTGCCAAGTGAAGCGTCCGATGTCGTCGGCAAAGCCGACGACGAAGCGGTCGCGGACGGGTCGACAGTGGACGCCACCGTCGCAGGGGCCGCAAGAGCGGTCGCCGACGAGGTGAGCGCTGTCGTCCGTTGACTGGCCGACGTCGTGCTGACGACAAGCGTTCCGGCGGGCTGAAGTGGCGCACCGGAGAGGTTGACGCTATTGCCTGCCTTATCCGCAACACCACCCAGGTTGTACTTGGTCACCGCAAGGTCGGAGGCCTTCTCACCGGCTCCCACCTTGTAGCTGAACTGCAGGGTGTTGGTGCCGGCGCCGCTGACGTATTTGGCGGTGCCGTTGCTGTTCAGCGACAGGGTCGGCGTACCGTTGACGGTGACCACTTCGTTGAAGTTGACCGAAAAATACACGGTGTCGCCAGAGCGAACGGTGCCGTTTCCGTTGGTGAGACCGGATCCGTTGGCCGCGATCCACTGGACCTTTGGCTTGGTGGTATCGGCCGACGACGTCGCGCTGACGACAAGCGTTCCGGCGGGCTGAAGTGGCGCACCGGAGAGGTTGACGCTATTGCCTGCCTGATCCGTGACGCCGCCCAGATTGTAGCCGGTGACCGCGAGGTCCGAGGCCTTCTGGCCGGCACCCACCGTGTAGTCGAACTGCAAGGTGTTGGTGCCGGAGCCACTGACGTACTTGGCGGTGCCGTTACTGTTCAACGACAAGGTCGGCGTGCCGTTGACGGTCATCGCCTCGTTGAAGTTGACCGACAACCGAACGGTGTCGCCGGCGCGAACCGTCCCGTTGCCGTTGGTGAGACCGGAGCCGTTGGCGGCGATCCACTGCACCTTGGGCTTCGTTGTATCGGCCGGAGTCGTGGGGGTGACCGGCGTCGTTGGGTTTACCGGGGGCGTGGGGTCGATCGGCGCCTGGGTCTGGACAGCCAGCGTTCCGGCAGGCTGATGCGGTGCGTAGGCGACATTGGCAACATTGCCGGCCAGGTCCTTCACCCCCGACAGGTTGAAACCACTGATCTCAAGATCGGCGGCATTCTCGCCCGCGGCAACAGTGTAGTCGAACCGCAAGGTGTCGGTGCCGGAACCACCCACATACTTGGCGGTACCGTTGCTGTTCAGCGACAAGGTCGGCGTGCCGCTGACGTTGACCAACTCGCTGAATTTCAGCGTAAGGCTCACGGTGTCACCGGCTTTGACCGTGCCGGTACCATTCGTGACCCCCGTCCCGTTGGCCGCAACCCACTGCACCGTCGGCGCAGTCGTGTCGGCTGCGGGCGTGGTCGGGGTTGTCGGGTTGGTTGGGGTAGTGGGGTTGGTCGGGTTCGTCGGGTTCGTCGGATTGGTAGGATTGGTCCCCGGATTTCCCGAGCCCGGCGTGCCACCACTCACGGCTTGCAGCAACGGCGTGATGCTCTGCACGTCCTTCAACAACGCAGAGTGTGTTGCCTCGTCGAAGGCGTTGGCCTGCATACGGACGTTGGTCGTGCCGCCGGCTACGTCGACGACATAGGCGCCGTACTGCTGCATGGCCTTGAAGACTTGCTGGCCAAGTGCGGAGAGGCCAGCCGGCATCGGCGTACCCGGCGGAATCGCGAGGTGTTGCCCTTCCTGGACGATGCCCGAAGCGTTGCTGCCGTCGCTGGAGATGGCCTGGCCGACAGCGCCGGGCTTGGCGAGGCCGAAGTCGACCGCGAGCTGCAGCGCGTGATCGATCGATCCATCGTTGGTCTCGTCCTTCACGATAAGGCCGCCGAGCTGGCTCGCGCCGACAGCCGTGATGCCCGCGCCGAGGAAGGGCGACTTGCTGCCCCACCCGTCACCGGTGACGACGTTTTCGGCCCCGAACGAAGCGGCCGAACCGGTCGTGTTACTCGTCCTTTTGAACTGCCAGAAGTTATACGCAACGTCACCGTCGATGACGATCAGTTCGCCATCGGTACCCGCGGCGCCGTTCGCGGCCGCCGGCATGTGAATGCTGATGGTGCCGCCAGGATATCCCCATCCCGGTGGATACGTGACCTGGACAAGTGGATCGGAAGATGAAGCAACATAAACCGAAGGTGAGTAACTGCTCCAGGCGGCGCCGTAATTGTATCCAGTTGATCCGGGCCAATTGAGTTTTGTGAATGTTGCGTCACTAGCAACTTGTGTATTCCAACTCGAAGACGCAGTAAATGGCCGAGTTTCGAGTGAGGTCATAAGCCTATTTTCCTTAGTTTTATATAGAAAGGAACGGGAGCGGAATTAGTAGGCCAGCCGGGTAGTCCTCGCCGTTCCATGGAAACGCAGCGAAATAGACAGGCACGCCGCGCGATTAGCGGTCGGATGACGGGTCATCGCCATATCTGGTGGCGAATCAAAGGCCCATCCACCAGCGAACGTGGCCAGATATCGTGTTTGGAATGTGATGCCAAAATGAAATTGTTTGGGCACAAAAATCTGGGGATATCTTAACTATATGATCCGCTTCTTTGGCTGAACGCTCTATAGAATCAACGATTCTCCCGATAATCACAATGGACATGAGATGCGCGGGGCGCAAGTCTCAAGCGCGAGTGTTTGACAGCTATGCGTTTGATGCAATGCTCTCAGGGCGCTCGTTTCGAGCGGGCCTTGGCTTGCGGTCATCCGGAGGTCACGGATTTCCCTGGCGCCGCTGCCCCAGGCGCTGAAGCAGCGGGGAGATCCGGGCGAGATCCTGCTGCAGCGCGACGATCGTCATCCGGTCGTAGCCATTTGCCTGGGCGCGCAAATTGGTGACGCCTCCGGCCACGTCGATCACGAATGCACCGTACACTTGATAGGCGCGAAAGACTTTTTGCCCGAGAGGCGACAGGCCTCGCGGCATCGCAACGCCGGTTGGAATGCCCAGGCGCTCTCCTTCCTGGACCAGACCGTCCGGGTTTCTGCCGTCGCCATTGATCGCCTCGCCGACGCTGCCCGGTCTCGCATAGGTCGCATCGATCGCAATCTGCAGCGCATGCTGGATATCGCCGCGATCGGTTTCCGCCTCGACCAACAGGCCGGCGAGCTGGCTCGATCCGGTGGCCACGATGCCGGCGCCCAGGAAGGGCGACCTGCGCCCCCAGCCGTCTCCGGTGACGAGGTTCGTTGCGGCGTAGGACTGAGCCGCCGCCGTCTCGGGGCCCGACCGCTTGAATTGCCAGAAGTTATGAACGGTGTCGCCGTCGATCACCAGCAATTCTCCGTCTGTCCCCGGCGCGCCATCCGCATACGCGGGAATGCGGATCTTGAGGGTGCCGGCGGGGAGCCCCCAGCTTGCTGGATGCTCGACGGAGACAACGGGGTCCGATGCTGAGCTCACATGAATGGCGGGAGAATAGCTGCTCCAGGCGACGCCGAAGCGGGCGCCCATTGGCCAATCGATCGCTTCGAAAGTGGCGTTCGGTGCGATGGGCGTGTTCCACGACGAACTGGCCGCGAATGGCCGTTGGCCGAGGGTGAACTGACCACCCGGTCTGTCGCCGAGGGCGATCCGTGTGTCGTCTGCTGAAGCGGATGACCAGCATGCGGCGACAGCGATCGCGAATGGGCAGGCGAGCAGGGCCAGAACCGGGAAGGGCAGAGCTCGCAGGCTTTGCGATATGCGATACGATCCCATCGACCGACTGCCTCAAAAAAACGCCCCCGTATCCAGGCGGCGGTACGCCTTCATCGCTCCGTCCGGACCCAATTGATCTGGCGATTGACGAAGAAGCGGATGAGCGATGGAAGCTTGCGCAGGCAATAGGCTGGCGCCGCCGCCAGCTCACGCCAGGAAATGATCTCCTGTGCGAAACGCCACCACGCGACGCCGATGACCCCTGCGAAGCAGGCGAGCGCGCTCGAGGCGACGACAAGCGGGCTCGCAGCCCCCGTCATGACGAACCATGACAGGCTCAGGCCCCACATCACCACGATTGACAACGCCAGCAGCGTCAGCGGCGGAATGCAGAGGTCGAGCGTGAAGGCGAACAGATTCAGGCTGCCCTTTGATATTGAGTGCCGGATCAGCGGAAAAAAGAACTCTCCGATGATCGCAAGATGGCCATGCTCCCATCGCGTGCGTTGCTGGCGCTTTCCGGTCTCGCCCTGGGGAAGCTGGCTGACGATCTGCGCGTCGGGGCAAAAGGATGGCGGCTTTCCCACAATGGCAAGCTCGGCACCGAATTTCTGATCTTCCGCGAGATGCCCCGTTGCGAGCTCGAGCTGGCTGGCGAGGGAGAAGGGCAGCGCCATCCCCGAGCCCATCAGCTGGCACGGCCACCCCAGACGCGCGGAGCCCAATGGCCGCACGAAGGTCTTGATCGTCCAGGCCAGCCGCGAAACCTTGTCCGCCGGGCTTGGCGATGGAGGCGCCAGCATCGAGTATCGCGCCTGGGCCGGGCGCCCCGTCGCAGCGCATTGCTTGGCCAGGGTTTCGAGCGCGCCGGGCATCACTTCGCAATCGGCGTCGATGATGACGATGATCTGCGGCGGATCGGAGCCGAGCGCCCGGACACCGTGATCGAGGGCATAGCCTTTTCCGATCCGCGTCGTGTCCCGGCGGATCGTCACATCTGCGCCTGCGCGCGCCGCCGCCTGCGCGGTGTCGTCGGAGCAGTTGTCGGCCACCACCAGCAGGCGCCCGACCGGGGGCAATTGAGGCATGATCGAAGCGATCGAGTGCGCGATGATCGCTTCTTCATTATGGGCGGGCATGATGATCGCGAAGCGTGGGCAGGGCGTCGAGAGCGCTGCCGCCAACCGCCGCGTCGGCAGGAGTGCCGCGCCAATCTGCATAGCGAGAAAAGCGACGGCGATCGCGATCAGGAGACCCAGTATGACCAATGCGAAGGTGACCGTTCCGATCACGGCCGTCATGATGACCCTGGCCCCGGAACGTTCGCTGGCATCCGTGCCGTCGCCTCCGCTGCGAGTGCCGCTTGGAGGATTGCTTCGGCAGGCACGCTTCGATCGCGCGGGAGGTTCGCGAGTGCTTTTGTCGGATCGGCCTTGCCGCGGCGTTCGGTGCCGCCCAGCGACCTGGCCAGGACGTCAAGGATCTGTTCGGAAGCGTGGCCGTCGCCGAACGGGTTCTTGGCCTGCGCCATCGCGCGATACGCCTCGGGGTCGGTAAGCAGTTCCTCGCAGGCCGAGACGATTGTATGGACCTCGGTGCCGACAAGGCGCGCAGTGCCGGCTTCGACAGCCTCCGGACGCTCAGTGGTGTCCCTGAGGACCAGGACGGGCTTGCCAAGAGCCGGCGCCTCTTCCTGAACGCCACCGGAATCCGAAAGGATGATGTGGGCGCTGTTCATCGCGAGCACGAACTGTTCGTAGGCAAGCGGCTCGATGAGCGAGACGCGTGCGTGCGAGCCCAGCATCGGCTCCACGACCTGGCGCACGCGCGGACTGAGGTGCACGGGGCAGACCACGCGCAAATTCGGGAAACGCTCGAGCAGGATGAGCACGGCCTCGCAGATGCGCTGCATCGGCTCGCCATGGTTCTCGCGGCGATGCGTCGTCAGAAGCAAGGTCGGCGAGGACGCGCGCGCCAGCGTAGGGGCCGACTTCGAGAGAGTCAGCAGCAACGCATCGATCGCGGTGTTTCCGGTGACCCATATCGTCTCTGCCGGAACATTCTCCTTCAGCAGGTTGTACCTTGCCGTTTCGGTCGGAGCGAAATGATAGTCGGCGATGACGCTCGTTAGGCGGCGATAGACTTCCTCGGGGAAAGGGGCCTGCTTGTCGTAGGTTCGCAGCCCGGCTTCGACATGCGCGACGGGAACATTCTCATAGAATGCGGCCAGTGCGCCGACGAAGCTTGTCGTCGTGTCGCCCTGTACGACGACGACATCGGGTCGGACCTCCGAGATCACCCGTTGCAGCCCTTCCAGCGCAGCCATCGTGATATGCGCCAGGTTTTGATCTTTGCGCATGACGTTGAGGTCGGCGAGAATCGGCAGGTCGAAATAGGCCACGACCTGATCGAGCATTTCCTTGTGCTGGCTGGTGCGCACCGCCAGCATCTCAAAGCGCTCGGCGTCGGCTCGCGCCGTCAGGATCAGGGGGGCAAGCTTGATTGCCTCGGGTCGGGTGCCCATCACGACAAGAATGCGTTTGCGGGAAGCCATCTCAGCCCTCGTTTAGGGTCGCGGGGTCACGCGCCGGAAATGGGAAGCCTGGGCGATCGCGCTCCAGGAAATCAGGCCGAGGAACTGGGAGTTCGTGACCAGATAGCGCCTGAACAGCCGGCGGGGTTCCTGGGCGAGTCGATACGCCCATTCGAGCCCGATGCGCTGGACGAAGGCGGGCGCCCGTTTTCGCAGGCCGGCGATGACATCGAAGCTGCCGCCGACCCCTATGACGATCCGGGCGCCGAGATTGTCCCACTGCTCCTCGATGAAACATTCCTGTCGCGGCACGCCCATCGCGACGAAGAGAAGCCCGGCTCCGCTTTCCGCCACGGCTTTCGCGCGGGCCTCGGCCTGCTCGGGCCCGAAATAGCCATCGGCATAGCCGCGGACATCGAGGCTGCGATGCCGGTTCTGCAGCGCCTCGACCGTCGCGCGCACTGTGCTGTTCTCGGCGCCGAGAAAATAGACGCCGATCCGCTCCTGCGCGGCGCGTGCACAGAGTTGGTCGATCAGGTCGATACCGGTTACGCGCTCAGGCAAAGGCTGTTGCCAGAGATGCGAGGCCCAGACGAGCGGCTGTCCGTCGGCGACCGTCCAGCGCGATGAATCGACGAAGCGCTGCAGCCGCGCGTTCGATCGCATCATCATCAGGATCGCGACGTTCACCGTCGCCAGGACGCCGCGCTCTCCCGCCTGGATGGCCCGAATGAGTTCTTCCACGGTCTGCTCCGTGGAGAGCTTGTCGAAGCGACCATTCAGAATCTGCGTCCGGTCGGGAGGTATTGCTTCAGGTGAGGCAAGCTGAGCTGTGTCTGACGGCATGGAAAATCCCTCAGGCAAAAGTGCTCAAGCGAAGGCAATGGCTGAATCACCAGCCTTCGCGGCGGGGGGGCGTCGCGCATTTGCGCTGCACGCCGTCTGAATAGCTAACGGTCGGAGTCGGTGATTTGTTCGCCGCGAGCCACTTGCCGCTGGCGCGGATGATCTGGCTTATCGCCAAGAAAGCGGGAATGATGACGTTGCGTCATGCATCGAATTGGGTCGGTCAAATGCGCAACCGGTTGCGCTTTTGGTCGGCGATTACGCTCACGATCTCGTGCGAAGACCAAACTTCACCGAACGTAAAGAACCCGCGCCTCTCGCCCGCATTGAGCTTGTGCGGGCGTCGAGAGGCTTTGGAAAACTGCGGGAGCGTTTGGCGAGCCAATGTCAACAAATGTTGTTTCTCCCGGAACCCAGCATCATTCCGCAACTGCGCTCAATCACAGGACGCAGGTGTTTTGGACCGTGGTGGTGGCCGGCCTCGAGATGGTCGTGGTCGTTGCTTGCGCCTATGGCGCATTCGTCGCGTATTCGGCGGCTGTCTACGGCGTGATCTTCTTCCGGGCCGAATATGCCCTGGCTTCCGTCGCGGCGGGAGCGCTGTACGTCGCCCTGTGTCTCGCCGACAACCAGTATGATCTGCTCGGCCCGGAATGGAACGAGCACAGCCGTTCGCGGGGCGGCGCCGCTATCGGTCTTTCATTCGTCATCTTGCTGACGATCGGCTACGTGACCGACAATCTCGACGACTATTCTCGCGGCACGTTCCTCGCGCAGCTGGTGGCCGCGTTGCTGGGCCAGATCGCGATCAGAGCGGTTCTCTGGCAAGTCATTGATCATGTGCGCCGGCGCGGGCAATGGCGCCGGGAAAGTATGGTCGTCTTGATCATGCCCGGCGCACAGGCCGTAGGCGATATTCGCGCGCGGCTGGCGGCACGGCACGAGCATATCCTGCGGTGGTACGACTTTCCCTCGGCGTCCGGGCAGGCGGGTGGCAATGCTTCCCTGGAGGAGCAGCTCTCGGAGATCCGGCGCGAATGCCGGGCGTTGCCTATCGACGCGGTGCTCATTCTGTTCGGCTCGGACAATATGGAGGTTGTCGCCGGCACCGTTGGGGCGCTGTCGGAGCTTCCCGTCCGCATCCAGCTCTTGCCGGTGGAATTGGCCGAGCTCATGCGCCGCAGCCGCATCGGACACTATGGTCAGCAGCGGGTGCTCGAATTGTTCTGCGGGCCATGCTCGTTGCGGGATCGGCTGCTGAAGCGCAGTTTCGATATCATCGTCGCCGCCTCGGCACTGACCCTCCTGTGGCCGCTCTTCGTTGTCATCGCAACCTTGATAAAGCTCGACTCGCGGGGCCCGGTGCTCTTTCGGCAGACTCGTCTGGGTTTCAACAATGAGCCGATTCTGGTTTTGAAGTTCCGCAGCATGACGACTTTGGACGACGCGACCAACGAGTTTCGTCAGGCCGTCCGGAACGATCCCCGCGTAACCCGCATCGGACGGGTGCTGCGGCGGACGAACATCGACGAGCTGCCTCAGCTGTTGAATGTCCTCAGGGGCGAGATGTCCATCGTCGGGCCGCGGCCGCATGCCGTTGCCCATAATCACATGTTTGCAGACCAGATCCGTAGAATGTTCCGCCGGCATAACGTCAAGCCGGGGATCACCGGCTGGGCTCAGGTCAACGGCCTTCGCGGCGAGACCGATACGTTCGAGAAGATGCAGAATCGGATCGAACACGATCTCTACTACGTCGATAACTGGTCATTCTTCTTTGATCTGAAGATCATGGTCCTGACCGTCATATCGAAGCGCGCGTACACCAACGCATATTGAGCGACAAGGGAAGCGTCGATGCGGATCTGTTACTTCGTATCTGAATATCCCGCGGTCTCGCACACTTTCATTCGGCGCGAGATCGTCGAGCTCGAGAAGAACGGGATCTCCGTTCTCCGCGTCTCGCTTCGCAATAGTGGCCGCAAGCTGGTCGATCCGGACGACGTTAGCGAGAAGGGTCGCACGTGCTACATCTTCGACGGCAACCGCGCCAAGTTCGCCGCCGCCTTTGCCGACGCCTTGGTGCAGAGGCCAAAAGCTCTGGCAAAAGCCACTTGGGCTGCATTGAAAATGATGCGGCGCTCAAGTCGCCCGGCACCTCTGCACCTCGCCTATCTTGCCGAAGCGCTGGTCCTCGCGCGATGGGTGCTGCAGGAGAACATTCAGCACGTCCACGCGCATTTCGGAACGAATGGCGCGGAAGTCGCCATGCTCTGCCATATTCTCACCGGCGTGCCCTACAGTTTCACAATACATGGCCCGGATGAGTTCGACAGGCCCGAATATCTTGGCTTGCCCGCCAAGGTGAAGCATGCCGCATTCGTCTGTGTCGTGAGCTCGTTTACGGGAAGCCAGCTTTGCCGTTGGATCCCCCCGGAGGAGTGGTCGAAGATCAAGCTGGTGCGTTGCGGGCTGGACGCCGATTTCCTGAACATGCAGCCGCTCAAAATCGTTCCGAAATCGCAGCTGGTGACGGTCGGCCGCCTGAGCGAACAGAAGGGGCAACTGGTTTTGCTCCATGCCCTTGCGGTCCTGGCGCGCGAGGGCGTGCCGTTCAGGCTGACCATGGCCGGAGACGGTCCGCTGCGGCCGCAACTGGAGCGAAGCATCCGGGAACTCGGGCTGGACAAGCAGGTCGTGCTGGCGGGCTGGATGAGCAACGCCCAGGTCCGCGCCGCGATACGCGAGGCGAGGGCGCTGGTTCTGCCGAGCTTCGCCGAGGGATTGCCGGTGGTCCTGATGGAAGCGCTGGCGCTCGGCCGCCCGGTCATCACGACCTATGTCGCCGGCATTCCCGAGCTGGTCACGGAGCAGGCCTGCGGCTGGCTCGTGCCGGCCGGAAATATCGATCAACTCGCGGGCGCGATCAGGCAATGTCTGATGGCTCCCGACACACTCGTGAAGACCATGGGCTCGGCCGGGCGAAAGCGCGTGCTCGAGCAGCACGACATCGTCCAGGAATGCCGGAAGCTGGCAGCTCTCTTCAGGGCGAAGGCGTTTGATCCGGCGCCGATTGACGGGGCAGACGAGGTCGATGAGCCCGCGAGCGCCTATGAAGCGGCGACCGCCGAGGGTCATGGAGCGAGAGCTGACAACGTGGTCACGCTTCGCCCCGGCCACTCGGCCTGCGCGAATGGGTGATCACGCGGTGATGGGCCACGAGAGGAAAGAGGAGCGCCTGAGTGGTTGACGTCACCGTCATCGTTCCAACGCATAATCGTCGGCACATGCTGCCCCAGGCAGTCCATTCCGTCCTGCGCCAGCACAGCGTTTCAATCGAACTCGTTGTGGTCAACGATGGTTCGACCGACGACACGCGGCCGTGGCTCGATCGCCTCGCGGCTACGGATCCGCGCGTTGCCGTCGTGCATCATGAACAGCCGCGCTTCATATCGGGCGCGCGGAACGCCGGTCTTGCGCGCGCCGCGGGGCGCTGGGTGGCATTCTGCGACGATGACGATCTATGGGCGCCGGACAAGCTGGCTAAACAGCTAGGCGCCTTGCGCGCGGGTTCGGCGCGGTGGGGGTGTACGGGTGTCGCGGTCGTCGACGAGAACCTGGGCGTCATCGGTCATCATCACGTCGAGGGGGGCGATGTGCTGGCAGCTCTGCTCGAAAGCAATCGGATCCCGACGGGATCGACGGTGATCGCCGAACGCGACCTTGTCCGGGAGGTCGGAGGCTTCGACACTGCGCTGCGGGGCTCCGAGGATTGGGATCTCTGGATCAGGCTGGCGCGGCATTCGCCGCTGGCGGCCGTTGACCGGCCCCTGATTGCCTATCGCCTGGGCCGGCAATCGCTGTCGATGAACATCAATCCCATGCGGGCGGGGCGTCTGGTCATCGCCGAGCGGTACGCGGCACTGGCGGCGGCCTACAGCGTCAGCTCGGACGAGGCGGGGCATGAACGCTATCTCGCCAGGCAGCTTCTGCGCGGTGGCGCGCGGTGGCGCGCCGCTACCATTTTCGCGGCGCTCGCGTTCAGGCACGGCAAATGGCGGGAACTGCCGCGCGTCGCCGCCGCGCTGATAGCGCCGCAGATGACGGATCGGCTCGGTCAGGCGCGCGCCGCGGCCGCGGTCCCCATCTCCTGGCGTCAGGAGGTCGAACTCTGGCTGCAACCGATCCGCGATGCCAGCCAGGTGAGCACGCAGCATCCTCGAGCTTGGATCGGGGCCAGGGAGCGGGAAGCATGAAACCGACACTCCGCATGGTCGGCGCTGTCCCGGGCGGTGCGCTTCAGGGCGACGCGGATCGCGTCTCGCCGACCACCTCTGTGCGAGCGGCCAATAGTGAGGCGATCTGGAGCCTGCTGCGCGCCACGGTGTTCGGCGTCCTGCTGATCCGGGCCTCGTCCGACCCGATCTTCAATCTGCTGACGGGAGACGCCGGCGGCTCGTCGATGGGCGTGGGCGCCCTCTTCAATGTGCTCGTGATCGCGCTTTCAGTCGTCTTTCTCGCGCGGGAGCCGATGAGGGCGCCGTTTGCCGTCTTGGCGCTATGGGGACCGTTCCTGCTGATCGCCTTCGGCTCGACATTTTACGCGCCGGACTTCACCGCTGCGGCGCGGATTGCTTTCGTGCTGCTAACCTACTGGGCGTTTTTCGCGATTCCGTTCTTCATCTTGCGGTCGGTCCGCGATGTCTCCCAGTTCGTCCTTGTGGTAATCGGATCGTCCATCCCGCCCACGCTTTACGCGTTTGTCGATATTGCACGCGGTCTCTCCGATTTTGCCGAGTTCCGTCTGCAGAGCACGTTCTCGCATCCGAACATCTATGCCTTCTATCTCGTGCTGGTGCTGGGGCTGGCGCTCTATGTCAGAGCATCGCGGATCATTCGCGTGACACCGCGCATCTACATGCTGGTCACGCTCTACATCCCGCTCCTGACAGCATTTCTGATGCTCACCAAAACGCGCAGCGCCTGGGGCGCGTGCGGCCTGATGTTTCTGGTTTACGCGCTCAAGATCGACCGCCGGTTTCTCGCCGGCTTTCTCCTGGTTCCGGTACTGTTCATCGCAAATCCCAGCCTGATGGATCGGTTGACGGACATCACGGCTGCAACGGAGGTCGACAACTTCGACCAACTCAACGAAAGCAACCGGCTGAACTCATACGTCTGGCGGCAAGCGCTGTGGGAATCCGCGATTCCGCAGGCGCTGGAGCGGCCGCTTCTCGGGCACGGCCTGGAGTCGTTCAAGCCGGCGACGCCGAGCTTCTTTCCGCTGATCGGCCCTCAAGGCATCGACGGCCACAACTTCTATCTGCAGATGAGCTTCGAACTGGGGCTGCTTGGTCTTCTTGCGTTCGCTTGGCTGATTGGTTGGGTGGCCTATCGCCTGGTGAGGGCGATGCCGCGCGATCCGCCAGGACTTCTGGTGATGTTGTGCCTTCTCGTTGCCTATGTGCTTGAGTCCTATTCGGACAACATGCACTTCTATCTGTCGTTCAATTGGTACTTCTGGTTTATCATGGGTACGATGTGTGCCTGGATACGCCGGGAGGAAATGCTTGCGGCGGCGCCCAATAGAAATCGCCGGATGATCATGTAGCGCCGAGCAGGCGCTCGCGTGGCCGGCCGTGTCGCAACGAAAGCTGCCAGCCGACTTCGCTGCCCAACGATCGCGCTCTGGCCGCCGGCTTCAGCAGGTCCGGACGGGGTCGGCTCGTCCCGCCGTTTCCTCGCCTCTCTCCCCGTCGTCAGGTGCTGTCGATGCGGCTTTGAAGCTCCACCGCAGGAACGGAGGCTGATCCTCCAGCGTTTGCTCTGTGAATGCCACTGCAGGCGGACGGCGCCGGGTGGGGGGAAGGTCAGGCGCTGACGTTATCGTCGTATCACGACGCGACCGCGCCGGCAGGGTGCTTCTCCTCATCCGCAAGTTTGTCAGGCCGCGCCGGGCGTAGGAATCGCGGCCCTCTTTTTGATTGAGCCCCATGCTGGACAAGAGCAGCCATCCACCGGTCGTAGAGAGTGCTGAAGGAGCCGGCTACCGGATCGACAGACGGCCGCGGCCGTCGTTCGGCCTGGGCAGCCTCCGGAGCCGCAAACGACTTCTCGGTATCGGTGCGCTTCTATGTCTGGCGATCGCCGGCATCTATGTCGGATCCCGTTCGACGACATACACCGCTTCCAGCCAGTTGCTCGTCTACATCAGACAGGTCCTCACGGGCCCCGATATGGCGGTCCTGCCGGGCCGGGCGGATCTTCCGATGGTTCAGAACCAGATGGAGCTTCTTCGCTCCGGCAATGTGCTGACCCAGGTGATTGACGCGCTGCAACTGACCCAGGACCCAGAATTCGCCGCCGATGGCCGGGCCCCGTCGGGGCCGCAAAAGGGCGATGCCGCGCAGGCTTCCTCGGAAGCGGCGCAGAACGGGCCCGCCTATAGCGCGACGCTGAAAGCGATCAACAGCAAACTCGGCGTTCGTCAGGTCGGAACGAGCCATATGATCACGGTGAGTTTCAAAGCCTCTGACCCCGAGAAGGCTGCGCGCATCGTCAACAGCGTGATCCGTGTCTATCTGCAGGAGCGCGGACGGGCATCGGATGCGGCCTCGTCGAAGGCGCCTACGCTACGCGAGCTCTATCAGAACCTCGGCCCGAGCGCTCAGGTGGTTTCGGAAGCCGAGCCGCCGGTTAAGGCAGACGGACCGCCGGCGATATTGATCCTCGTTGCCGCGGCGTTGTTTGGCCTCTGCGCCGCCGCGGCCGCCGCCATCCTGCTCGACGTGATCAACGATACGGTCCGCAGCGCGCAACAGATGGAATATGTCCTCGACCTGGAGTGCCTGGGCATGGTGCCGCGCTTCCCGAGCCTGGGTTCATCGGGGGAGGACGCCGCCGCCCGGCATCTGTTCGCATCCGAAGCCCAGGTCTTGCGACGCGTGGCTGCTACGTTGCAGGGCACCTCCCTGCGGGGGCTGCGGACGATCGGCGTGACGTCGACTTTGGCGGGCGAGGGGGCAACGACGCTTGCCATCGGCCTGGCGAAGATGGCGGCAGCCTCGGGAAAGCGTGTCCTGCTGATCGATGCCGTACCGGAAAACCCCTCGGTCTCGCGTTGGGCTGCGAGCCTCTCGCGCTCTCCGCTCGGTCCTGGAGCAGATCAGACCGAAGCGCTTGGCCACAGCGTCAAGGCGCAGGCCGGGCTGCATGTCCTCCCGCTGGCCGAACGGCCCGAGGGAAGGCTCCGTCCGATGCGGCGCGATCTGCTGGACGAGATCCTGAGAGCGGCCGAAGGCTCCTATGACCTGGTGATCGTCGATATGCCATCGCTCGTGGCAGGTCCCGAGGTGCGGGCGGCTGCTCAGTCCCTGGATGGCTTCCTGCTCGTCGTGAAATGGGGAGCCACGGAATCCGAGCTTGTCCGGCAGGCTTTTCAATCCACTGGTCAGGCCCGGCCTAAATTCATCGGCACGGTGCTCAACATGGCCGATGAAGCGGCGATGAAACGTTATGGATACAGACGGCCTGAAGAAATGAAGGTCGAGACCGCTTCCTGAGACAAGAAAAGCCGAGCCGCGGTCCGCGGGCATTTACGGAAGGAGAGTATCATGAAGGTCGTGCTCTTTTGCGGTGGTGCCGGCATGCGGCTCCGGGGCTATGTTGATGATGTGCCTAAGCCCATGGTGCAAATCGGCTCTCGCCCCATTCTCTGGCATCTGATGAAGTATTATGCCCATTTCGGCCATAAGGACTTTATCCTCTGCCTGGGCCACAAGGGTTATGCCATCAAGGATTACTTCCTGAAGTATGACGAGTCGATCTCGAACGACTTCGTCTGGTCCCGTGGCGGCCAGAAGATCGACTTCATCAACCGCGACAGCGACGACTGGACGATCACCTTCGTGGAGACCGGCCTGCACGCGACGATCGGCGAACGACTGAAGGCCGTGCAGCCCTATCTGCGTGGCGACGAGTATTTCCTCGCGAACTACGGCGACGGTCTCAGCGATCTGCACCTTCCGACGATGATCGAGGAGATGCGGCAGAGCAGCGCAGTTGGCTCCCTGCTTCTCGTGCAGCCGACGGCGAGCTTCGATATCGTCAGGACGACGCCGGACAGCAAGGTTGCCGAGGTGTCGGCGCTGAGTCACTCCGATATCTGGATCAATGGTGGTTTCTTCGTCTTCCGGAACGAGATCTTCGACTACATCAATCCCGGCGACGAACTGGTGCGGGAGCCTTTCGCGCGGCTGATCCAGCAACAAGCCTTGTTGGCGCATAAATGTACCGGCTTCTGGCAGTGCATGGACACCTTCAAGGACAAGCAGCGCCTTGAGGAACTCAATGACACCAATCCACCGTGGAAGGTGTGGAAGGACTGCGCCGCCGTCTCATGCCCCGCGACGACGCCGGTCGCTCCCGCGGTACCGCAAGCGGCCCCCACGATGCCGCAAGCGGCTCCCACGATGATGCAGGTGGGGTGATCATGCTTCGCCTGAAGCCGGATGGCGGCGGCGCTGCCCCTTTGCAGGTCCTGTGCCTGGGCTGTCACTCCGACGACATTGAGATCGGTTGCGGCGGAACAGTGCTGCAGCTCGCAGCGGAGCGCCCGGACGCCGTGTTCCATTGGGTTGTCTTTAGCGCGAACGGGGTTCGCGCATCGGAAGCGGAAAGCGGAGCGCGACAATTCGTCGACCCCGCCCGCATGAAGCGGGTCATCCTGAAGGATTTTCAGGATGGCTACATGCCTTTCGTCGGAGCCGACATCAAGAACGTCTTCGAAGAGCTCAAGCGAGAAGTGTCTCCGGACATCATCTTCACGCACAACCGTCACGACTCCCATCAGGATCACCGGCTGATCGCCGAGCTGACTTGGAACACGTTTCGCAGTCACCTGATCCTGGAATACGAGATTCCGAAGTATGACGGCGATCTCGGGCAGCCGATCGTCTTCAATGCTCTTTCAGACGATGTCTGCGAAAAGAAAGTCGATTTGATCCTCAATACCTTTAAATCCCAGAGCAACAAGCATTGGTTTGACCGCTCGACCTTCATGGCACTGATGCGGCTGCGCGGAATCGAGTGCAACGCGCCCAGTGGATATGCCGAGGCATTCTATGCCCGAAAGTTGATGCTCTGAACCGGCACTCGAGAACAAGATGCAGGACTTAAAGAACAGAACTGCGCGCGCCGGGCTGATCAATGTCGGCGCGCGCGGGCTCGGCTTCATGATCCGCATCCCGTCGCTCATGATTCTGGGGAGACTGCTGACGCCGGAAGACTATGGCCTGGTCACCATGGTGACAGCCTTCACCGGTGTACTCAATATGGTCGGTTGCTTCGGTTTGTTTCAGGCCGCCATTCAGCGCGACGAGTTGAGCGAAGAAGAGTCCTCGTCACTGTTCTGGCTGAACATGGCATCCGGCACCTTGCTCACGCTGATTACCCTCGCAGCCTCCCCCCTGGTCAGCGCGTTTTACGGCGAGCCGCGCCTTCTCGCGATCATGGACGTGATCGCCTTCACCTTCGTCATCACCGCCGCGGGCATCCAGCATGGCGTGATGCTGCAGCGGCGGATGTCGTTCGGGACCTCGGCGAAGGTCGATATCTGCGCTTTGCTGATCGCGACCGCCGTGTCGATCGAGATGGCCAGGACCGGCTACGGCTATTGGGCGATCGTGTCGATGACCATCACGCTGCCGCTCGTCACGACCATCGGCTTGTGGCTATCGACACGCTGGATTCCAGGCCGCCCGCGGGGCGCGGCCGGCCTGCGTTCGATACTGCGGTTCGGCATCGGCACGACGCTGACCGGTTTCCTCTCCTATGTCACGAACAATATCGACAAGCTTCTGCTTGGCCGCGTCTGGGGCACCGAAGCCGCCGGGCTTTATGGTCGCAGTTTCTATCTGATCAATTTTCCGACCGAGAGTCTGAGCACCACCATCGGGGAGGTGGCTTTTGCTGCGCTGTCGCGGACCAAGAGCGATCTCAACCGCTTCCGGCGCTTCTTCCTGAAGGCCTATTCGCTGGTGGTGACGTTGACCTTGCCCCTGACGGTCGTCTGCACGCTCTTCGCCAACGATCTGATCGTGGTGGTCTTGGGGCCGAAATGGGCGAGCGCTGCCGAAATATTCAGGATCCTTGCTCCGACGATCCTGGTCTTTGCAATTTCCAATCCGCTCGGCTGGCTGCTCAATGCGCTCGGCATGGTCAAGCGCGGGGTGTATATCGGGCTGTTCTCCGTCTCACTTATGATCACGGGCGTGCTGATCGGGCTTCCTTACGGCCCACGCGGTGTCGCAATGGCCTATTCCGCCGTCATGGTGCTCAAGGTGATCCCGGTGACCATTTGGGCGCTGCGTGATACCGGGGTTCGATACCGTGAGTTTGTCGGGACACTGGCGAGACCGCTGGCTGCGAGCCTGGTCGCGGGAATGATCGCTTATGTGGTGCATGCGCTCGCCGCGCCGGCGTTGTCGCCGCTGTCGCGTCTTGCGCTGGATCTGGGCTCGTTTGGCGCAACCTATGTCGCGGCACTGCTTCTCATCGCAGGTGAGAAGGCACTGCATCTTGATCTCTTTCGCAACGCGGGAGCTACGTCTCCCATCTGACGCAGCTGCTACTCCCGCGGGCCCGGCGCTCGCTACCACGGCAGCCGATATGCCAAGCAGGCGAGGTCGCGAAATCCCCCGGTTCAAAAAGGAAATTCATATTCGAGTACAGTCTTGTGCCGGAACTCCGGAAATATGACGGGCATTGTTGATGTACAGGGGGCAGAAATTTAGAGGTGGCGCATGCACTTCGCGAAGACAAGCGTCGATGGGGCGATGGTAATCGAACCCGCTCCGCATGCCGATATCCGCGGGCGTTTCATGCGCGCTTGGTGTCTCAAGGAATTCGCCGATCAGGGGATCGCGTTCGAGCCTGTCCAGGCGAATATGGGGCGCAGCACGAAACGCGGGACGGTTCGCGGAATGCACTTCCAGGAAGCGCCGGCCAGCGAGGCCAAGCTGGTGCGCTGCACGCGGGGCGCGATGTTCGACGTGGTCCTGGATCTGCGGCCGGATTCGCCGAGTTACGGCGCCTGGCACGGCGTGGTGCTGAGCTGCGACAACGGGCGCATGCTCTACCTACCCGAGGGTTGCGCGCATGGATACCAGACCCTCGAGGCGGATACCGAGATGCACTACATGACATCGGCCTTCTATGCGCCGACGGCTGTCAGGGGCGTGCGCTTTGACGATCCGGTCTTCGGCATCGTGTGGCCCTTGGACGTAACCGAGATTTCTGAGCAGGACCGCGACTGGCCGCCGGCAGCACATGTGCTCGGCCATGTCGCCTCTACCCCCTATCTGACCGTGTGACGGATGTTGCGGGTTTTTTCGGATGGCCTCGTTCGACGATGTCACTGCGCCGGCAGGACGTCGCTGCGGCGTGACGTGGTGCGAACAGCAACTGCGGCGGCCGATCGGGATGGTGCAGGCTTCGAGGCGCCGCGTCTGCGTCGAGGCAGCCTCGTGATCTAAGGAGCTGTAGCGCAGCCGAGCACGTCCGTGGGCCCTGAGGCGCTTCAGAATAGACGATGACGTGATCAGTCTGGAGCTAGATCAGCCATGCTGAATCGTTCTTTCTGGCAGAACCGCAAAGTGTTCGTCACCGGACACACGGGCTTCACCGGCAGTTGGCTGTCATTGTGGCTGGATGCGCTCGGGGCGGAGGTCACCGGCTACGCGCTCGAGCCGCCGTCCGAGCTGAACCTCTTCGAGCAGGCGAGGGTCGGCGAATGCGTGCGCTCGATCCGCGGCGATGTCCGGGATTTCGCTCACCTCAAGTTGGCGCTCGCCGAATGCAGGCCCGACGTGGTCATCCACATGGCCGCCCAGTCGGTGGTTCGCAGCGGCTATGAAGAGCCGGTCGAGGTCTATGGGACGAACGTCATGGGCACTGTCCATCTGCTGGAGGCGGTGCGCCAGCTCAAGCGCCCCTGCGTCGTGGTCAACGTAACCAGCGACAAATGCTACGAGAATCAGGAATGGGTCTGGGGCTATCGCGAAAGTGATCCGATGGGTGGTCACGACCCGTATTCCAATTCCAAGGGCTGTGCCGAGCTGGTGAACAGCGCTTATCGCGACTCCTATTTCTCGCCGGAAACCTTGTCCAAGCACGGCGTCGCGTTGGCGAGCGTTCGCTCGGGAAATGCCATCGGAGGCGGTGACTGGACCGCCAATCAGCTCATCCCGGATCTGGTCCGGGCTTTCCTGGGGCGCCGGCCCTGCCGCATTCGCAGCCCCTCGGCGATCAGGCCCTGGCAGTTCGTCATGATGCCGCTCCACGGCTACCTGCTGCTGTGCGAGAGGCTCGCCGAGGACGGAGCCCGCTACGCATCGGGATGGAATTTCGGGCCGGTGGAGACGGATGCCAAGCCGGTTTCCTGGATCGTCGAAAAGCTCGTGAAGCTATGGGGCGACGGCGCCTCCTGGACGCTCGACGCGACGGCTCATCCCGCAGAAGCGAAGCTGCTGCGTCTTGATACCGCCAAGGCGAGGGCGGCTCTCGACTGGCATCCGGTCCTCCAGCTCGATCAGGGCCTGGCCTGGACCGTCGAATGGTATCACGCCTTTCAAGGAGGGCAGGATCTCCAATCCCTTACGCGCCGACAGATCGAGCGCTACGAATATCTGCTTCAGGACTATGCCGCGCAGGACGCGGCCAGAACGCGGCCCAAACCAGCTGCGCCGATGCCTTTGCTTCCGATGGCCAAAGGTTGACCTCGTAAAGGAGCGCGGCACCCAAAGGACGTGCATCCATGCCAAACGTCATCGTGCTTGAAAACGGAATGGCCGGCCGCGGTCCGGCGGGCGGCCTCTGGGACGAAGGCATGGCGCCGGTTATCCGTGACAGGAATTCGCACGATGGCGGGAATACGATGTGGTCAGGCCATGAGCCGGCGTCAGCCCATCCGCAGCCACGCCAACGCGAATTTTCGAACGGCATGCGGAGGAGTTGCGACGCACTGATCCTGTGCGTGCTGATGCGCGGCGCTTCGCCTTCGCGGCGATGCGGAGGAGCTAAGGCGCGCGGCGGATCACCTGATACCGGCATGGACGAAGTCTTGGCTCGTACGGGCAGTCGCGACGTTCGGTTTAGAGCGTCTTTTTCTGACGGGTTGTCTTATGTCTTATAAAGTAAAAATGGATTCGATCCGATATAATAGAATGCCTCCAAGAGGTCATGCAATATGAAAAATAAACATCGTCCGTTTGTAAGCGTTGTGACGCCGTTGGGGGATGGCGGTGAATTCTTTCGGGAGTGCATCGAGAGTGTCATTTCGCAGACTTATAATGATTTTGAGTACATTATTCTGAGTAATTCAGCGGATGAAGATAGTTTGCGTGTTGCTGACGAATATAGTCGGCGAGACAATCGCGTTAAAATTTATAAAAACAAAGATATGCAACAAGGTATTGCGGGATATAATAAAGCTTTTGAATTGATTTCAGAGAAAAGTAAGTATTGCAAGATGGTTCTGGGAGAGGATTGGATCTACCCGGAATGCCTGGAAAAAATGGTGGGTCTCGCTGAGGAGAACCCGAATGTCGGTATTGTCGGTGCGTATCAACTGAGTGGCGGCCGGGACATATGGTACGTCCGGAATCTCGGATTGCCGTATTCGAAGACCGTTATTTCGGGTCGAGACATTTGTCGTTCTTACCTCCTCGGGACGCAGAGAGTGTTTGGAAACCCGACATCGGTTCTATATCGCTCGGATCTGGTGCGGAATACTGAAGCGTTCTTTCCCAACCCGACTCAGGAAGCAGATATCAGCGCCTGCCTTAAGCATCTGCGATATGCGGATTTCGGTTTCGTGCATCAGGTTCTCGCGTACGAACGAATTCATTATCGCAGAGCAACGACCTCCTCTCTCGAATTCAATGCCTATGTCTCGGCAGAGATCAGCGACTGCCAGGAATATGGCGACTGGTACCTGACCAGACGCGAACGCGAGGAGCGTATCGGGGAGCTGCTGGACCAATACTATTCGTATTTGTCCGCCAGTGCGTTCAAATTCAAGGATAGGAAATTCTGGGATTATCACGCCGAGCGCCTGCGTGATCTCGGATATCAGTTCGACGGGCGCAAGCTGTCCATGGGAATTGTGGCAAAAGCATTCGATCTGATCTTGAACCCGAAAGAGACATTCCAGATGCTGAGCGGGCGAATTCGCTTGCACTATATGCTGAGAGGTGCGCGCGCGACATCGAAAGGTGGATGACGCTCGACCTCAAGGGTTTGCTTCAATTTGGCTCGAAGCTCGCTTCGGTCGAGAAAGTCGAGTGCGAACGACGCCCGGAGCAATTTCATGGAATTTCCAACGGGCGGAGTGTTGGGAATTCTCACAGGGTCGTTTGCGAGATTGCCGATGGCCGGCATGTTGGGGTGGCGGCCATGTTCCAGGCTTGAAGAGCCGACTTTGATCGCACCCAGCAGCGCTGTTCTTGTGGGGATGGTAGGCTGAGCTTTCGGGAATCTGCCTCGGTGCGGCACACAGCTATCGGGCAAGAGGCGGAGCTCTTGGCACATGCTCAGAATGTCGTCTGCATTTTAGGTTAACCCATGGGTGCTGTGGAATTTAATCGATAAAAAACAAGCCGATAATCAAGGTTCGGTGCGACGTGACGCAAGGGCAGAGTCGGTGCGAAGTCTTGGGGCAATGGTAAATGATTTGCTAATTGGCTTGCCGGTCGTGTGAATTTTAGCTATCAATGATCTCTGCCGATGCCGACCGTTCGACTCCACGTCGAGCTGATGACTAATTCGTTACGGGCATTTCAGTGGCTGAAAAATTCCCTGACGATTCAAGGCAAATATAGGGCCGATCAAATATCGACCGCAGCGAGAGTGCGTTGCGCAAGTATCTGTTGGCCGAATATCGTCGAACCTGATATTTGCAAGTAAAGCCTTATGCTATCTGTCGACGAATATTGATGATGACGGTTAAAGACGGCGCCTGGCCTATCTCGAGGGGATATGAGTTTTCCTGATGATTCAGGAGGGGCTAATGAGGGAGAGTAAAGCGTATGGTATCGTCCTCATTGGAAAATACTCCCTGATGAAAGAAGGCATCGCCCGGGTTCTTCTAGAGAAGAATTTTCGCATTCTTTCTGCGTCATCCTATGAAGAGCAATTGGCGAGCAAGCTTCGAGCCCAGAGGCACATGTTTCTCATCGCCCATACCAGCGATGATTTCGATCTCGCAGTGGCGGAAATCGAGCTGGTAAAGGACCAGCACCCGAACGTGCCGATCGCCGTGGTGACGGATCACTATGAGCCTAACGAGCCAGCTTTGGCGTTCAAGGCTGGGGCAAGCGGTTACCTCGCCAACGTCATTTCCTGCGATTCCTTCGTCAAGTCGATCGAGCTGGTGATGCTGGGTGAGACAGTGTTCCCGCCTGCATTCCCGTCATCGGCGGCCTCCTCGGCCAAAAAAAATCGCCGCCCTAAAGCCGTCCCCGTTCCCAACGACGATGAACAGGTTGCGTCATGCTCTCCGCCTGAGAGTGCGGGCGCGCCGCTGCTTTCTCCGCGGGAAATGGCGATCTTGCGTTGTCTGATCGAAGGGGACGCCAACAAGTCCATCGCGCGAAAGATCGATATCGCCGAGGCGACGGTAAAGGTTCACGTCAAAGCCATTCTGCGCAAGATCCGGGTTCAGAACCGAACGCAGGCTGCGATCTGGGGAATGAACAACGCATTGCAGCTGCAGCCGGCGAACAACAACTCCCAGTTCTCTTCCACCGATGCGGACAAAGCGCTCATGAAGTCCGCCGCCAGCGTTTATCAAGTCTGACGGAGTCCGCTAGGTCTTGGGTAGCGGCCTTCTGATGGACCGAAGGCGCATGAACGGAGATCTGGCCGACGCAGATTGCCGGCCGCGCGGCCCTTCGTCGGCAGGAGTTTGCCTGCGCAGTGCGCAGGAGGTCGCCGATGCCCGTTCTGTCAGGCGTGTGATCTCATCCCCAGCCCGGACGCCAGGCGTTCGAACCGGCGGCGATCGCGACGGAGTTGCGGGCCGCGTCGTCGGCTCTCTCGAGAGGCTGTCGCCTGCACGCTGCCGCGCCGGTTGCGATCTGCTCGGGCGGATCGTCGCAAATTCGCAAGTCATAAGCGGCTTTGATTGCACTTCGGCCGAAATCTAGCCGAAGTTCGGTCTTGAGCCTCCGCGGCGGCTTTCCTAGCCTGTTCGGTAATCGGTCGCGACAAGATCGAATGGATAGGGAGGACGGCCATCGCCTTGCCCTGGCACAGGTTGAGCCCGGACGAGCTCGCGCTGCTCGAAGCGACCTTCTGGTCGGGCGGCGTTGCGCGCTATGCTTTGGCCGATGCTCTGCAATTCTCGCGCAGCAAGACCAATGCGCTGGCGGCGGGGCTGCTCGATCAGGGCTTGCTCGACGAAGCCGGGTTTCAGCATTCGACCGGCGGGCGCCGCCCCGAGACGCTGCGGGTCAATGGCCGCATCGGCGTCCTCGTCGGCGTCGATATCGGCGCGACCAGCCTCGACGTGGCGCTGCTTCAGCCGGACCTTTCGATCATCGCGCGCCATTCCCAGGAAGCCGATGTCGGCGCCGGGCCCGGCCCGATCATGGCTCGGCTGCGCAGCCTGCTGCCGGCGATGCTCGCGCAGAACGGCATCGCGCCGGACCGCGTCCTCGCCATCGGCATCGGCGTGCCCGGCCCGGTCAACTTCGCCATCGGCCAGCTCGTCAATCCGCCGCTCATGCCCGGCTGGGACAGCTACGCCATCCGCGACGATCTGCGCGAAATCACCGCTGCCCCCGTCTTCGTCGACAACGACGTGAATCTCATGGCGCTCGGCGTGCTCTGGCGGCAGCGCAAGCAGATCGACAATTTCCTGGTGATCAAGGTTGGCACCGGCATCGGCTGCGGCATCGTCTGCCATGGCGAGCTCTATCGCGGCGCCACCGGCTCGGCCGGCGACATCGGTCATATCTGCGCCGATCCGGAGGGGCCTTTGTGCCGCTGCGGCAATCGCGGCTGCGTCGAGGCCATGGCGGCTGCGCCCGCCATCGTTGCGATGGCGATGGAGGCGGCCAAGAGCGGGCGCAGCCCGGCGCTCGCCGCGAAGCTCGCCGAGATGGGCAGGGTGGAGGCGGTCGATGTCGGCGCGGCGTCCCGTGCCGGCGATGCCGAGGCCGATGCGATCGTGCGTCGTTCCGGCCGGCTGATCGGGCAGGTGCTGGCGGCGCTCGTCAATTTCTACAACCCGTCCCACATCTTCATCGGCGGTGGCGTCGCGGCCATCGGCCCGATGTTCCTTGCCGCGATCCGGCAGAGCGTGAACCAGCGTTCGCTCGCCCTCTCGACCCGCCATCTCGAGATCACCGCCGCGCCGCTCGGCTCCGAGACGGGCCTGATCGGCGCGGGCGTGCTCGCCATGCGCGAAGCCTTGCGCAGCGGGAGCCCGGCATGAGCGAAGCGCCGCAGAAGCGAGCGGGCCTCTCCGTCGCTTTCGACGGGATCGTGAAGCGTTTTGGGTCGGTCCAGGTCCTGCATGGCGTCTCCTTTGTCCTCGAGCCCGGCCGCGTCTGCGGGCTGCTCGGCGAGAACGGCGCCGGCAAGTCCACCCTTATGAAGATCCTCGCGGGCTATGAGCAGCCGAGCGAAGGCCGGGTGCTGATCGATGGCGAGCCCGTTTCCTTCTCCGGCTCCCGCGACGCCGAGGCGCGCGGCATCGTGCTGATCCATCAGGAATTCAACCTCGCCGAGGATCTGACGATCGCCGGCAACATCTTCCTCGGGCATGAGCGCCGCAAGCGCTGGTTCCTCGACGAACGCGCCATGCACCGCGAAGCACAGGCGGCGCTCTCGGAGGTCGGCCTCGCCCGCGATCCGGACGAGCCGGTGCGTCGCCTGATCGTTGCCGAGAAGCAGCTTGTCGAGATCGCCAAGGCCCTGTCGCGCAAGGCGCGCTTCCTCATCATGGATGAGCCGACCGCGACGCTGACGCCCTCGGAAGTGGCGCGCCTTTTCGGGTTGATCGAGCGGATGAAGGTGCAGGGCGTCACCATCGTCTACATCTCGCACAAGCTCGACGAGGTCGAGCGCATTACCGACGAAGTGGTGGTGATGCGGGACGGCCGGCTGGTCGGCCGCGCGTCCACTGCCTCGCTCACCCGCCACGACATGGCGACGATGATGGTCGGCCGCGAGATCGCCGATCTCTTCCCCGACAAGGTAGAGCCGGAGGCGGCGGCAGCTCCGGCGCTGCAGGTCGCGGGCTTCACGGTCCCGGGCTGGGCGCAGGATATTTCCTTTGCCGTGCGGCCGGGCGAGATCCTCGGCTTCGCCGGGCTGGTCGGCGCCGGCCGCACCGAGCTGTTCGAAGGCCTCATGGGCCTGAGGCCGGGCAGTGGCGCGATCCGGCTCGGCGGCAAGCCGGTCGCGCTGCGCTCGCCGCGCGACGCCGCTCGCAACGGGCTCACCTATCTGAGCGAGGACCGCAAGGGAAAGGGGCTGCACACCGCCTTGCCGCTAGGCCCCAACCTGACGCTGATGGCGCTGGAACGCTATTCCCGGCCCTGGCTCGATCAGGGCGCCGAGCGTGACGCGCTGAAGGGCGCCGTCGCCGAGTTCGGCATCCGCGCTGGCTCGCTGGAGGCTCGCGCCGCCTCCCTTTCCGGCGGCAACCAGCAGAAGCTGGCGCTCGCCAAGGTGCTGCATCCGCAGCCGAAGGTGCTGGTGCTGGACGAGCCGACGCGCGGCGTCGATGTCGGCGCCAAGCGCGAAATCTATTTCCTGATCCAGAGGCTGGCGGCCCAGGGACTTGCCGTCATCGTCATCTCGTCCGAGCTGATCGAGTTGATCGGGCTAGCCCATCGCGTCGCGATCATGCGCGAGGGCCGGCTCGTGACGGTGGTGGGTGGCGACGAACTCACCGAAGAGACCATGATCGCCTATGCAACGGGAGCGCGCCATGTCGCAGCCTGAGACCTTGCAGGCCGGGCCGGCGGCAGCGCGCCGGGAGGCGGGAACCCCACTCGCCGAGCGCATCGCCAGCATTGGCCCGATCGTCGGCCTGATCCTGCTCTGCGGTCTGGGTGCGCTGCTCAACGGCGACTTCGCCACGCTCGACAATGGCTTGAACGTGCTCACCCGCACCGCCTTTATCGGCATCATCGCGGTGGGCATGTGCTTCGTCATCATCCTCGGGGGCATCGACCTGTCGGTTGGCTCGATGGCGGCGCTGATCGCTGGCTGCGTCATCATGTTCATCAACTGGGCGGCGGGCGCGCTGGGATCGCCTGTGCTCGCGGTCCTCTGCGGGGCGATGCTCGCGGTGCTGCTCGGAGCCGTCTTCGGCCTGATTCATGGCGTGCTGATCGCCAAGGGCCGCATCGAGCCCTTCATCGTCACGCTCGGCACGCTCGGCATCTTCCGCGCATATCTGACCTATTTCGCCGATGGCGGCGCGCTGACGCTGGAGAACAGCCTCGCCGACATCTACGCCCCGGTCTATTACGGCAGCCTGGCCGGCGTGCCCGTCCCCGTCATCGTCTTCCTGCTGGTCGCCGTGGTCGGGGCGCTGATCCTGAACAAGACGGTCTATGGCCGCCATGTCCAGGCGATCGGCTCCAACGAGACCGTTGCCCGCTATGCGGCTGTCGATGTCGAGCGGGTCAAGATCCTCACCTACATGCTGCTCGGTATCTGCGTCGGTATCGCCACGCTGCTCTACGTGCCGCGTCTAGGCTCGGCATCACCGACCACGGGCCTGCTCTGGGAACTGGAGGCGATCGCTTCCGTTATCGTCGGCGGTGCCGCGCTGAAGGGCGGACAGGGCAGCATCACCGGCACGGTCGTCGGCGCGATCCTGCTCTCGGTGATCGGCAATATTCTCAATCTGACGAGCCTGATCAGCGTCTATCTCAACGCTGCCGTGCAGGGCTTCGTCATCATCACTGTCGCGTTTTTGCAGAAAGGCCGCCGCTGAAGGTTGGCCACACAGGGAGAGAAGCGATGTCCATGCAGACCAGACGCAGCCTCTTGCTCGCCGCTACCGCAGCGGGCCTCGCCTTCGCGGCGACGAGTGCCGCCGCCGAGCCCGTCAATCTCGGCGTTTCCATTCCCGCCGCGACGCACAGCTTCATGGGCGGCATCAACTACTGGGCAAACCAGGCGAAGAAGGATCTCGAGGCCAAGCACAAGGACCTCAAGATCACGATCCGCACGGCGGCCAACGCGACCGAGCAGGCCAACCAGCTCCAGGATCTCAGCACGGTCAACAAGATCAACGCGCTCGTCGTCTTCCCCTTCGAGTCGGCGGCGCTGACCCGGCCGGTCGCCAATGTGAAGGCGAAGGGCGCCTATGTGACGGTGGTCGACCGCGGCCTCACCGATACCTCCGCCCAGGACGCCTATGTCGCGGGTGACAACACCGCCTTCGGCAAGATCCCGGCCGAGTACATCGCCAAGACGCTGAACGGGAAGGGCACGGTCGTCGCGCTTCGCGGCATCCCGACCACGCTCGACACCGAGCGCATGGACGCCTTCAACAGCGTGTTGAAGAACAACCCCGACATCAAGCTGCTCGATGCCAAGTTCGCCAACTGGAACCGCGACGACGCCTACAAGGTCACGCAGGACTTCCTGACGCGCTTCAAGGACATCGACGCCTTCTGGGCGGCGGATGACGACATGGCGTTCGGCGCGATCCGCGCCATCGACCAGGCTAACCGCAAGGATATCAAGGTGATCTTCGGCGGTGCCGGCGCCAAGGACATGGTCAAGGTCATCCTCGACAACAAGGACCCGCGCATCCAGGCCAATGTCAGCTATTCGCCGAAATTCATCTACGACGCGATCAAGCTGACGGCCGAGGCGCGGCTGAAGGGCGAGAAGCTGCCGGCGACCACGATCATCCCCTCGGTGCTGATCGACAAGAGCAACGCCAAGGACTTCTACTTCCCCGACTCGCCGTTCTGAGGCGCTGAGGGCTCTTCCCGGCCGCTCCGTCCGCGGAGCGGCCGCCAGATTCACGCATGGACAGGCCGATGACCGACGCATTCCCCCCCCGGCTGCGCTACGCCATGGTCGGCGGCGGTCACGGCGCCTTCATCGGCGCCGTGCACCGCCATGCCATCGCCCTCGACGGAGAGGCGGAGCTGACGGCCGGTGCGTTGTCCTCGACGCCGGAGAAGGCCCTGGCCTCCGGGCGTGCGCTCGGCCTGAGCGATATGAACAACCATCCAAGCTGGCAGGCGCTGCTCGAAGCGGAGTTGGAGCGCCCGCTGGAGGCCCGTGTCGATGCCGTCGTCATCGTCACGCCGACCGACAGCCATTTCCCGATTGCGCACGCTTTTGCAGAGGCCGGCTTCAACGTCGTCTGCGACAAGCCGTTGGTTCATACCAGCGCCCAGGCCGATGCGTTGGTCGAGACGGTCGAGGCGGTCGGCACGGTCTTCGGCGTGACCTACAATTACACCGGCTACCCGATGATCAGGCAGGCGCGCGAGATGGTGCGCTCGGGCGCGCTCGGCGCCGTCCGCAAGGTCGTGGTCGAGTACAATCAGGGCTGGCTCGCCAGCGCGCTGGAGAAGACCGGCAACAAGCAGGCCGGGTGGCGCACCGATCCCGCCCGCAGCGGCATCGCCGGAGCGCTGGGCGATATCGGCTCGCATGCCGAAAACCTCGTCTCGGCCGTCACGGGTCTGGCGATCGAGGAACTCGTCGCCGATCTCGGCGCGCTCGTGCCCGGCCGCGCGCTGGATGATGACGCGAGTATCCTGCTGCGCTTCGCCGGAGGCGCGCGAGGTGTGCTTATCGCCTCGCAGATCAATGCCGGGCTCGAGAATGACCTGCGGCTGCGTGTCTCGGGCGAGCTCGGAACGCTGGAATGGCGGCAGGAGGAGCCGAACCGGCTCGTCCACCACCGCCAGGACGGCCCGACGCAGATCCTGACGCGCGCCACGCCCTGGCTGTGTGAAGCGGCGCGCCGGGCAGGGCGGATTCCGCCCGGTCACCCGGAAGGCTTCATCGAGGCCTTCGCCAACATCTATCGCGGCATCTTCGCCGATATCCGCGCCCATCAGGCAGGCCGCGTGGCCGATGCGTTGGATGCCGACTACCCCACCGTGGTCGATGGCGCCCGCGGCGTCCGCTTCATCGAGTGCGCCGTCGCCTCTTCGTCAGAGCACTGCTGGCTGCGCCTGGAAGGGCCGAAGGGCGGCTGAAAAGCCGCCCCGGCTCTTATTTCTGCTCTGCGACTTCCAGCGGCATCGGCTTGGAGTGCTCCTTCGGCTTGAACAGCTTCATCACGAAGACGAAGAAGGCCGGGACGAGGAAGACCGCGAGGATCGTGGCCGAGATCATCCCCCCGAGCACGCCGGTGCCAATGGCGTTCTGGCTCGCGGCGCTCGCGCCGGAAGCGATCGCCAGCGGCACGACACCGAGGGTGAAGGCGAGCGAGGTCATCAGGATCGGGCGGAAGCGCAGCCGGGCGGCCTCGGTAGTCGCCTCCAGCAGCGGCTTGCCCTCGGCATGGAGATCCTTGGCGAACTCGATGATCAGGATCGCGTTCTTGGCCGAGAGGCCGATGATCGCGATCAGGCCGACCATGAAGTAGACGTCGTTGGGCATGCCCCTGAGCGTCACCGCCGCGACCGAGCCGATGACGCCGAGCGGCACCACCATCATCACTGCAATGGGGATCGACCAGCTCTCATAGAGCGCCGCGAGCAGCAGGAAAACGAACAGGATGCTGAGCCCGATCAGGAAGGGCGCCTGCGATCCCGACTGGATCTCCTGCAACGACTGGCCGGTCCATTCATAGCCGAAACCCTGTGGCAGGTCGCGCGCCAGCCGCTCCATCTCGGCGATCGCCGCACCTGACGAATAGCCCGGCGCCGCCTGCCCGGCGATGCGCACGGCGGGATAGCCGTTGTAGCCGACGACCTGGGTCGGGCCCTTCTGCCATTCGACCGTAGCGAAGGCGGAGAAGGGCACCATGCCGCCATGCACGTTGCGGACGTTGAGGCGCAGGAGATCGGCCGCCTGCATGCGCTGACTCGCCTCGGCCTGCACGGTCACGCGCTGCATGCGGCCGGCATTCGGGAAGTCGTTGACATAGGAGGAGCCGAGATTCGCCGAGATCGTGGCGTTGATGTCGGCGAAGGCGACGCCGAAAGTGTTCGCCTTCTCGCGGTCGATGATCAGGTTGACCTGGGCCGCGTCGGCCAGGCCCTCGACGCGCACTCCCGCCAGCACGGGGCTCTGCGTGGCGGCGTTGAGCAACTGCGTACGCGCCGCCGACAGCGCCTCCTGGCCGAGGCCGCCGCGATCCTGCAGGCGGAAGCTGAAGCCGGTCGAATTGCCGAGGCCCGAGATCGGCGGAGGCGAGAGCGCGAAAGTCTGCGCGTCCTTGATTTGGAACATCTTGCCGTTGATGCGCTGCGCGATCGCCGCGGCGGAATCACTCGGGCCGCGCTCGCTCCAGTCCTTCAGGGTGATGAAGGCGAGCGCCGCGTTCTCGCCGGCTCCGGCGAAGCTGTATCCGGAGATGCCGACCATGCGGGAGACGGCGGGCTCGGCCAGTACGATCTTCTCGACCTGCTGGAGAACCTCGAGGGTGCGATTGGCGCTGGCTTCCGGCGGGGCCTGGATGTCGACGAGCAGATAGCCCTGGTCCTCGTTCGGCAGGAAGGCCGAAGGCAGGCGCAGGAAGCCCCAGCCGAGGCCGGCGAGCAGTGCGAGATAGATCACCATGTAGCGGCCGGGCTTGCGCGTGATCGCGCCGACGGCGCCGGCATAGCGATGGGTCGCGCGATCGAAGCTACGGTTGAACCAGCCGAAGAAGCCCTTCTTCTCGTGATGACCGCCCTTGGCGATCGGCTTCAGGAAGGTGGCGCAGAGTGCGGGCGTCAGTGTCAGCGCCAGGAAGCCCGAGAACAGGATCGAGACCACCATCGTCAGGCTGAACTGCTGGTAGATGATGCCGACCGCGCCGGGGAAGAACGCCATCGGCACGAACACAGCCGTCAGCACCAGCGTGATGCCGATGATCGCGCCGCTGATCTGGCCCATCGCCTTGCGGGTCGCCTCCTTCGGCGGCAGCCCTTCCTCGGCCATGATGCGCTCGACATTCTCGACCACGACGATGGCATCGTCGACGAGGATGCCGATCGCCAGCACCATCGCGAACATGGTCAGCACGTTGATCGAGAAGCCGGCGGCGAACATCACGGCGCAGGTGCCGAGCAGAGCCACCGGCACGACCAGCGTCGGGATCACCGTGTAGCGGAAGTTCTGCAGGAACAGGAACATCACGACGAAGACGAGCACCATCGCCTCGAGCAGCGTGTGCATCACCTTCTCGATCGAGACCTTCACGAACGGCGATGTGTCGTAAGGGATCTCGTGCTTGAGCCCGGCGGGAAAGAAGCGGGCGAGCTCGTCCATCTTGGCGCGTACCGCCGTCGCGGTGGCCAGTGCATTGCCGGTCGGCGAGAGCTGCACGCCGATGGCCGCGCTCGGCTGGCCGTTTAGGCGGGTGGAGAAATTGTAGGACTCGCCGCCGACCTCGACCCGCGCGACATCGCGCAGCCGGACGGAGGAGCCGTCCGTGTTGGCGCGCAGCACGATCGACCCGAATTCCTCGGGCGTGGTGAGCTGGCCACGGACCAGAACCGTGGCCGAAAGCTGCGTGCCGATCGGGTTTGGCTGGGCGCCGACGCGGCCGGCCGCGACCTGCGCATTCTGTGCCTGCACGGCAGCGATGACGTCATTCGCCGTCAGCTTCAGGCCGAGCAGCTTCTCCGCATCCATCCAGATGCGCATCGAGCGCTGGGTCGCGAACAAAGTCGCGCTGCCGACGCCGGAGACGCGCCGAATCTCGCCGAGGACGTTGCGGCTGAGATAATCGCCGAGGCCGACGGCATCGACACGGCCGTCTTCCGAGGTCAGCGTCACCAGCAGCAGGAAGCTCGTGCCAGCCTGCTCGACGCGCAGGCCCTGCTGCACGACCGAGCGCGGCAGGCGCGGCTCGACGCGGCTGATCCGGTTCTGCACCTCGACCTGCGCCTCGCCGATCTTGGTGCCAGGCGCGAAGGTGACGGTCAGGTTGATGCGGCCATTCGCCTCCGATGTGGACTCGAAATAGAGCAGGCCGGGGACGCCGTTCAGCTCCTCTTCCACCGGTCGCGTGACGCTCTGGTAGATGTCCTCCGGCGAGGCGCCGGGATAGTTTGTGCTGATCGTGATCTGTGGCGGCGCGACGTTCGGATACTGCGCGATCGGCAGCATCGGGATCGTGATGACCCCGCCGAGCATGATGAAGATCGCGACGACCCAGGCGAAGATCGGCCTGTCGATGAAGAAGCTCGGCATCGTATCAGCTCTGCTTGCCGGCGGCCTTGGCCGGGGCGGCCGCCTGCCAGGGCGCACCGGTAAACGTCGCGCCCGGGCGGATCTTCTGGAAACCCTCGACGACGACCTGCTCGCCGGGCTTGAGCCCGTCATCGATCACCTGCCGGTTCTCCAGCGTCCGGCCGGCACGGACCGACCGCAGCTCCAGCGTGCCGTCCTGCTTGAGGATGTAGAGCTGCGCCTGCCCGCGGCCGTCGCGCTGGATCGCCTGCTGCGGCACGGCGATGGCGTTGCTCTGCACGCCCTGCTCGATCTCGACGCGGACATACATGCCGGGCAGGAGGTCGCCCTCCGGGTTAGGGAACTCACCGCGCAGCGTCACCTGCCCGGTGGTCGCATCGACGGTCGCTTCCGAGAACAGCAGCTTGCCCGAATGGCGATAGCGCTCGCCATTGTCGAACAGCAGCTGGACATTGGCCGCGCCGGGGTTCGAACTCGTCAGCGCACCAAGCTTGAGAGCGCGGCGCAGCGCCAGCAATTCGCCGGCGGACTGGGTGAAGTCTGCGTAGACCGGGTCGAGCTGCTGGATCGTCGCCAGAATATCGGCGGCGCCGGTGCCGACGAGCGCGCCTTCGGTGATCAGTGCGCGGCCAATCCGGCCGCTGATCGGGGCGCGGACCTCCGAATATTGCAGGTCGAGCTGCGCCGCTGCGAGACCCGCTCGCGCTGCCGCGACATCGGCGTCGGCCTGGGCGAGCGCGGCGACCGCGCTTTCCTGCTGCTGCGCACTGGCGACGTTGCGCTCGCGCAGCTCGACGATGCGGTCGGATTGCTGGCGGGCCTGCAACTGCGTCGCCTCGGCGCGCTTCAGGGTCGCCTCGGCGCTCTCGACGCGCACCCGGAACGGAGCGGGGTCGATCCGATAGAGGACGTCGCCTTGCTTGACGAGGCTGCCCTGCTGGAACACGCGCTCGACGACGATGCCCGTGACGCGTGGGCGCACCTCGGCGATGCGGGTCGGCGCGATGCGCCCCGGCAGGTTGTTGGTCACCGGCAGGTTCTGTGGCTCGACGGTGACGATGCCGACCGTCACCGGCGGCATCTGGGAGGCCGATTTGGCAGGCTGCTTCTGCTCGCTGCATGCGGCCGCGAACAGCGGCAGGGCGATGACGAGGATGCGGGAAAGGGTCGAAGTCGAGAAAGACATGGGTTCGGGCTCGGCGCTCGATGAGTTCAGTGTTTGCGTGTCAGGTCTGGGGAATCGCGCTCGGCGACTGCCCGATCAACCACCCGATCTCGGCGATCAACCTGTCGCGCTCAGGCTCCGGGAAGCTGAGCAGCCCGAACCAGTCGAGCAGGGTCAATCCCTCGACCGCGAGGAAGGCGAGCAGTGCGCCGCGCGGATGTGTCGAGGATGCGGCGATGGCGGACAGCGTGTTCTGCAGAGACTTCTGCACGGGGCCGCGCAGCTCGGCATCCTGCGCCAGAGCGACGCAGAGGTTGAGGGCGACCGCGCGGTCCTCTTCCGAGGACGAGCGCGAGGCGGCGGCCAGTCGCCCGCGAATATCCGCATCCGGCTTGCCGATTTCGGCATCGATGAAAGACTGGATCCGCTTTTCCTCGCTGCCGACACGGCGCTCGATGAGTGTGCCGATCAGCGCGCGCTTGCTCTTGTAGTCGTAGAGGACGCTGGCCTTGCTGATGCCGGCCTCTGCAGCCACGGCATCCAGCGTCAGATGCGCGGCTCCTGCCCGCATCACGACGCGTTCCGCCGCGTCGAGAACCGCCTCTCGGTCGATGGTTCTGTGCCTGCCCATGATCTGGCTTTCATAAATATCCAACCGGTTGGATATTTATTTGGGCGCGAAGAGTCAAGGCGAGCCAGATGGGCGGGCGCGCCTGACATCCGGCAGCCCGCGTTGAATTGCGTAACTTCGAGAGGAGCGGGCGCTTGCGCTTAAGTCGCGGAAAGCGCTCGGGATTCGCTCATTTCACGACGAAGCCGTGGGCGAAGGGATCGCGATCGTCGATGAAGATCGTGTTGATGCCCGTCATCCGCGCCCAGCCGGCGATGGAGGGGATGATCGCCTCGCGGTTGGCGACGGTCGTCGCGGCCTCGACACGCCCCTTGAACAGCGAGCCGATGATAGACTCATGCACGAATTCGTCCCCGACCTTGAGCTTGCCCTTGGCGGCGAGCTGGGCCATCCGCGCCGAGGTGCCGGTGCCGCAGGGCGACCGGTCGATCGCCTTCTCGCCATAGAACACCGCGTTGCGGGCGTGGGCTTCCGGCTTGGTCGCCTGGCCGGTCCACTGGATATGGGAGAGGCCCCGAATCTCCGGATGCTCGGGATGGACGAATTCGTATTTCGCGTTGAGCGCCGCGCGCAGCTTCGGCGACCAGCCGACGAGTTCGCCGGCAGTGTGATCGGCCATGTCCCGGAAGTTCTTCTGCGGCTCGACGATCGCATAGAAATTGCCGCCATAGGCGACGTCGACCACGATCTCGCCGAGGCCTTCGACCTCCGCCGTCAGCCCCTCGGCGTAGAGGAAGCCCGGCACATTGGTCAGCCGCACCTCTTCGACGAAGCGGCCCTCCTGGCGATAGGTGATATCGACCTTGCCGGCAGGCGCATCGATTGCGAGCCGGCCGGGCTCGCGCGGTGTGATCAGCCCGTTCTCGATGCCCATGGTGATCGTGCCGATGGTGCCGTGTCCGCACATTGGCAGGCAGCCCGACGTCTCGATGAAGAGCACGGCGACGTCGCAATCGGGCCGGGTCGGCGGGTAGAGGATCGAGCCGGACATCATGTCGTGGCCGCGCGGCTCGAACATCAGCCCGGTGCGGATCCAGTCGAACTCCCGCAGGAAATGCGCGCGCTTCTCCAGCATGTTCGCACCTTCAAGCCTGGGGCCGCCGCCCGAGACTAGGCGGACGGGATTGCCGCAGGTGTGGCCGTCGAGGCAGGAGAAGGTGTAGCTGGCCATAGGTCCGGTCTCCGGAGGCGCCTTGGGCCCGCGGCGATAGGCTGGCCCCATCGCCGCGCGCTCGGTTGGTACTCGCGTGTCAGGCCGCGTATTTCTGCACGGCGCCGGCCTGCTGCGTCCAGGCGGCATACCAGCTGTCGAACAGCTTGAGCTGCGCTTCGGCGTAGCCGCGCTGGCTCTCGGTCAGCATATCCGTTTCGTTGAAGTGCAGGGCGTATTCCTTGTCGCCCTTCAGCACCATCAGATGCTTGAAATAGAGCACGAGGTCGGGGCCTTCGTCGAAGGAGGAGAGGATGGCGAGCGCCTGCTCCAGCTCGAGCGCCCGCTGGCGCGCCTCGGCATCGCCCTGGGCTGCCGCCTCGGACAGCCTGCACAGATGCAGCACCTCCTTCGGCAGGACATTGCCGATGCCGGTGATCGCGCCGGTCGCGCCGCAGTTCACATAGCCGTGGAAGACCGCGGTATCGACGCCGATCATCAGCGAGACGTCGTCGCCGCGGCTGGTGATGTTCTCGGCCGCATAGCGCATGTCGGCCGGGCCGCCGAACTCCTTGAAGCCGACGAGGTTCGGATGCTCTGCCCGTAGGGCGAAGAACAGGTCGGCCCGGGTGGCGAAGCCGTAATAGGGGCTGTTGTAGATCACCGCCGGCAGATCCGGTGCGGCCGAAAGGATCGCCTTGAAATGCGCCTTCTGGGCGAGGACGACCGTGCCGCGTGAGAGCACGCGCGGGATCACCATCAAGCCCTGGGCGCCGACCTTCTGAGCATGGGCCGCAAGCGAGACGGCCGAGGCCGTGTTGACTGCGCCGGTGCCGACGATCACGGGGATGCCGGCCTTCACCAGCCGCTCGACACCTTCCATGCGCTGCGCATCCGTCAGCAGCGGCCAGTCACCCATCGAGCCGCAATAGACCACGGCCGACATGCCGGCTGCGATCAGTTCCTTGCCCTTGCGCACCAAGGCATCGAAATCGGGCGTCCGATCCGCCTTGCAAGGCGTCATCAGGGCGGGGATCACGCCCGAGAAAATCTTGGCCTTCATCGCGCTCTCCTGCTGGCTTTGTGGTTGGGGGGAGAGCGCTGTGCCGC
The DNA here is from genome assembly GCF_056395345.1 of Allobosea sp. 10L422. Classification (NCBI taxonomy): domain Bacteria; kingdom Pseudomonadati; phylum Pseudomonadota; class Alphaproteobacteria; order Hyphomicrobiales; family Alloboseaceae; genus Allobosea; species Allobosea sp. 10L422. Next base: position 102,667 of record NZ_JBFTJI010000004.1, read on the forward strand.
GCCGCGACAGGCCTCTCTCCGGCATCTTTATCGCATGTTGCATATTATTTGTCGACAATAACGAAGAGCAAGCGCTACAGGGTCATCTCCAGCCGTTTGTCTCCCACCGTAAGCTTCTGGATCTGCTGGATGATCTGCTCGGCATGGGCGCGGCCGAGGCGCTCGGCCGCAACGATGTCCCGCGCGGCGATCGCGGCGATCATGTCCTCATGTTCGTCGACGAATTGCTGCGGAAGCCGGTCGTCATAGGACTGGTAGTAGAGTCGCAGGAAGCGACGGCCTTCGTCGAGAAGCCGGCTGAAGAGGCTGTTGAAATAGGGGTTGCGGCCGGCTTCGGCGATCGCCGCATGGAAGGCTGCGTTCGTTGCGATCATTGCGAGCGCGTCCTGCGCTCTCACCGCCCCGGCGAATTCCGCCTGCCGGACCCGGATCGCGTCCAGATCCTCCGGGCGATGGTTCTGGGCCGCGAGCTGCGTCGTCACCCGGTACATCAGCATCAGCGCGTCGAAGAAGGGCGACAGGTTCAGGAAGTCGAGGTTCGACACCATCGTCGAGCGATTGGGGAGGGTGACGATCAGCCCTTCGCCGGCGAGCCGCACGAGAGCCTCGCGGATGGGGGTGCGCGACATCTCGAACCGCTCGGCGAGCTGCACTTCGTCGATCGGGCTACCCGGCGGCAGCACCAGATCGAGAATCTCGTCGCGTAACAGATCGTAGACCAGCTTCACGCCGGAGCCGCGTTTGCGCTCGGGCGCTGCGTTTGTGGTCGTCTTCGCCGGTTTCATTCGCGCACCTCTTGTCGACAAGAGGGATAGTGAAGGAGCGGAACCCGATCAACGAACCACGCGCCTGACCCCGCGATTTCTTCAGATCAGCGCCAGCAGATGCAGCCCGACGAAGCAGCCGGCGCCGCCGGCGATCAGCAGCAGGGGATTGACCGGCGTCAGCATCAGCAGCGCTGTCGAGACGAGCGCGGTGCCGCGTGCGAGCCAGCCTCCGTCGAGCGATTGGATCAGCACATAGCTGGCGGCCAGGATCATCCCGGCCGCGACGGGACGCAGCCCCTTCTCGAGTGCGCGCAGCAGCCTTGCGCCCTCATAGCGCGACCAGATATGGGCCACGCCGTAGATGAGGAAGGCGGTCGGGCCGAAGATGCCGACGGTCGCGGCCAGCGCGCCCCAGAACCCGGCGATCTGCCAGCCGATCAGCGTCGCCAGGAGCGAGCCGGGCCCCGGCGCCAGCCGCGCGATGGCGAAGGCATCGACGAATTGCGTGGCGCTCAACCAGTGATGCACGTCGACGATCTGGCGGTGCATGTCGGCGATGGCGCTTTGGCCGCCGCCGATCGTCACCAGCGAGAGCGGCAGGAAGACCACGAGGATGCTGAGCGGCAGATTGGGCATCCGGTGCTCAGCCCCGATAATAGGTTACGGCGACACTCAGCGAACCGGCGGCGAGCACGGTCCAGAGCAGCGGCCATTTCAGGATGGCGACGGCAAAGAAGGTCGCGGCCATGATCGCGAGCGGAAAAACCCGGCGCGGTACGCGCCGCGCCGCCGTCAATCCCATCGCCAGCGAGAGGCCGATCGCGGCCGAGGCGGCGCCGCCGAGCGCCACATGGGTGACGGCATAGCCGCCGAGCGACGAGAAGACCGTGCCGATCAGCACGATGACGATCGCTGCCGGCACCACGATGCCGAGCCAGCAGGCGATCGCCCCGCTGCGGCCGCCGAGCTTGTAGCCGATCCAGATCGCCATATTGGTGACGTTGACGCCGGGGAGCGCCTGCGCGATCGAGAGCCCGTTGAGGAAATCCTCCTCGCTCATCAGCCGGCGCCGCTGCACGAATTCCCGCAGCATCCAGCCGCTCAGGCCGCCGCCGAAGCTGGTCAGCCCGATCCGCGCGAAGATCAGGAAGAGTTGCAGCGCGCTCGGGCGCTCGGCCAAGGCGTTCGGCATGTGATTCCAGGCCATCTGGCTGCTGAGAGGGCCAGAAAGCAGTATTTGTCGGATGTTGCCAGCGTCGGGACGCATGCGCGCCATGACGCAGGGCCGGGAAAGCTTTGGAGAGGGTAGGTCAAGCCCGGCGCAGGGTGCGCTTGACCGCGCGCTTCAGCCGGTCGCCCGCCTTGCGCACGAGCGCCCGGTTGCTGCCTTCGCTTCCGTCCGGAAGCTCCGAGATCGGCAAAGCCGTGCCCTCCGGCCCGGTCGGCGCGGCGCCGTTGCGAAAGCCGATGATCGCGGCAGCCGGGCTGGCCGCGGGCCCGAGCGCGACAGCTGGCAGCGGGAGGCTCGCGAGGCTCGGGCTGCTCGGGCCGAGGATGGCCTTGATCGGCAGGTGGTCGGAGGCGATGCGCGCCAGCGGCGTATCGTGGACCGTGACGTCGGACAGCATCTCCGGCCGGTTGGCGATGATGCGGTCGAGCGCGAGCAGCGGCAGGCCCGAGGGAAAGCTGGGTACGGGCATCGGCAGCGCGCCGAAAGTGGGCCCGAGCTCCTTGAGCGACGAACGGTCGCCGAGGCGCCATTCATTGAGGTCCCCGAGCAGGAGCGTGGGGCGCTCGTCGCGGTTCCTCATCACGTCGAGGAGCATGCGAGCCTGCTGCGAGCGCGAACGGCGCAGCAGGCCGAGATGGGCGGCGACGATGCGCACCTCCCTGCCGCCCTCCAGATCGAGGTCGACGACCAGCGCGCCGCGTGGTTCGAGCCCGGGCAGGGAGACCTGATGGACGTCCCGCACCAGCCCCTGCCTGAACAGCACGACATTGCCGTGCCAGCCATGGGCGGCGGCGTTGGCGCTCTCGATGGGGACCGGGATGAGGCCCGTCTCCTCCTTCAGCCTCGCGAGGTCGAGCAGGCCGTGGCGGGCGCCGAAACGCTTGTCGGCCTCCTGCAGGGCGATGATGTCGGGGGCGATCTCGCGGATCACCTGCGCGATGCGGCCGGGATCGAAGCGACCGTCGACGCCGACGCATTTGTGGACGTTGTAGGAGGCGATGAGCGTGCCTGCCGGCCGCTCGCCCGGCCCATGCCTGGGCGCTTCATCGCGGTTCTTCCGCTGGCGGAGCGAGGCGATGATGCTGGCGCGCAGGCTCGGGCTCTTCTTCTGCATCGCTCTGCCGTTTGAGGCTTTGGCCCGCTCGAATCGAACAGGACGAAGCTTTGCATATCCATCGCGTCAGGGCGTTGACCGTTTCGGCTCAAAGATAGGGAGAGCCGAGCCAGATCAACCTGTCCATCAGACGCAAGACATAAGGGCGTGCGCGCAGGCCGGCAAGCGTGACAGGTGTCGCCTGCGCCATCACGGCCTCGACGCGCTCGGCAATTCCGCCGGCGAAATCATGGTCGAGCACTTCGATATCGATCTCGAAATTCAGCCTGAGCGAACGGGGGTCGAGGTTCGAGGAGCCGACATAGGCCCAGCAACCATCGACGACGAAGAGCTTGGAATGGTCGAACGGGCCGGTCGAGCGCCAGATTCGGCAGTAATTCTTGAGAATCTGGTCGAATTGCGCAGTCATCGCCCTGTCGACCAGCACCAGATTGTTGACGGAGGGGACGATGATGTCGATATCGACGCCGCGCCGCGCCGCCGTGACGAGCGCGCTGATCAATTCCTGATCCGGCAGGAAATAGGGCGACATGATCCTGACGGAGCGCCGCGCGACCGAAAGTGCGCCCATCAAGAGCTTGTGATTGGTCTCCAGATAGCTGTCCGGGCCGGACGGAACGGCCCGCACGAGCGCGGCGAGTTCGCTGGCGGCAGGCAAGGTGATGTCCCATGCCGGGCCTTCGAGCGCCTCGCCGGAGGCGAAGCGCCAGTCCTCCGCCGCGACCATGAAGAGATCGGCGACGATGGGCCCGGTCAGGCGGAAATGCGTGTCATGGGCATAGGCGTCTCCTGCGAACTCGCGGGTGAAGCCCTGGCGGATGTTCATGCCGCCCATGAAGGCGACGGTCCCGTCGACGACGATGATCTTCCTGTGCGTCCGCAGATTGGCGTAGGGCAGCCTGAGGCCCATGATGATGTTGCCGTTGAACACGTCGACCGCGACGCCGCCCTCGCGCAGATGGCCGGCGATGCTTGGCACCGAATAGCGGGCGCCGACCGCATCGATCAGCACGCGCACCGCGATCCCGCGCCGATGCGCGGCGATCAGCGCATCGGCGATGCGCAGGCCGATAGGGTCGCGGTCGAAGATGTAGCTCTCGAGGATGACGCTGCGCTCGGCCGCCCCGATGGCGGCAAGCATGGCGCTGTAGGCTTCGTCGCCGCTTCGCAGGGTTTCGATGCTGTTGCCGGTGGTCAGAGGATGGCGGGCGACGCGGTCGCCCAAAGTCTTGAGCGCCGCGAAGCGCTGCCCGAACCGCGCCCCGACCACCTTGTCGCTGGCGTGGAAGTGCGTTCCGGGTCGACCATGGCCGGGCCGTTGCGCCAGGATCGTGGCGCGTCGGATCCGGTTCACGCCCGCAATCGCATAGAGAAGGGGGCCGACGATCGGCGAAAGGATGATGACGCCGGTCCAGCCGATGGCGGCGCGCACTTCGTCCTTCGTCATCACCGCATGCGCGCCTGCGACGGCCGCCATCACGATGGAGATGGCGGCAAGGATATGCGGCCAATAGGCTTGGAGAATCCCCCACATGCCCGTGAAGCTAGCGCGTGGGCGGCCGGTTCGCCATGGCGGCGGTTTGGAGGGGGCGTCCCGATCGCCAGGAAGACGGTGCGCCCCATTCGCTGTCATCACGCGTCAGGGATGGGAGGGAGGGCGGCGAGACCGGACTCGCCTTCCGCCGGGGAGAGGCTTATAAAGGAACAAAGAGAGAACAGTTACCTTATTGCCATGCCCGTAACCACTACCTTGACCTTGGCCGATCTGCGCCGCAGCCTTGCCGAAGGGGCCCTACGCGCCGGGCCGGCTTCGCAGGCGCGGATCGGCCTGGGCGTGGCTTCGCTGGACGAGACCCTGAATGGCGGTCTCGCGCGGGCGGCACTGCACGAGGTCTACGCCGCCGAGATTGCCGATCTCGCCGCCGCGACCGGCTTCGCGCTCGGACTCGCTTTGAGGGCGGGGGCAGCGGAGGAAAAGGCTGCTGAACGGCCGATCCTTTGGGCACGGCAGGATTTCGTCGATGCCGAGGCGGGCCGGCTGCACGCGCCGGGGCTCAACGAACTCGGCCTCGACCCGGCGCGCCTCCTGCTGGTGCGGGCGCGCGACGGCGAAAGCGTGCTGCGGGCCGGTGCCGAGGCGGCGCGCTGCCCGGCGCTCGGCGCCGTGCTGATCGAGCCCTGGGGGGAGCCGCGCTCCTTCGACCTGACGGCGAGCCGCCGCCTCGTCTTGGCGGCCGAAGGCTCGGGCGTCCCGGTTCTGCTGCTGCGGGTGGCGGCGGCCGAGGCGCCGAGCGCGGCGCGCACGCGCTGGCAGGTCCGGACGCTCGCCTCGCGGGCGCTGGAGGCCAATGCCCCGGGTGCCCCGGCCTTCGCCTTGAGATTGCTGCGCCAGCGCGGCGGCGCGGCGGAACGTGAGTGGCGTGTGGAGTGGGACCGTGATCGACGATCTTTCGCGGAACGCAGCCTTTTCGACCGATCCGACAGACTGGCTTCCCGGACAGACCATGCCGCGCCGCTATCTCGCCCTCTGGTTCCCCTTCCTGGCGACGGACAGGTTGCGGCGGACGGGCGCGATTCCGGCCTTCGGCGCGCCGGCTGAGAAGCCGTATGTCCTGGTCGAGACGCAGCACAACGCGCTGCGCCTGGTCGATTGTGACCGGCGTGCTCTCGATCTCGGTCTGGCCCGCGGCCTGACGCTGGCTGATGCCCGCGCCCGTATCCCCGATCTCGTCGCGCTGGAGGCCGAGCCGCAGGCGGACCGCCAGTTTCTAGAAGCGCTCGCTGCCTTCTGCGACCGCTTCACGCCCCTGGCCGCGCTCGATGAGCCGCATGGTCTCATGCTCGACATCACCGGCTGCGCCCATCTCTTCGGTGGCGAGGAGGGGATGGTCGGCCTTGTGCGGCGGGTGATGGACCGGATGGGCTTGAGCCTGAAAGCCGCCATCGCCGGCACGCCCGATGCCGCCCGCGCCTGCGCCCGCTTCGCACGGGGAGGCATTATCCCGCCGGGGCAGGATGAAGCGGCGCTGCGACCGCTGCCGGTCGCGGCGCTGGAGGCCGAAGCGGAGACCGTGATCGCGCTCTCCCGCGCCGGCTTGAAGAGGCTGGCCGATCTCGCGGAGCGCCCCTCGGAAACCCTCTCCGCCCGCTTCGGCGAGGGGTTGGCGATGAAGCTCCGGCGCATCCTCGGCCACGAGGATAGGCGCATCGTGCCGCTGCGTCCGCCGCCCGATTGCGTGGTCGAGCGCCATTTCGCCGAGCCCTTCGCCGATACTGCGAGCCTCGAGGCCGAGGTCACCCGCCTGATCGGGGAAGCCGCGCGGGTGCTGGAGGCGCGCGGCGAAGGCGGGCGCGTCTTCGAGATCGCCTTCTTCCGCAGCGACGGCGCTGTCCGCCGTCTCGCCATCGAGACCGGCCGGCCCTCGCGCGATGCCAAGGCGCTGCTCCGGCTCTATCGCGAGCGTATCGAGGCGCTGGCCGATCCGCTCGATCCCGGTTTCGGCTTCGATGCGATCAAGCTCGCCGTGCCGGTCTGCGAACCGCTGAACACGCCGCAACACAGCCTCGATGGCCGCGCCGTCGAGGAGGAGGCCGTGGCTGATCTCGTCGACCGGCTCGTCACCCGCTTCGGCCGTGACCGGGTGCTGCGCTTCGCGGCGCAGGACACGCACCATCCCGTTCGTGCGGCAAAAGCGCTCTCGGCCGCCGCGCCGCTGTCGCAAGCGCCCTGGCCCGAACCCGAGCCGGCGGAGCCGCCGGCCCGCCCGCTCCAGCTCTTCGAGCCGCCACAGCCGGTCGAGGCCATCGCGGAAGTGCCGGACGGCCCCCCGATCCGCTTCCGCTGGCGGCGTCTCACCCATGACGTCGCCCGCGCCGAAGGTCCCGAGCGCATCGCCCCCGAATGGTGGCGCGACGGCAGCGACGAGCCGATGCGCGACTATTACCGCGTCGAGGATGCGCAGGGCCGGCGGTTCTGGCTTTATCGCACCGGCTTCTACGAAGCCGACAGCGCGCCGCCGCGCTGGTTCCTGCACGGGCTCTTCGCATGAATCAGATTGCGAGCCCCTTCGCCGAACCCGTTGCGGCAACGAATTTTTCTTTCCTGCGCGGCGCCTCGCCGGGGCCGAATATGGTGCTGACGGCGCTGCTGCTTGGATATGCCGGTATCGGCATCGCCGATCGCAACACGGTGGCGGGCGTCGTGCGTGCCTGGGCCGCGCTGAAGCATCTGCGTGAGGACGGCTTGCCGGCGCCGGAAAAGGTGCGCGAGGGCGGTTGCCCGGGCGAGTATGTCTGGATTGAGAACCCGGCCTTCGCGGAGGTGCCCTTCACCCCCGAGCAGATGAAGGCGATGGCGGAGAGCTTCAAGCTCGCGACCGGCACCCGCCTCGTCTTCGCCGACGGCACGCCCGACATCGTCGTCTATCCGGCCAATCGCGAGGGTTGGGGGCGCCTCTGCAGGCTGCTCAGCCATGGCAATCGCAAGGAAGGCGTGAAGAAGGGAGAATGCCGCCTCGTCATCGATGATCTCCTGAATGATGCCCGCGACCTGCTGCTGATCCTGATGCCGGCGCAGCGCCTTGACGGCCTGCCGGAACTGCTCGCGCAGCTCGACGATGCCGCACCCGGCGCGGTCTGGCTCGGTGCCAGCATGCACCGGCGCGGCGACGACCGCCGCCGCCTCGCGCGTCTCAAGGCCATCGCCGCCGCGACCCGCACCCCGCTGATCGCGACCAATGACGCGCTTTACGATTCCATCGAACAGCGTGATCTGCAGGACGTACTCAGCTGCATCCGCGAGGGCGTCACCATCGAGCGTGCCGGGCGCCTGCTCGAATTCAATGCCGAGCGTCATCTCAAGCTGCCGCAGGAAATGGCCCGCCTCTTCCGTGACGCACCCGAGGCCATCGCCGAGACGCAAGCCCTCTTCTCCCGCGTCGAGTTCGATCTCGGCCAGCTGAAATACGAGTATCCCGACGAGCCGATCCCGCCCGGGTGGAAGGATCAGGACTGGCTGGTGGAACTGGTTCGCCGATGCTGCCTGATCCGCTATCCGGATGGCGTTCCGGATAAGGTTCAGGGCTTGCTGGCGAAGGAACTCGACCTGATCGGGAAGCTCGAATACGCCCGCTATTTCCTGACCATCCGCCAGATCGTCGAATTCGCGGAGAGCAAAGGCATCCTCTGCCAGGGCCGCGGCTCGGCCGCCAATTCCGCCGTCTGCTACGTGCTCGGCATCACCGCGGTCGATCCGGCCGACAACGACGTGCTGTTCGAACGCTTCATTTCGACCGAGCGCAAGGAGCCGCCCGATATCGACGTCGATTTCGAGCATGAGCGGCGGGAGGAGGTGATCCAGTGGATCTATAAATTCTATGGCCGCCACCGCGCCGGCATCGCCGCCACCGTGATCCATTACCGGCCGCGCAGCGCCATCCGCGAAGTCGGCAAGGTGCTGGGGCTGACAGAGGACATCACCGCCCGCCTTGCCGACACGCAATGGGGAAGCTGGGGCACGGAGATCGGCGATGCCCGTGTTCGTCAGGCCGGGCTCGATCCGACGAATCCGACGATCCGCCGCGCCGTCGACTTCGCGGTGCGGCTACTGCATTTTCCTCGCCATCTCTCGCAGCATGTCGGCGGCTTCGTCTTGTCGCGCGGGCGCCTCGACGAAACCGTGCCGATCGGCAACGCTGCGATGGCGGACCGCACCTTCATCGAATGGGACCGCGACGACATCGACGAGCTCAAGCTGATGAAGGTCGATGTGCTGGCCTTGGGCATGCTGACCTGCATCCGCAAAGCGTTCGAGCTGATCGCAGGCCACGACGGAAAACCCTATCAACTCGCCGATTTCACGGATGGCGACGAAGGCACCTATGACATGCTCTGCGAAGGCAAGTCGCTGGGCGTCTTCCAAGTCGAGAGTCGCGCCCAGATGAACATGCTGCCGCGCCTCAAGCCGCGAAAATTCTACGATCTCGTGATTCAGGTCGCGATCGTCCGGCCCGGCCCGATCCAGGGCGACATGGTCCATCCCTATCTGAAGCGGCGGGCGGGCATCGAGAAGGTGACCTATCCCTCGCCCGCACCGGAGCATGGTCCTCCGGACGAGCTCTACGAAGTGCTCAAGAAGACCGAAGGCGTCCCGCTCTTCCAGGAGCAGGCGATGCGCCTCGCCATGGTAGCCGCCAAATTCTCCGACATCGAAGCCAACGGCCTGCGCAAGGCGATGGCGACTTTTCGCAACGATGGCACCATCGGCAATTACGAAGATCTGGTGGTGGGACGGATGGTCGATCGCGGCTATGAGCGCGATTTCGCCCAGCGCTGCTTCGAGCAGATCAAGGGCTTCGGCAGCTACGGCTTCCCGGAGAGCCACGCAGCTTCCTTCGCCAAGCTGGTCTACATCTCCTCCTATCTGAAGAAGCATCACCCGGCCGCTTTCGCCTGCGCGTTGCTGAACTCGCAGCCTATGGGCTTCTACGCCCCGGCCCAGATCGTCCGGGAGGCGCAGGAGAACGGCGGCGTCGAGCCGCATCCTGTCGATGTCAATTCCAGCTGTTGGGACAACGGGCTGGAGGAAGCCGACGATGGGCAATCGGTAATCGGAGCCGATAGCTCTCATCCGGGCCACCTCGCCGAAAAAAGCGCGGGGAACCTTCTCCCGGAGGGAGAGGGCAGGGTGAGGGGTTCTCCCGGTTCCTGCACTCAAAAGGGGGCGGGCGAACCGAAGGAGAAACACCCCTTCGCCCTGCGCCTCGGCTTCCGCCAGATCGACGGCTTCAAGGAGGATTGGGGCAAAGCCATCGCGGAAGCACGAGAAGCGGGTGGCGCCTATCGCGACGTCGAGGACCTCATGCGCCGGGCCGCTCTGCCTGCCCGCGCCATGCGCCTGCTCGCCGATGCCGACGCCTTCCGCTCGCTCGGACTGGACCGGCGCGAGGCGCTCTGGGCCGTGCGCCGCCTGCCGGACGACGCGGCTCTGCCGCTGTTCCAGGCGGCGCAGGCGCGCGAGCTGGGGCAGGAGCCGACGGTGGCTCTGCCTGTCATGCCGCTCGCCGAGCACATCGTCGCCGATTATCAGACCGTCCGGCTCTCGCTGAAGGGGCATCCGATGCAGCTTTTGCGCCCGCGCTTCCGCCGCGAGGGCATCCTGAGCTGCGCCGAGACCAACGCGAAGCCCGACGCCGCCTTCGCCCGCACGGCCGGAATCGTGCTGGTGCGCCAGCGTCCGGGCAATGGCAACGCCATCTTCGGCACGCTGGAGGACGAGACCGGCATCGCCAATGTCGTGATCTGGGCGCGGTTGTTCGAGCGTTTCCGTCGCGAGGTCATGGGCGCGCGGCTGATGCTGGTCGAGGGCAGGGTGCAGAAGAGCGTCGAGGGGGTGATCCACCTCATGGCCCAGCGCATTATCGATCGCTCGGCCGATCTGCTCTCGCTGTCGGACACGCATCGTGCCGAGATTCCCATGCCCGTCGACGAGCTGAAGAACCCGCCGCTGCCGCGCCACCGCCATCCGCGAAATGTGCGCATTCTGCCGAAATCGCGGGATTTCCATTGAGAGGACGAGCATTCGTTTGTTTCGCCTCGTTCGGATCGTCGTCGTAGTACCCGTTCGGGGAGGTATTGCGTTCGTTAAAACAATCTTCTCCTCTGAAAGTGAAATAAGAAAAAACCCGCTCCTGCATGTGAATTGAGCTTTGGGACCTGCGGGTATAAGTCGTCTGTTCGATTTACCGAACAGGTGGCGCGGCAGAGCGATGGCTAAAAGCCCTGGCCAGGACGAGGCGACAGCAATCGAAGCGGCAGCGGATGAGGGGGCGGTCGAAATGTTGCCGCACCGTGCCGCAGTGTTGAATGCGGCGCTCGGTTCCGTCGACATTTCGGCTCGCCTCGCCAGGGTTGCTGCGGCGGCAAAGGGGCCTGTGGTCTTCACCACCTCCTTCGGCCTCGAAGATCAGGTGCTGACTCATTTCCTCGCCATGGCGAAGCTGCCGGTGATCTTCGCCACGCTCGATACCGGCCGGCTGTTCCCCGCGGTCTATGCGCTCTGGCAGCAGACCGAGGAGCGCTACGGCATCCTGATCCGCCCCTATTTTCCGCGCCACGAGGCGGTCGAGCTCTATGTCCGCCAGAACGGCATCAACGGTTTCTACGCTTCGCGCGACGCCCGCAAATCCTGCTGCGACATCCGCAAGGTCGAGCCGCTCGGCCGGGCGCTCGCCGGGGCCGATATCTGGCTGACCGGTCTGCGCGCCGACCAGTCGGCGGCGCGCGGCGCGGTTCCGTTCGCGGAGGCCGATGCGGCGCGCGGCCTCGTCAAGGCGAGTCCGCTGATCGACTGGACGCGCGAGCGCACGCTTGCTTTTGCCGAAGCCAACGATGTCCCGATCAACCAGCTGCATGCGCAGGGCTTCGTCTCGATCGGCTGCCAGCCCTGCACCCGTGCCATCCGCCCCGGCGAGGCTGAGCGGGCCGGGCGCTGGTGGTGGGAGGACGATGCCGCAAAGGAATGCGGCCTGCATGTTGGAACGGACGGAAAGCTGGGGCGCGCTAAGTCTCCTTCGCAAGAAATTCGGCCAGTGGAGCCGCGCGCATGATTCAGCTCAGCCATCTCCAGAAGCTCGAGGCGGAGGCCATCTTCATCATCCGCGAGGTCGCGGCGACCTGCGACAAGCCGGTGCTGCTCTATTCGATCGGCAAGGACTCCGCCGTTCTGCTGCATCTGGCGATGAAGGCGTTCTACCCGGCCAAGCCGCCTTTCCCGCTGCTCCATGTCGATACGACCTGGAAGTTCCGCGACATGATCGCCTTCCGCAACGAGACGGCGGCACGGCTCGGGCTCGATCTCATCGTTCATATCAACCGGGAAGGCGTCGAGGCCGGCGTCAACCCCTTCGCCTCCGGTTCGCGCGTTCATACCGACGTCATGAAGACGCAAGGGTTGAAGCAGGCGCTCGACCTGCACAAATTCGACGCGGCCTTCGGCGGCGCCCGCCGCGACGAGGAGAAGAGCCGCGCCAAGGAACGCGTCTTCTCCCTGCGCAGCCCCGAGCATCGCTGGGATCCGAAAAACCAGCGCCCCGAGCCCTGGCAGCTCTTCAACACACGCAAGCACCGGGGCGAGAGCTTCCGCGTCTTCCCGCTCTCCAACTGGACCGAGCGGGACATCTGGGACTACGTCGCGCTGGAAAACATCCCGGTCGTGCCGCTTTATTTCGCGGCGCCGCGCCCGGTCGTGCAGCGCGACGGCGCCTGGATCATGCGCGACGACGAGCGCATGGCGCTGCGGCCCGGCGAGGTGGTCGAGACCCGCATGGTCCGCTTCCGCACGCTCGGCTGCTACCCGCTGACCGGCGCGGTCGAAAGCGAGGCGGCGAGCCTTACCGACATCATCGCCGAGATGCGCTCCTCTCGTTCTTCCGAGCGGCAGGGCCGCGTCATCGATCATGACGGCTCGGGTTCGATGGAGCAGAAGAAGCAGGAAGGCTATTTCTGATGGGCTTCGCCATCGCCAGGAATCTGGCCAAGAAGAACCTGAAGGCACTGAGGCCGGCCCAGAACCTTCTCCCTGCCAACGATGCGCCCGCCGCTTCCGAAACCGGCCGGCATTCGCTGCTGCGCTTCATCACTTGCGGCTCGGTCGATGACGGCAAGTCGACGCTGATCGGCCGCATGCTCTACGAGGCGGGCGCGGTCTTCGACGACCAGCTCGACGCGCTCGACAGCGATTCCCGCAAATTCGGCACGCAAGGCACGCAGCCTGATTTCGCCTTGCTCGTCGATGGTCTCTCGGCCGAGCGCGAGCAGGGCATCACCATCGATGTCGCCTACCGCTATTTCGCGACGGAGACGCGCAGCTTCATCGTCGCCGACACGCCCGGCCACGAGCAATATACCCGCAACATGGCGACGGGCGCCTCCACCGCCGACCTCGCCATCATCCTGGTCGACGCGCGCAAGGGCCTGCTGCCGCAAACGCGCCGCCACTCCTTCATCGTTTCGCTGGTCGGCGTTCGCCATGTCGTGGTCGCGATCAACAAGATGGACCTCGTCGGCTATGACGAGGCCGTCTTCGCAAAGATCGCGGCCGACTACCGTGCGGCGGTGAAGAGCCTCGGCTTCGCCTCGATCAGCTTCATCCCGGTCTCGGCCCGCGACGGCGAGAACGTCATGCGGCCTTCCTCGCTCATGGCCTGGTATGACGGACCGGCGCTGTTGCCCTATCTCGAAAGCGTTGCGATCACGCGCGCGGCGCCCGGCAGCGAAGGCTTCGTCCTGCCGGTGCAGTGGGTCAACCGCCCGGATCTCGATTTCCGCGGCTATGCCGGCACGCCGGTGGCGGGCCGCGCCCGTGTCGGCGATCCGGTCGTGGCGCTGCCCTCAGGACGCACCAGTCGCATTGCGCGGCTGATCGGCGCTGCGGGCGAGGCGAGCCAGATCGCAGCCGGGCAGGCCGCGACCATCACCCTCGAAGACGACATCGACGTTTCGCGCGGCGACGTCATCGCCGCTGCGGACACCGAGCTGCCGGTGAGCCGGGGGCTCACGGCGCGGCTGCTCTGGACGGGCGAGCGCGCGATGCTGGAGGGCGGCCAGTTTCTGCTGAAGCTGGCGACGCAAAGTGCCAGCGCCACGGTCGAGACCTTGCACCACAGCATCGATATCGAAGGCTTCCGGCCGCTGCCGGCACAAGCCCTGCGCATGAACGGCATCGGCCTGGTCACGCTCCGGCTCGACAGGCCGCTGGTCTCGCTGCCCTATGTGCGGAGCCATGAACTCGGTGGCTTCATCCTGATCGACCGGATCAGCAACGAGACCGTCGCATTCGGCTTCGTCGAGGCGGACGGAGACGCCAAGCAACCGGGCGCGATCGGCGAAGGCGGCGTGGTGGCCCGGCTCCGGCGCAATGTCATCCGCATCGTCGGCCGGCGCGGCACGCCGGATCGCCGGGCCTGGCTGGCCGCGGTGAGCTGGCGGGTCCTGAGCACGGCCGGGTTGTTCGCGGCGGCTTTTGCCTTGACGATGAATGCGCCGGCCTCGCTGGCGCTCGCCTTAGGCGACATCCTGCTGCGGCCTGGGCTGCGCGCGCTGCATATGCGGCTCTGGCGGAAGGCGCCGGCCGGGACCCTACAGGACGGGGCGGGGATCTGAGCAGCGGCGCCAGCGGCTTCTGCCGTCGGCGTCGAAAGTGTTGCGGTTGCCACGACGCGGCACCCGATTGGCAGAACTCACGCTGCCTTGGCGTAGTTCGTTTCGGTGGTCGCCTGCGACGAGAGCTGCGAGGAGCTGCCATAGGCCTGCGAAGCGTTCTGGAAGGCTTCGGGCGGCGGCCGGTGACGATGCCTCTCGCCGGACTGTTGCAGCGAGGACTGGAAGGTCTTCACCTCATCCTGCGAGACCGAGCCGTCGCCGTTCTGGTCGAGCGAGCTGAAGAGCTTGTTCAATTGGTCGCTGTTCAGGCGACCGTCCTTGAAGGCCGCGCTGAACTCGTCCTTGCTGATCCCACCATTGGCGTCGCTGTCGATCTGACCGAACGCCGAAACGCCGTCGCTGGTCGAGGCTGCCTGGGCGTTCTGAGACCCGTCGGCCTGGAGGGAGAACAGAAAGGACTGCAGCAGGCTGTCGGCCTTCTTGGCCTTCTCCTTGAACGCATCCGACTCGGCTTTGCTGATCGAGCCGTCGCCGTCCGCGTCGATCTTCTTGAAGAGCTCTTCGCTCTTGGCGCTGTCGGCGCCCTTTGGAGCGGCGCTCTCGAATTCGTCGAGGCTGATGCCGCCGTCGCTGTTGCTGTCGATCTGGTCGAAGCTGGGAGGTTTATGGTGTGGTCGGAAACCACCGCCCACACCGCTGACACTGGACATGGAGATACTCCGGAAGAACGTCGCGACCTGCGACGCCCCGGCAGTCTCCGCCCGGAATCTTGGTGAACACCTAATAAACGGTGCCGCGTGCCGGTATTTTCACGAGCCATTGAATGCGGCTGCTCGCGCTGCCGGGCTCAGCGTGCGACGACCGCCGTCGCCTCGATCTCCAGCAGCGCCTCCGGCTCCACCAGCGCCGTCACCGCGACCACCGCCATCGCCGGAAAGTGCCGGCCGAAAACTTCGCGATAGACCGGCCCTATCTCCTTGAGGCTGCTGCGATAGGTCGCGACATCGGTGACGTACCAGGTGAGGCGCACGATGTCCTCGACGCGCGCGCCGCCGGCCTCGACCACCGCCTTGATATTGAGGAAGGTCTGGCGGAGCTGACCGACGAAGCCTTGCGCGAAGACGCCCTCCGGGTTCCAACCGACGAGGCCGCCGGTCACCAGCACGCGGCCCTCAGCGACCATGCCGTTGGCATAGCCGCGCGGCTGCGGCCAGCCTTCCGGCAGGATGGCGCGGGATTGCGGAAGTTCGGACATGGGTTGTCGCCTCGATTTCGGCCGTTCGGCTCTGGTTTGAGAAGGGGTCAGGTCTCGCCGCGCGCGATCTGGCGCAGGGCGAAGCGTTGCAGCTTGCCGGTCGCCGTCTTCGGCAGGGCGTCGACGAATTCGATGGCGCGCGGATATTTGTAGGGCGCGATACTGGCCTTCACATGCTCCTGCAAGGTCTTGACCAGGGCCTCGTCGCCTTTGACGCCCTCGCGCAGCACCACATAGGCCTTCACGATCTGGCCGCGCTCGGGGCAGGGCGCGCCGACCACGCCGCATTCGGCCACCGCCTCATGCGTCAGCAGGCAGGCTTCCACCTCCGGCCCGGCGATGTTGTAGCCGGCGGAGATGATCATGTCGTCGGAGCGGGCCTGGTACCAGAAATAGCCGTCCGCATCGCGCAGATAGGTGTCGCCGGTGATGTTCCAGCCGTTCAGCACATAGACCGCCTGCCTCGGGTCGGCGAGATAGCGGCAGCCCGTCGGTCCGCGTACTGCGAGGCGTCCCGGTGTCCCGTCCGGCACCTCGCGGCCTTCCGCGTCGACGATCTTCGCCTCGTAGCCGGGCACCGGAATGCCGGTCGAGCCCGGCCGGATCTTGTCGCGCGGGGCGCCGATGAAGATGTGCAGCATCTCGGTTGCCCCGATGCCGTCGAGCAGCGCGAGCCCCGTGCGCGCCTGCCACGCGTCGAAGGTTGCCTTCGGGAGCGCCTCGCCGGCCGAGACGCAGATGCGCAGCGAGGAAATATCGCGCCCCTCGAGCTTGTCGAGGATGGCGCGATAGGCGGTTGGGGCCGTGAAGACGACACTGACCTTGTAGCGCTCGATGGCGTCGATCAGGTCGGCCGGGCCAGCTTTCTCGGGCAGGACCATCGCGGCGCCGATCCGCATCGGGAAGAGCACAAGCCCGCCGAGCCCGAAGGTGAAGGCGAGCGGCGGCGAGCCGGTGAAGCGATCGTCGGGAGAGGCCTTCAGCACCCGCGCGCCATAGGCATCACAGATCGCCAGCATGTCCTGGTGGAAATGCATCGTGCCTTTCGGCTCGCCGGTCGTGCCGGAGGTGAAGGCGATCAGGCAGACATCGTCGCGGGCGGTGTCGGCGGCCTCGAAATATTCGTAGCCCGGTCGCGCCATGAGGACTTCGAGCTCGCTGTCGGACGAGCCGAAGGCGACGATGCGGGCAAGCTCCGGCGCCTGCGCTTTCGCGGCTTCCAGTTCGGCTGGGAGGCGGTGGTCGCAGAGCGCCAGCGCAATCTTCGCCTTGCGCAGGGGATACGCGAGCTCGCCGGCCCGCAGCATCGGCATGGTCGCGACGGCGACGCCCCCGGCTTTGATCACGGCGAGATAGGCGGCGACCATCATCGGCGTATTGCCGGCGCGCAGCAGCACGCGGTTGCCGCTGACCATGCCGAGATCGCGGGTCAGCACATTGGCGATGCGGTTCACCGTCGCGGCGAGGTCCGCATAGCTCCAGTGCAGATCAGCCGCCACCACGGCTGTGCGGCCACCGCGGCCTTCCGCGATGTGCTTGTCGAGCAATTCGGTGACGCAGTTCAGCCGCTCCGGGTAGCTCAGCCCTGCCTCTTCCAGTGTCAGATCGGGCCAGCTTTCGCGCGGCGGCAGATTGTCCCGCGCGAAGCTGTCCTTATGCCCCGATCTCGCGAATCCGGTTGCTGTCATCTCGTTCCCCTGCCTTTTCGGCATGTGCTTTCAAGAGGTCGCGCGCGATCACGACCTTCTGGACCTCGCTGGCACCCTCGTAGATGCGCAGCGCCCTGATCTCCCTGTAGAGTTCCTCCACCTTGACGCCCTTGGTGACGCCGAGTCCGCCATGGATCTGGACGGCCCGGTCGATCACGCTCTGGGCGTTCTCGGTCGCGACGAGTTTCGCCAGCGCCGCTTCGCGGGTGACGCGGGCCGCGCCCTGGTCTTTGGTCCAGGCGGCGCGATAGACGAGAAGGGCGGCGGCATCGACCTCGGCTGCGCTCTCGGCGATCGCCGCCTGCGAGAGCTGGAGGTCGCCGAGCGTGCCGCCGAAGAGCTTGCGGCCATTGGCATGGGCCAGCGTCTCGTGCAGCGCGCGTCTTGCGAAGCCGAGCGCGGCGGCACCGACCGTCGAGCGGAAGATGTCGAGCGTCGCCATCGCGACCTTGAAGCCGTCGCCGGGCCCGCCGATGCGGTTCTCGAGCGGCACGCGGCAGCCCTCGAAGCGGAGCGTCGCCAGCGGATGCGGCGCGATCACCTCGATGCGTTCCGCGATGGTGAGGCCGGGCGTGTCGGCCTCGACCAGGAAGGCGGAAAGCCCGCGCGCTCCGGGCGCCTCGCCCGTGCGGGCGAAGACGACGTAATGGTCGGCGATGCCGCCGTTGGAGATCCAGCTCTTCTCGCCGTCGATGCGGACATGGGTATTGCCGTCCGACGCCGCGGTCGTCGCCATAGCGGCGACATCCGAGCCGGCCTCCTTCTCGGAGAGAGCAAAGGCGGCGATGCGCTTGCCGGCCGCGACATCCGGCAGGATGCGCTGCTTCATCGCCTCGGAGCCTGCGATGCTTATCGAGCCCGTGCCGAGCCCCTGCATGGCGAAGGCGAAATCGGCGAGCCCGTCATGAGCAGCCAGGATCTCGCGGGCAAGGCAGAGCGTGCGGACATCGAGCTTGTCGGAAAGCCCACCATAGGCGGCCGGCACCACGGCTTTCAGAAAGCCCGCCGCACCCAAGGCCGCGACGCGCGCCCGGCAGGCTTCGTCGACATCGTCATGCGGCAGATCGGCGAGATAGGAATCGGCCCACCCGGAAAGCTCGGCGGCGAAGGTCCGGTGACGCTCCTCGAAGAACGGCCAGTCCAGCGTGTCGCCGAGGATGTCGAGGCCGAGACGAGGAGCGCCGCTCATGTCAGTTGCCCTCGAACACCGGCTTCTGTTTCGCGGCGAAGGCGTGATAGGAGCGGGCGAAATCCTCGGTCTGCATGCACAAAGCCTGCGCCACGGCCTCGGCCTCGATCGCGCTCTCGACCGACATCGCCCATTCCATTTCGAGCATGCGCTTGGTCATGGCGTTGGCGAAGGTCGGGCCATCAGCCAGCTCGGTAGCGAGCTCTTGCGCATCGGCCAGCACGGCGTCCGGCGCGCAGAGCCGGTTGAGGAAGCCCCAGCGCTCGGCTTCCTCCCCCTTGAGCACTCGCCCGGTGTAGAGCAGCTCGGCGGCGCGGCCTTGGCCGATGATGCGCGGCAGCATCGCGCAGGCCCCCATGTCGCAGCCGGCAAGGCCGACGCGGTTGAACAGGAAGGCGATCTTGCTGCCGGCCGTGCCGAGCCGGAGATCCGAAGCCATGGCCACGATCGCGCCGGCCCCGGCGCAGACGCCATCGATCGCCGCGACGATCGGCTGCGGGCAGGCCCGCATTGCCTTGACCAGCTCGCCCGTCATCCGGGTGAACTTCAGCAGGTCCTTGGTCTCCATTGCGACCAGCGGGCCGATGATCTCGAAGACGTCGCCGCCCGAGGAGAAATTGCCGCCGGCGCCGGTCACGACGATCGCCTTGACGCCTTCATCCTTCTGCGCGGCGAGGAAGAAATCCGTGAGTTCGCGGTAGCTTGCGAAGGTCAGTGGATTCTTTTTCTCAGGCCGGTTCAGCGTCACCGTCGCGACTTTGCCGGCGACGGAAAACGCGAAATGCTCGGGCGTGAAGCCCGCCAGCGGCAGCGTGGTGGCGTTGGCGATCGTCATCAGGCGTCTCCCTTCGCGGGCTCGTCGGCTGCGTCCTTCGCCCGTCTGGCGATGGCGCGATGCAGTGAGGTCTTGGTCTCTCCGAGCAGCCGGAAGAGCTGCCCGATCTCGGGCTGGTCGAGCCCCGCGAAAAGCTCGGCGATCCAGCTTTCGTGCCGCTCGGCCATGGCGCGGAAGGCCTTGCGCCCTTGCGCCGTCAAGGTGAGGATCTGCACCCGCCGGTCCTGCGGCGCCGCGCGCTTGTCGACGAGCCCGTCCGTGACGAGGCCGGCGACGACGGCGGTAACGTTGCCGTTCGAGACCATCAGTCGCTGCGAGACTTCGCCGACGGTCATCCCCACCACGCTCTTGTCCAACTGGGCCATCAGGTCAAAGCGCGGCAGCGTCGTCTTGAACTCCTCGCGCAGCCGGTTGCGGATTTCCGTCTCGATCAGGGTCGAGCAGGTCAGCATCCGCAGCCACAGGCGCAGCTCGTCCTTGTGGTCGCCGGGGCGTTCGCTCGCCTTGGTCTCGCGGTCGAGCATGAGTGCGGAGGAGGGCGTCTCCATCTCAGAACTCCCCGCCATTGATCAGGAGCGACTGGCCGGTGACGGCATCGCTGCCCGGCCCGCAAAGATAGAGTACGGCGGCCGCGACCTCTTCAGGCGCGATCAGGCGGCCCTGCGGATTGTCCTTGACCATTTCGGCCAGCGCCTGCTCGCGGCTTTTGCCGGTCTTGGCCGCGATGGTGTCGAGCCCGCTCGCGACCATGTCGGTATCGGCGTAAGCAGGGCAGACGGCATTGACGGTGACGCCGGAGCGGGCGGTTTCCAGGGCCAGCGATCTGGTGAGGCCGATCACCGCATGCTTTGCGGCGGCATAGGCGCTGACATAGGCGTAGCCGCGATGCCCTGCCGTGGAGGCGATGGCGATCAGCCGGCCGCTATGGCGCTCCAGCATGCCGGGCAGGACCGCATGGAACAGGTTGACCGTGCCGATCAGGTTGATCTCGACCATGCGGCGGAAGCGCTCGCTGTCGCTGCGCATGAACGGGCCGGTCTCGACCGCCCCGGCATTGGCGATCGCGATATCGAAGGCATGTGTGCTGGAAAGACGGTCGAGCGCGGCCGAGACCGAAGCCTCGTCGCGCACGTCGCAGGCGGCGAAATCGGCGGCGGCCCCGGCTGTGACAGCGTCCCGCAGCGCGGCCTCGTCACGGCCGAGAATGCTGACCTGCGCTCCCGCTTGCGTCAGTGCGGCAGCGATGGCGCGGCCGATGCCCCGTCCGCCTCCCGTCACCAGCGCGTGCCGTCCTTGCAGAGCCATGAGCGTTCGACCTCCAGCAACAAATATATTTTAAGTCTCAACGAATTTGCAAGCCCTCTCGGCGGGGCTTACCTTCACGACATCGATTTTGCGCGCTGCTGCAAACGTTTATCACAAAGGCGGCCGTGATGGCCGGCTTTCGATGCGGTGGGGGTGGAAGCCCCTTGAGTTCAAAATCATTTTAGGCTTAAAATATTTTCCAGACCGGATCGGCCGGTTCCCCGATGGAGGCGTCGATGCGTATCGCGGTTGTGGGCGGAGGGCCGGCGGGGCTCTATTTCGCGCTGCTGATGAAGCGGGATTGGCCGGAGATCGCGGTCGACGTCTTCGAGCGCAACCAGGCGGACGACACCTTCGGCTTCGGTGTGGTCTTCTCCGACCAGACGCTCGACACCTTCAAGACGGCGGATGTGAAGAGCTATGCCGCGATCCGCGACAACTTCGCCTATTGGGACGACATCGAGATCCACTTCAAGGGCGACAGCTACCGCGTGCCCGGCAACGGCTTCTGCGGCTGCTCGCGCCGCTCTCTGCTGATGCTGGTGCAGGCGCGGGCGCGCGAGCTCGGCGTCAACCTGCATTTCGCCAGCGAGATCGCCGATGTCGAAGCGTTGAGGCGCGATTACGACCTCGTCGTCGCCGCCGACGGCGTCAACAGCCGCCTGCGCGAGAACTGGCGCGAGCGCTTTCGGCCGGAAACCGATCTGCGCCCCAACAAATTCGCCTGGATGGGCTCGACCCGCCCCTTCGACGCCTTCACCTTCTTCTTCAAGGAAACCGAGCACGGCCTCTTCATCGCCCATTGCTACCAGTACGAGGCSGGGCGCTCGACCTGGGTGCTCGAGACCGACCCCGAGACCTTCGAGAAGGCCGGGCTCGATGCCATGGATGAGGCGCAGTCGGCCGCCTTCCTCGAAGGTGTCTTCGCCGAGGAGCTTCAGGGCCACAAGCTCATCGCCAACCGCTCGCTCTGGCGCAATTTCCCGATGATCCGCTGTCGCAACTGGGTGGTCGAGAACGTCGTGTTGATCGGCGACGCCAAGGCAACGGCGCATTTCTCGATCGGCTCCGGCACCAAGCTGGCGATGGAAGACGCCATCGCGCTGCACAAGGCGATGGGGCAGGCGAAGCTCGATGTCGCCGGCGGCCTGAAGCTGTTCGAGACGCAGCGCCGCGAGGAAGTCGAGAAGACCCAGCACGCTGCCGATGTCTCGCTGGCCTGGTTCGAGGAGTTGAAGCGGTTCTGGGATTTCGAGCCGCTGCGCTTCGCTTTCGGCCTGATGACCCGTTCAAAGGCGATTACCTATGACAATCTGGCGCTGCGCGCGCCGGAGATGGTCGCGGCCGTCGACGCGCTCGTCGCCGATGGGCTCGGGCCGCTGGCGAAGCGGCGCAAGGACGGCTCGCCGGTGCCGCCGGCCTTCCAGCCCTTCAAGCTGCGCGAGATGCAGGTCGAGAACCGCATGACCGTCTCGCCGATGTGCCAGTATTCCGCCGAGGAGGGCCTGCCGACCGATTGGCACCTGATGCATTACGGCTCGCGCGCCATCGGCGGCCCGGGGCTTATCTTCACCGAGATGACCTGCGTCGCGCCGGATGCCCGCATCACCCCCGGCTGCACCGGCCTCTGGAATGACGCCCAGGAAGCTGCCTGGAAGCGGATCGTCGATTTCGTTCACGGCCATTCGGCGGCGAAAATCTGCCTCCAGCTCGGCCATGCCGGGCGGAAAGGCGCGACCAAGCTGATGTGGGAGGGCATGGACCGCCCGCTGCCTGAGGGCGCCTGGCCGATCGTCTCAGCCTCAGCCTTGCCCTACTACCCGGAGAGCCAGGTGCCGCGCGAGATGACGCGCGTCGACATGGACAGGGTGACCGCCGAATTCGTTTCCGCTGCCGAGCGCGGCGAGCGTATCGGCTTCGACATGCTGGAACTGCACTGTGCCCATGGCTATCTGCTGGCGAGCTTTCTTTCGCCGCTGACCAACAAGCGCACGGACGAATATGGCGGATCGGTCGAGAACCGTTTGCGTTATCCGCTGGAAGTCTTCCGGGCGCTGCGCGAAGCTTGGCCGCGCGAGAAGCCGATGTCTGTGCGAATCTCGGCGACCGACTGGGCGGAAGGCGGTCTCTCGGCCGCAGATTCCGTCGCGATCGCCGAGGCTTTCGCCGCCGAGGGCTGCGATCTCGTCGACGTCTCGACCGGCCAGACCGCCAGGGAATCGCGCCCCATCTACGGCCGCATGTTCCAGACGCCGTTCTCCGACCGCATCCGCAACGAGGCCGAGGTTGCGACCATGTGCGTCGGCAACATCACCACGGCCGATCAGGTCAACACCATCATCGCTGCCGGCCGCGCCGATCTCGTCGCGCTTGGGCGCCCACACCTCGCCGATCCGTCATTCGTGCTGCGCGCGGCCGCCTGGTACGGCGTCGATGTCGCCCAGCCGGTGCAGTACCAGCCCGGCAAGGACCAACTGATGCGCAACACCCCGCGCGAGCGCGAGGAGCTGCAGGAACTCAAGCTGAAGGCCAAGCCGAGCCGCCACGCTGTCCAGGCGTAGCGTTCGCTCCGCCTCTCCCCAGAAAATGCCGAGCCATCCCGGCTCTCCGCTTCGCTGCGGCCGGGATGACCCGCGTTTCACCGAGGCTCTGGAACGCCGTCCTACTTGCCGCCCTGCGAGCGGCCGGAGGGCGAGACGTCGGGAATGGTCGGCGCCGTCGCTGGGCGCTCCCCGAAGGGATTGGCCGAAGGTGGATTGCGCCGCAGGCGGAAGGCGAGATAGGCGGCGGCCGCCGCCGAGAGCAGCCCGAGATAGGCCAGCAGCCCGTTCGGTCCGATGGCCTGCATGAAAGCCGTCGAGACCAGCGGGCCGATGGCCGAGCCCGTCGCCCAGAGGAACAGGAGCTGCGCCGAGAGGCCGAGCGCCCGTTCGCGCCCGAGCCGGAAATAGGCATGAGCGACGGCCACCGTGTAGATCGGCATCGAGCCGGCGCCAATCAGCGCGAACAGGCCGAAGAGCCAGAACCGGGCATGGGGCAGGGCGAACCAGAACACCGCGCCCAGCGCCAGCGAGCAGATCACCACCGAAAGCGTGGCGCTCAGCATGATGATGCGGCTCTCGACGCGGTCCGCCAGCAGCCCGAGCGGCCATTGCAGCACGAGCGCGCCGATCTGGATGCCGGCGGTGAGCAAGATCGCCCAGGCCTGGTCGAGCCCGATCAGGATGCCGTAGGCCGGCGCCACATTGGTGAGCGCGCCACCCATCAGGCCGACATACAGGCAGCCGATGACCGAGGCCGGCGCATATTGCCAGATCGTGTTGAGGCGAACCGAGACGACCTCGCCCGATTCCGGTCCCTTGGCCTTGGTCATGCCGACGGGGATCAGCGCGATCGAGAAGGCGGCGCTGGCGAGCAGGAAGATGTTGTTCGATTGCAGCGAGACGTAGCCGACACCGATCTGCGAGCCGATCAGGGCGAGGCGGTTGAGGATCTGGTAGAAGCCGAAGATGCGGCCGCGCTGGCCTGCTTTGGCCTGCCCGCTGATCCAGCTCTCGATGCAGATGGCGTGGCCGGCGCCGGCGAAGCCCATGCCCAGCCGCGAGATGCCCCAGATGTCGAGCGGCGTCGCCGAGAAGCTCAACGTCAGGACCGCCTGCAAGGCCGCGAAGACGGCGAAGGCGCGGATATGCCCCACGCGGCGGATGAAGGCGGGGATCACGAAGCAGCCGGCCAGGAAGCCGACGGAATAGGCCGAGCCGACGAGGCCGATCAGCAGCGGCGCCTTCTGCTCCAGCGCCATCTTCAGCGGCACGACGGTGTTCACGATCGTGGCGGCGATCTGAAGGATGAGCGCGCCGCTAACGATGGCCCCCAGCGCTGCGACAGAGCTCGTCCTCGGCTCGGTGGCTGCTTTGGTCACGTTGGTCCCGCCCCCTGCGCAGCCGCCATGAAGGCCTGAGATTCTCGAGGCGACAAGCCCTGCGGTTGCGATGCTTGCGACATATCCGATTCGAGCGCCGGGTGGGGAGAAATGGGCTGACATGCCAGCCTTGCCCGAAAAAGATGGGCCAATCGCGGCGGGCAGAGAAAAATCTCCGTCTCCGTTTCTCCATCGGCAGGCCTTGATCGCGCCGCCTTTGCATCGTCTTGCGGTGCTGCTGCTTGCCGTAATCCGCAGCTTCCTCATCCGCAAAAATTATCGATGCGGTTCACCGGCGATTAACCAACACAGCGCCTAATCGAAGCAGAACGAAGTTTGGGTTCTCCCGGCATTCTCGGTCACTACGCGACGTGTATCGCGCCTCTCTCGGCTGGGGCGCGAACGGCGAAGCCGTGTCCGCCGCCGGGCGTGGCGTAAGCGTATCGAGAGTGCGGCGGATGACCTATGCGACCTATGTGCGGGAAGGCGGTGCACCCTATGTGCGCTCCCGCCGACGCCGCAGGCCTTTGCTGAAAGGGTTCTTCCTCGCCGCCGCGCTGAGCTGTGGCGCGATGTCCGGCTTCTGGATGCTGGGGCAGGGCGCACCGGCGCCCGACACTGCCGACACCTCACCAGCCGCCGGCCGCAAGGCGTCCGCGGGCCGCGCCGCGCCGCAGCCGGTCCCGGCCTATGGCGGCCTGCTCGATCCGGCATTGTCCGGTGGCAAGGCCGCGTCCTTCGCACCGGGCGCTCCGGCCCGGTCCGCCTTCCAGCCCGCTGGCCCGGTTCCGCCGGCATCCTCGATTGCCGCAGCCGCTCCTGCCACCGAGCCCGCCTTGCCCTTGCGGCCGCAGCCGCCGGTCACGCTGGCCGAGAAGGCGATGCCGATGCCGGTGCCGCGGCCGCTCGATCTGCTTCCGAAGGCCGATCCCCAGCAGCCGCAGCAGCTCCAGCCGCGCGTCGCGCAGCCGACCCCGTCACGCCGCAACCGCACGGCGGCTGCCGCGCCGACGCCGGAAGATAACCGCAGCTTCTTCGAAAAGCTCTTCGGTGTGCAGAAGCAGCCGGCAGGCACGGCGCTCGCCTATGCCGCGCCGCAGGACGATGTCATCGATCGTGGCCGCGTCGCCCGGCTGAGCCCTTCCACCGGCACGCCGCCGCGTACCGCCGAGGCCGGCACCGCGATCTACGATATCAACGCCAAGATGGTCTACATGCCCAATGGCGAGCGGCTCGAGGCCCATTCCGGCCTGGGCGAGATGATGGACGATGCGCGCTATGCCCATGTCCGGATGAAGGGCGTGACCCCGCCGCATACCTATACGCTGACCGAGCGCGAGGCGCTTTTCCACGGCGTGCGCGCCATCCGCCTGAACCCAGTCGGCGGCAGCGGCGCCATCCATGGCCGCGCCGGGCTGCTCGCCCACACCTATCTGCTCGGGCCGCGCGGCGACTCGAACGGCTGCATTTCCTTCAAGGATTACGAGCGCTTCCTGCAGGCTTTCCTGCGCGGCGAGGTGAGGCGCATCGTGGTGGTGGCGAGCCTCTGAAAATGCCGGCTCGGCGCGTCCACGGCCGGCCCAGATCTTGAGTTTTCACCACACCGAATGCCGGAGGCGCTGGTCTCACGCCGTGCCGCCGATGACCCGGCCAGATCGCGTCGCATTCTGACGGCACCGTCAGAATGCGAAGAGCGCGATCGCTTCCAATGGTTTAGAGCATCGCTCCTGCGAAAACCGGTGCCCATCTTTTCGCGCAATGCTCTAGGACGGGTGGCTGAAGCTCGCGACCCGCGCATCCTTCATCAGGTTGAGGAAGTCGGCACCGCTGACATGCACCAGCGTCCGGTGGTCGCCACCTTCGAAATAGACCTCCTTGGCGTCGCCGAGGCTCTTGTCGAGAATCACAGGCACGTCATAGGCCGATCCGACCGGCGGAACGGCGCCGATATCGCAATCGAAGAAGAGCGAGCCGATCTCATCCTCGGAGGCGAGGCCGAGCCGTTTTTCCATCATATCCTGCAAGCGCGAAAGCTCGATCCGGTGCGTGCTCGGCACGACGGCGAGCACATAGCCGGTCTCGTGATGGACGACGACCGATTTGGCCAGCTTGCTGCCCGGAATATGGGCCGCCTGCGCAGCCTGGCTGCTGGTGGCAGTGCGATTATGGGCGACGGTGTCGTAGGCGATGCCTTTGCCGTCGATATAGCTCTGGAGCTTTTTGGCGATGGTCATGATCGGCGCCCCTCTCTTGCGTGGTGACGCATCAGAGCGGGTATCCTCCTCCCATCGCTGACGAAGTCAACGGCGGAGCAGGGCCGAGCGGGGGGCGTCGAGCCAGGCCCTGCCCGGGAGGTCGCGAGGGGCCGAGATCAGCCGCTCGCCGCCTTGGCCTTGCTCTTGGCCGGCGCCTTCTCCGCCTTCTCGCCCGTCGCCTTCTTGGCAGCTGGTTTTTTTGCAGCCGGCTTCTTCGCGGGGGCCTTGGCTTTTGCGGCGCTCGCGGCCTTGGCCTTGACCTTTGCTCCGCCCTTCGTCTCGGCCTTGGCGTTGACGAGCTCGATCGCTTGTTCGAGCGTGATGCTCTCCGGCGCCATCGTCTTGGGCAAGGTCGCGAAGATCTTGCCCCAGGCGACATAGGGGCCGTACTTGCCGGCCTTCACCTCGAGCCCGCCGCCCGCAGGATGGTCGCCCAACGCGCGGCCGGGTGTCGCCGCCGCGCCGCCGCGCCTGCCGCCGCCGCTCTCCTTGGCGACGATCAGGTCGATGGCGCGATTGGCGCCGAGTTCCAGCACGTCGTCGTCCTTGTCGATATTGGCGTAGGTCTTGCCGTGCTGGACATAGGGCCCGTAGCGGCCGATGCCGACGAGAATCGGCTCGCCCGATTCGGGGTGCTTCGCCACCTCGCGCGGCAGGGAGAGCAGGGCGAGCGCCTTCTCCAGCGTCACGGTGGCCGGGCTCATGCCCTTCGGCAGGCTGGAGCGCTTCGGCTTTTCGCCCTCGCCGAGCTGGATATAGGGGCCGAAGCGGCCATCGCGCAGCGTCACTTCGAGATTGGTGACAGGGTCGGTGCCCAGCACGCGCACGCCGGGCGTGCCCTGGCCGCCCTCGGCCGAGGCTTCGCCCTCGGCGGCCGGGACGGAGAGCGGACGGGTGTACCGGCATTCGGGGTAGTTCGAGCAGCCGACGAAAGCGCCGAACTTGCCGAGCTTCAGCGAGAGCTGGCCGTTGCCGCAATTCGGGCAGATGCGCGGATCGGTGCCATCAGCCTTGGCCGGGAAGATATAATCGCCGAGAATGCCGTTCAGCGCTTCCAGCACGTCGCCGACACGCAGATCCTTGGTCTCGCCGATGGAGGCGGTGAACTCTTCCCAGAACTGGCGCAGCAGCGCCTTCCAGTCGATCTCGGCGTTGGAGACGCGGTCGAGGTTTTCCTCGAGGTTCGCCGTGAAGTCGAACTCGACATAGCGCTTGAAGAAGCTCTCAAGGAAGGCCGTGACCAGCATGCCCTTGTCCTCGGGCACGAGGCGCTTCTTCTCGATGCGGACATATTCGCGGTCGCGCAAGGTCGAGAGGGTCGCGGCATAGGTCGAGGGCCGGCCGATGCCGAGCTCTTCCATGCGCTTGACGAGACTCGCTTCCGAGAAGCGGGGCGGCGGCTCGGTGAAGTGCTGGTCCGCGGCGATGGCGCGCTTCTCCAGCTTGTCGCCTGCCTTCATCGCCGGCAGCTTCTTCGAATCCTCGTCCTCGTCGTCGTCGCGACTTTCCTGATAGAGCGTCAGGAAGCCGTCGAAGAGCACGACCTGTCCGGTGGCGCGCAGGTCGAGGTTGCGGGCGCCGACCTTGGCCGCGATGTCGACCGTCGTGCGCTCCATCTCGGCCGATTCCATCTGGCTGGCGATGGTGCGCTTCCAGATCAGCTCGTAGAGCTTCGCCTGCTCGGGTTCGAGCTGGCGCGCGACCATGGCCGGCAGCCGGGCGAGATCGGTCGGGCGGATGGCCTCGTGGGCCTCCTGCGCGTTCTTGGCCTTGACCGTGTACTTGCGCGGCACGCTCGGCACATAGCGGTCACCGAATTCCTTGCCGATGACGCTGCGGGCGGCGGCGATGGCCGAGCCGTCCATATCGACGCCGTCGGTTCGCATATAGGTGATGAGGCCGACCGTCTCGCCGCCGATATCGACGCCTTCATAGAGCCGCTGCGCGAGCTGCATGGTCCGCGCCGGGGCGAGGCCGAGCTTGCGCGAGGCCTCCTGCTGCAGCGTCGAAGTCTGGAAGGGCGGCTGCGGATGGCGCTTGACCGGCTTGGCCTCGACCTCGCTGACGGTGAAGAGCGCGGTTTCCAGCGCCTCCTTGAAGGCCTTGGCCTCCTCGGCATTGCCGATGTCGAGCCGGGCGATCTTCTTGCCGTCGGCGCCAACGAGCCGAGCCTCGAAGGTCTGGCCGGATTCCGTCGCGAGCGTCGCCACCAGCGACCAGTATTCGCGGGCCCGGAAGGCCTCGATCTCGCGTTCGCGGTCGCAGACGAGGCGCAGCGCCACCGACTGGACACGGCCGGCCGAGCGGGCGCCGGGCAGCTTGCGCCACAGCACCGGCGACAGCGTGAAGCCGACGAGATAGTCGAGCGCGCGGCGGGCCAGATAGGCGTCGACCAGCGCCTGGTCGATGGCGCGCGGATTCGCCAATGCCTTCTGCACGGCGTCCTTGGTGACGGCGTTGAAGGTGACGCGCTCGACCGGGATGCCCTTCAGCACCTTCTTCTGGTTCAGCGCTTCCAGCACGTGCCAGGAAATCGCCTCGCCCTCGCGATCAGGGTCGGTGGCGAGGATCAGCTTCTCGGCGCCCTTCACGGCGCGCGCGATCTCGGCGACCTGCTTGGCGCCGCGGCCCTCGATCTCCCATTTCATGGAGAAGTCGTTGTCGGGCTCGACCGAGCCGTCCTTGGCCGGCAGGTCGCGGATATGCCCGAACGAGGCGATGACCTCGTAGTCGGAGCCCAGATATTTGTTGATCGTCTTGGCCTTGGCCGGCGACTCGACGACGAGGAGCTTCATGATCTGTTTGTCTCGATAACAGCCCTGTTCAGAGCGCGGAACCGGCCGTAACGGACGGTCTCGCGACCCGCAAGACCGCTGCGGTTCGGAATTGTGCGCGAAAGTGGTTCAGCGGGCGGGCCGTGTCAAACGGCGATTGAGCTTTGAGTGTCGCACGGGACGGTTTAGGGCCATTCTCCGGCTTGGGCTACGAAGTGGGGAGGCGAGCGTGTCTTCGCAAGCACAGATCAGACGCCAGACGGCGTTGGACATCCGCAGCCGCAAGGGAGCGGAGCCGATCGTGTCCCTGACCGCCTATACGGCGCCGATGGCGGCGTTGGCCGATCGTCATTGCGATTTCCTGTTGGTCGGGGATTCGCTCGGCATGGTCGTGCACGGCCTCGACAGCACCGTGCCGGTCACGCTGGAGATGATGATCCTGCACGGGCAGGCGGTGATGCGCGGTTCCCGGCGCGCGCTCGTCGTCATCGATATGCCCTTCGGCAGCTATGAGGAGAGCCCGGAGCAGGCCTTCCGCAACGCCGCCCGCATCATGCAGGAGACCGGCTGCGGCGCCGTCAAGCTCGAGGGCGGGCAGCGCATGGCCCCGACCATTCGCTTCCTGGTGGATAGGGGCATTCCGGTGATGGCGCATGTCGGGTTGACGCCGCAGGCGGTGAACGTGCTCGGCGGCTTCAAGGCGCAGGGGCGCAGCCGCGAGGAATGGCCCGCGATCACTGCCGATGCCGCATCGGTGGCCGAAGCCGGTGCCTTTGCCGTCGTCTTGGAAGCGATTGCTGAGCCGCTCGCGGCCGATATCACGGCCAGGATCGCGATCCCGACCATCGGCATCGGCGCCTCGGCCGCTTGCGATGGCCAGGTGCTCGTGCTCGACGACATGCTCGGCCTGACCGGCCGCGTGCCCAAATTTGTCAAGCTCTTCGGCAATCTCGCGGAGGGCGTCGACAAGGCCGTGGCGGATTATGCGGCAGAGGTTCGAGTCCGGAGCTTCCCAGGGCCCGAGCATGTCTATGCGGTGAAGGACTAAGTTCGAAATCACGCCGTCATTCAGGGGCTTCGCGCAGCGAAGAGCCCGGAACCCACGAACACGACACTTGCCGTCATGGTCGGGCTTGTCCCGACCATCCACGTCTTCATCGATACCATGCGGTGTTCAAGGCGTGGATGCTCGCCACAAGGGCGAGCATGACGAGCTGGAGCAAGGTCGTATTTAAGGCTTCCGGGCCCAAGCCTTCGGCTTGCCCCGGAATGACGGAGGTGGTTCCGGTCTGAAGCCGCCGTCGTTAGGCCTGCGCCGCCAGTAGCCGGTCGATGAAGCCCTCGGTCGCCGCTCCCGCGATCCAGCGCAGCACGGCGACGATGTCGCGCTCCGGCTCGACCCAGATCACGTTGCTCCCGGCGCCGAGCGCGGAGAAGGACGACGGGGGCAGACCTGGCCGCGCCGCCAGCCACCAGAGATAGCCGTAGTTCGCGAGAGTCGGGGAGGGTGAGAGCGAGCGCGCGATCCACTCGCGCGAAACGAGCTGCCGGCCGTTCCACTCGCCCTTACGGCCGATCAGCAGGCCGAAGCGGGCGTGGTCGCGTGCGCCGATGAACAGGCCGCCGCCCCAATGGCCGCCGCCGGGTACGGATTGAACCTCGCGCCCGTCGATCTCGACGAAGGAGCTGCTGTAGCCCTGCCATTGCCAGTCCTGCGAGGCGCCGATCGGGTCCATGATCCGCTCGCGCAGCACCTGCGGCAGCGGCCGGCGGAAGCGCTGGAGCAGGGCGTAGCCGAGCACGTTCACCCGCACATCGTTATATTCGTAGAAGCTGCCGGGCGCGTTGAGCTCGCGGCGCTGGCCCTTGCGGCTGTTGTCTGCGCCGGGGCCGATCTGGCGGTTGTGGTCGACCTGATCGGACTTGCCGAAAAGCTCGCCCTGCCATTCGCTCGACTGCTGCAGCAGGTGCCGCCAGGTGATCTTGCCGTTATGCGGGCCGGCGAAGATCGGATCGTCGACACTTTTGCAGACTGGCTCCTCGACATCTCCAATCAGCCCGTCGTCGAAGGCGATGCCGGCGAGTACCGACAGATAGCTCTTGGCGATCGAGAAGGTCATGTCGGTGCGGGCGGTGTCGCCCCATTCGGCAACGATGCGGCCGCCTTTCAGGATGAGACCGGCCGGGCCGCCGCGCTCGCGCACCGGGCCGACGATCTCGGTCCACGGACCTCTCTCGTTCCACTCGACGTTTCCGACATAGCTGCCGTCCGGATAGTAGAGGCTGCGCGGCCAGGGGCTTTCGTTCTCCTGTGCGAAAGCGATCGTGGCTGAAAGCCGCCCGGCATCGAAGCCGGCCTCGGCCGGTGCGATGGTTTCCCAGCCGGCGCTGTGGGGAGCGGGCACGAAGATGTCGGTCGGGCTGGGCACGGCTTGCGTCCTCTCAGGCGTGGGGGGCGAGAGGTAGCGCCGTTTTGCCGAAAGCTCCACGGCCCACAGGACATGGCGCCATCACGCCCGCGAGCGGCTTGCGCCGTGGGCGAGTCGCGCCTAAACAGCCTGCTTCAAATGACATCGCCAGCCCCGCTCTATCCGCATCGTCACCTGCTCGGCATCGAGGGGTTGTCCCATCTCGACATCGAAGGGCTATTGGACCGGGCCGAGGCCTATGTCGCCCTCTCGCGGCAGGTCGAGAAGAAGGCGGCTACCTTGCGCGGCCGCACCCAGATCAACCTGTTCTTCGAGCCCTCGACGCGGACGCAGGCCTCCTTCGAGCTCGCGGGAAAGCGGCTCGGCGCCGATGTGATGAATATGTCGGTCGCTTCGTCCTCGGTGAAGAAGGGCGAGACGCTSATCGACACSGCCGCGACGCTSAACGCSATGCGGCCGGACATCATCGTCGTCCGCCATCACGCGGCCGGTGCGGTCAACCTGCTCGCCCGCAAGGTCGACTGCTCGGTCGTCAATGCCGGCGACGGCGCGCATGAGCACCCGACGCAGGCACTGCTCGACGCGCTGACGATCCGCCGCAACAAGGGCCGCATCCAGGGGTTGACCGTGGCGATCTGCGGCGACATCCTGCATTCGCGCGTCGCCCGCTCCAACATTATTCTGCTGAATGCCCTCGGCGCGAAAGTTCGCCTCGTCGCACCTTCGACGCTGATGCCGCCGGGCATCGAGCGCATGGGCGTCGAGCTCTATACCGACATGAACAAGGGCCTCGAAGGCGCTGATATCGTAATGATGCTGCGCCTTCAGCTCGAACGGATGCACGGCGCCTTCGTGCCGTCCTCCAAGGAATATTTCCGCTATTACGGCCTCGACCGCGAGAAGCTCGAGCGCGCCCAGCCCGATGCGCTGGTGATGCATCCCGGCCCGATGAACCGCGGCGTCGAGATCTCCTCGGAAGTGGCTGATGGCGCGCAGTCGCTGATCCGCGAGCAGGTCGAGATGGGTGTCGCAGTCCGCATGGCGGTGCTCGATGCGCTCGCCCAGCATCTGCCGAATATCTGAGCGTGGCGGGACCGAACATGGCTGAAACGCAGGATATCGCGATCGTCAACGCACGCCTCGTCGACCCGGTGTCCGGGCGCGAGGGCAAGGGCTCCGTCTTGTTGCGGGGGGGCGATATCGCCTCGGTCGAATGGGGAGCGGCTCCTGCGACGGGCGACGACGTGCGCCGCATCGACGCCGGCGGGCAGGTGCTGACGCCGGGCCTGATCGACCTGCGCGCCTTTCTCGGTGAGCCAGGCGCCGAATTCCGTGAGACGCTGGGTTCCGGTTCGCAGGCGGCCGCCGCCGGTGGCGTCACCACCATCGTCTGCCGGCCGGACACCGACCCGCCGATCGACGATCCCGCGATCATCGATTTTCTGAAGCGCCGCGCACGCGACAAGGCGATCGTCAACGTGCTGCCCTGCGCCGCCCTGACCAAGGGGCTGGAAGGCAGGGAGATCACCGAATTCGGCCTGCTTCTGGAGGCAGGAGCGGTCGCGTTCGGCGACGGCGCCTGGGCCTTGCGCAACCCGCAGGTGATGCGCCGCGCCATGATCTACGCCCGCAATTTCGACGCGCTGATCATGAACCATGTCGAGGACCCTGAACTACGGGGCTCGGGCGTGATGAACGAGGGCGAGTTCGCCAGCCGCAAGGGCCTGCCCGGCATCCCGCTCGAGGCCGAGACGGTGATGCTGGAACGTGACATCCGCCTCGCCCGCGCCACCGGCGCCCGCTATCACGCCGCGATGATCTCCTGCGCCGAATCGGCTGAACTCGTTCGCCGCGCCAAGCAGGACGGTGCCCGCATCACCTGCGGCGTCTCGATCAACAACCTCACCCTCAACGAGAACGACGTCGGCGACTACCGGACCTTCTGCAAGGTCTCGCCGCCGCTGCGTCACGAGGACGACCGCCTCGCCTTGGTCGCAGCGCTCGCCGACGGAGTGATCGACGTCGTGGTCTCCGACCATGATCCGCAGGATGTCGAGACGAAGCGCCAGCCCTTCGCCGAGGCTGCGGACGGCGCCCTCGGCATCGAGACCTTGCTGTCGGCCGCGCAACGCCTTGTGCAGGCTGGCCAG
This sequence comes from Allobosea sp. 10L422, assembly GCF_056395345.1. Taxonomy (NCBI): domain Bacteria; kingdom Pseudomonadati; phylum Pseudomonadota; class Alphaproteobacteria; order Hyphomicrobiales; family Alloboseaceae; genus Allobosea; species Allobosea sp. 10L422. The sequence continues at coordinate 136,762 of NZ_JBFTJI010000004.1, forward strand.
ATCGGTTTGCCCCAGCTTCTCGCCGCGCTGTCGGCGCGGCCGGCGGCCTTGCTCGGCCTGCCCTCGGGGCGTCTTGCTCCCGGCGCGCCGGCAGACCTCGTCCTGTTCGATCCGGAAGCGCCCTTCGTCGTCGACAAGCGTAAGCTCAAATCGCGCGCCAAGAACTCGCCCTTCGATGAGGCGCGGCTGGAAGGCATCGTCGCGGCGACGATCGTTGCCGGGCGGGTGGTGTATGAGGTCGAGCCGGGCTAGGCTGCGCGCGGACTGTGGGGAATAGGGCGGCATGACCGATGTTCTGAACTGGAGCCTCTCCGGCTCGGCAACGCTGATCGCGCTCGTCGTCGGCTATCTCTTCGGCTCCATCCCCTTCGGCATCATCCTGACGAAGCTCGCGGGTGGGCCCGATCTGCGCAGCATCGGCTCCGGCAATATCGGCGCGACCAACGTCCTGCGCACCGGCAACAAGAAGCTCGCGGCCGCCACCCTCGTAGGCGACATGCTGAAGGGCACGGTGGCGGTCATCGTCGGCTCGCGCCTGCTCGGCGGGCCGGAGGCGGCGCTGGCCGCGGGCATCGGCGCCTTCCTCGGCCATCTCTTTCCGGTCTGGGTCGGCTTCAAGGGCGGCAAGGGCGTCGCGACCTATCTCGGCGTGCTGATCGGCGTGAAGGCTTCGATCGCGCTTGTTTTCGCCGCGATCTGGCTGAGCGTCGCCTATCTCTCGCGCTACTCTTCGCTTTCGGCGCTGGTGGCCAGCCTGCTGACGCCGCTGCTGCTCTGGTTCTGGGCGGGCATGCACCAGGCTGCCATCGTCATGGCTATCCTGACGGTGCTGCTCTGGATCATGCACCGAACCAATATCGCCCGGCTGCTCTCCGGGAGCGAAGGCAAGATCGGCCAGAAGGGCTGAGCGATATGGCGGCTGGCATCGTCCTCTCCGATCGCCAGCGTCTCGATTGGTTGAGGCTGATCCGCAGCGAGAGCGTCGGCCCGCGGACCTTCCGTTCCCTGATGAACCGCTTCGGCGGAGTTGGTGCTGCGCTTGAGGCCCTGCCGGAGCTCGCCCGACGAGCTGGCCGTCCGATCCGCATCTGCCAGCCTGCGGAAGCGGAACGCGAGCTGGAAGGCTTGCGGCGTCTCGGCGGACGCCTGATCGCGCTCGGCGAAGCGGAGTACCCGGTGCCGCTGCAGGCGATCGATTCGGCGCCGCCGCTGATCGCGGTGCTCGGACAGGTGCAGATTCTCCAGAAGCCGGCGGTTGCTCTGGTCGGTTCCCGCAATGCCTCCGCGGCGGGGATGAAATTCACCGGCCGGCTGGCGCGCGAGCTCGGTGAGGCCGAATTCGCCGTCGTCTCCGGGCTGGCGCGCGGCATCGATACGGCCGCCCATCAGGCAAGCCTCGAAACCGGGACCGTCGCGGTGCTCGCCGGCGGGCTCGACGAGATCTATCCGCCGCAGAACATCTCCCTGGCGGAGCGCATCGCCGAGCGGGGCGCCGTCATCAGCGAGATGCCGCTCGGCTGGGTCGCCAGGGCCCGCGACTTTCCTCGGCGCAATCGACTCGTCTCCGGCCTTTCGCTGGGCACCGTGGTGGTCGAGGCGGCGCGCCGCTCCGGTTCGCTGATCACGGCGCGCTTCGCCAACGAGCAGGGGCGGCTGGTCTTCGCCGTGCCCGGCTCGCCGCTCGACCCTCGCGCCGAAGGCGGCAATCACCTGATCCGGGAGGGTGCGATGCTTTGCGCCGAGGCTGCGCATGTCATCGAGGCGCTCGCGCCGTTGCGTCGGCAGGACCCGGCCTCCTGGCTCGATCACTCGGCGCTGCGGGAGGCGCCCGGCGAGCCGGCGAGCGAGGCGATGTGGGACGAGCTCGATCTGCCGGAGGTGGCACCGGCACCGGGCTTCGTGCGACATCAGGGGGATTTCGATCCTCCGCCATCGACCGAGGAGGTCGGGGGGGCCGTCTTGCCGCCGGGCCTTGGTCGCCTCGTGCTGGACCTGCTCGGACCGACGCCGATCGCGCCCGATGACCTTGTCCGTGCGAGCGGTCATGCCGCGCGCGAGATCAGCCGGATTTTGGCCGAGCTGGAACTCGAAGGGCAAGTGCGCCGTCACCCCGGTGGAGCTTTGTCGCGGGCGCGCTTCTGATCTTCTCCTTGCTCGGAAGGCCGAGGCCTACTGGGCCTTGCCGTTCGATTTGGCCTGGCGCTCGACTTCGGCCGATGCCTCGATACGGGTCATCTCCAGGAAATAGGACAGGATCTCCAGCTTCGTTGCGCGCGCCATGGTCCGCAACTCGGCGGCCATGCTCTCGATGAACGCCGCCGCCTCCAGCGCGGTCATCGGCCGGTCGGGAGTGTCGCCGTCCCGCTCATCGCCGTCGGGTTCGGACGGAACCAGCTTCTGCGCCTGAACCAGCTTACGCGCTTTTGGCTTCATGCGCATGGATACCTCGTCTGGCAGGCGCGGAACGCGTCCGGAGGCGTCTCCTTCGGATATGCACCTATAAATTGTATTCTCGTAAAAATTTCAAGCTCAGGTCGCTCATCGTAGGAGGAGCACGGCGACGGGGAGCGTCGCGAGCGCCAGCAGGGTCTGAAGCGTTGTGATCTCCGCCATCAGCGGTGCGTCGCCGCCAAGGTCGCGGGCGAGGAAATAGGCGGCCGTGGCGGTCGGAACGGCGCCGGCGACGATCGTCATGGTCAGGGCCGGGCCGGTGACGCCGAACCAACCGGCATAGAGCCAGGCCGCAGCTGGCATCACCACGAGTTTCAATCCAACGGCGACCCAATGGGCGAGGCGAGGGCGCGCGAGCCGGTTCAGATCGAGCGCGGAGCCCACGACCAGCAGGCCGATGCCGAGGGAAGCCCGCCCCAATACGTCGAGATAGCCGGTGAAGGCCGAAGGCAGCATCCACTGGGCCTGGTTGAAGGCAAGGCCCACGGCGGATGACCAGATGAAGGGGTTATACAGGATCGAGCGCACGGTGGCGCCGACGCTCATCGGCTTGCCGTTGGCGAAGCGCGCGAGGATGAGGACGCACATGACGTTGAGCAGGGGGATCATCGCGGCGACCGCGATCGCCATCAGGGTCGCGCCGTTGCGGCCTTGCAGTCCGGCTGCCAGCGCCAGCGCGACGAAGGTGTTCCAGCGGACCGAGCCCTGGAAGATCGAGGTGAAGGCAGGCCCGTCGATGCCTGCTTGCGCCAGGAGAGGCCGGGTCAGCAGGAGACATGCTGCGACGCTGAGAATGGCGAGGACGAGGCTCGCCCCCATGGCAACGACCGGTACGCCACGCAGATCGGCCATGGCGAGCGTGTGGATGACGACGGCCGGAAACAGCACCTGGTAGGTCAGGCGCTCGACGCCGAGCCAATGCGAGGGCGAAACGAGGTTTCGGGCTTTCAGGACCCACCCGGTCGCGATGACGAGGAAAACGGCGATCAGGCTGTCGAGCATGGCAGACCGGCAAGATGGGCAGGAACAACGGTTCTCGCCGGCAGTTGATGCGGCGAGTATCGACCAGCCTGTTCCATGGCGGCCCGCCGCCGGCAAGGGCGTTGATGGAGACCCGTTGTGTCTCTGCCGCAATGCCGCCGCGATTGGTTCAGGTCGCATTCAACCGGATCGAGCGAACCTGCCGTCATGGTTCGGGACGGTCCCGACGAAGGAGATGCCGTCATGATCTCTCTGAGCAAGACATTCGCCATCGCGTTGACTGCCGCAGGTGTGGCGGTGGGCAGCTTCGCGGTTCCTGCCATGGCGCAGGAGCAGCGTCTGTTCGATGCAACCCGGCTCGACAAGGCGCAGGCCGGCTATACGCAATACTATCGCGGTTATCGTGGCGGTTATCGCGGCGGGTATTACCGCGGCTGGCGCGGCCCCTCGCGCGGCGCAGCGATCGCCGGGGCCGTCGGCCTCGGCATCCTCGGCGCGGCGGCCGTCGCGGCGAACAACCGCGCCTACGCGGCGCCGTACTACGATGAGTACTACGCGCCTCCGCCGCCGCCGGTCTATGCCTATCCGCAGCGCTACTATGCGCCCTATGGCGGCTATTATGCTCCGTATGATTTCCGCGATCATCGCTAAGGTCGCGGCTTGAAGCGCCTTGCAAGGCCCGCGCAATCTGCGCGGGCCTATTTTTGTGGGTTTGTCAGGGAAATCTTCGCGATTTGACGCCAGAAGATGGCGTCACTGATGTTTGGACGATTGAGGTATCACCGAAATGGCTCCCCTTCGAGATGTTCTGATCGCCGGGCTGGGATTGGCGATGGCCGGCTGGGGCAGCGTTCAGCCCGCCTCAGCGCAGTATTACGCCGGCCCCAACTACGATCGTTCCTATGAGCGTCGCCCCGGCGACGGCTATGAGAGTCGCGGCTACGGACGCAACGATGACCGCAGGGATTGGCGCGACGATCGGCGCGGTTACGGTCGCGACGATGCGCGGGGCGACCGGCGCGACGATCGTCGTCCCGGCTACGATGGCGGGCGTCGCCAGCAGGACCCGATGGCGGGCATGACGATGGAAGAGCGGAAGCGCGCCATCAAGAACGAGCGCGAAGCACAGAAGAAGGCGTTCAAGCGCGGGCTTCTGTTCAACTGAGCTTCTCGGAAAAGCGCCTCATATTTGAGGCGCTTCCTTCAGTCGAACGCGTCTTGCTCGCCTTCCAGCGGCGCGAGCCGGCCCAGCCTGTCGAGCGCACCCTGCAGGATGTAGGCGGCGGCCATCTTGTCGACGACCGCTGCGCGCTTGGCGCGCGACGCGTCGGCATCGAGCAAGGTGCGTGTTACGGCCATCGTGGACATTCGCTCGTCCCAGAACACGATCGGCAGGTCGGTCAGGGGGGCGAGGTTGCGCACGAAGGCGCGGGTGGACTGCACGCGCGGCCCCTCCGTGCCGTCCATGTTGAGCGGCAGGCCAATGACCAGCCCGGCCACCTGATGCTTCCCCGCGATCTTCAGCAGCGCCGCGGCGTCGAGCCCGAACTTCACCCGCTGGATCGTCTCAAGCGGCGTCGCGATCTGCCGCTCCAGATCCGACAGCGCGAGCCCGATCGTCTTGGTGCCGAGATCGAGGCCGAGCAGGCGCGCATGCGCCGGCAGGTCGAGGAAGGCTTCGAGCGGGACGACGGCGCTGGTCATGGCGTGGCGGTATCACGCGCAGCCCCATCTCGCGAGCGATACCTTTACCGATGGTCCCCGCGAATGCCGGTTTCCCGGCAGCTGTAGCGTCGATGCCATCGCCTATCTGCGATGATCGGGCTATATCGGCGCGCTCGGAGCGGCTCTGCCGCTATTGGAGGATTTTCTGCCGTGGCGGCGCGCATCTCGCTGCAAGTTCCCGACAAGGACCTGCTTGGCGCCTATGAGGCTGCGCTGCGCGCAGGCTGGTCGCCCAATACGACGCGCAACGTCGCGCCCGAGCAACTCGCCGCCATAGCCGCCGATCCCGACGCCTTCCTCGCCGAAATTCGTGGCGGCCCGGGACGTGTGAGGCTGCCGGATGGCCGCGAGGTCGATCGCATTCCCGGCCCGACGCGCTGGATCTTCGCCGAGGATCGGCCCGAGCGGCCCTTCATCGGCTCGATCAACCTGCGCTGGCAGGAGAAGGATGGACGGCCCATCCTGGCCTTGCCGGAACATGTGCTGGGCCATATCGGCTACACCATCCTGCCGGCATTCGCCGGCCACGGCTACGCCACAGCGGCGCTCGCCGGGATGCTTGGCGTCGCGCGCGAGGCCGGTCTGCCGGAGATCACCATCACCTGCGACGTCGAGAACCACGCCTCGCGCCGCATCATCGAGAAGAACGGCGGGCGATTGATCGAGACCTTCGTCGCGCCGCTCTACAGCCCCGATCCACGCCTTCGTTTCATCGTCAGCACGGCACCATGACCGACATCGTCATCACCGAATTCATGGACGACGCCGCCGTCGCCAATCTCAAGGCGCGCTTCGCTGTTCATTATGATCCCGAGCTCTATGCCGATTCGGATGAGATGGCGCGGCTCTTCGCCGATGTCCCGGCCGTGATCGTGCGCAACCAGACGCAACTGCGTGGCAAGGTGCTGGAGGCGGCCAAGGCGCTGAAGGTGATCGGGCGCCTGGGCGTCGGCCTCGACAATCTCGACATGGAGACTTGCGCCGCTCGTGGCATCCGCGTCTTCCCCGCGACCGGCGCCAACAGCCTCTCCGTCGTCGAATACGTCATCGGCACGACGATGACGTTGTTGCGCGGCGCCTATTTCGCCAATGCCGCGATGGTCGCCGGCGAATTCCCCAAGACGAAGCTGATTGGCCGCGAGATCGCCGGCAAGCTGATGGGCCTCGTCGGCTTCGGCTCCATCGCCCGCGACGTCGCCCATCATGCCCGCGCTATCGGCATGGAGGTGGCGGCCTACCATCCGCGCTTGGCCGTCGATGATCCCGCCTGGAGCGGCGTGCGGCGGCTGGAGTTCAACGAATTGCTGGCGCAAGCCGACGTCATCAGCCTGCACGTCCCGCTGACCTCGGAAACCCGCGGCATGATCGACGCGAAGGCCTTGGCCCGGATGAAGCCGGACGCGATCCTGATCAACACGGCGCGCGGCGGCATCATGGACGAGGCGGCCTTGGTCAAGGCGCTCAAGGCCGGCAAGCTCGGCGGCGCGGCGATCGACGTCTACGAGCAGGAGCCGCTTGGCAAGGACGCGGCCAAGGTTTTCGCTGGCGCACCCAACCTGATCCTGACCCCGCATATCGCCGGTAACACGGTCGAGTCGAACGGGCGCGTGTCTGGGCTCGTGGCCGAGAAGGTCATGGCGGCGCTGGAGGAGCGGATTTAGGGTGTAGATTGGAGCGAGTGGCCGCTTCCAACCCATAACGGCCTTCACCTATCTGGAAACGCGCATCCAAGATAACCGAGGCGGAACCAACGCAGAGGTCGTTATGATCGATTGGATGCCAGACGCCCTGAAGCGCCTACTCGATACTCTGTTGCGATCCTCAGCCCCAACTTCATCGGCAAAGAAGCCCGCAGAGCCTTACGTCGGAAGCGGAGGCCTCGTTTTCGGCTCTGATCTCTACAATCAAGTCAGGGAAGAGGATCGGAAAAGGAACCTCGCACAGCTAGCCGAGGACGCCGAGGCCGCACGGAAACTGCGTGATCTTCCCAATAGCTGAGGAGACCGATTTCGACCCAAAGCAGACGCTGTTTGGTCAGTGCGCCCTCAAACTTGCCACCATAACCTCACACAAAATCAAACCGATCGACATCGACCAGCCCCTTGTCGGTGATCTTGAGATGCGGGATCACCGGCAGGGTCAGGAAGGCGACCTGCAGGAAGGGCTCGGCCAGCACGACGCCGAGCGCCTTCGCCGCGGCACGCAAGCGCTCAAGATCGTGCCGCACCGCCTCGAAGGGCTGCTCGCTCATCAGCCCTGCGACCGGTAGCGCCAGTTCGGCCGTGACTTCGCCGCCATCGGCCACGGCGAAGCCGCCGCCGATCTCGATCAGGCGGTTCGCCGCCGCGGCCATCGAGGCCTCGTCGACGCCGACGACGCAGAGATTATGGCTGTCATGGCCGACCGAGGAAGCGATGGCGCCGCCCTTCATGCCGAAGCCATGGACGAAGCCTGTCGCGATTCCGCCGTTCTTGCCGTGACGCTCGATCACCGTGACCTTGATCGCATCCTGCGCGAGGTCGGGCAGGGCCTCGCCGTCGCGCGAGGGCAGGGCCATCGACAGTCGTTCGGTGATGATCCGCCCCGGCACCACGCCGATCACCGGCGTCGCGCCGTCGCGGGCCTTAACAGTGAAATCGGCGGGGGCGAGCTTGCGGCTCTTCACGCTGCCGAGCCCAACCGGGGGGATCGTCGCCCGACCCGCGAACAGTGCTTCCTCGACCAGCCGGCCCCCGGTCAGAACCTGCTTCACCGAGCAGGCAGCGAGGTCCTCAACCAGTACGATATCGGCGCGCTTGCCAGGCCCGATGAAGCCGCGATCGAACAGCCCGAAATTCCGCGCCGCCGAGAGCGAGGCGATGCGATAGGTCGCAAGCATATCGGCGCCCTCGGCGATGGCGGTGCGGATCATGTAGTCGAGATGGCCTTCCTCGCCGATGTCGAGCGGGTTGCGGTCATCGGTGCAGAAGGCCAGGAAGGGCGAGGCGTCGCGCGAGATCAGCGGGATCAGCTGATGCAAATCCTTCGAGACCGAGCCCTCGCGGATCAGGATCGCCATGCCCTTGGCGAGCTTCTCGCGGGCTTCGTCGGCCGTCGTCGTTTCGTGGTCGGTGCGGATGCCGGCGGCGAGATAGGCGTTGAGGTCAATCCCGCGCACCAGCGGGGCATGACCGTCGATATGGCGATGCGAGAAGGCTTCGAGCTTGGCGAGGCAGCCGGGGTCGCGATGGATCACACCCGGAAAGTTCATGAACTCGGCGAGCCCGATCACCTTGGGATGGTCCATCATCGGCGTGAGGTCGCCGGCCTCCAGCGCCGCCCCCGCCGTCTCCAGATGCGTCGCCGGCACGCAGCTCGACAGGTTGACGCGCAGGTCCATCCGCATCGCCTCGGCGCAGGCGAGGAAATAGCGGATGCCCTCGACGCCGAGCACGTTCGATATTTCGTGCGGGTCGCAAATCGCGGTGGTGACGCCATGGGGCAGCACGCAGCGCTCGAATTCGAGCGGCGTCACCAGCGAGGATTCGATGTGCAGATGCGTGTCGATGAAGCCGGGCACGGCGAACAGGCCCTTGGCGTCAATGACGCGCTTGCCCTCGTAGGTTCCGTAGGTCCCGACGATGGTATCGCCGCAGATCGCGATATCGCTCTCGACCAGCGTGCCGGTGACGAGGTCGAGGAGCCTTGCGCCCTTGATGACGAGATCGGCCGGCTCGTCGCCATGGCCCTGGGCGATCCGGCGGGCGAGCGTGGCGGCGTCCGTCATGGGGCGATTCCGTGGGTTCGTCATGGCGCCAGCCTGCCTCTCTCCGGCTAGATTGTCGACTTGGTCGGCGGCTCGGATCGGCCTAGATAGGGGCCGGCATCTCGAAAGCCCGGAGCCTTCGCATGAAACTCACCTGGTACGGCCACTCCGCCTTCCGCGTCGATATCGACGGCGCTGCCATCCTGATCGACCCGTTCTTCACCGGGAACCCAGCCTTTGAGGGCGACGTCGCGGCGATCTCCAAGGGCGTCAGCCATATCGTCGTCACCCACGGCCATGGCGACCACGTCGGCGACACGCTCGATATTGCCGGGAAGACCGGCGCGACGGTCATCACCAATTACGACCTCGCCATGCATCTGGCCTCGCAGGGGCTGAAGAACTTCAGCCCGATGAACACCGGCGGCACCGTCGATCTCGGCCCGTTCAGCCTCACGCTCGTCCGGGCCGATCACTCGGCCGGCATGGGCGAGGGCGGTGTCAACGTCCCCGTCGGCAACGCGAATGGCGCGATCATCAAGGCCAGGGGCGAGAAGACGCTCTGGCACATGGGCGACACCGACATCTTCTCCGACATGGCGCTGCTCAGCGAGATCCATGGCGTCGAGGCTTGCATCTGCCCGATCGGCGACCGCTTCACCATGGGCGGCAAGGTCGCCGCGCTCGCCATGACCCGCTTCGTCAAGCCTAAGGTGGCGATCCCCAGCCACTACGGCACCTTCCCGATCATCGACCAGAACGCCGACACCTTCGTTGCCGGCATGCGGGGCAGCGGCATCGAGGTCGTCCTGCCGAAGAAGGGCGAGGCTTTCGCGATCTGAGCCGGAGAAACCGGCCTGATCGCTCAATGCTGATTTACGTTTGCCCGTTCGCCGCGCTATAGCGCGGCGAACCGTTTTCCGCGCGTGATCCGCGCCCTGTCCAGGAGTCCGCCATGTCGGTCGATCTCGCCACCGTCAAACGCGTCGCGCATCTCGCGCGCATCGCTGTGCCGGAGGCCGATCTGCCCAAGCTGCAAGGGGAGCTGAACGCGATCCTCGGCTTCGTCGAGCAGTTGAACGAGGTGAATGTGGATGGCGTGGAGCCGATGACCTCGGTGACTCCGATGGCGATGAAGCAGCGCGAGGACGTGGTGAACGACGGCGAGATCGCCGATACGATCATCGCCAACGCCCCGGTTTCCGAGGACAACTATTTCATGGTGCCTAAAGTCATCGAGTAGCGCGCGTTATCGTTCCCCGTCATTGCGAGCGTAAGCGAAGCAATCCGGGGGGACCTCGAGTGCTGCCGCTCCTGGATTGCTTCGTCGCTGCGCTCCTCGCAATGACGGTTCCGCCGACTTGAATTCAATCGGATATCGACCGTGACCGATCTCACCCGCCTGACGCTGACCGAGGCCCGCGACGGCCTGAAAGCCAAGACCTTCTCCGCCACCGAGCTGACGAAGGCGCATATCGCCGCCGTCGAGAAGGCCCGCGCCCTCAACGCCTATGTGCTGGAGACGCCGGAGCACGCGCTGAAGCAGGCGGCCGCCTCCGACGAGAAGCTCGCCAAGGGCGAGGCGGGCCCGCTCGAAGGCCTGCCGCTCGGAATCAAGGATCTCTTTGCCACGGAGGGCGTGCGCACCACGGCCTGCTCGAACATCCTCGGCAATTTCGTGCCGGCCTATGAGTCGACCGTATCGAGCCAGCTCTGGCGCGACGGCGCGGTGATGCTCGGCAAGCTCAACAATGACGAGTTCGCCATGGGCTCGTCGAACGAGACCTCGGCGTTCGGCAATGTCGTGAACCCTTGGCGTCGTGAGGGCTCCAATGTCGGCGCGGGGCAGGGCGGGGCTGTCGAGGGCAATCACCTCGTGCCGGGCGGCTCCTCCGGCGGTTCGGCCGCCGCCGTTGCCGCCGATCTCTGCCTTGCCGCAACCGCGACCGACACCGGCGGCTCGATCCGCCAGCCCGCCGCCTTCACCGGCACGGTCGGCATCAAGCCGACCTATGGCCGCTGCTCGCGCTGGGGCATCGTCGCCTTCGCCTCCTCGCTGGATCAGGCCGGGCCGATCGGCAAGAGCGTGCGTGACTGCGCCGTGATGCTGCGCTCCATGGCTGGCCACGACCCGAAGGACACGACCTCGGTCGACGCGCCGGTGCCGGACTACGAGGCCGCCATCGGCCGCTCCGTGAAGGGCATGAAGATCGGCATTCCCAGGGAGTACCGGCTCGAGGGCCTGAACGCCGAGATCGATGCGCTCTGGCAGAAGGGCATCGAATGGCTCAAGGCCGCCGGCGCCGAGATCGTCGAGATCTCGCTGCCGCATACGAAATACGCCCTGCCGGCCTATTACATCGTCGCCCCGGCCGAGGCCTCCTCGAACCTCGCCCGCTATGACGGTGTCCGCTACGGCCTGCGCGAGCAGGGTAAGGACATTGTCGAGATGTATGAGAAGACCCGCGCTGCCGGCTTCGGCGCCGAGGTCAAGCGCCGCATCATGATCGGCACCTACGTCCTCTCCGCCGGCTACTACGACGCCTATTACCTGCGTGCCCAGAAGGTCCGCACTTTGATCAAGCGCGACTTCGAGACCGTCTATGCGCAGGGCATCGATGCGGTGCTGACCCCGGCGACCCCCTCGGCCGCCTTCGGTATCGGCGAGAAGGGCTCGGCCGATCCTGTCGAGATGTATCTCAACGACGTCTTCACCGTGACCGTGAACATGGCGGGCCTGCCCGGCATCGCCGTGCCTGCCGGCCTCGACGCTCAGGGCCTGCCGCTGGGCTTGCAGCTCATCGGCCGCCCCTTCGATGAGGAGACGCTGTTCTCGCTCGGCGAGGTCATCGAGCAGGCCGCCGGCCGCTTCCCGGTTTCGGAGCGCTGGTGGGGCTGAGGGGCGCCCGCGGTTATGCGCGGGCTTGACCCGAGCATCTCGGGCCGAAGGAGGCTCTTCGCCTTCTCATCGTGAGATTCTCGGGCCAGCGCTTCGCTCCGCCCGAGAATGATGCCTCAGGAAAAATAAAAAGGGCCGTGCGAGCGGCCCTTTTTCGTGTCTGCAGTCGGGGGCAGGGCGGCGGCTTGGAAAGCCGCCGCCGTCACCTTCAGCCATGCGCTCTGGTCGGCTGCTGCTGTGCAGCGGCTTGCGCCTTGCGCTTCTTGCCACCGAGTTCCGCCAGCCAGCGCACCATCACATAGAACACCGGCGTGAAGATCAGGCCGAAGAAGGTGACGCCCAGCATGCCGGAGAACACCGCGATGCCCATCGCCTGGCGCATCTCGGCACCGGCGCCAACCGAGATCGTCAGCGGCAGAACGCCGAGGATGAAGGCCATCGAGGTCATCAGGATCGGCCGCAGGCGGGTCCGGGCGGCGGCGATCGCCGCGTCGCGGCGGTGCATGCCTTCCTCCTCCGCCTGCTTCGCGAACTCGACGATCAGGATCGCGTTCTTGGCGGCGAGGCCGACGAGCACCACGAGGCCGATATCGACGAGAATGTTCCTGTCGAGATTGGCGTAGTTCACGCCGAACATCGCGGCCAGGATGCACATCGGCACGATAAGGATGACCGAGAGCGGCAGGAGCCAGCTTTCATAGAGCGCTGCCAGCAGCAGGAAGACGAACACCACGGCAAGCCCGAAGGCGATGATCGCCGTATTGCCCGCGAGCTTCTCCTGCAGCGCGATCTCGGTCCATTCGAAGCCGAAACCTGCCGGCAGCCGCTCCGCCGCGATCTTCTCGACCGCCGCGATACCCTGTCCCGTCGAGTAGCCATGCGCCATCGAGAGCTGCACTTCGGCTGCCGGATAGAGGTTGTAGCGCGGCACGCGATAGGCGCCGGTCGTGTCGTGGAAGGATGCGATCGAGCCGATCGGCACCATCTCGCCATCCGCGTTGCGGGTCTTGAGATTGGCGACGTCGCGCGTGGTCAGGCGGAAGGGGTTATCCGCCTGCGCGGTGACGCGATAAGTCCGGCCCAGCAGGTTGAAGTCGTTGATATAGGCGGAGCCCATATAGATCGACAGCGTCTCGAAGATGCGCGTGATCGGCACGCCGAGCATCTCCGCCTTGGTGCGGTCGATATCGGCGTAGATCTGCGGCGTCTTGGTCGAGAACAGCGTGAACGGCTGCTGGATGCCCGGAACCTGCCCGGCCGAGCCTGCGACGATCCAGGCCGCGCCTTCGAGCGCCGTAAGCCCGCGCCCGCCACGATCCTGCACATAGCCCTTCAGGCCGCCGCCGGTGCCGATGCCCGGGATGGCAGGCGGCTCGATCAGCAGGGTGAAGGCTTCCGAGATGCCGAACATCTGTTGCCGGAGATCGGCGAAGATGCCCTGCGTCGTCAGCCCCTGCTTCTCGCGGTCCTTGAACGGCGCGAGCGTTACGAAGGCGACGCCGGTATTCGGCGCGATGGTGAAGGTCGCGCCGTCGAGACCGGCGAAGGCGACGGTATGAGCCACGCCGGGGCGGGACAGCAGGATCTCGTTGGCCTTGCGCAGCACGGCGTCCGTACGCTGCAGCGAGGAGCCAGGCGGCAGCTGGAGCACGGCGATGAAATAGCCGCGATCGAGCTGCGGCACGAGGCCGGTCGGCGTCCTCCGGATGTCCCAGACCGTCGCCGCGATCAGGCCGGAATAGACGATCAGCAGGATCACGGCGATGCGGATGAGGCGCGAGGTGACGCGGCCATAGGTCCGCGACAGCCAGTCGAAGCCGGCGTTGAAATAGTGGAAGAACCAGCGGACCGGTGCACCCAGCTTGTAGAAGAAGCCGTGCTGCTCGTTCGGGTCATGCTTCTTGTGCGCCTTCAGGAGCACCGCCGACATCGCCGGCGAAAGCGTGAGCGAGACGAAGCACGAGATCGCCGTCGAGGCTGCGATTGTCACCGCGAACTGCTGGTAGAAGGTGCCCTGCAGGCCGCTGATGAAGGCCGTCGGGATGAACACCGCGCACAGCACGAGCGCGATCGCGAGCAGTGCGCCGCCGACCTCGTCCATGGTCTTGTGCGCAGCCTCCTTGGGCGTCAGGCCCTCGGCAAGGTAGCGCTCGACATTCTCCACTACCACGATCGCGTCGTCGACGACGATGCCGATGGCGAGAACCAACGCCAACAGCGAGATCGTGTTGAAGGAGATGCCGACCGCGCTCATCACCAGGAAGGTGCCGACCAGCGAGACCGGGATTGCGACGATCGGAATGATCGCGGCGCGCCAAGTCTGCAGGAACAGGATGACCACGATCACGACGAGCACGATCGCTTCGAGCAGGGTATGCACCACCGCGTCGACGGATTCGCCGATGAACTCGGTCGGGTTGTAGATGATGCGATGCTCGAGGCCGGTCGGGAACTGCTTGGCCATCTCGTTCATCGTCGAGATCAGCTTGTCCGAGGTCGCGAGCGCGTTCGAGCCCGGACGCTGGAAGACGCCGATGGCAACGGTGTTCCTGTTATCGAGATAGGCGTTGGTGGTGTAATCCTGCGAGCCGAGCTCGACGCGCGCGATGTCGCGGACCCGGATCGTGCCGCCATCGGCATCGGAGCGTACGACGATGTTCTCGAACTCGGAGACATCCGTCAGGCGGCCGAGGGTGTTGACGGAGAACTGGAAGGCTTCGTCCGACTTTGCCGGCGGCTGGTTGAGCGCGCCTGCCGCGACCTGGACGTTCGCTGCTCTGAGCGCTGCCACCACATCGCCTGCCGTCAGGTTGCGGGCCGCGACCTTGGCCGGATCGAGCCAGATGCGCATCGAGAAGTCGCGGGCACCGAAGACTTGCACGTCGCCGACGCCGTCGACGCGGGTGAGCACGTCCTTCACGTAGAGCGAGGCGTAGTTCGAGATGTACTGCGCGTCGCGCGACCCGTCCGGCGAGATCATGTTGATGACCATCAGGAAGTCGGGCGAGGCCTTGCGCACCTGCAGGCCGAGCTGGCGCACATCCTGCGGCAGGCGCGGCTCCGCTTGCGAGACGCGGTTCTGCACCAGAACCTGTGCCTGGTCGATGTCGACGCCGGCCTTGAACACGACGTTGATCGTCACCCGCCCGTCGCCGGTCGATTGCGAGGTGATGTAGAGCATGTCGTCGACGCCGTTCACCTCCTGCTCGATCGGCGTCGCCACCGTGGCGGCGACGACCTCGGCCGAGGCGCCCGGATAGGTCGCGGTGATCGAGACGGTCGGCGGGGCGATCTCGGGATATTCCGAGATCGGCAGGCCGCGCTGGGCGATGGCGCCGGCGATCGTCAGCAGCACCGAGAGCACGGTGGCGAAGATCGGCCGGTCGATGAAGAAATGGGCGAAGCGGAACATGGAAACGTCCTGTCCGGAAAAGGCGGGCGGACGCCCGGTGGCGCCCGTGTTTCAGTGCCGGGCCGTGACGGCCCGGGAAGCGGGGCACCGGCGTTGGAAGAGCCGGTGCAGGACGCGTTCAGTTCGTCGTCGCGACCTTGATCTCGCCCGGCTGAGGCGTGACGGCGACGCCGGGACGGACCATCGGATTGGCGTTGCCGCCGATGATGACCTTGTCTTCAGGCGTCAGACCGGAGCGGATGACCCTGAGGCCCTCGCTGATCGGCCCGAGCTCGACCGATTTCGGCACGACCTTGTTATCTGGCCCCACCGTCAGCACGATCTTGTGGGCCTGGTCCGAGGCGATCACGGTGTCGGGCACGAGCAGCGCATCGGCCTCGCCGGCGAAGAAGCGCAGGCGGCCGAACACGCCGGGCGTCAGGAACTGGTCCTTGTTGTCGAAAACGGCGCGGCCGCGGATCGTGGCCGAGCGTGCGTTCACGGCGTTGTCGACGAAGTTGACCTTGCCGCGGCGGCCCCATTTGGTCTCGTCCGACAGCTTCACTTCGACAGGCACGCCGGCATCCTTGTCCGAGCCGCTCCGCAGGCTGGCCATGCGGGAGTAGCGCAGGAAGTCGGCTTCCGAGACATCGAAGGTGAAGTAGATCGGCGAGACGGCGACGATGGTGGTCAGCAGCGTGGCGCCTGACTGGCCGCCGGCGATCAGGTTGCCCGGGTCGACGCGGCGGTTCGAGATGCGCCCGGCAAGCGGCGCGCGCACCTCGGTCCATTCGAGGTTGAGCTCGGCGTTCTTGAGATTGGCCTCGGCTCCCTGCAGGGAGCCGACCGCGCTGTTGAGGTTGGCGCGGCGCTGGTCGACGTCGCGGGCCGTGATCGTGCGGTTCTGGGTCAGGCCCTCGGCGCGATCGACCTCGTTCTGCGACAGCTCGACCTGCGCCTTTGCGCGAGCGACCTCGGCGCGCGCCACGTCGACGGCCAGTTTGTAAGGCCGCTGATCGATGGTAAAGAGCAGATCGCCCTTCTGGACGAGCGAGCCGTCGGGGAAGTGCACGCTGTCGATGAAGCCGGAGACGCGGGCGCGGACTTCCACCTGTTCGCTCGCTTCGAAACGCCCGGTGAACTCATCCCAGTTGGTGATGCGCTTGGCGAGAGGGGGCGCGACCTGAACCGGAGGGGCCGGCGGAGCTCCCTGGGCGGCAGCGTCGAACGAGGTCAGGCCGGTCGACGTGGCAACAGCGGTGAGCACCAGGCCGATGAAACGGCTGCGTGACATGACGGAACTCCGAATGACGGGCCTGCGCAACATAGCGGATTTTGCGGCCTTTGGCGCAAAAAGGGATGATGACTGACGAATGTCAAGATCCATCACCCGTCAATTTGCGCGATATTGCGCCACATAAATCATATTCCTGCCATTTGGTTGCAGGAGCGCAACGGCACTGCACCATGCAGCCGAGTTTCAGGGCAGGCCTGCGAAGCAACGGACGCTTGCCGCAAGCCCGCCGACATCGTAACGCGTAGGCGACCATTTCAGCCGGAAGATCACAGATGAATGCGCATGCCCGCCCCGCCGACCCGAAGAAGCTGATCAAGGGCGCGACTGGTGATTGGGAAGTCGTGATCGGCATGGAAATCCATGCCCAGGTCACCTCCAAYGCSAARCTKTTCTCMGGCGCCTCSACCGSYTTCGGKGSCGAGCCGAACGAGCATGTCAGCCTKGTCGACGCKGCSATGCCCGGCATGCTGCCGGTGATCAATGCCGAATGTGTTCGCCAGGCCGTGCGCACCGGCCTCGGCCTGAACGCGCAGATCAACAACCGCTCGGTCTTCGACCGCAAGAACTATTTCTATCCGGACCTGCCGCAGGGCTACCAGATCAGCCAGTACAAGAGCCCGATCGTGGGCGAGGGCGAGATCGTGGTCGATCTCTCGACGACCGAGCAGATCACCGTCGGCATCGAGCGGCTGCATCTCGAGCAGGATGCCGGCAAGTCGATCCACGATCAGCATCCGACGATGAGCTTCGTCGATCTCAACCGCTCGGGCGTGGCGCTGATGGAGATCGTCTCGAAGCCGGACCTGCGTTCGTCGGAAGAGGCGAAGGCCTATGTCTCGAAGCTGCGCACCATCCTGCGCTATCTCGGCACCTGCGACGGCGACATGGAGAAGGGCAACCTGCGTGCCGACGTGAACGTCTCCGTGCGCAAGCCGGGCGACGCTCTCGGCACGCGCTGCGAGATCAAGAACGTCAATTCGATCCGCTTCATCGGCCAGGCGGTCGAGACCGAGGCGCGCCGCCAGATCGGCATCATCGAGGATGGCGGCACCATCGACCAGGAGACACGCCTCTACGATCCCGGCAAGGGCGAGACGCGCTCGATGCGCTCCAAGGAGGAGGCGCATGACTACCGCTACTTCCCCGATCCGGACCTGCTGCCGCTCGAATTCGACGACGCCTTCGTCGAGAGCCTGAAGGGCGCGCTGCCCGAATTGCCCGACGCCAAGAAGGCCCGTTTCATCGCGGATTACGGGCTCTCGCCTTACGACGCCTCGGTGCTCGTCGCCGAGCGCGACCAGGCGGATTATTTCGAGGCGGTGGCGAAGGGACGCGACGGCAAGGCTGCGGCGAACTGGGTCATCAACGAGCTGTTCGGCCGCCTCAACAAGGAAGGCCAGGACGTCACGACCTCGCCGGTCTCGGCCGCCCAGCTCGGCGGCCTCGTCGACCTGATCGGAGAGGGCGTGATCTCGGGGCGCATCGCCAAGGATCTGTTCGAGATCCTCTGGACCGAGGGGGGCGAACCGCGCGCGATCGTCGAGGCTCGCGGCATGAAGCAGGTCACCGACACCGGCGCCATCGAGAAGGCGGTGGACGATCTGATCGCCGCCAATCCCGACAAGGTCGAGCAGGTCAAGGCCAAGCCGACCATGCTGGGCTGGTTCGTCGGTCAGGCGATGAAGGCCTCGGGCGGCAAGGCCAATCCGCAGGCGCTGAACGAGATCCTGAAGAAGAAGCTCGGCATCGAGTGAGTTGGATGCGGGAGCGCCTGTGGGCGCTCCCGCCTTTCCGGCTCAGCCGCAGTCCGGGCATGTCTGCAGCAGGACGCCGCCGGCCTGCTTGCGCAGCTTGCGGGCGGAGTCCTTCGCGTCGGCGACGATCTTGGCAACGTCATAGCCCACCAGGCGCCCGGCGCGCTTGACGATGCGTCCGTCGATCATGACCGTATCGACATTGGACGGATCGGCCGATTGCACGATCGTGGTCTCGATCTGGCCGAGCGGCGCCATGTTGAGGTCGCTCGTCCGCAGCAGGATGATGTCGGCCCGCTTTCCGGGGGTGAGGGAGCCCGTGACATCGCCCAGGCCGAGGCTGATCGCGCCGTTGATCGTGGCCATCCGGATCACCTCGGCAAACTCGATCGGCTTCTGGCCGGCCGATGGCGTGCCCTGCCAGGGAACGCCGAGATTCCAGGTCGTGCGCATGATCTCGAACATATTCGGCGCGCCGATCAGGCTCGCGTCGACCGAGAGCGACAGCATCACGCCGGCCTTGCGCATGAGCATGAGAGAAGCACGGTAGTCACCGGCGCGCCCCAGCCGCATTTCCGATATCGTCGCAAAGCTGAGAGGCGTTTTCGTCCGCGCCAGGACTTCGAAATCCGCCTCGGTGCCGGGCACATAATGGCAGAACAGGAAGTTGGGCCCGAGATAGCCGCGCTGCTCGAAATCGGCGGCATTGTTGAGGTTCGGCGGCGATTGGCCGGCATGGGTCGCTACGCGCAGGCCGTTCTTCAGCACCCATTGCATCTCTTCGTGGAAGGTCTCGGGCTTGCTCGGACCCATTCCGCGCAGGTTGACCGCGAAATGGACGAGCCCGTCCATCTGTGAGCCGGCGCCGAACCACTTGTCCCGCGTGCGCAGGATATCGTCATAGGCGAAGGGCTTGCTGGCATCCAGCAGATCGGCATGCCCGTAGGCGAAGCGCGCCCGAAGCAGCGAGTCGCGATGCGCCGTCAGCTCGGCATCGGCATGGGCGGCCGAGCGGGTATTGTTCGACCAGTTATGGACCGTGGTGACGCCGTTGTTGGCGAGCTCGGCCAGCCCGAGCATGACGCTGTTGTAGCCGTCCTGCGGCGAGAGGTATGGAGAAATGGCGTTCTTCGCGGGAAAGTAGCTGAAGCCGTTGTCACCCGGAAAGTTGCGACCGAGCGCGCTCCACATGTGGTAATGCGTATCGATCAGGCCGGGCATAACGATCATATCGCTGGCGTCGATGATCTCGGCTCCGGGTGCCTCGATCCCCTGGCCGATCCTTTCGATGACGCCCTCGCGGACCAGGACGTCTCCTTTCGGCAGCGTGCCGAGCGAGGGGTCGACGGTCATGACCGCGCCGTTGCGGATGAGGTACGTGCCGCGCCGGATATCCGGCCGGTTTGAGGAGATGCTTTGCGCTCGGGCGGACCCGATGATGGCAGGCGATACGATCTCGGTGCAGGTCAAAGCCCCGAGGGTCAGCCCCCGGGTGAATGTGCGTCTCGTCAGCTTCATATTGCGAAATCCCCTCTTCGGCCATTTGGCCTGTTGCTGTTTCCCTCCTCAGCGCCCTCCCGGCGTTGGATATCGGGGCGGCCGTCTCAAGCCGCTTCCGTGGTCTTGTCGACCATTTCTTGCCCGTCATCCCTGGGTGGAGTGGTTAGTGTTGCGGGCGGCTTCTGAGCAATTGACGATCTTGTGAAATCGATCAGGAGTTCGATTGCATCATCAACGCGCTGGCGCCCTCCAAAGATCAGAACCAAGTCGCTCTCTGCGGCCGCGTGTCGCCTGTCGCGCAGTCGGCCCTCTGACCTATGCGAGCGGGATTTCGGCCTGTTGCTGTTCCAGCGCGGGACGGTCCGCATGCGAAGAGCGCGATCGCTTGTCGACACTCCGTCCGTGCCCATGCGAAAAAGCTGGTTCGCACGTCTTCTCGCGATGCTCTAGGCTCCCGCTGCGCAGGCGATTCCCGCGACGTGGCGTGAAGGCCTGGCGCGTCTGCGAAGGAATGCCCCGTGACGCCCGCAGGTCTCGTCATTCGCGATACCGAAGCCGCCGATGTCCCGGCGGTCAGGGCGCTTTTGGTCGAGACCTGGCATGCCACCTATGACGGCATCTATGGCTGGCAGCGCGTCGCCGAGATCACCAATGCCTGGCATTCGCTGGAGAACCTGCGCAGCCAGCTCGGCCGCGACGAGGGGATCTTCCTCGTCGCGTTGATCGGCGAGGAGGTCGTCGCCACCGCCTCGGCACGGCAGGAGCGCGATGGCGCGGCCCTGCTGACGCGGCTCTACGTCCTGCCGGTCTGGCAAGGCGTCGGCATCGGGCGGACGCTGCTGCAGGTCGCGCTCGCCTGCTTTCCGAAGGCGCCGGTCGCGCGCCTGGAAGTCGAAAGCCAGAACGAGCCGGCCATCGCCTTCTACGAGCGCATGGGCTTCTTCCTGCAGCGGCAGGCGCGCTTCGACGGCCGCGACGACACGCCGAACACGCTGCTGATGGCGAAGCGCCTCTTCGTCGAGTAAGCCCATCCGCCGCCACGATTGACCGCCACAGCCTGAGCCGAAAGCCGAAGCGATGACCCGGACGCCTGTCTCCGCCGCCGAAATAACCATTCGCCGCGCCCTTGCGGCCGATGTGGCCCGCATTGCCGAACTCATCATGCTCGGTGCCGCCGCGCCGACGATGACACCGGAGGAAATCCGCGCCGAGGCGCAGCATCCCGGCTATGCCGAGGCCTTCGCCGAGATCGATGCCAGCAAGGACAATGCGCTCTTTGTCGCCGAGCGGGCGGGCGCGGTCGTCGGCACCTTCCAGGTCACACTGATCCCCGGGCTGATCGCGCGCGGACGCAGGCGCGGCAAGATCGAGAGCGTCCACGTCGCGCCGGAGAGCCGCGGCCTCGGCATCGGAGCCGTGATGATCAGGCACGCACTCGCCTTCGCCGAAGCAAGCGGTGTCGGGCTGATCGAGCTCAGCTCGAACAAGTCACGCATCGATGCCCATCGCTTCTACCGCAACCTCGGCTTTGACCAGAGCCATGAGGGTTTCAAGAAGCAGCTCGGAAGCTGAAAAGGTTACACGCCGACAGCACATGGCGCGGTCGCGTCGGGGGCAATCCCTTGCCCCTTCCGGGCGTGCGGTGCCGCCCCTAAATTCGCTTCCGAGGCCTCACGCCAGGAAGGAAGAGACTGATGTCCGAAGCGCCCGCCAAG
This sequence comes from Allobosea sp. 10L422, assembly GCF_056395345.1. Taxonomy (NCBI): domain Bacteria; kingdom Pseudomonadati; phylum Pseudomonadota; class Alphaproteobacteria; order Hyphomicrobiales; family Alloboseaceae; genus Allobosea; species Allobosea sp. 10L422. The sequence continues at coordinate 158,220 of NZ_JBFTJI010000004.1, forward strand.
CCGATCGACCTCTATTACTGGCCGACGCCGAACGGCTGGAAGATCACCATCATGCTCGAGGAATGCGGGCTACCCTACAACATCGTTCCCGTGAACATCGGCAAGGGCGACCAGTTCAAGCCGGAATTCCTCGCCATCTCCCCGAACAACCGCATGCCGGCGATCGTCGATCCCGACGGACCGGACGGCAAATCGATCTCCGTCTTCGAGTCGGGTGCCATCCTGCAATATCTCGCCCGCAAGACCGGCAAGTTCTATCCGAAGGATGAGCGCGCCCGCGTCGCGGTCGATGAATGGCTGTTCTGGCAGATGGGCGGCTTCGGCCCCATGCTCGGCCAGACCCATCATTTCCGCATCTATGCGCCGGAAAAGATTCCCTACGCGATCGAGCGCTATACCAACGAGGCCAACCGGCTCTATGGCGTCCTCAACAAGCGCCTCGAAGGCCGCGACTACATCTGCGGCGAATACTCCATCGCCGACATGGCCTGCATCGGCTGGGCGCGTGGCTGGGAGAAGCAAGGGCAGGATCTCAGGCAGTTTCCGAATGTCGCGCGTTGGCTGGAAACCATGCAGGCGCGTCCCGCCGTCCAGCGCGGGCTGAAAGCGGCGGAAGAGCTGCGGAACCCCGCGGGCATCAGCACCCCCGAAGAAAAGGCGATCCTCTTCGGTCAAAGAGCGCGCTGAGCCAAGTGCGCTCCTTTCGTTGAAGCGAAGGCGTCATGGTCGGGCTTGTCCCGGCCATCGACGTCTCGGCAGATCGAAAGCAGCGTTCAAGACGTGGATGCTCGCCACAAGGGCGAGCATGACGGCAGGGCTCAGTTCGCCCGATTCCACTTCACCGAGCGGCAGATCAGCCCGCCCATGACGCAGCCCGCAGTGGTGAGGGAATTGCCCGAGAGCGTCATCGTGCCGGAATAGGTCTTGCCGTCCTCCGGGTTGAAGGCGCTGCCGCTCCATTTGTTCTCGCCGTTCGGCTTCATGTCGTAGAAGATGCGCTGGCCGACCTTGGCCGGCCCGTTCTGGTCCTTGAGCCAGGAGAGCGAGCCGCAGAGCGCTTCGCCGCATTTGCTGAAGCGCACGCGCGAGGCGCCCGTATCACGCTCCCAGAGGCCGACGACTTCCTGGGCGTTTGCCGTCGCGACGCCTGCCAGCAAGCCGAGCGCGGCCAGCGCCGCGCGCTTCGATCCGGTCCCGTCCTTCATCCGATCCTCCTTCGTCCGACCAGCTATGACTGCATGGTTCAGATATGAACTATATCGGCGTTTCAGCATTGCTCAAGCTGCCGCTACGGAAAGCGGTTTCGGCGCTTGCTTCGCGCAAGGTGAATCGAATCTCAATACGGCGTGTGGAGATCGGTCGTCAGGTCTTTGAAATCGTTTCCGTTTTCGGGATTGCGAGGTGAATTTTCGGTTGCTTTAACCAGACGATTACGTCTCGTTGAGACTCGATTCATCGCAAAATTTAGCTCGCATTTTAAAGGTCGGGCCCAGTCTCGCAGTCATCGGCCGGGGCCCTGGAGGGGTGGCTGGCACAAAGACAAGAGGGTGGTGTCATGGCACGCATGGAGATGAGCGCAGTCCCCGCTTCCCTGGTGATCCCGGCGGAGGTTTCGGCCGAGGCCTATTGCGAGCTCGGCCTCATGCATGCGTCGGGGCGGGCAGGAGCCGTCGATCTCGTCGTGGCGCAGAAGTGGTTCAACGTCGCCTTTGCCCGTGGCTCTGCCCGGGCGGCGGCGCATCGGCAGGAGCTGGCGCTTGAGATGACGCGTGAGCAGATTGCCGAAGCGCTGCGGGAAGCCCGCGCCTTCCTCACGCGGCACTGAGAGCAGCACGGCCACGAGCCTTGTGGGGCCGGGAGGCGGCAGCTATAAGCGCGCCGCATTCCCCTTTTTTGCACCCCATCCAAGGATCTCTCGATGGCTGTCCAGCGTACCTTCTCCATTCTCAAGCCCGACGCGACGAAGCGCAATCTCACCGGCGCGGTCAACGCGGTCATCGAGAAGGCCGGCCTGCGCATCGTCGCGCAGAAGCGCATCCAGATGACCAAGGCTCAGGCCGAGACCTTCTACGCCGTGCACTCGGCGCGCCCCTTCTTCGGCGAGCTCGTCGAGTTCATGACCTCGGGTCCGGTCGTCGTGCAGGTGCTGGAAGGCGAGAATGCCATCGCCGCTTATCGCGACGTGATGGGCGCCACCAACCCGGCCAACGCCGCCGAGGGCACCATCCGCAAGCTCTTCGCCCTGTCGGTCGGCGAGAACACCGTGCATGGCTCGGACGCTCAGGAGACGGCGGCGGTCGAGATCGCCCAGTTCTTCTCGGGCAACGAGATCGTCGGCTGAGCGCAGCCGCCAGTCGATTGCGAAAGCAGAAAGGCGGCCCGGTCTTCGGGGCCGCCTTTTTCTTTGGAGCTGCCGGTCGGACCCGCCAGGCCGGCCCGACGCTCGCCGCCTATCAGAGACCGAAGGAGTAGTTCGTCCCGGTATCGAAGGAGTAGCTCGCGGACAGGCCGATGGTGATCGAGTCGCGCGAGCCGAACGGCCTGACGATCGGAGAGCGTGCGGCGTCGCCGACGAGGTGCTGGTACTCGACATAGGCCGTCGTCTTGAGCTGATCAGACCAGCTATAGGTCAGCTGTGCCAGCGCGCCCACGGTGTGGACGCCGGCGTTGAAGCGCTGCAGGAAGCCGCCCGTGCCGGGCATCGCGCCATAGGTGCCGAAATAGGTCCGCACGTAGTCGGCGGACGCGATCCGCATGCGCGGCCCGGCGCCCAGCGTCCAGGGGCCGATCGTCGAGAAGGCGTCGAGCTTGAAGTCGGCGACGACGCCGTCATGGGCGACGATGCCGCGGCGCACATCGACACGGCCGCGCAGCCAGGAGGTCGGGTAGAATTCGACGAAGCCGCCGGCCTCGGCGCCGAACTTGGTGGCAGGCACGGCGACGAGCGCAGGATTGACCTTGGCGTTGCGCTTCCAGAGCAGATCGCCCGAGAAGCCGATGCGCCAGCCCTGGCCGGAGAAGACGCCGATGCTCAGCATCGCATCGTCCTCGGCGCTCCACCATGTGCTCTTCAGGCCCTTGCCCAGCGAGATGATCGGCCGGGCGCGAAAGACGTAGTCGTCAGAGCCCGTGTAGTCCGGCTGATAGCGCACGCCGGCGCCGAGCGTCAGGTACCAGTTCTGGGCCGGCTGGGGCGAGGTGAGGGTCGAATAGTCTCTCGACTGTGCCTGGGCGCCGCCGGGCAGGGAGAGGGAAAGGCAGGTCGCCAGACCAGCCAGATACGCAACGCAACGCATAGTCCAGAACTCCGACGCGACAGTGCGTCCGAACGATTGAATGAGGGCAATCTGAGGGAAGGGGATTAATGCGCGGTTAAGGTGAGTTTTTCGTTATCTCAGGAATATCAACATGTTGGATCAAAGCTGGCTTTCTTTTTGCCGGTCTGGTCCCCAAGGGGCGCCTGCGGCCGGGCTGCGAAGCGGTCACGGTCCGAGGTCGGGAACCGGTCGTTAATCGATCGCCGCCAGAGTGGGCGCACGCATCGGAGGGCTCCGGTGCCCCGAGGTCGCAGGAGGCGGCGATGATTATGCAAGTGGCGATCGTCTGGCTGCTTTGCGCCGCTATTTTTCTCGAGCTGGCGGACCGGGCGCCGGTCATCGACGAGCCGGAATTCGGAATCGAACCCGGCGTCCGGTCGGTTACTGGCGACACTCAGTCGGAAAACGTCGCAGCGGAAGCACTATCCTTGAAAACCGCAGTAAACGACCGCGCGTCCTCTTGACGTTGACCTAGCTCTATGGCCATGCCGAAACATGGGCGCAGCATGGTGATCGCGACGTGCCCGGTTCTCGAAGGGCAGACGAAATCATGATGATGCGGCGGATGGGTGCGGTCGTGCTGGCCGGTGGATTGTCGCTCCTGGCAAGCGTCTCGGCCTATGCCGCTAGCAGCTCGACGGCGCTGCCGCCGCCGGATCCGACCGCGAAGAACCTCACCCCATACATGATCCAGCTGCGCGCCTTCGACGCCTGCCTGATCACGCAGTCGCAGCTCCTGGGCACGACCCGCGAAGCCGTGCATACCCCGTGCAGCTGCTATGCCAAGGGCACGGTCAGCGCCATGACCAAGGACGAGATCCAGGCGTTCCGAGATACCGGCTATTTCAACGATTCGGCCCGCGAGAAGGGCCTGCGTTTCATCGACCAGTGCAAGTTGAAGCGGCCGTTCTGAACGGCGGTCCGGCTTTCTAGTGGCGTCATTCTCGGGCGAAGCGAAGCGCAGACCCGGGAAACTCGATCTGAAGGAGGCGCAGGAGCCTCATCCGATGAGAGATGCTCGGGGCAAGCCCGAGCATGACGGCCGTCCCGTTCGGCGCTTGTTCCGTCTCCCGCCTTGCTGCTGACACGCTCCTGACAGAAGCTGTCACCGTGGCTGGGCCATGGTGCCTCAGCTACGAGGCCGGGTAGGGAGACGACGCCGTGCAGCGCGCCGAACGATTGCTCGACATGATTCAAAGCCTGCGTCGCCGCAGGCGCCCCGTGACGGCCGAGACGCTGGCTTCCGAGCTCGATGTCTCCGTGCGTACGGTCTATCGCGACATCGGCGCGCTGGTGCGCCAGGGCGTCCCCGTGCGCGGCGAGGCCGGCATCGGCTATGTGCTCGACGCCGGGTTCGACCTGCCGCCATTGATGCTCTCGCCAGACGAGATCGAGGCCGTGCTGGTCGGCATGCGCTGGCTGAGCGAGCGTGCCGACCCGGTGCTCGCGCGCGCTGCCGAGGACGTGGTCAGCAAGGTCGCGGCGGTGCTGCCGCCGCATCTGCGGCCGATCCTGCTCGATGGCGCCTTGTTCGCGGCGTCCTACCCGGGCGACGTGCCGGTCGATCAGGTCGATGTCGCCGCCGTGCGCGCCGCCATCCGCAACGGCCGCAAGCTCTCGATCCACTACAGCGACGAGAGCGGCCATGCGACACAGCGCATGATCTGGCCGATTGGCATGACCTTCTACGAGCGTGTGCGCATCGTCGTTGCCTGGTGCGAGCTCCGGCAGGCCTTCCGCCATTTCCGCACCGACCGCATGACTGGCCTCGTCGCATTGGAGGAGCGCTACCCCGCCCGCCGCGCCGACCTCTTCCGCCGCTGGCAGAAGGAGGAGGAGAGGGCGCGCGAGGAGTGGGAACGCTGCAAGCGCGAGGGCGGGGACGATCAGGCCCGGATGACGACGTCGCCCGCCAGCCTGGCGCGGCCGGACGCGACCTCCGCCAGCGCCGCCGGATAGAGCTTATGCTCTTCGACGAGGACGCGCTTGGACAGCGTCTCCTCGTCATCGTCGGGCAGGACCGGCACCTTCGCCTGCAGGATCACCGGCCCGGCGTCGAGTTCCGGCACGACGAAATGCACCGAGCAGCCATGCTCGCTGACGCCGGCTTCGAGGGCCTGTCGGTGCGTGTGCGTGCCCTTGAACAGCGGCAGCAGCGAAGGGTGGATATTGATCATCCGCCCTTCCCAGCGCGTCACGAACCAGGGCGTCAGGATGCGCATGAAGCCGGCGAGCACGACCAGATCGATCTGGTTGACGCGCAGGAGTTCGTCCATGGCGCGTTCGAACGCCTCGCGATCCCGGCCAAAGGGGCGATGGTCGATCGTCGCCGTGGCGATGCCGAAGCCGCGGGCCCGGTCGAGCCCGGCGACGTCGGCGATGTTGGAGATGACCAGCGCGATCTCGGCCGGATAGCCCGGCGCCTGCGCTGCTTCCGCAAGCGAAACCATGTTGGAGCCGCGCCCGGAGATCAGCACCCCGACGCGCTTGCGGGCGTTAGCCGTGCTCACAGCGAGAGCTTGCCGCGATAGCTGACCTGCTCCTCGCCGGCAGCGACCGGCACGATCTCGCCGAGCTTCACCGGCGCCTCACCGGCAGCCTTCAGCGCCGCGAGAACCTCATCGGCCTTGTCGGCCTGCGCGGCGACGATCATGCCGATGCCGCAGTTGAAGGTGCGCAGCATCTCGCGCTCGGCGACGCCGCCGATCTTGGCGAGCCAGCCGAAGACCGGCGGGACCGGGATCGCCGGCAGATCGAGCGCCACGCCGAGGCCTTCGGGCAGCACGCGGGGGATGTTGTCGGGGAAGCCGCCGCCGGTGATGTGGGCCAGCGCCTTGATGCCGTCGGTCGCCTTCAGTGCCTGCAGCAGCGGCTTCACATAGATGCGGGTCGGCTCGAGTAAGGCTTCTGCGAGTGTCTTGCTGCCGTCGAACGGGGCGGGGGCCTCCCAGCCGAGGCCGCTGAGCGCCACGATGCGGCGCACCAGCGAATAGCCATTGGAATGCACGCCGGAGGAGGGCAGGCCGAACACCACGTCGCCGGGCTTCAGGTCTTCGCGCGGCAGCAGCGTGCCGCGCTCGGCCGCACCGACCGCGAAGCCGGCGAGATCGTAATCCTTCTCGGCATACATGCCGGGCATTTCGGCCGTTTCGCCGCCGATCAGCGCGCAGCCGGACTGGCGGCAGCCATCGGCGATGCCGCGCACGATCTCGACGCCCACCTTCGGGTCGAGCTTGCCGGTGGCGTAGTAGTCGAGGAAGAGCAGCGGCTCGGCGCCCTGGACGATGAGGTCGTTGACGCACATCGCGACGAGGTCGATGCCGATGGTCGAATGCAGTCCGCTCTCGATTGCGATCTTCACCTTGGTGCCGACACCGTCATTGGCCGCGACCAGGATCGGATCGTTGAAGCCGGCGGCCTTGAGGTCGAACAGCCCGCCGAAGCCGCCGATCTCGGCGTCCGCGCCCGGCCGGCGCGTGGCGCGCACCAGCGGCTTGATCTCGTCGACCATGGCATTGCCGGCGTCGATATCGACGCCCGCCTGCGCATAGGTCAGTCCGTTTGCGCCGGGCTTGCTCATTGCGTTCCGCCTTCCTTGCATGCTCGCGGGAGCGATAGGCAAGCAAGCTGCGGCTGGCAAGGCGTTTGGGTGGTTTTGTCGCTTTCTCACCAGCAACTGCCGTCATCCCGGGTCGGCGCGGCTTCGGCACTTGTCCAGGATGACATCGGAGGTCGGGTGAACGACGCATGGCTGGCATCGTGTCGCGCCATGAGCGAAGCTGCCGCCATGACGATCCCGAACCTGATCACGGTTGCCCGGCTTTTCCTGGTGCCGCTCGTCATCGTCATGATCGTGAACGCGCGTTGGGAGGCGGCCTTCATCATCTTTGTCGTCGCCGGCATTTCCGACGCTGTCGACGGCTTTCTCGCCAAGCATTGCGGCATGGCGAGCGAGCTCGGCGCCTATCTCGACCCCATCGCGGACAAGGCACTGATCGTCTCGATCTACATCACGCTGGCGGTGGTCGGCGCGATCCCGGTCTGGCTCGTCATTCTCGTCGCGGCACGCGACATCATGATCGTGGCGGCGGTGCTGCTCTCGTGGCTGCTCGCCCGTCCGGTCGCGATGGCGCCGTTCCTCGTCAGCAAGCTCAACACGGCGGCGCAGATCGCCTTCGCGGCGCTGGCGCTCGGCTCGCGGGCCTTCGGGATCGATCTCGGTCCGGCGGCCGTGGTCGGCGAACTCGTCGTCGCCGTGTTGACGCTCGCCTCGATGGCGGCCTATCTCGCCTTCTGGCTGCGCCACATGGCGGGCTGACGAGATTTCACACGCGGCCGGCGCTTGGAACTGCGGCTTTCCGTGCACATTTGTCCCATTCCGCTGGTCCGATAGGCGAAAGAGGCTGATCGATGACGTTGCAGCGCCAGATCGGCTTTTGGCTGGGCTCCCTCCTGGTCTTCATCCTCCTGCTCGTGCTCCTGCGCGATATCCTGCTGCCCTTTATCGCGGCGCTGGCGCTCGCCTATCTGCTCGATCCCCTGGCAGACCGGCTGGAGCGGATGGGGATGAACCGGCTGACCGCGACGATCGTCATCCTGATCGTTTTCCTCATCATCTTCGTGCTGGCGCTGGTGCTGCTGGCGCCGCTGCTCGGCCGGCAGCTAGCCGGGCTGGTCGACAGGCTGCCTTCCGACGCGGCCAAGCTGCAGGCCCTGGTGATGGAGAAGGGTTTCCCCTGGCTTGAACGCCTCGGCGCCGGGAAGCTGCAACAGGAAGCGCAGAATTCGCTGGGCAACCTCGTCGGCGAGGCGACCAAATGGGTCGGTGGCCTGCTGCAATCGCTCTGGAGCGGCGGCACCGCCATCGTCGGCGTGTTCTCGCTGCTGGTCCTGACGCCGGTCATCGCCTTCTATCTGCTGGTCGATTGGGACCGGATGGTCGCGACCGTCGATAGCTGGCTGCCGCTCGATCACCGCGACACCATTCGCAGCCTGCTGCATGAGATGGATCGCGCCATCGCCGGCTTCCTGCGCGGCCAGGCTCTCGTCTGCCTGCTGCTCGGAACCTTCTATGCGATCGGGCTCAGCATCGTCGGCGTGAATTTCGGCGCGCTGATCGGCATCATCTCGGGCTTCCTGTCCTTCATTCCCTATGTCGGCTCGCTGACCGGGCTCGTGCTCTCGGTCGGTGTGGCGATCGTGCAGTTCTGGCCGGACTGGACCTGGCCGCTGGCAACGCTCGGCGTCTTCCTTGCCGGGCAGTTCCTCGAAGGGAACATCTTCCAGCCGAAATTCGTCGGTGACTCCATCGGCGTGCATCCGGTCTGGCTGATGTTCGCGCTGCTTGCCTTCGGCTCGCTCTTTGGCTTCGTCGGCCTGCTGCTGGCGGTGCCGCTTGCGGCCGTCATCGGCGTGCTCTGCCGCTTCGCGCTGCGGCAATATCTCGCCAGCAACCTCTATCACGGTGTCGGTGCCAGGCGTGCAGCCCGAGCGAAGTCCAGCGCCGACGCCGAACTCTGACATACGCATGAACGAAGTGCCCCCACGCCCGCGCCAGCTCGCTTTCGACCTGCCGGTCGACAGCCGTCACGGCGTCGAGGATTTCCTGATCGGCCCGTCCAACGAGGCCGCCTACGGCCTGGTCGAGCGCTGGCCGCAATGGCCCGATGCCTGGCTGCGTCTCACCGGGCCGGAAGGTGCGGGCAAGACCCATCTCGCCGCGATCTGGGCCCGCGTCGCCCATGCCTGGACGATTCGGGCCGCGGAGCTGACCGAGGCCAAGGTCCCGCACCTTGTCTCCGGCGGGGCTCTCGTCGTCGAGGATTGCGATGCCGGTCCGCTCGAAGAGGCCGCGCTCTTCCACCTGATGAACGCGATGAAGGCGCGCGACGGACATCTGCTGCTGACCGCGCGCAAGGAACCCGACTTCTGGGGCCTGCGCGTGCCGGATCTGCTGTCGCGCCTCAGATTGGCGCCGGGGGCCACGATCGAGCCGCCCGATGACGGGTTGCTGCGGGCGCTCCTCGTCAAGCTCTTCATTGATCGCCAGCTCGTGGTCGACACCGCGGTCATCGAGACGCTGGCGCTCAGGATGGAGCGCTCTTTCGCTGCCGCGCGGCAGGTGGTGGACCGCCTCGATCGCGTCGCGCTGGAGCGCGGCCGGCGCGTCACGCGCCCGCTGGCACAGGAGGTGCTGTCGGAATTGTTTCCGGATGAGCCCGGCTGAAAGAGAGCGTGCTTGCGGAGCGGCCGTGCCGTCATACGAAATCATGTCGCCCGTCATCGAAACGTCACGCTAGGATGGCTTCAACGGCGCTATGGGCGGAAAGACAATCAGGACACGGGTGAATCACATGACTCTCGAAGCCGTGACCGTCGAGCCGGAGAAGCTCTCCAGCGAGGCCGATGTTGCGCCGCTGCGTCAGCAGCCCGAGCGCTTCATCAACCGCGAGCTGTCCTGGCTGCAGTTCAACCGCCGTGTCATGGAGGAGGCCTCGAACCGCAGCCACCCGCTGCTGGAGCAGCTGCGTTTCCTTTCGATCTCGGCGAATAATCTCGACGAGTTCTTCATGGTCCGCGTCTCCGGCTTGCGCGAGCAGCTCAAGGCCGGCGTGGTCACGCCGAGCCAGGACGGTCTCACCCCGGCCGAGCAGCTCGTCGCGATCGGCCAAGCAGTTTCGGCCCTTACCGACGACCAGCAGGCGCGCTGGGCGGAACTCCGCCACGATCTGCATGAGAATCGTATCCACCTGCTGCAGCCGGGCGATATCGGCTCGCAGGACAGGATCTGGCTGGAAGACTATTTCCTCAACTACGTCTTCCCGGTGCTGACGCCGCTGGCGATCGATCCGGCGCATCCGTTCCCGTTCATCCCGAATCTCGGCTTCACCGTCGCGCTGGCGCTGGAGCGCAAGAGCGATGGGCGCCAGCTCGACGCGCTGATCCGCGTGCCTGTGAAGATCGACCGCTTCATCGAGCTGCCCGATCTTGCCCGCGAGGGGTTGCATCGCTTCATCACGCTTGAGGACGCGGTTTCGCTGTTCATCAGCAAGCTTTTCCCCGGCTACGAGGTCAAGGGCACCGGCTCCTTCCGCGTCATCCGCGACTCCGATCTCGACATCGAGGAGGAGGCGGAGGACCTCGTCCGCGTCTTCGAGACCATGCTGAAGCAGCGCCGGCTCGGCGTCGTCATCCGGCTCGAGGTCTCGACCGGTATGCCCGACCATCTGCGCCGGCTGATCGTGCGCGAACTCAAGGTCGATGCCGACGAGATCGTCGAGGTCAACGGCATGATCGGCCTGAACGAGCTCTCGCAGCTCGTCGGCGTCGACCGGTCGGACCTGAAGTTCAAGCCCTACAACGCCCGCTTCCCCGAGCGCATCCGTGAACATGGCGGCGACTGCCTCGCTGCGGTCCGCCAGAAGGACCTGCTCGTCCACCACCCCTATGAGAGCTTCGACGTCGTCGTGCAGTTCCTGCAGCAGGCGGCACGCGATCCCAATGTCGTCGCGATCAAGCAGACGCTCTACCGCACCTCGGCGAACTCGCCGATCGTCAAGGCGCTGACGGAAGCCGCAGAGGCCGGCAAGTCTGTGACGGCGCTGGTCGAGCTGAAGGCGCGCTTCGACGAAGAGGCCAACATTCGCTGGGCGAAGGAGATGGAGCGCGCCGGGGTCCAGGTCGTCTATGGCTTCATCGAGCTSAAGACCCAYGCCAAGCTCTCGCTCGTTGTTCGGCGGGAAGCCGGGCAGCTCGTCAGCTACTGCCATATCGCGACCGGCAACTACCACCCGATCACGGCCCGCATCTACACCGACGTCTCCTTCTTCACCGCCGATCCGGTGATCGCGCAGGACGTCGCGCGCATCTTCAATTTCATCACCGGCTACGCTGAGCCGGCTGGGTTGGAGCGCATGGCGGTCTCGCCGACAAGCCTCAAGCAGCGCCTGCTCGACGACATCGCCGAGGAAGTCGCCCATGTAAAGGCCGGCCGCAAGGGCGCGATCTGGGGCAAGTGCAATTCGCTGGTCGATCCCGAGATCATCGACGCCCTCTATGACGCCAGCCAGGCAGGCGTGGAGATCGACTTCGTCGTGCGCGGCATCTGCTGCCTGCGGCCGGGCGTGCCCGGCCTGTCGGAGAAGATCCGCGTCAAGTCGATCATCGGCCGCTTCCTCGAGCACACGCGCGTCTACGCCTTCGGCGCTGGGCACGGCATGCCTTCGCCCAAGGCCAAGATCTACATTTCCTCGGCCGATCTGATGCCGCGCAACCTCGACCGCCGGGTCGAGGCGCTGACGCCGATCCTCAATCCGACCGTGCATCAGCAGTTGCTCGATCAGATCATGCTGGCCAACCTGCTCGACAACGAGCAGAGCTGGACGATATTGCCCGATGGCGGCTCGCGCCGCATTGTCCCCGCGCCGAACGAAGAGCCGTTCAACGCGCATAAGTACTTCATGACGAACCCGAGTCTGTCCGGACGTGGAAAATCGCTCTCGAATTCAAGTCCCCGTTCCCTCTCGCGCCGGGGAGGCCGTAAGGCCTGAGCTCCGGCACGCGCCGGGGCGGCTTGCGCTCTCCGACACCATCGCCATCGTCGATATCGGTTCGAACTCGGTCCGTCTCGTCGTCTACGAGATGCTGGCGCGGGCGCCATCGCAGGTCTTCAACGAGAAGGAGATGGCCGGTCTCGGCCGGCAGGTCGCCACGACCGGCCGGTTGGCGGAGGACGCGATCGAGAAGGCGATCCAGGCCCTCGTGCGCTTCCGGATCCTCTGCGAGGCGATGCATGTCGGCGAGCTCCGCGTCATCGCGACCGCCGCCGCGCGCTATGCCGAGAACGGTCCGGAGTTCATCGCCCGCGCCGAGGAGGCGATCGGTCAGCCGATCGAGCTGATCTCGGGCGGCCGTGAGGCGATTCTCTCGGGCCTCGGCGTGATCTCTGGTTTTGATGCCCCCGATGGGGTCGTGGGCGATCTCGGCGGTGGCAGCCTGGAGCTGATCTCCGTCAAGAAGGGAGCCGTCGGGAAGGGTGCCAGCGTCCCGCTCGGCGGCCTGGCTCTGCTTGATCGCTCGAAGGGCTCGATCCGATCAGCCGAGAAGATCGTGAAGGACGAACTCGACAAGCTGCCGCAGCTCGCCGCCATGAAGGGGCGCGATTTCTTCGCCGTCGGCGGCACCTGGCGCGCTTTGGCGACCTTGCACCAGCGCCGTGTGAACTACCCGCTAAACGTGATGCATGGCTACGCGATCCCGCCCAAGGACGCGGCCGACTTCGTCAAGCTGGTCGAGCGGGCCGATGCCTCGGTGCTCGACGCCATCGATTCGGTCTCCTCGGCGCGCCGGCCGCTGCTCGCCTATGGCGCGCTGGTGCTCGACGAACTGATCAAGCGCGGCAAGCCCCGCAGCATCGTCATTTCGGCGCAGGGCGTGCGCGAGGGGCTGCTGCACGAGCAGCTCTCGCCGCAGGAACAGACCTCCGATCCGCTGCTGCAGGCCGCGCGCGACTACAATCTGCTGCGTGCGCGCGATCCGCGCCACGCAGCAGATCTCATCGCTTGGGTGGGCGGAATTCTCGAAACGGCGGGGCTCGCGCAGGACGAGCCCTCCGGGCGCCTGATCGAGACCGTCTGCCTGCTTTCCGATATCGGCTGGCGCGCCCATCCCGATTATCGCGGCGAGCAGAGCATGAACGTCATTGCCCATGCCTATTTCACCGGCATCGACCATGTCGGCCGGGCCTTCCTGGCGATGGCGATCTTCCATCGCTATGCCGGGCTGAAGGCCAGCTCTCCGGCGGCGGAAGGCCTGAAGACGCTGCTTCAGCCGCCGCTTCTCGCGCGTGCGACGCTGATCGCCGCGATCTTCCGCGTCGCCTATCTCTTGTCGGCGGGGATGGCCGGCATCCTGCCGCGAATTCCGGCGACCTGCGTCGATAACCGCCTGCTTCTGCGCTTCCCGGGCGATCTCGCCTCCTTGTCCAGCGAGCGCGTCGAGGGCCGCCTCAAGCAGCTCGCCAAGCTGCTCGGGCGCGATTTCGAGATCGGCCGGCTCTGAGGCGCCGTCGCGGCGGCTTCAAAACGCATCTTTGTCATTCCGGGGCGCGCCACAGGCGCCAACCCGGAACCCAGGACTGGGTGAGATATAGGTGTTCGGTTGTGAGCCGCGTCCAGGTTCCGGGTTCTTCGCTACGCGAAGCCCCGGAATGACAAGCAGTGCGCCGGTTTACCCAACCGCGCGTAGTCGCGCGAAGCCCGCGTCGAGATCGACCTTCAGGTCGTCGATGTCTTCGAGGCCGATATGGATGCGGATCGTCGGCCCCTTGAAATCGGGCTTGGTCGCGGTCCGATAGTCCTTGCAGTCGAAGGGCAGGACGAGGCTCTCATAGCCGCCCCAGGAGGCGCCGATGCCGAACAGGGTCAGCCCGTCGAGCATCGCACCGACCGCCTTCATCGAGACGGGCTTCAGCTCGATGGTGAAGAGCGATGAGGCGCCGGTGAAGTCGCGCTTCCAGATCTCGTGCCCCGGCGCACCCGGTAGGGCAGGGTGGAGGACGCGGGCGACCTCGGGGCGCTCGCTCAGCCATTCGGCCATGGCGATGCCGGCCGGCATCTGCTCTTTCAGGCGTACGGCCATGGTCCGCATGCCGCGCAGCGTCAGGAACGCGTCTTCCGGCGCGACGATCAGCCCGAGCTGATTCCAGGCTGCGCGCAGCTTCTTGAACAGGTCCGGCGTCCGCGCCGAGACGGTGCCGATCAGCACGTCGGAATGCGCCGCGTAATATTTGGTGCCGGCCTGCACCGAGTAGTCGACACCGAATTTATGGGCATCGAAGAAGAGCGGCGTCGCCCAGGTATTGTCCATCGCGACCAGGATGTCGCGTGCCTGCGCTGCCGCGACGATGGCCGGGATGTCCTGCATCTCGAAGGTCTGGGAGCCCGGCGCCTCGGTCCAGACGGCCTTGGTGTTCGACTTGAAGAGCTTGGCGATGTCGCCGCCGATCAGCGGGTCGTAATAGCTGACCTCGACGCCCATGCGCTTGAGGAACGTGTCGCAGAAGATGCGTGTCGGACGGTAGACGCTGTCCGTGACCAGCACATGGTCTCCGGCAGAGAGCATGGTCAGGAAGGCGAGCGTGCAGGCCATCAGCCCTGAGGGTGTGACGACCACGCCGGACCCGCCCTCGATCGTGTTGGCCGCGGCCATGAACGCGTCGAGCGTCGGGTTGCCGTCCGTGCCGTAGGTGTAGCGCGCCTTGCGGACCAGGAAGTCCTCGGTGTTCGGGTAGACGACCGTCGAGCCTCGTACGATAGGCGGATTGACAAAGCCGTAGCTATCGCCCGGGTCGCGTCCGGCCAGCACGAGGCGTGTCCGCTCGCCAAGGCGCGCAAATTCAGGAGAAGACAGCTTTTTCATGGAAACAGCGGGTCTCGAAGGCAGGAAAATGCAGTCGGGCTTGACCACACCCCCCAAACTCGCATGTGATGTATGCGGCGAACAAGGGGCGCCGGGGGCGGATGGCGGTTGCTTGACGCTCATGGGTCGCTCTGGCAATCGACTCGGCAACGGGGGCGTCGCGCAATCGCAAGATGAATCGAGCAGCGAAAATGCTGCCGGCGGCGAGACCAGGATGGCGTTCGGCGCGAGCCGGAAACGTGGCTTCAATGGGAGATTACCGATGAAAAAGTTTCTAGCAGCCGCCCTCGCGGCAGGAATCGGCTTGGCGATTTCCGCGACCGCGGCTTCGGCCCAGGCGACGCTCGCGCAGGTCAAGCAGCGCGGTATCCTGAATTGCGGCTCGAACACGGGCCTCGCGGGCTTCGGCGTTCCCGATGCGCAGGGCACTTGGAAGGGGCTCGACGTCGATCTCTGCCGCGCCATCGCGGCGACGATCTTCAACGACCCTAACAAGGTGAAGTTCATCCCGCTTTCGGCCAAGGACCGCTTCACCGCTCTCCAGTCGGGCGAGATTGACGTGCTCGTGCGCAACTCGACCTGGACGATGACGCGCGATGCCTCGCTCGGCCTGCTCTTCACCGGCGTCAACTACTATGACGGGCAGGGCTTCATGGTCCGCAAGAAGCTCGGCGTGAACTCGGCTCTGCAGCTCTCGGGCGCTTCGGTCTGCACCCAGCAGGGCACCACCACCGAGCTCAACCTCGCCGACTATTTCCGCGCCAACAACCTGAAATACGAGGTCGTGGCCTTCGCGAGCTCTGACGAGACGGTCAAGGCCTATGACGCTGGCCGCTGCGACGCCTTCACCACCGACGCCTCGGGCCTCTATGCCGAGCGCCTGAAGCTCACCAATCCGGACGACCACATCGTCCTGCCGGAGATCATCTCCAAGGAGCCGCTCGGCCCGTCCGTCCGCAATAACGACCCGCAGTGGTTCAACCTGGTGAAGTGGGTCCACTTCGCCATGCTGAACGCCGAAGAGCTCGGCGTCACCCAGGCGAATGTCGACCAGCAGCTCAAGGCCGACAATCCGGAGATCAAGCGCCTGCTCGGCACCGAGGGCAAGTTCGGCGAGCAGGTCGGCCTGACGCCGGATTGGGTCGTGCGCATCGTCAAGCACGTCGGCAATTACGGCGAATCGTTCGAGCGCAACGTCGGCCAGGGTTCGCTGCTCAAGATCG
The DNA here is from genome assembly GCF_056395345.1 of Allobosea sp. 10L422. NCBI lineage: Bacteria > Pseudomonadati > Pseudomonadota > Alphaproteobacteria > Hyphomicrobiales > Alloboseaceae > Allobosea > Allobosea sp. 10L422. The sequence goes on from NZ_JBFTJI010000004.1 coordinate 174,178, forward strand.
CCCGCGGTCAGAACGCGCTCTGGACCAAGGGCGGCCTGCAATACGCTCCGCCGGTTCGCTGATGCATTCGCGGGGCGCCGGGTAGACCGGCGCCCCGTTTTGTCTTGCGGCCTGCGAGCGGCCGCCTCCGCGCCGTGAGCCGCTCTCGAAGCGTTTCGCGGCGTTCCTGTCTCGGCCGTGACAGGGGGCGAATCTGCAGTTTGCCAGGCACTGCCTCGCGTTGACGGGATTGTTCGTTGACGAGGCGATGTCGGGCGCGCACAGATTCCAAAACCGCGCGTGACGGAACGAAGCGCGGTTGGTCCGGGATTTGCTGTTCGGGTTTTTGCTTCAGCAGGGCTTGCCGTGTCGGCATTTGCTGCTCAAGATTTATTCAATCGGGGAGAGCGGGACGAACCCGCTCCGAACAGGGGAACGGCATGAAGACAGAAGGCATCACTGTCGCCGCAGCGGCAGCTATCGGCGTCGGCATCGCGTCGGGCGCGTGAAAGACGGCGGGGCTCGCAGGGCGCGCCCTTCCAGCAAGCAGCTCACAGAATAAGCGGCACGGGCAACAAGACGACCTCGGCGCAACCGCATAGCCGCAGGATCGCCGGCCGCCACAAGCGAAGCAAAAGGGGCGTGACAAGTGTCGAGCATTCCCGACCAAACGGTATCACCCGGCAAGGCGTCGTTGTTCTACGACCCCAGGATCCGCGGCTACGTCTATCAGATCGTGCTGGTAGGACTTGTCGGCTTCCTCATCTGGTCCGCCGCATCCAACGCCATCGAGAACCTGCGTGCTCAGAAGATCGCCTCGGGCTTCGGCTTCTGGCACAACGCCGCCGGCTTCGACATCAACCAGAAGCTGATCCCGTTCTCGGCCCAGGGCGGCTCGACCTATGGTCAGGCCTTCCTCGTCGGCCTGCTCAACACGCTGCTCGTTGCCGCCCTCGGCATCGTCTTCGCCACCATCATCGGTTTCGCCGTCGGCGTTGCGCGGCTCTCGAACAATTGGGTCATCGCGAAGCTGGCGATGATCTATGTCGAGGTCATCCGCAACATCCCGCTGCTGCTCCAGCTCTTCTTCTGGTACAATGCGGTGCTGAAGCCCCTGCCGGATGCCCGCAACTCGATCGCGCTGCCGGGCAGCATCTATCTCAACAATCGCGGCATCATCCTGCCCAGCCCGCAATTTGCGCCGGCCTTCGAGGCTGTCGTCATTGCCTTCATTGTCGCCGTCGTCGCGGCCATCGCGTTCTTCATCTGGGCGCGCGGGCAGCAGGCCAAAACCGGCAAGCAGTATCACAACGGCTGGGTCGCGCTGGGCCTGGTCATCGGCGTGCCTCTCCTGGTTTTCTTCGCGGTCGGACGACCGCTGTCGTTCGATCTTCCACAGCAGGGTCGGTTCAACCTCACCGGCGGCATGCAGATCTTCCCGGAATTCGTTGCGCTGCTGATCGGCCTGTCGACCTATACCGGCGGCTTCATCGCCGAGGTCGTACGCGCCGGCATCCTGGCGGTTTCGAAGGGGCAGTCCGAGGCGGCGCACGCGCTGGGCTTGAGGAACGGGCCGACGCTGAAGCTCGTCGTCATCCCGCAGGCGATGCGCGTCATCATCCCGCCGCTGACCTCGCAATACCTCAACCTGACCAAGAACTCGTCGCTGGCCGTGGCGATCGGCTATCCCGATCTCGTGCAGGTCTTCACCGGGACGGTGCTGAACCAGACCGGCCAGGCCGTCGAGGTCGTCGCGATCACCATGGCGGTCTATCTGACGATCTCGCTGGTGACGTCGTTCTTCATGAACCTCTACAACAAGCGCATGGCGCTGGTTGAACGGTGAGGGCGGATCGATGACCGACGCAACGCTCGAGAACGCCCCTTACGCCTTCGTCCGCAAGGAGACGCTGCAGCAGGAGCCCGCGCCCCTCTCCGTGGCCGGCCCCTGGGCCTGGATCAGGACCAACCTGTTTTCCAGCCCGCTCAATACGATCCTGACCCTGATCTGCGTTTATCTCGTGTTTGACGCGGTGCCGGGCCTGATCCGCTTCTACTTCCTCGACGCGGTCTGGACGGGGGAGCATCGTGATGCCTGCCTCGCCGACAAGGTCGGCCGGCCGGTCGGCGCCTGCTGGGCCTATATCGCCGACCGTTTCCAGTACTTCATCTACGGGTCCTATCCGGTGATGGAGCGCTGGCGGGTCAACATCGTCTTCGCGATGTTCGCGCTTGGCGTGGTCTGGCTGCTCTGGACCAAGGCGCCGCTGAAGAAGATCGGCGTCTTCTTCTTCTTCGTCATCCTGCCGGCGAGCGCCTTCATCCTGCTGCTGGGCGGGGACCGGGCAGAGAGCTTCCTGCGCTTTCTGATCCTGCTCAGCTTCGCGTTGGCGGTGCTTTATCTGGTCCTGTCCTTCGTGCCGTCGCTGGCCAAGTTCTGGCTTGGCGAGGCGCGGCTGGCTGTCGAACAGGAGATGCCGGCCTGGCAGCGCTTCTACCGGCCAAAGCGCCTGATCCTGATCGCGCTGGTCGTCTTCGGCCTGCTGGCCGTGCTGGCCGACAAGGTCGGGTTGCCGCGCGTCGATACGGGGCTCTGGGGCGGCATGACGGTGACCTTCCTGATCTCCGCGGTCGGTATCGTCTTCTCCCTGCCGCTCGGCGTGCTGCTGGCGCTGGGGCGCCGCTCGCGCCTGCCAGCCATCCAGCTGCTCTCGGTGATCTTCATCGAGTTCGTCCGTGGCGTTCCGCTCATCACCGTGCTGTTCATGGCCAACACCATGCTGCCGCTCTTCGTGCCGCAGGAATGGTCGCCGGACCGGCTGCTTCGGCCGCTGATCGGTGTCGCGCTCTTCGCCGCCGCCTACATGGCGGAGGTGGTGCGCGGCGGCCTGCAGGCGATCCCCAAGGGCCAGTATGAGGGCGCCATGTCGCTCGGCCTCGGCTACTGGCAGATGATGCGGTTGATCATCCTTCCGCAGGCGCTGCGGATCGTGATCCCTGGCATCGTCAACACCTTCATCGGGCTGTTCAAGGATACGACGCTGGTCACCATCGTCGGCATCTTCGATTTCCTGCGTACGATCGAGGCGACGCTCGTCGACCCGACCTGGGCTACGCCGACCACGCGGACGACCGCTTACGCTTTCGCCGCGCTCTTCTATTTCCTTTGCTGCTGGGGAATGTCGCGCTACTCGGTAGCTGTCGAAAAGCGCCTAGCCGCCGGCCAAAAACGTTGAGAGGGATGACGACCATGGCAATGGCAGAAACCAAGATGACCGACACCCGGCCCGCTGCGCTGAAGCAGACGTCTCTCAACACCGCGACCGCGGTCGAGATGATCGGCGTGAACAAGTGGTACGGCGAGTTCCACGTTCTGCGCGATATCAACCTCAAGGTTCAGCGCGGTGAGAAGCTCGTGATCTGCGGCCCGTCGGGTTCGGGCAAGTCGACGATGATCCGCTGCATCAACCGGCTTGAAGAGCATCAGAAGGGCCAGATCATCGTCGACGGCACGGAGCTCACCAACGACCTCAAGAAGATCGACGAGATTCGCCGTGACGTCGGTATGGTGTTCCAGCACTTCAACCTGTTCCCGCATCTGACGATTCTGGAGAACCTGACGCTGGCGCCGATCTGGGTGCGGAAGATGCCCAAGAAGGACGCCGAGGAGATCGCGATGCACTATCTCAAGCGCGTCAAGATCCCCGAGCAGGCGGCGAAATATCCGGGCCAGCTGTCCGGTGGCCAGCAGCAGCGAGTGGCGATCGCCCGCTCGCTGTGCATGAGCCCGAAGATCATGCTGTTCGACGAGCCGACCTCGGCGCTCGACCCCGAGATGGTCAAGGAGGTGCTCGACACCATGGTCTCGCTGGCGGAGGAGGGCATGACCATGCTCTGCGTCACGCACGAAATGGGCTTCGCCCGCCAGGTCGCCGACCGCGTCATCTTCATGGATGCCGGCCAGATCGTCGAGATGAACACCCCGAACGAGTTCTTCAAGAACCCGCAGCATGAGCGCACCAAGCTCTTCCTCAGCCAGATCCTGCACTGAGGAAGAACAGCTTAGCGAGCGATGGAAGCGCGCCGGCCTTGCCGGCGCGCTTTTTCGTTTGGCAAGCAGTTCCTAGGGTGCGCGAAGCATCTTCGACTGCAGCTGAAGCTTTCTACGGAACGAGTCTCCGTCCGGTGCGTTGATGGCGCAAACGGAGGATACGCGATGAAACGTTTTGTCCCAATCATTGCTGTTGCTCTTCTCGCGAGCAGCGGCGCCTATGCTCAGTCGATCAACATCGGTCCAGGTGGCGTTAGCGTCGACCCCCGTACCCCCCATGAACGGGCAATCGATCGCGAGATGCGTCAGGACCGTTATGATCGCACGCCTGAACGCGAGTGGCGCCGCGCCAACTACTATCGCGGCGACGATTGCCGCACCGTCACGACCGAGCGTGAGACGCCGCGCGGCGTCGTGAGGCGCACGACCCGCATTTGCGATTGACCGATTTGAAGGGGAGCGGGCGAGAAGCCCGCTGAAGGCCAGGCCCCGTGGCGAATTTCGCCGCGGGGCTTGGCTTGTCCGGCTGTCGGCCTCGTCCGACGGGATGGCTTACTTCGCGTCGCGCGCCTTCACGGCCTGATCCGAGAAATCCGAAAACAGGCCATCGATGCCGAGCGCGAAGAATGCCTTGTACTCGGCCGCGGCGTCGCCCTTGAAGTCCGAGGTCAGCCGCTTGGGCTCGCTGCGGAAGGTCCAGGTGTGGACCAGAAGGCCGGCGGCATGGGCGTCCTTGACCACGTTCGTCGGCGCGATCAGCGTGCGGTCCTGCTCGTCGATCTTGCCGTCACCGTTGAGATCCTTCGGCTTGCCGTCCTCGCCAATGGTCTGCTTGCCAGCAAGGATATAGGGCTTCCAGGGGCCGACGCCGTCGGCGTAGGTCGCGATCTCCTTGAGCCCTTCAGCGGAGAGCATGTCCTGGAAAGTCCGCTTGTCGCCGAGCACCGCGAAGTCATAGGGGCGGTCGAACGGCGCCACGAGAGTCACCTTGCCGTCCTTGTCGACATCGTCGCCGTCGACGAGCTGCACGAGGCGCAGCTGCGTCTTCTTGCGCAGGTATTTCAGATTCCCGGTCTCGAAGCTCTGGATGAACACCGGCGAGGTCTTCTCGGTCCAGCCGGCCGCCTTGAGCATGTCGAGCAGTTTGTCCTCGAAGGCGAGGCCCAGCGAGGCGTGATAGGTCGGGTGCTTGGTCTCGGGATAGATGCCGATGGTGCGGCCGGTCCGGGCGCTTTCCGACTTGGCGAGGTCGATCACCTCCTGAAACGCCGGAATCTGGTACTTGCCGTTTTGCGACTGGTCGCGATCGGCGAAGGCCTGCTTGGCACGCAGGGTCTTGATCTCGGCCAGGGTGAAGTCGTTGGCGAACCAGTCGGTGGTGTCGATGCCGTCGACCTTGCGCGTCGTCTTGCGATTGGCGAATTCCGGTCGGTCGGCGACGTCGGTGGTGCCGCTTAGCATCGGCTCGTGCCGCACGACCAGGACGCCGTCCTTAGTTGAAACCAGGTCGGGCTCGATGAAATCCGCGCCCATCTCGATGGCGAGCTTGTAGCCCTCGATCGTGTGCTCGGGCATGTAGCCGCTGGCGCCGCGATGGGCGATGATCAGGGGCTTGCGGCTGTTGGAAGCGGATGCCTCCTGGGCGGGCGCCGCAAGCGGCTGCATGGCCAGTGCGGCGAGGAGCGATGTCGAGAGAAGCAGCGTTTTTTTCATGGTTTGACCCGGCTCGCGGAAATGCGCGCGAAGTTAGGTCGAGTGATGTGACAGCCCCATGAAAAGATTGCTTCGTTTTGCCGTCAGCTCAGGCGCCATGCGGCGGGCGACAAAAAAGCCCGCGCCGGCAATACCGGGCGCGGGCTCGTTCGTATCGATGTCGGATCAGCGGCGGTTCTCGAGGGAGGTCTTCGCATCGAGGCGCTTGGAGGCCGGCGGCGTGAAGTCCTGCTGCGGCTGGGTTGCGCAAGCGGCAAGGCCGAAGGCGACAAGGCTCAGAATGACGATGCGGCTGGCGCTTTTCATGTGCGGATATCCTGATGGCCGCGAGATGCGGTTGCATCGTCTTTCCCCTTGTGAAAGGAGCGCGTCAAGTGCATGCCGCATGGGGCACCATGCCTCGGCGTGATATTTGAACCGGTCGAAGCACACTACACTCACCGCCTTGCGGGCGCCGGGCCTGATTTGCCTGCGCCAGGATTGAAGCACCATGACGCCAGCCGCCCGGATCAGCGCCGCCATAGAGGTGCTGCAGGACATCATCGAGCGCCGCCGCCCGGCGGCCGATGCGCTGAAGGATTGGGGGCTGTCGCGTCGCTTCGCCGGTTCGAAGGACCGCGCCGCCATCGCTTCGCTCGTCTACGATGCCCTGCGGCGCAAGGCCTCGTCCAGCTATTCGATGGCGTCCGAAGAGCCCCGCGGGCTGGTGCTCGGCATGCTCGCCGGGCTGCGCGGCCTGCCCCGCGACGAGATAGCAGCGCTGTTCTCGGGCGAGAATCACGCGCCCGCTCCGCTCACGGCTGACGAGACCGCACTCCTGGCCGCCTTCTCGGACGATGGGGCGCCCGCCTGGGTGCGGGCGGACGTGCCCGAATGGCTCTGGCCGTCGTTCGAGGCCGGCTTCGGTGAAGCTGCGACGGCGGAAGGGCAGGCGCTGGCCGCCCGTGCGTCGATCGACCTGCGCGTCAACCGCCTGAAGGCCGGCCGCGACGACGTTCTCCGGGATCTCGCCCACCATCAGCCGGAGACCGGCGCCTGGTCTCCCGATGCGCTGCGCTTCCAGCCGGGCCATGACGGGCGCGGCCCCTCGCTGCATGCGGAACCCGGCTTCTTCGCCGGCGCCTTCGAGGTGCAGGACGAAGGCTCGCAGCTGGTGACGTTGCTCGCGGGCGCGCGACCTGGCCAGACCGTGATCGATCTCTGCGCCGGGGCAGGAGGCAAGACACTGGCGCTCGCTGCGCTGATGGCCAATCGCGGCAGTCTCTACGCCACCGATCTCGATAGCCGCCGGCTCGCGCCGCTGCATGACCGCGTGGCGCGCTCGGGCGCGAGCATCGTCGAGGTGCGCATTCCGCGTTCGCGCGGCCATGAGCCCTTCGCCGACATCGCCGGACAGGCCGATCTCGTGCTGGTCGATGCGCCCTGCACCGGCTCCGGCACCTGGCGGCGCAACCCGGATGCGAAATGGCGCGTGCGCCCCGGCGCGCTGGCCGAACGGATCAAGGATCAGGCCGAGGTGTTGGCGCGCGCGGCCAAGCTGGTGCGCCAGGGTGGGCGCATCGCCTACATCACCTGCTCCATGCTGCCTGAGGAAAATGACGAGGCGATCCGTGCCTTTCTTGGCCGCCATCCCGGCTTCGCACCGGTCGCGCCGATCGACGTGCTCAAGGGGGCGGAGAGCGACTTCTCCCTGCTCGCCCGCTTCGCCACCCAATTCGGCCTACAGCTCTCGCCGCGACGCACCGGCACGGACGGGTTCTATCTGGCTTGCCTCCAGCGCGGGGACTGAGGCTGCTACAGCCGTTGCGCGCGCCCGCACGATCCATTAACGGAACGCGATGACGAGCGCTCAGCCCCATCACGACTCCATTCTCATCATCGATTTCGGCTCGCAGGTGACGCAGCTGATCGCGCGGCGCATCCGTGAGATCGGCGTCTACTGCGAGATCGCCCCGTTCCAGTCCGCTTCCGAGGCCTTTGCCCGCATGAAGCCGAAGGGCGTGATCTTCTCCGGCGGCCCCGCTTCGGTGCCGGACGAGGGGAGCCCGCGAGCTCCCGAAGCGGTCTTCTCGGCCAAAATCCCGCTCATGGGCATCTGCTACGGCCAGCAGACCATGGCGCACCAGCTCGGCGGCAAGGTCGAGGGCGGGCACGCTGCCGAGTTCGGCCGCGCCGATGTCGAGATCGTCACCCCTTCAGCACTGTTCGAAGGCGTCTGGGAAGAGGGCGGTCGCTATCCGGTCTGGATGAGCCATGGCGACCGGGTGACACAACTTCCCGCCGGGTTCACCGTCAAGGCGACCTCCGAGAACGCCCCTTATGCCGTGGCGAGCGACGAGGTCAGGCGCTTCTACACCACGATGTTCCACCCCGAGGTGGTCCACACCCCCGACGGCGGCAAGCTGCTGCGGAATTTCGTCGTCGAGATCTGCGGCTGCAAGCCGGACTGGAGCATGTCGGCCTATCGCGCCGAGATGCAAAAGAAGATCCGCGAGCAGGTCGGCACCGGCCGCGTCATCTGCGGGCTTTCCGGCGGCGTCGACTCGGCGGTGGCGGCGGTGCTGATCCATGAGGCGATCGGCGACCAGCTCACCTGCGTCTTCGTCGATCACGGCCTGATGCGGATGAACGAGGCCGAAGAGGTCGTTCGCCTTTTCAGGGATCACTACAATATTCCGCTCGTCCATGTTGAGGCGGAGGAGCTTTTCCTCTCTGAGCTGGAGAAGGTCGGTCCCGATCCGGAAGCCAAGCGCAAGACCATCGGCCGGCTCTTCATCGACGTCTTCGATGCCGAGGCCGCCAAGATCGGCGGCGCCGATTTCCTAGCGCAGGGCACGCTCTACCCGGACGTGATCGAGAGCGTCTCCTTCTCCGGCGGCCCCTCGGTGACGATCAAGAGCCATCACAATGTCGGCGGCCTGCCCGAGCGCATGAAGATGAAGCTCGTCGAGCCGCTGCGCGAGCTCTTCAAGGATGAGGTTCGCGTTCTCGGCCGCGAGCTCGGCCTGCCCGAGGCCTTCGTCGGCCGCCATCCCTTCCCGGGGCCGGGCCTCGCCATTCGCTGCCCCGGAGAGATCACCAAGGAGAAGCTCGACATCCTGCGCAAGGCGGACGCGATCTATCTCGACGAAATCCGCAAGGCCGGCTTGTACGATGTGATCTGGCAGGCCTTCGCCGTACTCCTGCCGGTCCGCACCGTCGGCGTGATGGGCGATTACCGCACCTATGACCATGTCTGCGCGCTGCGCGCCGTGACCTCGGTCGACGGCATGACGGCGGATTTCTATCCCTTCGACATGAACTTCCTCGGGCGCGCCGCGACCCGCATCATCAACGAGGTCAAGGGCATCAACCGCGTCGTCTACGACGTGACGAGCAAGCCCCCCGGCACGATCGAATGGGAGTGATCTGGGCCTAGCGGGACAAGGGCAGGCCCCGCGGCTCGCCCTTGTTGCTCCTTTGCCGCGGAGTTCGATCCGGATACGCCTCAGGGCGTCTTGTCGAGGAAGGCGCGGATCATCCGGGTCGTGGTTTGCGGGTTCTCCTCCATGATCCAGTGCCCTGAATCCGGCACGATGCCCTCGGTCACGTCGGTCGCCGCGGCGCGCATCACGACGGCCATCGTCGGGCCAAAGGACTTCTCGCCGCCGATCGCCAGAACAGGCATTGTGAGCTTTCCGCCCGCGGCGAGATACTTCCGGTTGTCGATCGCGTCCTGATCGAATGCGGCGAACTGCGCGAAGCCCGCATGCATCGCGCCGGGCAGGGCATAGAGCTTGGCATAATGCTCGCGCGAGGCTTCGGTGAAGCGGCTGGGCGTTGCCGAAAACTCGTTCCAGAAGCGGTCGAGGTAGATGCGCTCGCGCCCGGCCACCAACCGCTCCATATCCGGGCCGCCGAAGCGAAAATGCCAGAGCAGGGGGTTCTTGAGGATCTCGTCCCAGGGGCCGACACCCGGCACCGGCGCGTCGATGATGGCGAAGCGGCGGACACGCTGCGGCTGCTGCGTGGCGAAGGCAAATCCGACCATGTTTCCGATGTCATGCGTCACCAGATCGGCGCGTTCGATCTTGAGGTTGTCGAGGACGCCGGCCACGTCACCGGCCTGCGTCAGCTTGTCGTAGCCTGATTGCGGCTTCGACGAGAGCCCGAGCCCGCGCAGATCGGGCACGACCACGGTGTGGTCGCGGGCGAGGTCAGCCGCCATAGGCGCCCACATGTCACCGGTCTCGCCATAGCCGTGGATCAGAACGACGGCTGGTCCCGTGCCACCGACCCGGACATGGATCGTTGCGCCATTGGTCTGAATCTCCTGCGTCGCGAATGAGGCTGGGAAGGCCGGAACCTGCGCGGTCGCAGGCGCGGCGAAGGCGAGGGCTCCGAGAGCCAGGACGAACTTCAGCATCATATTCTCCCACCGATCGGGAGGGCGGTCCCTGCGACCGTCGCTTTCAGCCCCGTTGGCTCGTTTCAATTAAGGCTGGGACCGCGTCCGGATTAGCCTGCCAAAAGCGGTCCTAATTTCCGTGAAAGCCGAACAATTGTGCTTCGGTTCGCGGCCATGGTGTCAAGGCACGCCATCTTCCCAATAGGGCGGCTCGCCGAATGTGGCGTGCAGATGGGCCGCGACCGCGCGCAGCTTCGCGGAGGGCCGGCGACCTTCTGGGTGCGCGAGATAGATGAATTCCGACACCGGCAGGACGCCGACATCGATGATCTGAAGCCGGCCCTGGCGGATATCCGGCCCGGCGATGAAGAGGGGCAACAACGCAATGCCGAGACCGGCGAGGGCAGCGTCGCGCATCATGTCGCCATTGTTCACCCGGAGCCCGAACGCTGCGCGCACGATCTCGAGTCCTTGCGGCGTTGCGAAGCGCCAGTCCGACGCGCCGCGGTTCGTGTAGAAGATGCCCTTGTGTGCATGGAGCTCCGCCGTGGTCGCAGGGACGCCGCAGCGCGCGAGATACGCGGCCGATGCGACCAGCATCCGGCGGCTCGGCGCCAGACGCCAGATCATCAGGCGGGAATCTGCGATAGCTCCGTGGCGCACCACGCCGTCATAGACGCCCGAGGCGATATCGACTCGCCGGTCGTCAAGGTCGAGCGTCAGCTCGATTCCGGGATTGGCGGCGAGAAAAGGGTAGAGCGCCGGGCCCAGATGCATCCGCCCGAAGGTAACCGGCGCCGCGATCCGCATCGGACCGCTGAGCGCCCCGCGGCGCTCGGCGAGATCCGTCGTCGCATCCGATACTTCGCGCAGAATGCGCCTCGCGCGCTCGAGGAACGCAAGGCCGTCCTCAGTCACCGACATCCTGCGCGTTGTGCGATGCAGCAGAGTTGCTCCGAGGCCGCGTTCCAGCTCCGCGAGCCTCTCGCTGATCACCGATTTCGACAGGCTGAGCCGGCGCGCCGCCTCGCTGATCGAGCCTTCCTCGGAGACCGCCACGAAGCTCGCGATGCCGTCCAGCTTCATTGTTCGAGCTATCCGGAAAATCGGCCAATCCGCGGAGCATAAGCGGGACCTGCCGCCCGCGCCAGATCGCAGGCAGCGAAAGGTCAATGGCGAGGACATGGCACCCGCATCGGGTGGAAAGCGAGGCGCAAATGCTGCCCGCCTATGCCGGTGATGCCGTAGTACCCCACGCGCGGCGTGACGATGAGCTTCGGACCCCGCAGCGCTGTCGGTCCACATGATGTTGCGGGCAGCTGCGCAAATCGCCTTTGCGCGAGCCGCGATGCTAGCCCGTTGCTTTGGGCGCGTCCGGCTCTATCGTCCTGCGCCGAAGCTCTCCCGATTCAACCGGAGCCCCCGATGGCCGATCTCTCCGCTTTCCCGATCACCAAGCGCTGGCCCGCCAGCCACCCCGACCGCATCCAGCTCTATTCGCTGCCGACGCCGAACGGCGTGAAGGTTTCGATCACGCTCGAGGAGCTGGAGCTGCCTTACGAGCCGCATCTCATCGACATCGGCAAGAACGAGACCTGGGGCCCGGAATTCCTCTCGCTCAATCCGAACGGCAAGATTCCCGCGATCATCGATCCGAACGGGCCGGACGGAAAGCCGCTTGGCCTGTGGGAATCGGGCGCGATCCTGCTCTACCTCGCCGAGAAGACCGGCAGGCTCCTGCCCAGGGAGCCGGCGCAGCGCTACGAGACCATCCAGTGGGTGTTCTTCCAGATGGCGGCGATCGGCCCGATGTTCGGCCAGCTCGGCTTCTTCCATAAATTCGCCGGCCGCGAATACGAGGACAAGCGCCCGCGCGACCGCTACGCCAATGAAAGCAAGCGCCTGCTCGGCGTGCTGGAGGACAGGTTCGCAACCCGCACCTGGGTCATGGGCGACGAATATACCATCGCCGACATCTCCATGCTCGGCTGGGTGCGCAATCTCGTCGGCTTCTACGGCGCCGGCGAGCTCGTCGACTACGCCAGCCTGACGCATGTGCCGATCTGGCTGGAGCGTTGCCTGTCGCGGCCAGCCGTGCAGCGCGGCCTCGACAGCCCCAAGCGCCCTTGAGCTGCGCCCAGTCTTCAGGAGCTCTCGCTGGAGGCCGATGCGGGCTGAACTGACGCCAGCCTTTCCAGGGCGTGCACCGAGATGCCGCCCTGGGCCAGCCGCTCGCGGCCGCCCAGCCCTTCGAGCTCGAAGACGAAGAGCGCTTGCGCGCAGCGCGCACCCAGACGGCGCAACAACTGCGCCGTCGCCAGCACGGTCCCGCCCGAAATGAGGCAGTCGTCGATGATGGTGACGTTGCGCCCGTCGAGCCGATGGCCTTTCGACAGGGCGACACCATTGCCGAGTTCATAATTGGCGGCGAGGCTGCGGACGACGTCGGCACGGATCGAGCCGACCTTGCGGATGTCGATGAAGCCGAGGCCGTTGCGCAGCGCCAGCGCGCCCGCAAAACCGAGACCGCCGATGTCGATCCCGGCAAGAAGATCGGTTTCCCCGCCAAGACGGTCTGCGAGCGCGTCGCAGGCTGTCTTCATCCAGCGGCCGTCGCAGGTGAAGGTCGTCGCATCCGGAAAATCGATGCCGGCGACCGGATGGTCCTTCCAGCGGCGATGGGGAAAAGCAGGCGGAGCCGGCGTCTTCTGCGCGCAGGCCGAGACGGTATCCATGCTATCTCCTGCCGGTATCAGACGACGTTGCCCGCCATGTCATGCCTGCTTGCAGCGCCGATGACAAACCGCGATGACTGGCGGGGGGCACATGCAGCGATGTTTCACAGAGTCCGGACGAAGGCATGACGATCACCATCTACGGCATCAAGAACTGCGACACGATGAAGAAGGCGCGCAGCTGGCTGGACGGCCATGGCGCTCCGCACGCCTTCCACGACTACAAGGCGAGCGGGATCGACAAGGCCTCGCTCGAGCGCTGGGTGAAGGAGCATGGCTGGGAGACGGTGCTGAACCGCGCCGGCACGACCTTTCGTGCGTTGCCCGATGCTGAAAAGCAGGGGCTCGATGCGACCAAGGCCGTCGCGCTGATGCTGGCGCAGCCCTCGATGATCAAGCGCCCGGTGCTCGATCTCGGCAAGGGCAAGACGATCGTCGGCTTCAAGCCCGATATCTACGAGGCGGCGCTGGCGAAGGGGTGAGTCTTCCCGGCTGCCGTCATTCTCGGGCGGCGCGGAGCGCCGATCCGAGACCTCTTGCCGAAAAGGGCTCAGGGAGCTCTCGGGTCATGAGATGCTCGGGTCAAGCCCGAGCATGACGGCGAGAGACCGCCGCCCGGCGCGCGTAGCTCTTCCCTAAATCCCCGCGCTGCTCTACCTCGCGGCCCATGACCATTCAGCCCAAGATCATCGACCCGCAGGCGCCGGAACCCGCCGCCACGGAGTTCACCTTCCATGTCGCGGCCCGCGACGGCGCCGCCCGCACCGGCGCGATCAGCATGCCGCGTGGCGTCATTCGCACGCCTGCCTTCATGCCGGTCGGTACCGCCGCCACCGTCAAGGGCATGTATCCCGAGCAGGTCAGGGCGCTCGGCGCCGATGTCGTGCTCGGCAACACCTATCACCTCATGCTCCGCCCGGGCGCCGAGCGTGTCGCGAAGCTCGGCGGCCTGCACAAATTCATGAACTGGCCGCACCCGATCCTGACCGACTCCGGCGGCTTCCAGGTGATGTCGCTGTCGCAGCTCCGGAAATTGACCGAGGAGGGCGTGACCTTCCGGTCGCATATCGACGGCTCGAAGCATGTGCTGACACCGGAGCGCTCGGTCGAGATCCAGAACCTGCTCGGCTCCGACATCGTGATGCAGCTCGACGAATGTGTCGCGCTGCCTTGCGAGGAGAGGGTTGCGGAGAAGGCGATGCGCCTGTCTTTGCGTTGGGCCGAGCGCTGCAAGGTCGCGTTCGGAGATCATCCGGGGCGCGCGTTGTTCGGCATCGTGCAGGGCGGGGACGTGCCGCATCTGCGCGTCGAGAGCGCGCGTTCGCTCGCCGCCATGGACCTCAAGGGCTATGCGGTCGGCGGGTTGGCCGTGGGCGAGCCGCAGGACGTGATGCTGGCGATGATCGAGACGGTCGAGCCGCACCTGCCGCAGGAGAAGCCGCGCTATCTGATGGGCGTGGGGACGCCGGACGACATCGTCCAGTCGGTCGCACGCGGTATCGACATGTTCGACTGCGTGATGCCGACCCGCGCCGGACGCCACGGCCAGATCTTCACGCGCTTCGGCCGGATGAACCTCAAGAACGCCAAGCACGCCGAGGACCCGAGGCCGGTCGACGAGCAATCCTCCTGCCCGGCCGCCAATAGCTGGTCGCGCGCCTATCTGCATCATCTCGTCAAGGCCGAGGAGATGCTCGGCAAGATGCTGCTGACCTGGGTGAACCTCGCCTATTATCAGGATCTGATGGCGGGCCTGCGCGCCGCCATCGCCGCCGGCCGCCTCGACGATTTCGTCGCCGAGACCAAGGAAGGCTGGGAGCGGGGCGAGCCGGCTTGAGCGCAGGCCTCGCTCTTCTGCCGATCAAGATGGCGATCGCCGCTTCGGTGGTGGTCGGATGTTCTCTTCTGGCCGAGCGCACCGGGCCGCTGGTCGCCGCGATGATCGCGACGCTGCCGATCTCGCTCGGGCCGGTGCTCGTTTTCCTCGCGCTCGATCACGATGCGGCTTTCATTGCCGCCAGCGCGCTGGGCACGATGAATGCCAATGTCACCCATGCCGCTTTCATCCTCAGCTATGTGCTCCTGGCTCAGCATCTGACGATGCTGCCCTCGCTCGTGACCGCCGGGGCCGTCTGGGTCCTCGTGCTGGTCGGCGTGCGCAGCCTGGCCCTGCCGGTGCTGCCGCTCGCCGGCCTGACCGTGCTTGCCTTCTGCGTGGTGCATCTGCTGGTGCGGTCCTATCTCTCTGTCCGCACGACCGGGCCCATCGCGCTCTCGCGCTTTGCCATTCCGATCAGGGCCGGCTGCGTTGCGCTGCTGGCGGGAGCCGTCACGGCTGCGAGCGACCGGGTCGGGCCGCTCTGGTCCGGTGTCCTTGCCGGTTTGCCCATCGTCCTGTCGAGCCTGATCGTCATCCTGCATCCCCGCATCGGCGGGAAGGCTACCGCCGCGGTGATCGGCAACGGGGCGCTTGGGCTGCTCGGCACGGGGCTGGGGCTCGCCGTCGTGCACCTGCTGGCGGTGCCGTTCGGCACATGGACGGCGCTTGCGTCGGGACTCGTCTTAACGGTTGGCTGGAACCTGTTCCTGACCGGCCTTGCGCGCCGGCTTGCGCCATGAGGCGACGAACAGGCCGGCGATGATCAGCATGATGCCGACGAGCTGCAGCGAGGAGGGGATCTCGCCCAGCACCGGGATCGCAAGCAGCGTACCTGTGACCGGGATCAGCGGCGGGAAGCGCCCGACGACCGCAGGCCCCAGCACATGCGCCGCCCAGCCCCAGATCCACAGGCCGACGATGACGTTGAGAACGCCCTGGTTGAACCCGTGCAGGGCGAGAACCCACCAGGGCGCCACGTCGAAGCCGCGGAAATAGAACAGGAAATAGATCGGCAGATAGACCAGCGACAGCACCGAGACTATGGCCGTCGCCCTCAGCCCGTCGACCTGCCAGAGCTGGATCAGCAGGGGATAGAAGCCCCAGAGCAGGCCGACGCCGAGGAAACACAGATCGCCGCGCAGCGTCATGGCGTTCGCGCCTGCGCTGCCGGCGATGCCGAGGCAGAGCAGGCCGGCCAGCACGCCGGCGACGCCGATCATGAGGCGGCCGGTGAGGGCGGCGCCGAACAGCGCGACCGAACCGATGATGCCGATCATCGTCACCGTGCCCGGCCCGATCGTCGCGCCATGCGCCGCCGGCGCCATCGTGAGACCCGTCAGCATCAGGTACGTCATCGGGAAGCCGCTGCTCAGCGTCAGCCAGAAGCCGCGCTTCCAGCCCACGCCGCCACAGCGGGTCAGGCCTGGACGCAGGAAGACCGGCAGGAGCAGCAGGCCCGCGATGGCGAAGCGCAGCGCCATCAGATCATGCTGGGTCAGCCCGTTCAGCACGGCATGGCGGCTGATGACGAAATTCGAACCGTAGATCAGCACGGCCAGCAGCATGCCCAGTGCCGCCAAACGCTTCCGACGACGCGTTTTGGCATCCGTCTCGAGCATGGCTGCGGGCGTGATCTGGTCCATTGCCCCTGTCTAGCGCCGGGTGGCTTGGCGGGTTACGGGCCGGCGCGCATGGCGCCCGCGCGTGCGGCGACCGACCGCAATTGCGCCGCCTTTCGGCCCTTCTGGCGCCTAGGCACATCGGCTTCCTTGTCCCGCGCTATCAAGATGGGCCAGCCACCGGAGTGACCGCCGATGCCCGGCAACCGCTATTCCCCGAGGCCAGCCGCCATGGCGAGCCGCCTCGGCCACCACCTCCTGCTGTCACTCGGCATAGCCACGGCGACAGCGGTGCTCGCGACGCTGCCCGGCCTGTTGTCGGGCGCAATCCCGCGCCACGGGGCAACGCATGCCCCGGTCGAACAGGCGCTGTTGCCGAAGCTGGCGTTGCTGCGGGACGGGAAGATCAGCGATCGATTGGACGGCGCGGATGGCGTAGCGGACGAGGGTTTCGCGGCCATGCCGCAGGTCACGCCGGCCGCCCTGGCGATGCCGATGTCGGTGACCTGGCCGGAGCGCAGCGAATGGGCGCCGCCGCAATTTGCAGAGCTCGGCAAACCGCGCTCGGAGGTGCTGGTGAAGGTGAAGCCGTCCCCCCCGGCGCGGCGAACCGCTTCGGCGTCGGACCGCACTGTCGTTGTCGCAACCCCGCTCGTGATCCTGCCTCCGGCTGCGGCGTCCGCAATCGAAACGGCGCAGGCGAGCGAGGGGGCCCGCGATATTTCCTGGAGCCGCTTCGTGGTGGCGCCGGCGACCAAAGTCTCCGACGCTGTATCGGGCGCTGCCGGCAGCGTGCAGGCGGCCGGTGTCTGGGGGCTCTCCCAGGCGGTGAGCCTGCTGCCGCGCTGGTGAGCGCGGCAGCCGAGGCCTCGATCAGGCCAGCGCCTTCAGCGCACTGCGGCCGGCATAGATCGCCTGCGCGCCCAGCTCCTCTTCGATGCGCAGCAACTGGTTGTACTTCGCCGTCCGGTCGGAACGGGCGAGCGAGCCGGTCTTGATCTGCCCGCAATTGGTCGCCACCGCGAGGTCGGCGATGGTCGAATCCTCGGTCTCGCCCGAGCGGTGCGACATCACCGCGGTGTAGCCGGCGCGCTGCGCCATATCGACGGCGGCGAGCGTCTCGGTCAGCGAGCCGATCTGGTTGACCTTGACCAGGATCGAGTTGGCCGTCTTGCCCTTGATGCCCTGCGACAGCCGCTCGACATTGGTGACGAACAGGTCGTCACCCACGAGCTGGCACTTGGAACCGACGAGATCGGTCAGCGCCTTCCAACCCTCCCAGTCGTCCTCGGACATGCCGTCCTCGATCGAGACGATCGGGTAGTTGCCGACGAGCTTGGCGAGATACTTGGCCTGGGCCTTGGGATCGCGCGTCTTGCGTTCGCCCTCATAGACATAGGCGCCGTCCTTGAAGAACTCGGTCGCGGCGCAGTCGAGCGCCAGCGCCACGTCCTCGCCCGGGCGATAGCCAGCGGCTTCGATCGCCTGCATGACGAAATCGAGCGCGGCTTCCGCCGATTTGATGTTCGGCGCGAAGCCGCCTTCGTCGCCGACATTGGTATTGTGGCCGGCGTCGTGCAGCTTCTTCTTCAGCGTGTGGAAGATCTCCGCGCCCATGCGCAGGCCTTCGGCGAAGGATTCTGCGCCGACCGGCATGATCATGAATTCCTGGAAGTCGATCGGGTTGTCGGCATGGGCGCCGCCATTGACGATGTTCATCATCGGCACGGGCAGGACACGGGCCGAGGTGCCGCCGACATAGCGATAGAGCGGCAGGCCCGAGGCTTCCGCCGCGGCCTTGGCGACGGCGAGCGAGACGCCGAGGATGGCGTTGGCGCCGAGCTTTGCCTTGTTGGGCGTGCCGTCGAGCTCGATCATCGTCTGGTCGATGGCGGTCTGGTCTTCTGCGTCCATCGCGACGATCGCCTCGGCGATGGCGACGTTCACCGACTCCACGGCCTTGAGCACACCCTTGCCGAGATAGCGGCTCTTGTCGCCGTCGCGCAGCTCGACCGCCTCATGCGCGCCGGTCGAGGCGCCGGAAGGAACGGCGGCGCGGCCCATCGAGCCGTCTTCGAGCACGACATCGACCTCGACCGTCGGGTTGCCGCGGGAGTCGAGGATCTGGCGTCCGATGATGTCGATGATCGCGGTCATGGCAGGCTCCGGAGAGGACGAGGAAGGGTGAGGCGCTTCTAGCCAACCGCCTGCCGTCGCGAAAGCCCCGATCCGCATCCGGGTGCTTCAAGCGATCGATGTCCGGTCGTGGCTCGCAAGGCCGCGCATATGAATTCGGCGCTGGCGCGCAGGTTGCGGAGAACCGGACGAATGCCGCCCCGTTTTCCTTTGAGAAGCGAACATGTTCCAGAATCTGACGAGCCGCCGCAGACCGTCCCTGCTCGCTGTCCTGTTCTGGTGCGGCCTGACGATCCTGTGGTGGGCCGGGCTGTGCGCCTTTGCCGGGCGGCCCGTCTGGTTCTGGTAGGCCGGCCGAAAGACCTAGCCTTCGTCGTTGGACATGCCGAGATAGCTGCCCAGCATGAAGCCGCTCTGCAGGGCGAAGAGATAGCCGATCCAGACGAGGACGCTGAACAGGGCTAGCTCTCCACGGAAGAGCCAGAAGGGGAAGATCCCAAAGGTCATGGCCGCGCTCGCGAGCGCGATCGCCGGATATCCGTGCGAAAGACCGATCAAGAAACCGATCAGAAACAATATGCCTGCAATTATCATAGAATTGTATTGATCGGTGCCGAATAGTCGCTCAGGTGTATAGTCTGACTTCTGTCGAAGCAAGGAAGCGTGTGGAAACTCGATAAATATTGATCGAGTAAAAGCAGGCATGGGCTTTGGGCGTCGCCACGCGCTCGTAGCGGCCGACGATGGCGAACGCGTGGCATTCGCGGCTTTCCCCCGCCGCGGAAGATGAGCTACAGGCTCCGGCACACCTGAGGAGCATCTTCCATGGCCATCGACGCCTCGACCTTGCAGCTCGGCCAGAGCGGCCCGTTGCCGACCTCGCCCGAAGAAGCGCGGCTCGACCGCGTGCCCAATCCCCATGCCGGCACGCGCTATCTCACCCGCTTCACCTGCCCGGAATTCACTTCGATCTGCCCGGTGACGGGCCAGCCTGATTTCGGCATCCTCGTCATCGACTATCTGCCGGGCCAGTGGCTGGTGGAGTCGAAATCGCTGAAGCTCTATCTCGGCGCGTTCCGCAACCACGGCGCCTTCCACGAGGACTGCACCGTCTCGATCGGCAAGACGCTGGTCGATCTGCTCGCGCCGGAATGGTTCCGCATCGGCGGCTACTGGTATCCGCGCGGGGGCATTCCGATCGACGTGTTCTGGCAGACGGGCGAACCGCCGAAGGGCCTCTGGCTGCCGGATCAGGGCGTCGCGCCCTATCGCGGCCGCTGAAGCGGACCGGAAACCTGCGCCCCGCCCCGGGCGCAGGCTCTTCGATCAGCTCCGCGAGCCGAGAGGAGGCAGAAGGCGCGGCGTGACGAGCCCGAGCACACCGATCCCGATACCGAAGACGATGAGCGCCTGCTGGGTTCCGAGGAGATTGAGCAGGGCGCCCATGACCAGCGGCCCCGTGGCGTGCCCCATGAAGAAGAAGCAGGCGAACAGCGCCATCGCCGAGCCGCGCGCCGTCGGCGCGAGCTCCGTCGCCTGTGCCTGGAACGTGCCGTGTAGCAGGAAAAAGCCGAAACCTGTCAGCAGGAATATGCCGATGGCCGTCCACCATGGCGCTGGCGGGGTGAAGGCGAAATAGGCCAGCGCCACCGCGAGGCCGCCATAGCGCATCATCTGGCGCGGCCCGACCCGTTCGACCAGGGTGCGCGTCAGCACGCCATAGACGAGCCCGCCGAGCCCCATCGCACCGATGACAAGACCGGCCTGTGAGGAGCTGGTGTTTGACCGCTCGTGCAGGATGGCGGCGATGAAGGGCGACAAGCCGAAGACGAGCGAGCCTTCGAGCAGGACGAGCAGATAGAGCAGTTTGCTGCGCGGATTGGCGAAGACGGCCTTGTAGCTCTTGATCGCCCCCGCGAGGCTGAGCCGGGCACGCGCGGCGTCGGGCCGCGGCTTAAGTGCAAGCCGCACCAGGAGCGCGCCGCCGCCCGCGAGCACGCCCGCGATGACGAGCACGGCGCGCCAGCCGATATAGTCGGCAACGAGGCCGGAGAAGGTGGCGCCGGCCATCTGCCCGATGATCATGATCACCAGGAAGCGGCCGAGCATGATCTGCCGCTCCGCCATCGGCGCGCGGTCCCCGATGGCCGCCATCGCCGCAGGAATGACACCGCCCGCCATCACGCCGCCTGCCGCACGCAGCACAAGCAAGGCCCCGAAACTGGTGGCGAAGGCCGCGAGCATGGAGAGCACGCAAAGCGCGGCAAGGCAGGCCGAGATGCTGCGCAGCTTGCCGACCGAGTCGGCGATGGGCCCGAGGAAAGGCTGGCCCAGGGCATAGCAGCTGGAAAAGGCGGTCGCGATGAAGGCGATCTGGTGGACGCTCTGGCCGAATTCACCCGCCAGCGTCGGGACCAGCGGGTCGATCAGCCGCATGGTGAAGGTCGAGGCGAAGCCGCAGAGACCCAGGACCGGGATCAGGGCGCCCAGATCGGATTTGGACGCCGGCGCGGGTTCAGACATAAGCGACGGCTGGCGCCTGGCGGTTCTTGGCGAGGCGGTCGAAGCCCTGCAACTCGGCGATCAGATCGTGGAATTCGGAGAGAGGGACCATGTTCGGGCCGTCGGACGGCGCGCGATCCGGGTCGGGATGGGTCTCGATGAAGAGCCCTGCGACGCCGACGGCGACGGCTGCACGCGATAGCACCGGCACGAATTCGCGTTGCCCGCCTGTCGATGCGCCCTTGCCGCCCGGCTGCTGCACGGAATGGGTGGCGTCGAAGATGACCGGCGCGCCGATCTCGGCCATGGTCGGCAGGGCGCGCATGTCCGAAACCAGCGTATTGTAGCCGAAAGAGGCGCCGCGCTCGGTCAGCATGACGTTCGGATTGCCGCTCTCGGTCACCTTCGCGGCGACGTTGACCATGTCCCAGGGGGCCAGGAACTGGCCTTTCTTGACGTTGACGACCCGGCCGGTCTGCGCCGCTGCGACGAGCAGGTCGGTCTGGCGGCAGAGAAAGGCGGGAATCTGCAGCACGTCGACGACCTCCGCGACCTCGGCGCATTGGCCGGCATCATGCACGTCGGTCAGGACCGGCATGCCGGTGCGCTCGCGGATCTCGGCGAAGACGGGCAGGGCGGCCTTCATGCCCATGCCGCGGGCGCCCCTGACGCTGGTCCGGTTCGCCTTGTCGAAGGAGGCCTTGAACACCAGTCCGATATTGAGATCGGCCGCGATTTCCTTCAGCGCCAGCGCGCATTCGAGCGCATGGTCACGGCTTTCCATCTGGCAGGGGCCGGCGATCAGCGCGAGCGGCAACGCATTGCCGAAGCGCACGGGCCGGGCGAGTTCCTCGCCGATGGTGACGACGGCGTTGGGTGTCATGGTGGTGTCCTTGTCCAGCGGCCCGCGGGGCTTATGTCCGGCCGGGACCGGGCGGGTCAAGCGGCGCGGGCGGTTGACGGCCATGTCGCGAAGAGTTGCATGGAGCTCGCGGGAACGGACTGGCGAAGCAGGAGAGAGGTCTGTAAATTCGTAGGCGAAGCACTATCTCGGGTGGGAAACACAGGAACGATTTGGGTTGGAATACGATAGGCATGGCGGGGCGCAAATGATGCAATCAGGCCAGGGGACAGCAATGCACGCCGATCCGACCTGGCGCCTGCCGGGGCGCGCGAGCCCGGAAGCCATGGCCGATCGCCCGCGGCGCGCCGGTCCGCCGGCCGACGGAACCAAGGATGGCGCCGGCACCGCCGTGCTGACCCGTACGCGGACCCGCAAGCCCAATCTTTATCGTGTGCTGCTGCTGAACGACGATTACACGCCGATGGAGTTCGTCGTTCACGTTCTGGAGCGGTTCTTCAACAAGGACCGCGCCGAAGCCACGCGGATCATGATGCATGTGCATCAGAACGGCGTCGGCGAATGCGGCGTCTTCACCTACGAAGTCGCCGAGACCAAGGTTACGCTCGTCATGGATCTGGCGCGCAAGCATATGCACCCGCTGCAATGCGTGATGGAGAAGAAGTAGCCTTGGCTCAGAATTCACCTTCCGGAAACAGATAGGAGCGCGCCCCTTGCCGAGTTTCTCGCGCAGTCTCGAACAGGCGCTTCACCGGGCTCTGGCTCTCGCCAATGAGCGCCGCCATGAATACGCCACTCTCGAACATCTCCTGCTCGCCCTGGTGGATGATCAGGATGCTGCGGCCGTCATGCGCGCCTGCAGCGTCGATCTCGACCTGCTCAGGCGCAACCTCGTCGACTACATCGACTCCGAGCTGACGAATCTCGTCACTGACGGGCGCGACGATTCAAAGCCCACCGCCGGCTTTCAGCGCGTGATCCAGCGCGCGGTCATCCATGTCCAGTCGTCCGGCCGCGAGGAGGTGACCGGCGCCAATGTGCTCGTCGCGATGTTCGCCGAGCGCGAGAGCCACGCCGCCTACTTCCTGCAGGAGCAGGACATGACCCGCTACGACGCGGTCAACTACATCAGCCACGGCATCGCCAAGCGCCCCGGCGCCAGCGAGAGCCGCCCGGTCCGCGGTTCCGAGGAAGAGGGCGAGCCGCAGCGAGAGCAGCGCTCCGAGCAGGGCAATACCGAGGACAAGGAAAAGAAGAAAAAGGAAAGCGCGCTAGAGGCTTATTGCGTCAACCTGAATCGGAAGGCGAAGGACGGGCGCATCGATCCGCTGATCGGCCGCGAGGCCGAGGTGCAGCGCACCATCCAGATCCTCTGCCGCCGCCAGAAGAACAATCCGCTCCTGGTAGGCGACCCCGGCGTCGGCAAGACCGCTATCGCCGAGGGCCTCGCCCTGAAGATCACGCGCGGGGAAGTTCCGGAGGTGCTGAAGGACGCGACCGTCTTCTCGCTCGATATGGGCACGCTGCTCGCCGGCACGCGCTATCGCGGCGACTTCGAGGAGCGCCTCAAACAGGTGATGAAGGAGATCGAGCAGCACCCCAAGGCGATCATGTTCATCGACGAGATCCACACGGTGATCGGTGCCGGTGCGACCTCTGGCGGTGCGATGGACGCCTCGAACCTGCTCAAGCCCGCGCTCGCCTCCGGCACGCTGCGCTGCATCGGCTCGACCACCTACAAGGAATACCGCCAGTATTTCGAGAAGGACCGGGCGCTGGTGCGCCGTTTCCAGAAGATCGACGTCAACGAGCCGTCGGTCCCGGACACGATCGAGATCCTGAAGGGCCTCAAGCCCTATTTCGAGGAGTTCCACAAGCTGCGCTACACCCAGGACGCCATCAAGGCGGCGGTGGAGCTCTCGGCACGCTATATCCATGACCGCAAGCTGCCGGACAAGGCGATCGACGTCATCGATGAGACCGGCGCCTCGCAGATGCTGCTGACCGAGAGCAAGCGCAAGAAGACCATCGGCGTGAAGGAGATCGAGGCCGCGGTCGCGGTCATGGCGCGCATCCCGGCCAAGACCGTCTCCAAGGACGATGCCGAGGTTCTGCGCAATCTCGAGAATACGCTGAAGCGCACCGTCTACGGGCAGGAAAAGGCGATCGAGGCACTGTCCTCCGCGATCAAGCTCGCGCGTGCCGGCTTGCGCGACGGCGAGAAGCCGATCGGCTCCTATCTTTTCGCCGGCCCGACCGGCGTCGGCAAGACCGAGGTGGCGCGCCAGCTCGCTTTGTCGCTCGGTGTCGAGCTGATCCGCTTCGACATGTCGGAATATATGGAGCGCCATACCGTCTCGCGGCTGATCGGCGCGCCTCCCGGCTATGTCGGCTTCGATCAGGGCGGCCTGCTGACCGACCAGATCGACCAGCATCCGCACAGCGTGCTGCTCCTGGACGAGATCGAGAAAGCGCATCCCGATCTGTTCAATATCCTTCTGCAGGTGATGGAYCACGGCAAGCTGACCGACAAYAACGGCAAGCAGGTCGATTTCAGGAACGTCATCCTGATCATGACGACCAATGCCGGCGCCGCCGACCTCGCCAAGAGCGCCTATGGCTTCACCCGCAGCAAGCGCGAGGGAGACGACACGGAGGCGATCAACAAGCTGTTCGCACCTGAGTTCCGCAACCGTCTCGACGCCACCATCTCCTTCAGCCATCTGCCGAAGAGCGTGGTCGCCCGCGTCGTCGACAAGTTCGTGCTGCAGCTCGAGGCGCAGCTCGCCGATCGCAACGTTACCATCGAGCTCTCGGACGAGGCGCGCGAATGGCTGGTCGAGAACGGCTATGACGAGGCGATGGGCGCCCGGCCGATGGCCCGCCTCATCCAGCAGACGATCAAGACGCCGCTTGCCGATGAAGTCCTGTTCGGGCGGCTCAAGAACGGTGGCGCGGTCCGGGTCGTGGTGGTCCAGTCGGAGACCGGCATCAAGGTGCTCGGCCTGGAGTTCCCGGACGGTCCGGCCAAGCCCAAGCCGGAGAAGGACGTCGCCGCCGCGACGGCCAAGCGGGCGACAAAGCCGCGTGCCAAGGCAGCTGGCGGCGACAAGACGACGAAGACGCCGCCGCGCAAGGCCCCCAAGGGGGGCTCCGGACCGGATAATGATCCCGGCAATCCGCCGAAGACATCCGGTCGCACGGTCCGTACTGTTCCGAAAGTACCGCTGACGAAGGCCTGAGAACGTGTTGTTCCGACGCAAGAAAGCAGCCCTCGCCGAAACCGGCGAAGGCATAACGCCCACGGCAGCTCCGGCGCCGCAGCGCCCGGCCAAGGAAAAGCTGGGTTGGTTCGAGAAGCGCGACCGCCGCCGGCGTCGTCGCAAGATCTTCGAGGAGGTGCTGGGCTGGATCCTGGTGCCGGCGTTTATCTATATGATCTATCTCGGCATTCAGGCGGTCGGCGGCATTCCCAAGGAGCTGATCGACTTCGGCAATGAGCTCTTCACCATGGCGATGAAGGGCGGCAAGGGCTGAGCAGCCGCGGCCTTGCAGATGGTGCAGGGCCGTTCCCCTTTCCGGCAGCTTGGCGAGCGCTCCTGCGGTGAGCCATAGGGATTGACGGCCCGTGCGCTCTGCACGGGCTGTTTGCTTTCCCGAGGCTGCCCGCAGCGATGATCCGATGAGCGTATCCGCCGACTGGAGCTGGCAGCGCGTCGCGCTGGCCGGCATGCGCGATGCGCTGCTGCTGCCGGCCTGGATCGTCGGCCTCGGGCTGATCGGTATCGGCTCGCTCGCCCGCGACGTTGGCTACCCGGTCGATGTCGCGGTGCTCTCGACCATCCTCGTCTGGGCGGGCCCGTCACAGGTGCTGTTCTTCGCCTCCATTGCCGCCGGCGCAGCCTGGAGCGCGATCGCGATCGCGATCGCCTTCGCCTCGCTGCGTTTCCTGCCGATGACGATGGCGATCCTGCCGCTGCTGCGCCGGCCCGGCCAGAGCGTCTGGCAGCAGCTCTTTCTGTCGCATTATGTCGCCGTGACCGCCTGGACCGAAGGACTGCGCCGTTTGCCGGGCATCCCTGTGAACCAGCGTGCGGCCTATTTCCTCGGCTTCGCCAACACTTGCATGGCGGTGAGCGCGGTCGGGACTTTCTCTGGCTACTATCTGCTGAACGCCTTGCCGGTGCCATTCGCCGCCGGGCTGCTCTGCCTGACGCCGATCTTCTTTCTGGTCTCGCTGACCGCTGGCCTGCGCCATCGCGGGGACGTCACCGCGTTGGTACTGGGGCTGGCGCTCGCGCCGATCTGCGAACGTTTCATCGGTGGTGGCTTCGATCTGATCGTCGCCGGGCTGATCGCCGGCAGCATCGCCTTCATGATCGGCCGCAAGCGCAAGGCGGCCAGATGACCCAGCCGCTCGCCTTCCTCGACGGGCCGCTCTGGCCCTATCTCGCGCTGATGCTTTTCGCGGTGCTGCCGACCGAGATCTGGCGCTGGCTCGCCGTCGGCTTCGCGCGCGGGATGGACGCGGACTCGCCATTGCTCGAATGGGTGAGGGCGGTCGCGACTGCGTTGCTCGCGGGCATCGTCGCCAAGCTGATGGTCTCCCCGCCGGGCGTGCTGGCGCATGCGCCGCTGTTCGTACGGGTCGCCGCGCTCGCTGCTTCCGTGGCCGTGATGGCCATCAGCCGCCGCCGGATGATGCTGGCCGTGCTGGTCGGTGAGGTTGTGCTCGTCGGCGGGGTCTGGCTGTCCGGGGCAGCTTAATCTCGTCCAGCCTCGAGCCGATCCCTCACGGGACTAAGCTTGTCCGGGTTCCGGATCACGTAGATCGCCTGGACCTGTCCGTGGACGATGTCGAGCACCACCGCCTGCGCAGTGTCGGTTTCCATGCTGATATATCCGGGCATGCCGTTGATCAGCACCGGCTCGTAGCGCGGGACGAAACCCTGCTTTTGTGGTTTGCGGGCAAGCCCGGCGAAGAAGCGGCCGATCTTCTCGCTGCCGAGGATGGGGTTGAGCACCGAGCTCGCCTTGCCGCCGCCATCGCCGTGCAGCACCGCATCCTGCGCGAGCAGGCCCTTCAGGGCGCTAGGGTCGGTGCTATGTGCCGCTTCGAAGAAGGCGACGGCGTAGCGCTGCGCCTCATCGGGAGAGAGCGGATGGCGCGGGCCCGCTTGCTGCGCATGCCGGCGCGCGCGTGAGACGAGCTGCCGGCAGGCCGCCTCGCTGCGCCCGAGGGTCTCGGCGATCTCTGGGAAAGGCAGATCGAACACGTCGTGCAGCAGAAAGGCAGCACGTTCCAGCGGGGACAGCCGCTCCAGCGCGAGCTGGAGGACATAGGGGACGTCGAGGCCCTCGTCACTGCTGGCGGCGCCGCCGATCTCCTCGATCAGCGGCTCGGGCAGCCAGGCGCCGACATAGCTCTCGCGCCGGTGCCGCGCCGACTTCATCAGGTCGAGGCAGAGCCGCGTCACCACGCGCCCGAGCCAGGCGCGCGGGTTCGCCAGCGCTTCCGGCGCGGAGTCGTGCCAGCGCAGCCAGGCGTCCTGCACCACATCCTCCGCGTCGCTGAGCGAGCCGAGCATGCGGTAGGCGAGGCGGGTCAGATAGGACCGATGGGTCTCGAAGCCGGCGGCCGTGACGTCCGTCATGAAATCCTGTGCGCGTGGATTCTATGCGGCCTCGACCTTGGGAGCCCTGTCGTTCGGATGGTGCGAGCGGAAGCCGACCGCGACCCGGTTCCAGACATTGATCGTGCCGATGAGCAGCGTGAGCTTCACCATCTCCTCCGCGCTGAAATGGCGCAAGGTCTCCTCATAATCGGCGTCCGGCGCATGGGTCTGCGGCAGCAGCGTCAGCGCCTCTGTCCAGGCCAGCGCGGCGCGCTCACGCGGGGTGTAGAGTTCGGATTCGTGCCAGGCGTTCAGCAGATAGAGCCGCGCCTCGCTCTCGCCGGCCTTGCGGGCGTCGGCCGAGTGCATATGCAGGCAATAGGCGCAGCCATTGATCTGCGACGCCCGCATCTTCACCAGCTCGATCAGGCTGTGTTCGAGGCCGGAATCTGCGACCGTGGCTTCGAGCGCCATCAGCGGCCTCATCATATCGGGAGCGGTCGTGTAGGGGTTCAGACGTTTGCTCATGGCGGTTCTCGCGAGTTGACGGGATAGCGGCCGGGCGGATGAAGCCGTGCGGCCGCGGGGAGGCATCGGCTCAGGCAGCAGCTTCGGTCTTGCGGTGGCGATCGGCCGGATGCCGCGAGCGGAAGCCCGCGTTGAGCCGGTTCCAGGCGTTGATCGTCGCGATCGACAGCGAGAGATCGACGCATTCCTTCTCGCTGAAATGAGCGCGCAGTTCCGCGAAAGCCTCGTCGCTCGGGCTGGCCTCGGAAAGGCGGGTCAGCGCCTCGGTCCAGCCCAGGGCAGCGCGCTCGCGTGGGGTATAGAGATCGGATTCATGCCAGGCGTCGAGCAGATAGAGCCGGGCCTCGCTCTCCCCGGCCTTGCGGGCGTCCATGGAGTGCATGTGCAGGCAATAGGCGCAGGCATTGATCTGGGAGGCTCGCATCTTCACCAGCTCGAGCAGGCTGTGCTCCAGCCCGCTTTCATTGACGTAATTTTGCGTCTTCAGCAGCGCGTCGATCGCGCCGGGGGCGACCTGGAAGGCGTTGAGGCGTTGGCTCATGGTCTTTCTCCATCGGGGGATGACGATAAGACGAGGCAGCCGAGCCCCTTGTGACATCCCCCTCAGATTTTTTTCAGGGCCTCGCGAATTTTCTCGGCATTGCTGGCGAGCACCTCGTTCTTCTCCATCGCGCCGGTGTGCGGACGCAGCGCCACGCCGTCGAAGCGCGGCATGACATGGACGTGGAGATGGAAGACGACCTGGCCGCCCGCGGCTTCGTTGAACTGCTGGATGGTGACGCCCTCGGCTGCGAAGGCGGTCTTGACGGCGCGCGAGAGCTTCTGCGTCGTCAGCGCGACAGCCTTCAGCACCTCGGCCGGGGCATCGAACACATTGCGGCAGGCCGCCTTCGGGACCACCAGCACATGCCCGTCGGCGCGTGGCATGATGTCCATGATCGCGATCGTCTCGGCGTCTTCGTAGACGGTGTGGGAGGGCAGCTCGCCGCGCAGGATCTTGGCGAAGACGTTGGACGGATCATAGGCGGTCATGGCGGTTCCGATGGCTTGGAAGCAGAGCCTTGAACCTGTGGCCGGCTCGCGAGGGCGTCAAGGCCGCGGAAGCTGATCTTGCCCGCGTCAGTCGCCCAGCGGCAAAGTCTCCTCGACGGCACCGTCTAGAACGAGATCGTCTCCAGCGCTCATGACCTGCAGCGCACTCGCTGTAAGGCGCAGCAGCGGTCGGTCCCACCAGCGCGCGACGATGTCGGCCAGCGCTGACGTCTCGGCGGCATCGAGATCGTCCTTGAGATTGTACAGGCCGACGAGCCAGAGATCGCCGGGCGGGCGCCCGAAGGCGGCCTGCACCGCTTGCAGCATGTTCGCGCCGTTGCGCTTCTCGGGATAGGCGGCAAGATAGAGCCGGCCACGATTGACGTTGCCGGAGAACAATCCGCGCAGCTCGACGGCGAAGGGCTCGATCCGGCCGAGGGCATCGCGCGCAGCCGATGCGAACGTCGGCGGCTCCGCGATTCCGAGTGAGCCGCAGACCGTGGCGTGCAGCTTGTCGCGCCGCTTCGGCAGGATCTCCCAGGCGATCTTGCTGGCGAAAGGGGCGCTCCGGAGCTGTCCTTCCAAAGCGCGGAAGGCGGGCGATGCCTGCAGGGCGGCGTTATGAACAGGCAGCACCAGCGAAAACACACGCGGATGCCGGCCCATCTCATAGAACTTGCCTTCGCGCCGGGGGATCACGGCCGGATGCTCCGGAGCGACCAGCGGCAGATGCGCCAGCCTGTAGCTTTCATCCAGCCGGAGCGGCGCGGAGAAGTCGGTGAGGCTGCGCCGATAGCCGAGCTCGGCATCCAGGCAGAAAATCGGCTGCCCGACCGCCACTGCCGACGTCTCCATCTCAGTCATCATGCATTCCCGTCTTGCGGAACGGCGTTTCCGCTGCCAGCGCGGCCTGCGCGGCGGCGATCTGCTCGCGCTCCTGCGCCAGATAGGCTGCGACCGGACGGCGCAGCCCGGGATCGGCGATATGATGCAGGGAGTGGGTGATGACCGGCCGATAGCCGCGCGCCAGCTTGTGCTCGCCCTGCGCGCCGGCCTCGACGCGGGCGAGCCCATGCGCAATCGCGTAGTCGATGGCCTGATGGTAGCAGACCTCGAAATGCAGGAAGGGATGGTCCTCGATGCAGCCCCAGTTGCGGCCGTAGAGGGTGTTCCCGCCGCGGAAATTGATGGCGCCGGCGATGTAGCGGCCCGCGCGCTTCGCCATCATCAGCACGATGCGCTCGCCCATCGCCGCGCCGACGCGCGAGAAGAAGGCGCGGTTGAGATAGGGCCGGCCCCATTTGCGCGAGCCGGTATCCTGGTAGAAGGCGAAAAAATCGTCCCAGACCGCTTCGGTCAGCTCGCGGCCCGAGAGTGCCATGATCGTGATGCCGGCCGAGAGTGCCTCGCGCCGTTCGCGCTTCAGCGCCTTGCGCTTGCGCGACGCGAGTGTGGCCAGGAAGTCGTCATAGCTGCCGAAGCCTTCGTTCTGCCAATGGAACTGCAGGTCGTCGCGCTCGAGATAGCCGGCCTGCCTCAGCGCGGCGATGTCCGGCTCCTGCGCGAAGGTGACATGGACCGAGGAGGACTGCGTCTGCGCCCGCAGCGCCTCCAGCCCCGCGATCAGCGTCTTCCGCGCTTCATCGGCGCGCGGCCCATCGGCAACAAGAAGGCGCGGCCCCGTTGCCGGGGTGAAGGGCGCCGCGACCTGGATCTTGGGGTAGTAGCGGCCGCCGGCGCGTTCATAGGCGTCTGCCCAGCCATGGTCGAAGACGTATTCGCCCTGGCTATGGCTCTTGAGGAAGCTCGGTGCGGCGGCGAGCAGCTGGCCGGCGCCATCCTCGACAAGGAGATAGGCCGGCGACCAGCCGCTGCGCCCGCCGGTGCAGCCGCTCTCCTCCAGCGCCGTCAGGAATTCATGACTGACGAAGGGGTTGTCCCGGTCGATGCCGCCTTTTGCAGCGGCGGGGCAGGGCGCCAATACAGCGTCCCGCAAGGCGTGGGGATTGGCGCAAGCGTTCCACGCGCCTGCGGGAACGGCCTTGAGGGAGGGCGCGATGCGAACGATCAGATCGTCGCTTTCGCCTTTGCTCAAGGACGAAAGCCCTCGAAGACCATCTGGTCCGCAAAGGCGGCAGCGCGCTGCCGCTCTTCCGGCGTGCGCACGGTCCAGCTCATGAGCGGCATCCCGAGCGCGTTGCGGCACAGATAGGGCGCGGCGCTCTCCAGATCCGCGACCTTCCAGGAGAGGAAGTGCGGCCGGCTCTCGGTGAAATGCAGCAGATTGGCCAGCGCATGTTTCCGTTCCGGGGAGAGCTTGTCGTAGTCCCCGTAATCATAGGCGTTCATCGCCACGATGCCGCGCGGAATCTCCGGCGCAATCTCGCGCAGAGCGGTCACGATCGCGGGATCGAAGGACTTGATCACGATCGGATGATCCCGGTAGCCGGCGACGACCTCGACCGTCCGGCGTGTCAGCGCCAGATCGCCGTCGAAGCGGCTCTTGATCTCGATGACAACGGGCACCCGCCCGCCGATCAGGTCGAGGAAGGCCGACAAGGTCGGGATGCGGTCGCCGCTGCCCTTGAGCGTGATGGCGGAGAGCGCCTCGGCCTTGCGTTCGACGACGGCACCGCTCTCACCCGTCAGCCGGTCGAGCACGAAATCGTGGAACACGACCGCCTCGCCATCGGCGGTGAGCTGGACGTCGCATTCGATGCCGAAGCCGCCGGCGATGGCGGCCTGTGCCGCCGAGGGGCTGTTCTCGATGACGCCAGCAGCAAGATCATGCAGGCCGCGATGCGCGATCGGCCGCGCGACCAGCCAGCCCAGTTCGGGCCGGCCGGTAGTGTTGGAAGTCTGAGCCATCAGCGGATCTCGAACATCGCCTCGACCTCGACGGCGGCATCGGCCGGCAATTCGGCGACCCCCACGGTCGAGCGGGCATGGCGGCCGTTGTCGCCGAGCACTTCCACCATCAGATCGGAGGCGCCGTTCATGATCGCCGGCAGCGCCGCGAAATGCGGGGCGGCGTTGATGAAGCCGCCGAGGCGCACGCAGCGCACGATCCGGCCGAGATCGCCATCGAGCGCCGCCTTGGCCTGGGCGAGAACGTTGATGGCGCAGAGTCGCGCCGCTTCGAGGCCGGCCTCGTTGAAGATCTCGGCGCCGAGCTTGCCCTTATGCTTGTCGGAAAGCTTGCCATCGAGCCCGAAGCAGATCTGCCCGGAGATGATCAGCAGATTGCCGGTGACGACATAGGGGACGTAGTTGGCGACGGGGGCGGCCGGGCTCGGCAGAGTAATTCCGAGTTCGGCGAGGCGCGATTCGACGACGTTCATGGGCACGGCTCCGCGAGCGAGGCAGGGTCTTTGCGACCGGTCTTGCGAGACTGGTCTTTCATGACCGAAGCCCGGACAGCCCGCAAGCATCGCGACATGTCCGGAGGGCAGGGGTGGTGCGGCGTCAGGAAGCGGGCTGTTTGCCATGTTTGCGCCATTGCCGCGTTGCACCTAGATTTCCAATGAGGACGGAACGGAAAAGCGGCGCATGAACCAAACAAGTCTGAGGCTCGCGGCCCATGCGGGCCAGATTGGTATCACAGCTCTGATGCTGGCCGCCGGGCCGGCCTGGGCGCAGGCAAAGGCCGCGCAGCCCGCGCTTGACCGCGTAGTGCTCGCGCCGCATCGCGCGGTCTATGATCTCGTTCTCGACAATGCCAAGGCATCCGGCAACATCGAGACGGCCAAGGGCCGCATCGCCTTCGAGTTCACCGGCGACGCCTGTGAGGGCTATGCCCTGTCCTTCCGGCAGGTCACCCAGCTCGGCACCGAGGCGGGCCCGCGGGTCATCGACGCCCGGACCACCAGCTTCGAGGCGGGCGATGGTGCGAGCTATCGCTTCAAGACCGAAAGCTCCTCCGGCGGCGCCGCGCCCGAGACCGTCGACGGCACTGCGGAAAAGAGCGGCGGCGGCTATGAGGTGAAACTGCGCCAGCCCAACGCCGAAACCCATCGCGACGGCGCCGATGCGCTGTTTCCGAACGCCCAAATGAAGGCCGTCATCCAGGCCGCGCGCACTGGCCAGCACACCCTCAATGTGAGGCTCTACGACGGCGCCAATTCAGGCAAGGAGGTCTACGACACGCTCTCGGTCATCGGGAAGCGGATCGAAAGCGAGCCCTCCGAAAAGCCGCTGCAGCGCCCTGAATTCGAGAAGATGGCGCGCTGGCCGGTGACGATCTCCTATTTCAAGGTTGGTTCGGGCGAGTCGACGCCCTCCTACACGATCTCCTTCGAACTCTACGAGAACGGGGTCACCGGCGCGATCAAGCTCGACTATGGCAGCTTCGCGCTGCGCGGCACGCTCACCCGTCTGGATCTTCTTCCTCAGGAAGCTTGCGCGAAGTAGCCGGCTCGGACGATCGGCGCTGCGGAAGCCTGAGGCCCAGCCCCTTGCCGATCGCCTCATCCCCGAAGCGGGCGCGCAGCTTGTCGAGCGCGCCCTCCATCGCCTTCAGGCGTGGCGTCGCCGTATCGGCAAGGTCGCCATGATCGGCCTCTTCGGGCGGGCTGAAATCGCTCGTGCCGATGCCGATCAGCCGGTAGCGCGGACCGTTGCATTCGCGCTTCAGCAGGTCGCGCCCGGCGGTGAAGAGCCGGGCGGCGAGCTGCGTCGGCTCGGGCAGCCGCGTGGCGCGGGTGATGCTGTGGAAGTCTGCCGTCTTCAGCTTCAGGGTGATGGTCCGGCCGGCGAGTTCCTGTGCCTTCAGCCGCTTCGAGGTCTTCTCGCAGAGCCGCCACAGAATCGGCTCCAGCTCATCGAAGCCTGAGAGATCGACGTCCAGCGTCGTTTCGCTCGAGACGCTCTTGGTTTCGCGCTCGGGCGTGACCTTGCGCGGATCGATGCCGTTAGCGAGATTCTTGAGGCGCGGGCCGTCCTTGCCCGCGATGCGGAAGAGCTTTTCGGCCGCAGCCTCGCGCAGGTCGCCGACAAGCTTGAAGCCGCCTTCCGCGAGCTTCGCGACGCTTGCCGGCCCCATGCCGGGGATAAGGCTGACCGGCTTGTCGGCGAGGAAGGCGACCGCTTCGCCACGGCCGATGATCGAGAAGCCCCGCGGCTTGTCGAGGTCGGACGCGACCTTCGCCAGGAATTTGGCATAGGACAGCCCGACCGAGATGGTGATGCCGAGCTCTGCCTCGATGCGCTTGGCGAAGCGTGCGAGCGTCATGGCCGGGCTGGCGTGATGAAGGCGCTCCGTGCCCGCGAGATCGAGAAAGGCTTCGTCGATCGAGAGCGGCTCGACCAGCGGCGTCAGCTCGCGCATCAACTGCCGGACTTCGCGCCCGACCGAGACGTACTTCGCCATGTTCGGCTTGACGACGACCGCCTCTGGGCAGGCCTTCAGCGCCTTGAACATCGGCATGGCCGAGCGCACCCCATAGGTGCGCGCGATGTAGCAGCATGTCGAGACCACGCCGCGCTTGCCGCCGCCGACGATGACCGGCTTGTCCTGCAGGGTCGGATCGTCGCGCTTCTCGATCGTCGCGTAGAAGGCGTCGCAGTCGATATGGGCGAGGCTCAGGGCATCGCGCTCGGCATGCCTGATCAGGCGCGGCGAACCGCAAGCCGGGCAGCGCCGGAGCGGCCCCGCCGCCTCGTGATCCGCCAGGCAATCGCGGCACAGGCTGCGCAGCGAGAGGGGACTCGTGATCAAGGGAAGTCGTCCGGCTCCGGCCCGGCGAGCAGACGGCGTGCCTCCCCGATAATTTCCGGATTCAGCCTTAAATTTTCGGCAAACTCGAGCAGGAGCGAATCGCTTCCCGCGATATGGTCGAGCACGGCCGCAAGGAAACCCGGTTCGCTCGCCGCGGAACGCAGATTGGCCGGGCCGAGACCGGTCGTGCTGAGGAAAGGCTCGATCCGTTCCGGTTCTGCGGCCAGGAAGCCGAGGGCGCGCAATGCCAGCGTCTCTGCATCCTCGGTGGTCAGTCTTGGTGCCATGGCCTGGGAGTCGCGTATCCGGTTTGCGTTTCGTCAACTGCTCGCGTGTTAGAGACTATCATCGAACGACGCCGCCATTTTGGAAAGACCGCTGGCTGCTGGCGGACATCCCTGGCGCGATTGAAGGGCGGCCTGATGAAGACGGTTCTCATCGTCGAAGACAACGAGCTCAACATGAAGCTCTTCAACGATCTTCTCGAAGCGCATGGCTATGCGACCTTGAAGACGTCGGATGGCATCGAAGCTATCGAGCTGGCGCGGACTCACCATCCGGCGCTGATCCTGATGGACATCCAGCTTCCGGAGGTCTCCGGGCTCGAGGTCACCAAATGGATCAAGGAGGACGACGACCTCAAGGCGATCCCCGTGGTGGCCGTCACGGCCTTCGCGATGAAGGGCGACGAGGAGCGGATCCGCGAGGGCGGCTGCGAGGCCTATCTCTCCAAGCCCATCTCGGTTGCGAAGTTCCTGGAGACCGTCCGCGCTTATGCCGGCGCCGCCTAAGAGCGATCCATGACTGCCCGCGTCCTCGTCGTCGATGACATCGCCGCCAATGTGAAACTGCTCGAGGCCAAGCTTTCGGCCGAGTATTTCGGCGTGGTGACGGCGTTGAACGGCGCGGATGCGATTGCGACCTGCGAGCGCGGCGAGGCGGACATCGTCCTGCTCGACGTCATGATGCCGGGCATGAACGGTTTCGAGGTCTGCCGCTATCTGAAGGGCACGCCGGCGACCGCGCATATTCCGGTCGTCATGGTCACCGCGCTGGACCAGCCGCGCGACCGCCTGGAGGGGCTTGATGCCGGCGCCGACGACTTCCTGACCAAGCCGCTCGACGATGCCGCGCTTTTCGCCCGGGTGCGGAGCCTGGCACGGTTGAAGGAGATGACGGACGAGCTGCGCGGCCGTGCCGTTGCTTCGGTCCGGCTCGGCATGGCCGATCCGCTGGCCGCCGCGGCCGCCGAAACCGGGCTCAATGGCCGCATCCTGCTGGTCGAGGACCGGCCCAGCGTGGTCGAGCGGCTTCAGAGCGCGCTCTCGGCCTTCCATGTCGTCGAGGTCGAGAAAGATGCCCAGCAGGCGGCGCAGCGGGCTGCCGATGGCGACTTCGACAGCGTCATCATCAGCCTCGACCTGCAAGATCAGGACGGCTTGCGCCTGTGCAGTCAGCTGCGCTCGCTGGAGCGCACGCGCAATATCTCCGTGCTGCTGATGGGGGAGGCCGAGGACCGTGCCCGCATCCTGCGCGGCCTCGATATCGGCGCGCATGACTTCCTGCTCCGCCCGATCGACCGCAACGAACTGCTCGCCCGGGTTCGCACCCAGGTGCGCCGGAAGCGCTTCACCGAGCGGCTGCGCGACAGCGTGCAGTCGTCGATGGAGATGGCGGTGATGGATCAGCTCACGGGCCTGCACAATCGCCGCTTCATGACCAGCCGGCTCGCCATGATGTTCGACGAGTCGGCGCTGCGCGCGCGCGCGCTGTCGATCCTTCTGCTCGATGTCGATCACTTCAAGGCTGTCAACGACAGCTGGGGGCATGACGCCGGCGATGAGGTGCTGCGCGAGTTCGCGAACCGTGTCCGCGCATGCACCCGTGGTATCGATCTCGTTGCTCGGATGGGCGGCGAAGAGGTTGTCGTCGTCCTGCCAGATACCGGGCGCGATGCCGCCTGCCAGGTCGCGGAGCGTATTCGCGAGCGGGTCGAGAGTGAGCCTTTCGCGATCCAGAACGACACGCGCGATATCAGGGTCACGGTTTCGGTGGGCGTCGCGAACCGCCGCGCCGGGGACGCCTCTTCGGCCGACATCATGAAGCGCGCCGATGATGCCCTCTATCGGGCCAAGGCCGGTGGCCGCAATCGCGTCATCGCCGCGAGCGCCGCGTAACCGATCGATCTTTGCTCAAGCCAGGTTGATAGGCGTCGGGCCTCGCCTGGCAGGCCGTGGCCGGCTGCCGCTGGACAGCGGCAATCTGCGGTATCAGCGGACTTCCGGCCGATTGCTAAGGCAGTGCGTGAACAACAATCGGCAACGATCTGAAGTTGTTTTTGGAATTGCCGTAGAGTCAGCTTCGCCCGGCGGAAATTTAAGATTAGCCGGTAGGGTTAACGATCGATGAACGCAGGGGAATCGGTTGGATTTGATTGATTCGGATACGTTGCATTGTAAGGGTTGTTGCAACGCAGCGGTCCCGGTGATCGCTCCGGAACGCCCCTCGGGAGCTCGGGTCCGCCGCATCTCCTGGGTAACCGAAGGGCTCGGCCGGTCGGTGACGGAATTCTGGCCTCCTCAGAACCGCCGCCGGCCGGCCACCTTGTTTCTGGGCCGCCGCTTCAGCGTTGGAGATAGTCCGAGATCGCCGCCGGCAACCAGTACCCCGCAGCGCCGAAGGCCGCGAGCAAAGCCAGCACGCTTAGCGCTGCGCCGATGCGTGTCGTGAGGAAGCGCGAGGAATCAATCTCGACCAGCAGCTTCAGCAACTGTCGCACCATGCCGTTCGGTCCTCGCTATCCTGCAATCCCGGCTTCGATCCGGGCGACGGCGGAAGCGCAACAGGTGGGGGCTTTCCCGAAAGAGTCAATGACCCGGCAGCTGTGCCGCGATTGAGGGCGCTGAGATGCGCGCCGGCGGTTGCGCCGCAGCCGCGGGCCGCTGTGTTCAGCGGGGCTTCGGCGGAGTGTCTTGCCTGGCTGGTTCGGTCAGGCCGTGCCGGAGGGCGAGGGCCATGATTTCCCTGGCCGCTGCTTCCGGCATGACGGCATCCAGGACGATGTGGACAGCCTCCGGCGAATAGCGCTTCGCCGAAAACTCGAAGCTCGACCGAGCGCTCCGCCGTGCCCGGGGATTCCACCCACGGGAGATCAGGAGCGAATCCAATCGCTTGCCGAATTCGCTGAGCTCAAGATCCAGCCCGGCTTCAGAGAGTTCATCCATGTCGGGCTGCCTCCACTGGCGTCATGCAGCCTTCATGAGCGCGATTCTACCGAATAAATTCATTTACAAAACGTTAAAATTCTAGCTATTGCCCTACGGGAAACGGGGGCGGTGTAGCGTTATGGTCCAGGCCGTATTGGTGGCCGTGCTGATGATCAGCACGGGCTTGTTGTCGTGGTTGATCGCTGACCGCACGCATCTGCCGCTTGAGCTTTAGCGGCGCGCTTCGCCGGCCGAACAGTCAGAATGGCGACAAAAGTCGCTCAGCCAACAGAGATGTAGCCAAAAGTGCAGGCAACAAAAAACCGCCCGGAAGGGCGGTTTTGCGTTGGTCCAGACCAGTAGGGGCAAGCCTTACTTGATCTTGGTTTCCTTGAACTCGACGTGCTTGCGCGCGACCGGGTCGTACTTCTTCTTTGACATCTTCTCAGTCATCGTGCGCGAATTTTTCTTCGTCACGTAAAAGAAGCCGGTGTCGGCGGTCGAAAGCAGCTTGATCTTGATCGTCACGGCCTTGGCCATGGGTCTATCCTCGAACCATGCGGGCCGCAAAGCCCTCGGAAAAGAAAATGGCCGGGCGAACCCGGCAAACTGTCGGCGTGGGAGATGCCGCAAAGGGCTGGGGAAGTCAAGAAAGAATAACGATCCGATGACGATCCTGTCCGTAAGGCGGGATTTCCGCCGGTTCAGAGCTCCTCGCGCACGAAGCTGCCGCGCTTCTCCCAGTAGAACGGCACCGGCAGGTAGGGCGCGAAGCCGGCGGCGATGCGCGATTCGACCTCCTGCAGGATGACAGTGGTGATCGTCGGCAGGTCGAGCGCCTTCGCCTCCTCGAAATCGACCCAGACGAGATCGGTCAGTTCCGAATCCGGTCCGACGATGCCTTCGACCTTGCCTGCGACCGCTGCGGCGTCGACGGTGAAGAAGCGGGTGTCGAAGCGCTTCGGCCGGCGCGGCGGCGTGATCGCGCGGGCGACGAAGGTGACGGCGGAGAGATCGGGAAACACGCCCTGAGCGGCGAAGTCGGTCCAGCTTCCGGCCGGCGGATTCTCCGGCGCTCCGAATTCGTCAGAGCCGAAGAGCAGACCGGTTTCCTCGAAGGTCTCGCGGATTGCTGCGAGCGCCAGCGCCCGCGCCTTGCCGGCGCTTGGGCGCAGGCAGCGCTTGCCGAGCCGGTCCTCGCAGATCTGCGGCACCGCGCCGGTCGCGACCATACGTCGGTCGCCGTCCTCGATGCGTCCGCCGGGAAAGACGTATTTGCCCGGCATGAACTTGTGGCCGGCGTGGCGCTTGCCCATCAGGACCTTCGGGCGCGCGCCGCTGCGGTCCAGGATCAGCATGGTCGCGGCGTCCTTCGGACGCAGATTGACCGTGGTGCGGACGCGCTCGGCCTGGGTCAGGGTGACGGTGTGGTCGGTCATGGGCGCGATCCGGATGGGGGCAGGGGCTGGCGTTCGGGCCGGTCGGGCTCGCCGCCGAAGCCGTGTAGGCGCACGGCCCATTGCAGGCCGACGACGCCGCCCTTCACAGGCTGCATCAGGGCCATGGACAGGATCAGCGTCAATGCCGGCCAGAGCGCCATGTGCCACCACATCGGCCAGTCGCCGTACTTCTCGGCGAGCAGAATGCCGCCGACCACGATATGGCCGACGATGGTGATGACGATATAGGGCGGCAGGTCGTCGGCGCGCTGATGATGCAGCTCCTCACCGCAGGATTCGCAGGCATCGACCGGCTTCAGGAAGGCGCGGAACAGCCCTCCGCGGCCGCAATGTGGGCATCGGCCCTTCAGCCCACGCGCCACGGCTTCCCGCCAGTCGCGGGTTTCGACATGCGTTTCCGCGCTGTGGATCTGGACGCTCATCACCGCCTCTTGCCAGGCTTGGCCCGGCCCGGCTTGGCCCTCTTGCCGAAGCTCGTCGGCCGGCTTTCCCCATATGGCGCGCCGCCGCGGCGCTTGCCAGCGCGGCCCGTCGCCACAGTCCTGCCGGCCGAAAGCAGCTCGAAGCGCAATGCGCCAGCGACGGGCGCGGCCTCGACCAGCTTGACATGCACCTTGTCGCCGAGGCGCCAGCTTTCGCCGGTGCGCTCGCCGATCAGGGCATGGGCAGCCTCGTCATAGCGGTAATAGTCGCCTCCGAGCGTGGAGGCGGGGATGAAGCCGTCCGCTCCGGTATCGTTGAGCTTCACGAAGAGCCCCGCGCGATTCACCCCGCCGACCCGCCCGTCGAAGCTCGCGCCGATCTGATCGGCGAGGAAGTGCGCGATCAGTCGGTCGGTCGTCTCGCGCTCGGCTGCCATGGCGCGGCGCTCGGCGGCGGAGATGCGGGTCGCGATCTCGCGCAGTTCGGCGAGCGTCGTATTCTTCGGCAGGCCGTCATCGCCGAGCTTGAGCGCGGTGACGAGCGCGCGGTGGACGATCAGATCGGCATAGCGGCGGATCGGCGAGGTGAAATGCGCGTAGCGGCGCAGATTAAGGCCGAAATGCCCGTAATTCTCGGCGACATATTCTGCCTGGGCCTGCGTGCGCAGCACCACCTCGTTGATCAGCGTCTCGTTCTCCGAGCCCTTGATCATCGCCAGGATGCGGTTGAACAGCACGGGCCTGAGCGCCCCGTCCTTCGGCAGCTTGATGCCGATCGAGGCCAGCACCTCGCCTAGCGCGCGCATCTTCTCGAGCGACGGCTCGTCATGGCAGCGATAGACCAGCAGGCTCCCGGCCTTCTCCAGCGTCTCGGCCGCCGCGACATTGGCGAGGATCATGAATTCCTCGATCAGCTTATGGGCGGCCAGCCGCTCCGGCACGATCACGCGCTCGACCGCGCCGTCGGGCTTCAGGATCAGCTTGCGCTCAGGCAAATCGAGATCGAGCGGCTGGCGCTGGTCGCGGGCGCGAGCCGCCACGCCATAGGCCGCCCAGAGCGGCATCAGCACGCTCTCGCGGATCGGCCCGGTCTTCTCGTCCGGGTTGCCGTCGATCGCGCTTTGAGCCTGCTGGTAGGAGAGCTTGGCGGCTGAGCGCATCAGCACGCGGTGGAAGGAGTGGCTCTTCTTCGATCCGTCGGATTTGAGCACGAGCCGCACCGCCATGGCCGGCCGGTCCTCGTTCTCGCGAAGCGAACACAGATCGTTCGAGATCCGTTCCGGCAACATCGGCACGACGCGATCGGGGAAATAAACCGAATTGCCGCGCTCCAGCGCCTCGCGATCGAGGGCCGAACCCGGCCGGACATAGGCCGCGACGTCGGCGATGGCGACGGTGACGACGAAGCCGCCGGCATTGGCCGGGTCCTCGTCGGGCGCCGCATGGACAGCGTCGTCATGGTCCTTGGCGTCGGCGGGGTCGATCGTGATGAGCGGTAGCTCGCGCCAGTCCTCGCGCCCCTTCAGCGTCGCGGTCGGTGCGTCCGCCGCTTCCTGGAGAGCGGCCGGCGGGAATTCATGCGGGATGCCGTGGGCGTGGATCGCGATCAGGCTGACGGCGCGTTCGGACTTGATCGAGCCCAGCCGCTCGCGCACCTGCGCCTCGGGCGGGCCGAAGCGGCTCTCGCGGCGCAGAGAGACCGAGACGAGGTCGCCATCTTCAGCCTCGGCCGTGCGGCCCTTGGGGATGATCGCCTCGCGCCCCTGTGCCTTCTTGTCGATCGGCACCAGCCGGCCCGAGCCGTCGGGCAGGGCGCGGAAGATGCCGAGCACGGCGGCTTTGGCCTTGCCCATGATCTTGAGCACTCGGCCGGAATAGGCGAAGTCCGCGACGCCCCTCAGGCGGGTCAGCTTGAGGATGACCTGATCGCCGACGCCCGGGGCGGGGGCCGCCGCGTGCGGCTTCCGTCGTCCCTCGCGGACGCGCTCGACCAGGATTTGCGGCGGTGCGCCGCTTTCCGCCTCGTCCCATTCGAGCGGCTGGGCTATGAGGTCGCCCTCGCGGTCGCGGCGCTTGATCTCGGACAGCAGCACAGGCGGCAGCGCGCCGCGCGGATGCACCGGGCGCTCCTTGCCGTCCCCGCCGATCTCGCCTTCCTGGGCAAGTTCCTTCAGCAGGCGCTTCAGCCAGATCTTGCCGCCCTGGTCCAGCCCGAAGGCCTTGGCGATCTCGCGGCGGCCGACCTCGCGGCCGGCGGCGCGCTCCTCCTCGATGAAGTCGAGGATCGCCTCGCGGCTCGGTTCAGGAACGGACAATGCTGGTACTCGACGGGTAAAGGCTGGGAAAGTAGGTCACCCCGCCTGTCTGCCACGCCTTGTGGGCTCGCGCCAGCATTCGCGAGATCAAAAGAAGAAGGGCCGCCCTTTCGGACAGCCCTTCCATTGTCGAACCGCGATCCAGCGAGCCGGATCAAAGGTGCGAAAACTCACGCGGAACACGAACCCCGGGAAGAAGAGGTCCAGGTCCACCCGCTTTGCACCAGCGGCTGATGACAATGAGACACTGGATCACCTCCTTTCAGTTGTTACCGACGAAGATGAGGCTAAGTCGATTCTCCTGTGCTCGTAAATGCCAAAAAAAACGCTGTACTCCGTTACTTAAAACCCGTGCCCGTCGATGAAATTTCAGGCATATGCTGCGGTGCACAAACATGCGCCACGTGATTTGATGACGGAATGGGCAGATTTCTCCCGTTGAGTTCGATGATTGCGTTGAGTGGTCGCGCTTTCGCAGGAAATGCTGCCAAAGCCTCGTTACGGACAGAGATTTGCGCCTCGTCGCAAAGGCCGTCGGCGCTTGGCACGGCCCTTGCGAAAGCTGCCTCCGGGCCAGGGAGGCCTGCCGGCGTCGAGGGGCGCCGCCAACAAACATCCTTCGGGAGATGTCCGTGAACAGCAATCGTCGCGAATTCCTCGGCACGGCTTTGGCCGGCGCCGCTTTCCTCGGGTCCTCCTATCTGCCGGCGGCGGCGCAGCAGGAGACCATCAAGGTCGGCATCCTTCATTCGCTCTCGGGCACGATGGCCATCTCCGAGACGACGTTGAAGGACGTCATGCTGATGCTCATCGAGGAGCAGAACAAGAAGGGCGGTCTGCTGGGCAAGAAGCTCGAGGCCGTCGTCGTCGATCCCGCCTCGAACTGGCCGCTCTTCGCCGAGAAGGCGCGCGAGCTGATCACCAAGGACAAGGTCGCGGCCACCTTCGGCTGCTGGACCTCGGTCTCGCGCAAGTCGGTGCTGCCGGTCTTCAAGGAGCTCAACAACATCCTGTTCTACCCCGTCCAGTACGAGGGCGAGGAGAGCGAGCGCAACGTATTCTATACGGGCGCCGCGCCGAACCAGCAGGCGATCCCCGCCGTCGACTATCTCGCCAAGGAGGAGAAGGTCGAGCGCTGGGTTCTCGCCGGCACCGACTATGTCTACCCGCGCACAACCAACAAGATCCTCGAGGCGTATCTGAAGTCCAAGGGCGTGAAGCCCGAGGATATCATGATCAACTACACGCCCTTTGGCCACTCCGACTGGCAGACCATCGTCTCCGACATCAAGAAGTTCGGCTCGGCCGGCAAGAAGACGGCGGTGGTCTCGACCATCAATGGCGACGCCAACGTGCCGTTCTACAAGGAGCTCGGCAACCAGGGCATCAAGGCGACCGACATCCCGGTCGTCGCCTTCTCGGTCGGCGAGGAGGAGCTTGCCGGCATCGATACGAAGCCGCTGCTCGGCCATCTCGCAGCCTGGAACTATTTCCAGTCGATCAAGACGCCCGAGAACGACGCTTTCATCAAGCAGTGGCAGGCCTTCACCAAGAACCCGAAGCGCGTCACCAACGACCCGATGGAAGCGCATTACATCGGCTTCAACATGTGGGTGAAGGCGGTGGAGAAGGCCAAGAGCACCGATCCGGACAAGGTCATCGACGCGCTGCCCGGCATCGAGGCGCCGAACCTGACCGGTGGCATCTCGAAGATGCTCCCGAACCACCACATCACCAAGCCGGTCTTCATCGGCGAGATCAAGGAAGACGGCCAGTTCGACGTGGTCTGGAAGACCAGCGGTCTCGTGCCGGGCGACGCCTGGTCGAAGGAACTCGACGGCT
Source organism: Allobosea sp. 10L422 (assembly GCF_056395345.1). Classification (NCBI taxonomy): domain Bacteria; kingdom Pseudomonadati; phylum Pseudomonadota; class Alphaproteobacteria; order Hyphomicrobiales; family Alloboseaceae; genus Allobosea; species Allobosea sp. 10L422. The sequence continues at coordinate 218,177 of NZ_JBFTJI010000004.1, forward strand.
CGAAGGACCTCGTCGGCGACTGGGTCGAGAAGAAATGCGGCAACTTCAACGTCAAGACCGGCAAATGCGGCGGCGTCTGAGATCATGAGGGGGAAGGGCGGCACGGGAAAAAATCCCGGCCGCCCTTCATTCACCCGCTCACAGGCGACCCGTTTCCGATCGAGCCCTCATCCTGAGGAGCGAGCAAGGCTCGCGTCTCGAAGGATGGTCCAGAGCGCGCTGGAGCCATCGTTCGAGACGCCTCTGCGTAGCTCCTCAGGATGAGGACTGAGATTGAACCAAGCGTGAGACGAACCGGCCCGATGCTCATCTTCCATCGCCTGAAGCACGCGATCATCATCCTCGTGGCGCTCCTCGCCGCTTCGGTCGCTTCCTTCGCGCAGACGGCCGACGAAGCCTTCACGCGGCTCGCAGCCGACAGCTATTCGGATACCTCCCGCGCGATCGAAATCCTCGTTTCGACGGCTCATCCGAATGCGTCGCTGATCATCGAGGCGCTCGGCGACGGGCGGCTGCTCGTCGGGGCGGGCGGTGTCGTGGTGAAGACAGCTGCGGGCGGCTTGGTCGACGCCCGGACCGGGCACGCGCTCACCGCGGCGCCCGCAGGACTGAAGACGGTGCGCCTCAACAACAGCGTGCGCCGTGCCGTGCAGGCCGCGCTCGGTGGCTTGAGCCTGCTCAATCCCGATCCGGGCAAGCGCATCTCCGCGGCGGAGGCCGTCTTCAAGTCGCGCGATGCGGGCCTGCTGCCGATCGTCGAGGCCGCGATCGGCAAGGAGACCGATCCGCGCGCGCTCGCCGCCTTGCGACAGGCCCAGGCCGCGATCCTGATCGCCAAGCCAGATGCCCAGCCGCTCGATCGGGTCGCGGCTGTCGAGGTGCTGCGCGAACGCGGCGATCAGGATGCGCTGGCGGCGCTGCGCGGTCTCTCCGGCGAGATCACGCCGACGCTCCGTGATGCGCAGAGCAGGGCGGTCGCCGCCATCGAGGGCCGGCTGAAGCTATGGGCCGTCGTACAGAACCTCTGGTACGGCCTCTCGCTCGGCTCGGTGCTGCTGCTTGCGGCCATCGGTCTCGCCATCACCTTCGGCGTGATGGGTGTCATCAACATGGCCCATGGCGAGATGGTCATGCTCGGTGCCTACACCACCTTCGTGGTGCAGGAACTGATCCGCACGAACGCGCCCTGGCTCTTCGATTGGTCGCTGGCGATCGCGCTGCCTGCTGCCTTCATCGTCGCCGGGGCGGTCGGCATCGCCATCGAGCGCGGCGTCATCCGCTTCCTCTATGGCCGGCCACTGGAGACGCTGCTGGCGACCTGGGGCATCAGCCTGATGCTGCAGCAGGCGGTCCGCACCGCCTTCGGCCCGACCAATCGCGAGGTCGGCGCGCCCGCCTTCATGTCGGGCGCCTTCGAACTCGGTGGTCTGGCGATCACCTACAACCGGCTCTGGATCATTGTCTTCGCGGCGCTGGTCCTCGCGGCACTCCTCGCCATCCTCAAGCTGACGCCGATGGGCCTGCAGATGCGCGCCGTCACCCAGAACCGGCGCATGGCCTCGGCGATGGGCATCCGCACCGGCCGCATCGACGCGCTGACCTTCGGGCTGGGCTCGGGCGTCGCTGGCCTTGCGGGCGTTGCGCTCTCGCAGATCGACAATGTCAGTCCGAACCTCGGCCAGAGCTACATTATCGACAGCTTCATGGTCGTGGTCTTCGGCGGCGTCGGCAATCTTTGGGGCACGCTGGTCGGCGCGATGACACTCGGCGTCGCCAACAAGCTGCTCGAACCCTATGCCGGCGCCGTGCTCGGCAAGATCGCGCTGCTGGTCTGCATCATTCTCTTCATCCAGAAGCGACCGCGCGGCCTGTTCGCGCTGAAGGGCCGGGCGGTGGAAGCATGATCACCCGCTTCCTCCTCCAGAACATGGACAAGCGTGCCGGAATCTTCCTGGCGATCCTGCTCGGTCTCGGCGTGCTGGTGCCGCTGGCGAACCTGCTGCTGCCGGCAAGCTCGCCCTTCCACGTTCCGACCTCGACCATGTCGCTCTGGGGCAAATATCTCTGCTACGCGCTGCTGGCGGTCTCGCTCGATCTCGTCTGGGGCTATTGCGGCATCCTCAGCCTCGGCCACGGCGCCTTCTTCGCGCTCGGCGGCTACGCCATGGGCATGTATCTGATGCGCCAGATCGGCACCCGCGGCGTCTATGGCAATCCGATCCTGCCCGACTTCATGGTCTTCCTGAACTGGCAGGAGCTGCCCTGGTACTGGTGGGGCTTCTCCTCCTTCCCCTTCGCCATGCTGATGGTGCTGCTGGTTCCCGGCCTGCTCGCCTTCGTCTTCGGCTGGTTTGCCTTCCGCTCGCGCGTCACCGGCGTCTATCTCTCGATCATCACCCAGGCGCTGACCTATGCCTTGCTGCTCGCCTTCTTCCGCAACGATATGGGCTTCGGCGGCAATAACGGCCTGACCGACTTCAAGGACATCCTCGGCTTCAACGTCCAGGCGCAAGGGACCAGAGCCGCTCTGTTTTCAATGACCTGCGTGATGCTGGCGGTGGGCTTCCTGATCGCCCGCGGCATCGTCGTCTCGAAGCTCGGCAAGGTGGTGATCGCGATCCGAGACGCGGAATCCCGCACGCGCTTCCTCGGCTACCGGGTGGATCGCTTCAAGCTCTTCGTCTTCACCGTCTCGGCCTGCATGGCGGGCGTGGCCGGTGCGCTCTACGTGCCGCAGGTCGGCATCATCAACCCCAGTGAATTCGCCCCAGCCAACTCGATCGAGACCGTGATCTGGGTCGCGGTCGGCGGGCGTGGCACGCTGGTCGGCGCGGCGCTCGGTGCCGTGGTCGTAAACTGGGCCAAGACGGTCTTCACCTCCGGCTTTATGGCGCCGTACTGGCTCTTCGCGCTCGGCGGGCTCTTCGTCGTCGTCACGCTCTTCCTGCCCAAGGGCATTCTGGGCACGGCCGAGGCCCTGTGGGCGCGTCGCCGGAAGCCCGAAGCGACGCCGGCCGCCGAGCCGGCACCGGCGGAGTGAAGGCGATGAACGCTCCCGTGCCCGGCGCCCTGACCTCCTCGCTGCTCTATCTCGACGGCGTCAGCGTCTCGTTCGACGGCTTCAAGGCCATCCGCAATCTCTCGCTGACGATCGAGCCCGGCGAGATGCGCGCCATCATCGGCCCCAACGGCGCCGGCAAGACCACGATGATGGACATTATCACCGGCAAGACAAAGCCGGATGTCGGCACGGTGATGTTCGCCGGCACCGTCGATCTCACCCGTCTCGACGAGGCCGCGATCGCCAATCTCGGCATCGGCCGCAAGTTCCAGAAGCCGACGGTTTTCGACTTCCACACCATCGAGGACAATATCCTGCTCGCGCTGAAATCGAAGCGCACGGTCGGCAAGACGCTGTTCTGGAAAACCGGGGAACCTCAGCAGAAGCGGATCGATGACATCCTCGGCATCGTGAAGCTCGCCGACAAGCGTGACCGGTTGGCCGGCTCGCTCTCGCACGGCCAGAAGCAGTGGCTCGAGATCGGCATGCTGCTGGCGCAGGACCCCAAGCTCCTGCTCGTCGACGAGCCCGCCGCCGGCATGACCGATGGCGAGACGGCGCAAACGGCCGTGCTGCTCAAGGAGATCGCCAGGGATCATTCGGTGATCGTCGTCGAGCACGACATGGGCTTCATCCGCGAGCTCGGCGTGAAGGTCACGGTGCTGCACGAGGGCTCGGTGCTGGCAGAGGGCCCCCTCGATCAGGTCAGCGCCAATGAGCGCGTCGTCGAAGTCTATCTGGGGCGATGATGCGATGCTGACCGTCGACGCCATCAATCTGCATTACGGCGCCGCGCAGGCCCTGCGCCATGTTTCGATCGCTGCGGAGCCCGGCAAGGTCACCTGCGTGATGGGGCGCAACGGCGTCGGCAAGACCTCGCTGATGCGCGCCATCGTCGGCCATCAGCCGATCTCGGCAGGCCATATTCGCTTCGACGGAGAGGAGATTTCCGGGCTGCGCAGCGAGGAGCGCGCGCGCGCCGGCATCGCCTATGTGCCGCAGGGGCGGGAGATCTTCCCGCTGCTGACGGTGAAGGAAAATCTGGAGACGGGCTTTGCGCCGCTGAAGCGCAGGGATCGCTACGTCCCGGATGAACTCTTCGACCTATTCCCCGTGCTGAAGTCGATGCTCGGCCGGCGCGGCGGAGACCTCTCGGGTGGCCAACAGCAGCAGCTCGCTATCGCGCGAGCGTTGGTCACCCGGCCCAAATTGCTGGTTCTGGACGAGCCGACCGAGGGCATCCAGCCTTCGATCATCAAGGATATCGGCCGCGCCATCGACTATCTCCGCCAGAAGGGCGGCATGGCGATCGTGCTGGTCGAGCAGTATTTCGACTTCGCCCGCGATCTCGCCGACACCATGTTCGTGATGGACCGCGGCGAGGTCGTGCTGTCGGGGCCGATGAACGAACTCGACGGCAATCAGGTGCAGCGGTTGATTCAGGTGTGAGGGCAGAACGCGCTGACCGGGAGCCAGCGGGGCCTACTGAGCCCTGGCTCAGGCCGCGAGGTCGCGCGCCGCAAACACCTCCTTGGCCGCGAACAGCCCGTTCAGCGCGGCTGGAAATCCGGCATAGACCGCCATCTGCATCAGGACCTCCGTGATCTCCGGGCGCGAGAGCCCGACATTGAGCCCCGCCTCGATATGCACCTTGAGCTGCGGCGCGGCATTGCCCATCGCCGCAAGCGCGGCGATCGTCGCGATCTCGCGGGCGCGCAGGTCGAGACCGGGCCGCGAATAGATGTCGCCGAATGGAAACTCCAAGACATAGTCGGCGAAATCAGGTGCGACATCGGCGAGCGCCGCGATCACCTTGTGGCCGGCTTCGCCGTCGATCTCAGCGAGGGCGCGCTTGCCGCGTTCGAGACGAGTGTTGGCGGCGTTGGAAAAGCTCTGCGTCATAATCGTCGATCCTCTTCTCGGCGTCGCCATAGCCGGCGATTTTGGTGTCGAGGACGAGAAGGCAGGCGTTGAGCTCCGCAACGCGGGCGCGGACCTGCTCGCGGTGACGCTCCAGCTGAGTGCGGCGCTCGGATTCCGTGCCAGAACCCTGTTCTCGCAAAGCCGCGTAGCGCAGCATCTCGCGGATCGGCATGCCCGTGGTCTTGAACTTGCCGAGGAACTCGATCCAGACGAGGATCGAAGCGTCGTAGTCGCGCTGGCTCGACCGGTCCCTGTCGGCATAGGGCAACAGCCCGATCCGCTCGTAATAGCGGATCGTATGGGCCGATAATCCCGAACGCCTGGCCAGTTCACCGATTTTCATGGGCGCCTTCTTCTCATCACGACGCCTTGGAAGCTACGGGTTCGAGCGCGCTCTAAGTCAAGCGTCTGTCGGCGAGAAAATGAGAGCGCCGCGAGGGTGCCCGGCGCTGGCATGCGAGCTTGAATCGAAATCTCAGCCGTGAAGCTTCAACCCCTTGACGATCTTATCGATTTCCTTCCGTTCGGCATGCAGCCCGAGGCCGACAAGGTCGAGATCGGCCGTCGTGACCGCCGCCACCGCCGCACGGTTGTCGACGTCGTTGCCGGTCGTGAACAGCTCATTCGTATAGAGATGAGCCCGCACGCCGCGGCCCTGCGCGCGCTGCATCACCTGTTTCAGATCCTCAGCCGTGGCGGCGAAGATCAGCACGGGCTGGCGGATCAGCGGGCCATAGAAGCGGCCCGAACCGTCCTGATACGGTTCTCCCGCAATTTCGGGGGCAGCGCCGACAAGCCCTCCCGACAGGAAGCTGGCGACGTTGAGTTTCTGCCAGGTCGCGAGATTCTCGCGCACCACGATGGCGATCTTGGTATCGTAACGCATGGATCGAGCGATAGCCGAAGCGGGAAGGGCGCGTCTTGAACGATCGTGCAGATCGGGGGGCGAGGATTGGGTGCGGCTCGGCAGCGGGACTGATGGCATCGAGCGGATCGAGGCCTTCTTTCGCGGCTACGCCTATGACCCGCACCGCCACGACACCTACGCTTTCGGCCTGACGCTCTCGGGCGTGCAATCCTTCGATTATCGCGGCGCACGCTGTGACAGCCTCAGCGGCCAAGCCATCGTCATCCATCCGGACGAAGTCCATAACGGGCGTTCCGGCATCGCTGAGGGCTTCCGCTACCGCATGCTCTATGTCGAGCCGCGGTTGATCCGCGACGCGATGGGCGAGCATGGCAAGGCCTTGCCCTTCGTTTCCTCCGCTGTCTCGCAGGACCGGCGCCTGGTCGCCGCCATCGCACGCGCGTTGCGAGATTTCGATGCGCCGCTCGACTCGATGGCCGTCGACGATCTGATGCAGCGGCTTGCGGATGCCTTGCTCGCCCTCGATCCCTCGGCAGCCAGCCCCAGACCAATGCGCTCCGATGTCGCGGCACTGGAGAAGGCGCGCGACTATCTCGACGCCCATACCGCCGAGGGGGTCGATTCGGTGCGGCTCGAGGCCGTCTCCGGTCTCGATCGCTTCGCGCTGGCGCGTCAGTTTCGCGCGGCCTTCGGCACCAGCCCCTATAATTATCTGATAATGCGCCGCCTTGACCGCGCCCGGCGCCTGCTGGCGCAGGACCTGTCGCTGGCGGATGCCGCCTTGGCCTGCGGCTTCGCCGATCAGAGCCATCTGACCCGCCAGTTCCGCCGCGCCTATGGCGTCACACCGGGGCGTTGGCGAGCCTTGCAGAGCCGGGCCCGGACATGACGCCGGAACTGCGCCGGCTTGCCCCGCCCGCCGCCTCCATGCTTGAAGCAGCGACAAAGGCGGGCTTCGCGGAGTGTCGGATATGCAGCTTGGAGTGATTGGCCTCGGCCGCATGGGGGCCAACATCGTGCGCCGCCTGATGCGCGCCGGCCATGAATGCGTGGTTTATGACCGCGATCCGAAGCCGGGCCAGGCGCTGGCCGCCGACGGCGCGACCCTTGCGGCCGATCTCACGGACATGGTCGCCAAGCTCAAGGCGCCGCGCGCCATCTGGGTGATGCTGCCGGCCGGCAAGATCACCGAGGCGACATTGGCCGAGCTGGCCGGCCTTGTTGCCGGCGGCGATACGCTGATCGACGGAGGCAACGCTTTCTGGAAGGACGATGTCCGCCGCGGCAAGGAGCTCGCGGCCAAGGGCATCCACTACATGGATATCGGCACCTCCGGCGGCGTCCACGGCCTCGACCGCGGCTACTGCCTGATGATCGGCGGCGACAAACCGGCTTTCGACCGGCTGGAGCCGATCTTCGAGGCGCTGGCGCCGGGCAAGGGCGATATCGAACCCACCAGGCATCGCGAGGGCCGCAATCCGACGAGCGAACAGGGCTATCTGCATTGCGGCCCGACCGGCGCCGGCCATTTCGTCAAAATGATCCATAACGGCATCGAATACGGCATGATGCAGGCCTTCGCGGAGGGCTTCGACCTGCTGCGCAATGCCTCCGCCAAGGAAGGCCTTCCGGCCGAATACGGCTTCGATTTCGACGTGGCGGAGATCGCCGAGGTCTGGCGCCGCGGCTCGGTCGTCACTTCCTGGCTGCTCGACCTCACGGCAGAGGCGCTGGCGGCTGACGAGGAGCTGTCCTCCTACACCGGCAACGTCTCGGATTCCGGCGAGGGCCGGTGGACGGTCGATGCCGCCGTCGAGACCGCGACGCCCGCGGAGGTGCTGACCTCGGCGCTGTTCGCGCGCTTCCGCTCGAGGGTGGATCACACCTTCGGCGAAAAGATCCTCTCCGCCATGCGCGCCGGCTTCGGTGGCCATGTCGAGCCGAAGAAGCAGGGGTGAGGCCGTGAGCTCACAAAAGCTGGCAGGTTCCTTGAGCCTTCATCCTGAGGAGGCCGCGGCAGCGGCCGTCTCGAAGGATGCTCCAGAGCGCTCTGAAACATCCTTCGAGGCGCAGCCTGCGGCTGCTCCTCAAGATGAGGGCTCGCCCATCAGGCCCGCCGTCATCGTCGTCATGGGCGTCGCCAGCTCCGGCAAGACCTCGCTGGGCGAGCGGCTGGCCGCGCGGCTCGGCTGGCCTTTCCGGGACGCCGATTCCTTCCATCCGCCCGAGAACGTCGCCAAGATGGCCGGCGGCACGCCGCTGACCGACGAGGATCGCAAGCCCTGGCTCGCCGCGATCGCCGCCTGGATCGACGATCTGCGGACGAAGGGCGAGCACGGCATCGTCACCTGCTCGGCGCTGAAGAGGGCCTATCGCGAGGTGATCGTCGGCGATCGGCCGGACGTCGCGCTGGTCTATCTCAAGGGCTCGCGCGAGCTGATCGGCCGGCGCATGGCCGCCCGGCAGCATCATTTCATGCCGCCGGCGCTGCTCGACAGCCAGTTCGCGACGCTGGAAGAGCCCGGGCCGGACGAGCGGCCGCTCGTCGTCTCCGTGGAGGACAGCAAGGACGCGATCGTGCAGGACGTGGTTGACCGGCTGGGGCTGTGAGGCTCAGCCTCACGTCACCTCGAACCACGCCCACACGCCGAGGTCGAAGCGTTCCAGCACGGTCGATGAGATCAGCCAGCGGCCGGGATTGTCGGCGATGAAGGCGATGTGCAGCCTCTTGCGCTCCGGGATCTGCACCGTGTCGAGGAAGTAGTTCTCCCAGCCATCGTCGAGCGGGTGCAACAGCCGGAAGCTGTGGCCATGGACGTGCAGCGGCTGGATGAAGGCGGTGCGGTTGTCGATGGCGATCACCATCGGCGTGCCGCGCTTCACGCTGAACAGCGGCTTGGCGTCGAGGCTGCCGACGCCGCCATTGACCAGCCAGGGCCGGGCGAGATCGAGGCCGGAGAAGTCGAGCTTCTGGTCGTCGCCGAGCTTCGCGCCCCCCTCGATCACGATCTCCGGACGCGTCGCATCCTGCATGCGGACGGCGGCGGGCAGCGACGGGTTGAGCTTGAGCGCGGGAACCGCCGCGGGCGGGACCTTCGGCTCGCCCGCGGTCACGATTCGCACCAGCGGCAGGCCCGGCCCGATCAGGGCGGTGACGTTGACCGAGGCGCCGACTTCTATCGGCAGATCGAGGACCACATCGTAGCGCGTCCCGGGCGCGAAGGGCAGTTGCGAGCGAACCGGCTCGAAGCTCTCCGTCGGCTGGCTGTCGACCGCGATCACGGTCGGTTTGCCGCCATCGAAGCGCAGCCGCATGATCCGGGCGTTGCAGGCATTGGCGAGGCGCAAGCGGATCCGCGCGCCCGGCCTTGCGGTCACCGGCAGCGGCGGGGAGCGGCCGCTCACGGTGAGCCAGCTGCCAAGCCGGCCGGCGGAGGCTGCGGGGTTGCCTTGCAGGACGAAGGGCTGGAGCGATTGGTCGTCGCCCAGGAGCCAGTCCGTCACCAGCACGGGCAGGTCGAGCTCGACCGCAGGCGGCTCCGGCTCCTCGACGATCAGCAGGCCGCTCAGACCGCGGCCACAGGGCTCCGAGGAGCCGCCGAGGACCAGGGGCCGGTAGAGCAGGGTGCCGCTGTCCGGCGGGGTCAGGCGGATTTCGCCGGTCTCGCCCGGAGGGATCGGCGGCTGGCTGAAGCCGCCGACGCCGTCGCGTGCTGCTTGGCCGCGCAGACCGTAGCAATGCAGCCCGAGCGGGGTCGTCGTCCGGTTCTCCAGCTTCAGGCTCAGCGTTTCCCCCTGCTTGATTCGCAGCGTCGGGCCCGGCGTCACCCCGTCGAAGGCCCAGATCTCCGTCTCGGCGGCGGGCGTGGGGCGCAGCCGGGCCTTGGCCGGGGCAGCCGTGAGCATGCGGGGCTGCGCGACATCCGGCGCTTTCGCTGGCGCGGCCTGCGCCTGCGCGAAGCCCGTCGACGGCGCCAGCAATCCGGCGCTGCCGAACCCGGCGAGCAGATGCCGGCGGGACAACAGGGCGGGGCGGGCAAGGCGTGGTTTCGTCATGACATATCGCATAATCCGCGTGGGCTGCTCTGGCGAGAGGCGCCACGCGGCGCGCCGTGGAAACACGCGCCGGAAGGGTTCTTTGCAGAACCGTCATTTTTTTGCTGCAAGCGCCGGCCGAAATGCGTATAGCACCGCGGCTTAACGATGGCCGCGCTGCGTTTGCTCGCACGCAGCGCTATCGGGCCGGCGGGCGTGGCGGAACTGGTAGACGCACTGGATTTAGGTTCCAGCGGCGAAAGTCGTGGGGGTTCGAGTCCCTCCGCCCGCACCATCGGCCTAGATCGCCGCGCGCCCTTGCGGGTGCGGAACGGCGGTCTATGTGTTTGTTGCCGCATCGGATTTTCCGAGGAGTGGGTTCCACTTTTTGGTCCGATGCGAGAGTTTTTCGCGAGCGCGGCGGCGGTCGGAACCGGCGTCGCGCTTTGGACATTGAGACGTAAACGAGCTGTTGGCGGTAAAAAAAATGAACGTGACCGAAACCCTGTCCCAGGGCCTCAAGCGCGAATTCCAGGTGGTGCTGAACGCCGCCGACCTGAAGACGAGGCTCGACGACAGCCTGCAGGACCTTCAGGGCAAGGCCAAGATCAACGGCTTCCGTCCGGGCAAGGTGCCGGTCGCCCATCTGCGCCGCCTCTATGGCCGTTCGGTGATGTCCGACGTGCTGCAGAACGCCGTCAACGAAGCCAACCAGAAGATCGTCGCCGACAACAACCTGAAGCTCGCCTTCGAGCCGCAGATCCGCTTCCCCGAGAACAAGGACGAGATCGAGGCCGCGATGGAGGCCAAGGGCGATCTCGCCTTCACCGTCGCGCTCGAGGTTCTGCCGAAGATCGAGCTGGCCGACATCTCCGACGTTTCGCTGACCAAGCCCGTCGCCGAGGTTCCAGACGCCGATGTCGACGCCGCCCTGCTGCGCATGGCGTCCGGCAACCGCACCTATTCGCCGAAGGGCGAGAAGGCCAAGGCCGAGAGCGGCGACCGCCTGATCATCTCCTATGTCGGCACCATCGACGGCAACGCCTTCGAGGGCGGCACCGGCGAGGGCATCCCGCTCGATCTCGGCTCCGGCCAGTTCATCCCCGGCTTCGAGGAGCAGCTCGAAGGCGCCAAGCAGGGCGAGACCCGCACGATCAAGGTCACCTTCCCGGAGAACTACGGCGCGGCCCATCTCGCCGGCCAGGCGGCCGAGTTCGTGGTCACCGTCACCGAAGTCCAGGGCCCGGATGCCGTCAAGATCGACGATGAGCTCGCCAAGGCCTTCGGCATGGAGTCGCTGGATGCCCTGCGGGCCGCCGTGAGCGAGCAGATCGGCCGTGATTTCCAGGCCCAGTCCCGCCGTAAGCTGAAGAAGGGCCTGCTCGACGCGCTCGACGGCAAGTACACCTTCGAGCTGCCGCCGACGCTGGTCGAGCAGGAGTTCAACAGCGTCTGGAGTCAGGTCGAGGCCGACATGAAGGCCGCCAACAAGACCTTCGCCGACGAGGACACCACCGAGGACGCAGCCCGCGCCGACTACCGCAAGATCGCCGAGCGCCGCGTGCGCCTCGGCCTCGTGCTGGCCGAGATCGGCGAGCAGGCCAAGGTCCAGATCTCGGATGACGAGGTCACCCAGGCCCTGATCGAGCGCGCCCGCCAGTTCCCGGGCCAGGAGAAGCAGGTCTGGGAGTTCTATCGCAAGAACCCGCAGGCGCTGGCCGAGATCCGTGCCCCCATCTTCGAGGAGAAGGTCGTCGACCACCTCCTCGGCCAGGTGAAGGTCGAGGATCAGACCGTCTCTCGCGAGACGCTCTATGCCGACGACGAGGCCGAGGAGACTGCCGAGGCCAAGCCGAAGAAGGCCGCCGCCAAGAAGGCCAAGAAGGCCGAGGCCAGCGAGAAGGCTGACGACGCCTCCGCCTGAGGCCGCCGGCAACCTTAATGCCAACATTCGCGCCGCCGGCCTTCAAGACCGGCGGCGCTTCCCTTTTCAGCCGCGTTCGCCGTGCTTATGTGGTTGTCTTCCTAGCAGCCGTTGATTCGATAAACCGCCGCAATCCGGCGCTATCACCCGAGGACTGAGCCATGCTTCGCGATCCGATCGAGACCTACAACAATCTCGTCCCGATGGTGGTCGAGCAGTCGAGCCGYGGCGAGCGCGCCTTCGACATCTAYTCGCGCCTGCTGCGSGARCGCATCATCTTCCTGACCGGCCCGGTCGAGGATTTCTCCGCGTCGCTGATCGTGGCGCAGCTTCTCTTCCTCGAGGCCGAGAACCCCAAGAAGGAAATCTCCTTCTACATCAATTCGCCCGGCGGCGTGGTCACCTCCGGCCTGTCGATCTACGACACGATGCAGTTCATCCGCTGCCCGGTCACGACGCTCTGCGTGGGCCAGGCCGCCTCGATGGGCTCGCTGCTGCTGACGGCCGGCGCCAAGGACATGCGCTTCGCCCTGCCGAACGCCCGCATCATGGTCCACCAGCCTTCCGGCGGCTTTCAGGGCCAGGTCACCGACATCCTGATCCACGCCAAGGAAGTCGAAAGCCTGAAGAAGCGGCTCAATGAAATCTACGTGAAGCACACCGGCCGCAGCTACGAGGAAGTCCACGCCGCGCTGGAGCGCGACAACTTCATGACCGCCGAGCAGGCCAAGGAGTTCGGCCTGATCGATCAGGTCATCGAGAAGCGGCCGGAAGAGGCGGCCTGAGCCCCGCGACGCGGGGTGTCGAACCTGTGGGTTGGCGTGCCGGCTCACAGGGGCCATATTGAAAGAAGATCGGCCCCGTGTTTGCATGGGGTCGGGGGTGAGCGGACGAGCGCTCCACTATGATCCGGTTTGGATTGGCCCTGCGTTTCCGGATGTATCGGAACGGGTCGTTAACCTAATCATCGTGATCTGAGCGCTTATTTATGACGGAGAGACGACGGTTGCATCCGCCTCGGCTGATGTGGTCCCGGTCTCCGGAACTGGAGATGGACAATGGCTAATAAGCCCGGCGGCGACTCTAAGAGCACGCTGTACTGCTCTTTCTGCGGCAAGAGCCAACACGAGGTCCGCAAGCTCATCGCGGGCCCGACCGTGTTCATCTGCGATGAATGCGTCGAGCTCTGCATGGACATCATCCGCGAGGAATCGAAATCCGCGCTGGTGAAGTCGAAGGACGGCGTGCCGACTCCCAAGGAGATCCGCAAGGTTCTGGACGACTACGTCATCGGCCAGGATCATGCCAAGAAGGTGCTCTCGGTGGCGGTCCACAACCACTACAAGCGCCTCAGCCACGCGACGAAGCACAACGACGTCGAGCTGGCGAAATCCAACATTCTGCTGATCGGGCCGACCGGCTCGGGCAAGACCCTGCTTGCGCAGACGCTCGCCCGCATCCTCGACGTGCCCTTCACCATGGCGGATGCGACGACGCTGACCGAGGCCGGCTATGTCGGCGARGAYGTCGAGAACATCATCCTGAAGCTGCTCCAGGCCTCCGACTACAATGTCGAGCGGGCGCAGCGCGGCATCGTCTATATCGACGAGATCGACAAGATCAGYCGCAAGTCGGACAATCCCTCGATCACCCGCGACGTCTCGGGCGAGGGCGTCCAGCAGGCGCTGCTGAAGATCATGGAGGGCACGGTCGCTTCGGTTCCGCCGCAGGGCGGGCGCAAGCATCCGCAGCAGGAATTCCTGCAGGTCGATACCACCAACATCCTCTTCATCTGCGGCGGTGCCTTCGCCGGTCTCGACAAGATCATATCGAGCCGCGGCAAGGGCACCTCGATCGGCTTCGGCGCGACCGTCAAGGCGCCCGACGAGCGCCGCACCGGCGCGATCTTCCGCGAGGTCGAGCCCGAGGATCTGTTGAAGTTCGGCCTGATCCCGGAGTTCGTCGGCCGCCTTCCGGTTCTGGCGACGCTGGAGGATCTCGACGAGGCCGCGCTGAAGACGATTTTGACCGAGCCGAAGAACGCGCTGGTCAAGCAGTATCAGCGCCTCTTCGAGATGGAAGACACGCAGCTGACCTTCACCGACGAGGCCGTCAGCCTGATCGCCCGCAAGGCGATCGAGCGGAAGACCGGCGCGCGCGGCCTGCGTTCGATCATGGAGGGCATTTTGCTCGAAACCATGTACGAGCTGCCCGGCCTCGAGGGCGTCGAGCAGATCGTGATCGGCCCGGAAGCGGTGGAGAACAAGGCGCGGCCGCTGTTCATCTACGCGGAGCGCGAGGACGAGACCAAAACCGCCTCGGCCTGAGATTTTTCAAGCCTTGTGACAACGCGACGCGCGCCATTGGCGCGCGTTTTGCGTTGTGATGGGCATTGGCTCGTCGCAGTGCCGTACTGCGACAGCTTCGTGGGAGATTGAACCGTCGCAGGTCTTGGTTTCCGTCCTTCGCCTGCTGCAGGACAGCGGTGCATGGCCCGGATACCTCGCTTGAAAGCCGGCGAGGAAGTCTCCACCTTAGGTGCACTTGCGAGAGTCGCATGCCTAGCTAGGGTGCGATGCGCGGGGGCGGAGGAGCGAATGGTCGCTCTGGCCGCATACGTCCGATCGCTCAGCCCATCTTGGGGGGGTGCCGGGCGCAACTGCAAAGGAACTGCCATGACTGGCTCGACGCCACGCGCTCCCTTCGTCCCAGGCGAGACCGGCACCTACCCGGTTCTGCCTTTGCGCGACATCGTCGTCTTCCCGCATATGATCGTCCCGCTCTTCGTCGGGCGCGAGAAGTCGATCCGCGCSCTCGAGGAAGTGGTSAAGACSGACGGSCTSATCCTGCTKGCGACSCAGAAGAACGCCGGCGATGACGACCCGCAGACCAAGGATATCTATGAAATCGGCACGCTCGCCCGCGTGCTGCAGCTTCTCAAGCTGCCCGACTCCACCGTGAAGGTGCTGGTCGAGGGCGTCGGCCGCGCCAAGGCGCTGTCCTATTCCGCGACCGAGTCCTACTACGAGGCGGAGGCCACCGGCCAGGCCGAGGAGGAAGGCAAGAAGGTCGAGGTCGAGGCGCTGGCCCGTTCGGTCGTCAGCGAGTTCGAGAGCTATGTGAAGCTCAACAAGAAGATCTCGGGTGAGATCGTCGCTGCGGTCTCGCAGATCGACGAGCCCGCCAAGCTCGCCGACACGGTCGCCTCGCATCTGGCGGTGAAGATCGCCGATCGCCAGGGCGTGCTGGAGATCACCAACGTTGCCCATCGTCTGGAGAAGGTGCTCTCGCTCATGGAAAGCGAGATGTCCGTGCTCCAGGTCGAGAAGCGCATCCGCTCGCGCGTCAAGCGCCAGATGGAGAAGACCCAGCGCGAGTACTACCTCAACGAGCAGATGAAGGCGATCCAGAAGGAGCTGGGCGACGGCGAGGAAGGCCGTGACGAGCTGGCCGAGCTGGAGGAGCGCATCGCCCAGACGAAGCTGACCAAGGAAGCCCGCGACAAGGCGACGGCCGAGCTGAAGAAGCTGCGCCAGATGTCGCCGATGTCGGCGGAGGCGACCGTCGTGCGCAACTACCTCGACTGGATGCTCGGCATCCCGTGGGGCAAGCGCTCGAAGATCAAGAAGGACCTCAACGCCGCCCAGCTGGTGCTGGACGACGATCACTTCGGCCTGGACAAGGTCAAGGACCGCATCGTCGAGTACCTCGCCGTGCAGCAGCGCGCCAACAAGCTCGCTGGCCCGATCCTGTGCCTTGTCGGCCCTCCCGGCGTCGGCAAGACCTCGCTCGGCAAGTCGATCGCCAAGGCGACGGGGCGCGAGTTCGTCCGCATGTCGCTCGGCGGTGTGCGTGACGAGGCCGAGATCCGCGGTCACCGGCGCACATATATCGGCTCGATGCCCGGCAAGATCATCCAGTCGATGAAGAAGGCCAAGACCTCCAACCCGCTCATCCTGCTCGACGAGATCGACAAGATGGGCCAGGACTTTCGTGGCGATCCCTCGGCGGCCCTGCTAGAGGTGCTCGACCCCGAGCAGAACTCGACCTTCAACGACCATTACCTCGAGGTCGACTACGACCTGTCGAATGTGATGTTCGTGACGACGGCGAACACGCTGAACATCCCGCCGGCCCTGCTGGACCGGATGGAGGTGATCCGCATCGCCGGCTACACCGAGGAAGAGAAGACCGAGATTGCGCGCAAGCACCTGATCGCGAACGCGATCAAGAAGCACGGGCTGACCGGCAAGGAGTGGTCGATCACCGACGAGGCTCTGCAGACCCTGGTGCGGCGTTACACCCGCGAGGCCGGCGTCCGTAACCTCGAGCGCGAGATCTCCAACACCGTCCGCAAGGGCGTGAAGGACATCGTGCTCGGCAAGAAGGACAAGGTCGTCGTCGACGAGAAGCTGCTCGAGGAATATCTCGGCCCGCCGCGCTATCGCTACGGCATGGCGGAGACGGAGAATCAGGTCGGTGTCGTCACCGGCCTGGCCTGGACCGAGGTCGGCGGCGAATTGCTGACGATCGAGGGCGTCATGGTGCCCGGCAAGGGCCGCATGACCGTCACCGGCAACCTGCGCGACGTGATGAAGGAATCGATCTCGGCGGCGGCGTCCTATGTCCGCTCGCGGGCCGTCGATTTCGGCATCGAGCCGCCGCTCTTCGACCGGCGCGACATCCACGTGCACGTCCCGGAAGGGGCGACCCCGAAGGACGGGCCTTCGGCAGGCATCGCGATGGCGACCGCCATCGTCTCGATCCTGACCGGCATCCCGACCAACCGTGACGTCGCCATGACCGGCGAGATCACGCTGCGGGGCAGGGTGCTGCCGATCGGCGGGTTAAAGGAGAAGCTCCTGGCGGCGCTTCGCGGCGGCATCAAGAAGGTGCTGATCCCGGAGGAGAACGCCAAGGATCTGATCGATCTTCCCAAGTCGGTGAAGGACGGCATGGAGATCGTCCCGGTCTCGCGCATGGAGCAGGTGCTGCAGCATGCGCTGACCCGCCAGCCGGTTCCTATCGTCTGGGAAGAGGATCTGAAGGCCGTGCCCGCTCCGGGGGCGGACGACGAGGCGGCGGGCGTCGTCGCCCACTGACTTTCGGCCTGAGGAATGAGAGCCGCCGGTGCGCAAGCGCCGGCGGTTTTCTTTTGGGTGCCGGCAGGATGATCCATCCGGGTAGGACTGGCCGGCATGTCCGGGGAAACTGGCGCGGGCGACGGGGCTCGAACCCGCGACCTCCGGCGTGACAGGCCGGCACTCTAACCGACTGAGCTACGCCCGCGTTTTGCTGCGACGCGCGGTCGTCAGCAGGGTCTGGACCATGGCTAGGCCACGATGTCCGGGAAGGGCTGGTGGGCAGTGACGGGCTCGAACCGCCGACATCCTCGGTGTAAACGAGGCGCTCTACCAACTGAGCTAACCGCCCCCGGTGCTTGCCGTTTAAGGCCTGAAGCGTCGCATCGCAAGCGCCCCCCGTCGCTCGTGTGTGGACGAATCGCGGCTTCCGGCCGAATTCCGCCATCTTGATCGGCAGGCTGGCCGGGGTGAACGCATCTTTGCAGAATCGCTTCCGCTCGCGCTGCCGGCGGCCCCTTGCCGTCGCGGCTCTCGCAGCCGCTCTGGGGCTGGAGCCGGCATTGGCGCAAACGCTGCTCCCGGATTCCTTTTTTGCTGGCCGCCCGGCCTTCTCGCAACCCGAGCAACCGGGCCAACCGGCAAGTTGCGAAGACGTCGCCGGACAATTGCCCGGTTCGATCCCGCCAGATTCGCGTGTGGATATGGCGATCACCGGCACCGTGTCCTTGATTCAGACCGATGGGACGCTCTGGTATGTCGCTGTCTGCGCTGAACCCGGCATCCGCGTGCTGTGCGTGACCTACAGCGCCAACGATCTCAAATTGGGCGACAAAGCCCTCCTGCGAGGCGGATATAACCGTCAGGACCGCCGACACGTGCTGCTCGATCCCTGCCTCGCATCGCCTGACATGGGAGGGGGCACGCCTGAACCGTGAATGCCGGCGAAGGGATTTTTCCCCAGATGTGAATTTGCCGGCATCACGCGCTTGACACTTCCAGCCGGGGGCAATACTCACCACGTCGCTGACGGCGAATGCCTCAGCCGCCCAGCGCGGGCGTAGCTCAGTTGGTTAGAGTGCCGGCCTGTCACGCCGGAGGTCGCGGGTTCGAGCCCCGTCGCCCGCGCCATATAAATCAAGAGGTTAGTCGCTAATCTCTTGCTTCCGGTAGAAATTCCGGCCGACTCGGTTATAATTTTCGTCGCGTTTTGTTCTCGCGACGTTTGGCTCGGCCCCTCTCCTTATCGCATCCACTTCCCGCACTGTCGCCAGGTCGACCGGATTCTTCCGCAGTCGGGTGGAGGCAGCAAGGGTACTGGCGATCTTGGCCGACACCGCCTGAGGGTCGGCACCGCCCGCCGTCCCTCCGACAGGGCCCGACTGTCGCATGTCAGAAAACGCCCGATCGAGCGCCGCCGAACGCTCACGGGTCCGCGCCTGAACGCGCCCCGGTTGTTCGATCTCCGCCAGCTCCTCCGAGCAGACCATCTTGAAGCCCTCCTCGAACTCGAGCCCCACGGAATTCCCATGGTGCCGCGCGCGAAGACGCGGCACCACCGGCCTTTCCGGCTGCAACGGGCCCAGCTGTAGATGTCGTTGGAAAGTGCTCGTCCGCGCCTGCTGGACAAGTCTCCGTGAGCGGGGCTGACAGCCAGCGCCAGCGTCACGTTTGGGTCAGCTTTCGACAATAGCGTTGCCGGGTGGAACTCGCCCATTCTGGCGATGTTGGGCTTGGGGCGCCGGCCCGAGAAACTCCTGCTCCGGCGCATTTTTGAGGAATATCCCGCATTCGAGTTGATGAGGCAGACCATGGCTTTCGTTTTCGACGAGAAAACCGCACCCGATCTTGCGAACTGGCGGCAGAGCGTCAGGTTCTGGATGGTGGATGGGCCCAGGCGAGCGCCTTGCCAGATCGGGTTTTCCACGCTGCGCGAGCTCGGGCCTGAGAACCTCGAAAACGACAGGCAATGCCTCGCTCAATTTTATCTGCACTGTGCAATGATCGCGGCAGCGGCTGCGCGCCTGCTTTCCGCGGGGGCATCCGACGGCAGCTCGATCGTCCAGGTCATGCTCGCGAACTTGATCACCTGATCTCAGGGGCTAGGGCGACGGGCATTCGCCAGCAATTGCCGCTTGCGGCTTGCTCCTCCAGCGTTTGGTGGATTTCCGGCGGCCGGTCGTAGGGTTCGGTGCCGATGAACCTCGCCACGAGGCGGGGGCGGAAATCCCCGTCCATGCGGCTGCGACTACGCGCGTGCCTCAGCAAAAACGCGAGGGGCTAACCGCGCCATTCTTATAGCATTCCCAGAATTTTACGGTCCTTTCCTCGACAAGGGTTTGGGCTCGTCGGAACGGAACCCTCGGCAAATTCTGGAGGGATGCGCCGCTCTCGTTCGGCACCAGCTCGTCCGGCGCGGCTGCGAGACGATGAATGGTCCGCGGCGAAGGGGGCTTCAATAAGTCCCGCTGATCAGGTGAGATGGCTTCGTGCCGGCGAGGGTGCTGCTACGCGCCTTCGCGGTACCTTTTCCGCTCCACCCGATGACCAGCGAGAGGGATTTATCTTTGCGCCGCGACGTTGGAATCTCGCTCCTTCCCGGCACGGCCTCCGGGCCGGTCGTCGTGCTGGGGGAGCCGTTGAGTTTCTGGGGCGGGGTCGATGCGGCCACGGGAACGGTGATCGACGTGCACCACCCGTCGCACGGCGTCTCGCTCGCCGGAGCCGTGGTGCTGATGCCGACCAGCCGCGGCTCCTGCTCGGGCTCGGGCGTGCTGCTGGAACTCGCGCTTTCCGGGCGCAGCCCCGCGGCTCTGGTCTTTGCCGGCCCCGAGGATACGCTGACGCTGGGCGCCATCGTCGCCGCGGAAATGTTCGGACATCCCATTCCGGTTATTCGCCTGCCGACAGAAGCGTTCGACGCGCTCTCTTCCGCGTCCGGGGCGCAGGTTATGTCGGACGCGGTCCTGGCCGATGGCGGGCGGCTCCATATCCCGCTTTCCGCCGCTGCGCATGGCGACCTGGAGCTGTCAGCCAGCGATCGCCGCTTGCTCACGGGCGGCGAAGGAGTGGCCGCACAGCAGGCCATGCGTATCGTCTGCGCCATGGCCCAACAGCAGGGCGCGACCGCGCTCGTCGATGTCACGCGGGCTCATGTCGATGGCTGCATCTATGCCGGACCGGCCAATCTGATCTTCGCCGAGAAGATGGAGGAGTTGGCAGCCCGCGTTCGCGTCCCGACGACCATGAACGCGATTTCGGTGGATCACGCCAACTGGCGCCGACAGGGCGTGGCGCCGGCGTTCGGCGAGCCTGCCGCGCACTTGGCCGATGCCTATGTCCGCATGGGCTGCCGGCCGAGCTTCACCTGCGCTCCCTATTCCCTGCCGGAGCCGCCCGGGCTGGGCGAGGCGATCGGCTGGTCGGAATCGAATGCGGTGATCTTCGCCAATTCGGTCTTGGGAGCCCGGACGGCGAAGCACCCCGATTTCCTGGACTTCTGCATCGCGGTCACCGGCCGCGCGCCACTTGCCGGGGCGTTCCTCGACGAAGGCCGGCGCGCCCGCCGTGCGGTTCGGGTGGATTTGCCGGAGGGGGCGGACAGCGCGGCCTGGCCGTTGATCGGCTATCTCGCCGGACTGGCCGCGCCGGATCGGGTCCCGTTGATCAAAGGGCTCGCGCAGGCGCGCCCGACGCGGGACGATCTCAAGGCGCTCTGCGCCGCGTTCGGTACGACCTCGGCGGCGGCCATGCTGCATATCGAGGGTATCACGCCGGAAGCGGACAGCCTCGGCAGCAGCCCCGAAGACGAGGTCGTCATCACGCGTGCTGCGCTGGCAGCCGGCTGGCGCCAGCTGAACGACGGGCCGGCAGGCATCGATCTCGTCGCGATCGGCAGCCCTCACGCCTCACCGGAAGAGTGCAGGGCCGTCGCCGAGCGGCTTGGCGGACACCGCCTTGCAGGCAATCTCTCCGTCATCATCACGACGGGCCGGGACGTCCTCGCCGCTGCCAAGGCCGAGGGGACCCTGGCAAGTCTTCGAGAGAGCGGCGTCGAGGTCATCCCCGATCTCTGCTGGTGCTCGATCACGCGCCCGGTCTTTCCGGAGAGGGCGAAGGTGGTCCTCACCAACTCCGGAAAATATGCGCATTACGGACCCGGGCTCTCGGGCTGCACCGTCAGGCTCGGAACATTCGAGGACTGCATCGAAGCGGCTCTCTCCGGCGCCGCGCCAGCGCGTTTGCCGCGCTGGCTGTCCTGAGCCGGTCCGCGTGCCGCTGCTCGCCAGTCCTGCGCCGCGGGACGCGTGGTCGCGTCCCGCCACATAGCTAGGTTCGATCCGCGTTCCGCTCAGCTGCCCTGGCGGCCGGCGATCTGCGGCACGAACATGTCGCTCCACTTGGCGGGCTTCACCTTGATCGAGCCGGCCTTGTGCATGAACTCGGCGAATTTCATCACGCCCTCGGGCGTCGCGGTGAAGCGCGAATCCTTGTCTTCGATCATCTGCTGCACCTCGGCGGCGTCGACCTTGACCTTCGAGCTCTTGGCGAAGATCTCGGCGGCAAGCTTCTTGTCCTTGGCGATGAGGTCGTTGGCGTCGTCCATCGCGTCGATGAAGGCCTGGGTCATCTTAGGGTTGGCATCGACGAACTTCTTCGGCGCGAACGTGACGTCGAGCGTCAGATTGCCGAGATAATCGACCGAGTTGAGTACGCGGTGGATGCCGGGGCTCTTGGCCTCGATGTACTGGAAGGGCGGCGAGGTGAAATGCGCCTTGATCTCGGTCTTGCCGCCGATCAGGGCCGCGAGCGCCTCCGGATGCGGCAGGCTCACCGTCATCGGGTCCATCTTGGCGTAGTTGGCGTCGCCGAATTCCTTGGCCGCGATCATCTGCAGCACGACGGCGGCGAGCGAGGTCTTGATGCCGGGCAGGGCGATCTTGTCAGTCCCGGTGAAGTCCTTGAGCGACTTCAGCTCAGGCTTGTTCGACATCAGCCAGAGCGAGGTCGAACTCATGCCGGAGACGCCGACAACCTCGACGCCCGGGATGCCCTTGGCCTTGGCCCAGAGCGTGACGAAGCCCGGTGCGCCGGTGCCGGCGAAATCGAGCGTGCCGGCCATCATCGCGTCGTTGATGACGTTGCCGCCGTCGAGCATCAGCCAGGTCACCTTGACGTCGCCGAGGCCCGCGGCCTTGGCGCGCTTCTCCAGGAACTGCTGGTCCTGCATCACGATGAGCGGCAGGTAGAGGATGCCGAAGCCCTTGGAGACGCGGACCTCGCTCACCTCGGCGCGGGCCGGGGCGGTGAGTGCCGCGCCGAGCGCTGCGACGGTGAAGGCGCTGCGCAGGAATGTCTTGAATGCCATAGGTGTTTCCCTCCGAGTGACGGCCGTTCGGCCTTGTGGATATGAACAGTCAGTGCTGCATGCCCCAGCGCCGGATCGTCTTGCGCTCGATGGTGGCGAAAATGACGTTCTCGACGAAGAGGCCGATCAGGATCACCGTGAACAGGCCGGCGAAGACATTCGCCGTCTCCAGCTGGTTGCGGTTCTCGAAGATGAACCAGCCGAGGCCGCCGGAGCCCGACGAGACGCCGAAGACCAGCTCGGCTGCGATCAGCGTGCGCCAGGCGAAGGCCCAGCCAACCTTGAGGCCGGTCAGGATCGCCGGGAAGGCGGCCGGGATCAGGATGAGCCGCACCAGCTTCAGGCCCCGCAATCCGTAATTCTGCCCGACCATGCGCAGCGTGTTCGAGACCGAGCGGAAGCCGGCATGGGTATTGAGCGCGATCGCCCAGAGCACGGAATGGACGAGCACGAAGATCACGCTGCCGGTGCCCAGCCCGAACCAGATCAGCGCCAGCGGCAAAAGCGCGATCGCCGGCAGCGGGTTGAACATCGATGTCAGGGTTTCCAGCAGGTCCGCGCCGATGCGCGATCCGATGGCCAGCGTCGTCAGCAGGGCGGCGAGTACGATGCCGATGCTGTAGCCGATGATCAGCGTCTGCAGCGACACCAGCATGCGCTGCGGGATGACGCCGTTGACGATGTTCTCGACGAAGGCCGTGACGGTCTGGCCGAAGGTCGGGAACAGCAGGGGATTGCCGAGCCAGCGGCCATAGGCCTCCCAGGCGATGGCGAGGACGGCGAGGATAAGGCCCTTGCGGACGAAGCCGAGGCGGTAGATCCGCTCGGCCCAGCCGATGGTCTTGGCGACGACGGGGGCGTCGCTGGAATTGACGTCGCGGATGATTTCCGGGCGGAAGCTGACGAGGTCGGTCATGTCGGTCTCCTCCGGTTCAATGATGCGCGAAGAGCATGTCGTTGATGCGGGTTTCGAGCGCGGCCTGCTTGCCGGTGCCCATCTCCTCGGGCGGCACGCTGTTGAGCTCGGCCTTGACCTCGCCGGGATGTGGCGAGAGCAGCAGGATGCGGGTGCCGATCTTGATCGCCTCCTCGATCGAGTGGGTGACGAAGAGCACGGTGAACTTGGTGTCGTCCCAGAGCCGCAGGAGTTCGTCCTGCATCTTGCGGCGGGTGAGGGCGTCGAGCGCTGCGAAGGGCTCGTCCATCAGCAGGACGTCGGGCTCCATCGCCATGCCGCGCGCGATGGCGACGCGCTGCTTCATGCCCCCGGACAGCATATGCGGATAGCTGTCGATGAACTTGGAGAGGCCGACCTTGTCGATATAGGAGCGGGCGCGCTCCTCGGCCTCGGCCTGGGTGGCGCGGCCGGAAGCCGTCAGCGCGAAGACGACGTTCTCGCGTACCGTCTTCCAGGGCAGGAGCTGGTCGAATTCCTGGAAGACCATCATGCGGTCGGGACCGGGGCCGGAAACCTTGCGGCCCTTCAGGCTGATCTCGCCCTCGACCGGCGTGAGATAGCCGCCGATCGCCTTGAGCAGGGTCGACTTGCCGCAACCGGACGGGCCGAGCAGGACGAAACGGTCGGACGGATAGACGTCGAAGGAGACGCGGCGCGTCGCGGTCACCACCACGTCGGGCGTCTTGTATTGCAGCGTCACGCCCTCGACCGAGAGGAGCGGAGTCGCAGAAGCGGCGTCGAACGGGGCTAGCATGCACCCTCCCATGTCTCGTTTCCATGCGCACTTATGGGCGCTTGCGAGATGGGATAGCCTAGTAAGCTGACGTGAACCTGACTGGCGCCGCCCGGCGGGTCGGAGCGCGTCCAGGGAGGTCAATCCGCTTGCGCGTGCTCGTCGTCGAAGACACCGCCGATATCGCCGAGGCCGTGGTGATGCGGCTCGAGAAGATTGGCCACGCCGTCGATTGGGAGCAGGACGGCGTTACGGCGGCCGAACTGCTGGCGGTGCAGGCCTATGACCTCGTCATCCTCGACCTCAGCCTGCCCGGACAGGATGGGCTCGCGGTTCTCCGTCAGATGCGGGCGCGGCGGCTGGCAACGCCGGTGCTGGTGCTCACAGCGCGCTCGGCCGTGGACGAGCGCATCGGGGCGCTCGATCTCGGCGCCGACGACTATCTGGTCAAGCCCTTCGATTATGGCGAGCTCGAAGCGCGGGCGCGAGCACTGCTGCGGCGCAGCGCCGGGCAACCCGACAATCTGCTGCGAGTCGGGCCGCTCGCGATCGACCGGGCGGGGCGGGTCGCGACCATCGCCGACCGGCCGCTCAACCTGACGCGCCGCGAGCTGACCGTGCTCGAAATCCTCGCCGCCCGGCCCGAACGGATCGTGCCGAAAGAGGAGCTCGTCGAGCAGCTCTTCAATTTCGACCAGGAGCCGAGCCCCAACGCGGTCGAGCAATTCGTCGCGCGGCTGCGCCGCAAGCTTGCCGACACGCCGGTCGAGATCCGGACCCTGCGCGGATTGGGCTACCAGCTTGCGGTGGTCTGAGCTTCGCCTTTCGCTGCGCTTCCGCATCATCGCCGTCCTCACGGCGGTGCTGGCGGCGGGAGCGGTCGTGCTCGGCCTTGCGGCCTGGCATTCGGCCTCTCTGGCGGCGCGTCAGGCCTATGACCGGCTGCTCGCCGGCGGGGCAGTGCAGATCGCCGAGAACGTCTACGTCCAGGGCGGGGTAGTGACGCTCGATCCGCCCGTTTCCGCGATCGCGACGCTCGCGGCCTATGACCTCGTCTTCTACAAGATCGTCGATCCCCGTGGCGTCGTGGTCGCGGGCTACGACGATCTCGCTTCGGAGGCCGATCCCGCGGATATCCGCGCCGGTGTGGTCCTTGAGGACGGCCTCTATCAGGGCCAGCCGGTACGCATCGCCACCCTGGCCCGGCAGATCGATCTTCCCGGAACCAACAACTGGGCGACCATCGTCGTCGCGCAGACGACCGAGGCGCGGCGCGCGCTTGCCCGCGACCTGACGCTCAAGGCGCTCGGCGTCATCACCGTTATGAGCCTGCTCGCCCTTCTCGCGACGGGCTATGCCGTGACACTGGCGCTGAAGCCGCTGACGCGCATCGAGCGCGAGATCGCAAACCGCCGGCCCGACGATCTCAGGCCGATCGCGGCCGAGCCTCCGGCGGAAATCCGGAATCTCGTCGAGGCGATAGACGACTTCATGCGCCGCCTGTCCGAGCGCATGGCGATCATGCAGCGCTTCATCGCCGACGCCGCCCATCAGATCCGCACGCCGCTGGCGGCGCTCGATGCCCAGGTCGAAATCCTGCTCGCGACGCCCGCATCACGGCGCAAGGCCGACACCGTCAAGCGAATCCATGAACGCACGGCAGAGCTCGGCCGCCTCACCGGGCAGTTGCTCGACCATGCGATGGTGATTCACCGCAAGGATGCCGCCGCCGCGGCAGCGGTCGATCTCAACCAGCTGGCCAAAGCCGTTTTGGCCAAGACGGTGCCGCTCTCGCTGCCCCGCGAGGTCGACATCGCCTTCATCCCGGCCGAGCCGCCGCCAATCGTGAATGGCGATGCGGTGAGCCTGCGCGAAGCTCTGGGGAACCTGATCGACAATGCATTGAAGCACGGTGCCGACAGCCGGCTTGTCGTGACCGTGGGCGAAGACGCAGAGCACCTCTGGGTCGACGTCGCCGATGATGGCGACGGATTTCCGGAGCCGTCCGCGGAGCTGTTCCGCCCTTTCGCGAAGGGCGCTGCCTCCAGCGGTTCGGGGCTGGGGCTGTCCATCGCGCTGGAGGTCGCGAAGGCTCATGGCGGAGAACTTGCGGTGCGACGCGAGGGCGGGATGACGCGGGCGCGCCTCATCCTTGCGCGGACATGACCGGCGCTCGAACGGCCGCGCGTTGATCGGCCGGTTCAGTCGAATTCTTTGCGGAACTTCTCGCTCACTGTTGTTGCCGAGCGGAAGCGCCCGATCGAGAACGGCTCCAGAGGGGTCGGCGTCCCACCGTCGAGGATCATCTCGCTCAGGCAGAGCCCCACGCCGGGGCCGATCTGGAAGCCATGGCCGCAGAAGCCGAAGGCGTGGAACAGCCCAGGCGTCGTCTCGCTCGGGCCGATCACCGGGATCATGTCGGGCAGATAGGCCTCGATCCCCGACCAGACGCGGATGACATGGCATTGCGCGAGCATGGGCGCGACGCGCGCCAGCGCCTTCATCGCGGCGAGCGTCTTGAGCGGCGGCACGGGCGCGCGGTTCGCCAGCGGGTCGGCGGCCGTGCGCGGATAGCCGGCGAGAATGATGTTGCCGCGCGGAATCTGGCGGAAGATGACCGAGCCGTCGATCGCCTGGACGGAAGGCTCGATCAGATAGGGGAAGGGTTCCGTCACGAACTGAGGCGGGCCGGCGGGAAACAGCGGCGCCGTTTCGCCGAAGCGCTCCGCGATCTCCAGCGCCCAGGCACCGGCGCTGTTGACGAGCGCGCCGCAGCTCAGAGTCCCGCCATCCGCGAGCGCCAGCACGAAGCCATCGCCCGAACGATCGATCGAGGCGACGCGCGTGTTCTCGCGAATGACGGCCCCATGCCGCGCTGCGGCGCGCACGACGGCGGGCGTGGCAAGGCGCGGATTGGCGGTGGCGTCACGGGCCGAGTAGGTGGCGGCGACGGCACGCTCGGTCAGCCAGGGCCAGCGCCTCCTCAGATCGGCGGGGCCGACGCGCTCGATGGCGAGGCCATAGGATTCGGAGATTTTGGCGTAGCCTTCGAGCCTGGCGTGCTCCTCCTCGTCATAGGCGAGGTAGAGGTGCCCGGTCTGCTCGAACTCGCAGTCTTCGCCGATCAACGCTTCAAAATCCTCCCACAGCGCCTGGGAGCGGAGCGAGAGGGGGTACTGGCCGGGAAATCGTCCCTGGAGGCGCAGATTGCCGAAGTTGACGCCGCTCGACTGGGCGCCGACGACGCCCTTCTCGATCAGGGTCACGCGCTGGCCGCACCGTGCCAGGAAGTAGGCGGTCCAGGCGCCGATGAGCCCGCCGCCGACGATGGCGACATCCGTCGTGGGCCCGTTCATGCCGCATCTCCGGCTGCCGCGAGCGCGATCGGCTTGACCGGCGCCTGGCCACGCAGCCGCCCGGCTGCGACGCCGTCGCCACCGGCACCGGCCGCGACGATCTCCTGCAGGGCCGGGCCGCAGACGCGGCCTTGGCAGCGCCCCATTCCGCAACGTGTCATCGCCTTCACCCGGTTGACCTCGATCGGGCCGAGCTCCTTCGCCATAGCCGAGCGGACCTCGCCGATGGTCACGTTCTCGCAGCGGCAGAGGGTCACGGAATCGGGCAGGCCTGCGATTTGTGCCTTCGGCCAGGCGAAGGCGCGCGCAAGCCCGCGCTGGAAGTCGCGCAGGCGCTCGACCCGTCGTGCCAGTGCGCGTGCGGCGTCGATTTCTTGGGCCTGCCCGAGATCGGACAGGATCGCATGGGCGGCCAGAGCCCCGCTTGCCTCAGCGGCATCGGCGCCGCCGATCCGCACGCCGTCGCCGGCCAGATAAAGGCCCGGCCGCGACCGGCCCATTCCGTCGATCACCGGCAGGAACAGCCTAAAATCGGCGTCGTAAGCGAATTGCGCCCCGGCCAGGTCGGCAAGCTGCGTTTCGGGCTTCAGGCCATAGCCAAGCGCCACCGCGTCGCAGGCGAAGCGGCGCTCGCGTCCGCCGGTGTCGCGCAGCACGAGCGCCTCGACACGGTTCCGGCCCTCGATTGCGATCGGCGTCACCCCATGCAGCATGGCGGTTCCTGCTTGCAGCGACGCTGCCATATACCAAAGCCCGCGGAGCAGGGTGCGCGGCGCTCTCAGCAATGCCGGAAAGGCGGCGAGCTTGGCCGCAAACGGGGTGGTGTCCGCGATGACGGCGATCTCAGCGCCCATGTCGCGATACTGCTTGGCCGCCAGCGCCAGCAGCGGCGAGGCGCCGAGGAAAGCGACGCGGCTCCCGATCAGACAACCCTGATCCTTGAGCGCCACCTGTGCGCCGCCGAGGGTGAAGACACCCGGCAGCGTCCAGCCGGGCAGGGGAGCGATACGGTCCATCGCGCCGCTCGCGATCAGAAGCTTGTCGAAGGACAGCGCCTCGGCCTTGCCCTCGTGCAGGAGATGCAGCTGGTTGCCGTCGATGGCCCATACCAGCGTGCGCGGGCGATAGTCGATTGCGGGGAGGAGCGCTTCGAAACGGCTGTGCAGCGCGGTGTAGCGCTGCGCTTCCGAGCCCATCAGGCGGTTCATGTCCAAGGCGAGGTCTTCGGACGGGCGGCGATAGCCTTGCCCACCCGCCCTGGCCCCCTCATCGATCAGAATGGGCCTCAGCCCTTTCGCGCACAGCACCTCGGCAGCGCCGATGCCGGCCGGGCCGGCGCCGATGATGACGATCTCAGCCATGAATGGCGGCCATCGGCTGCGGCTCGGCGAACAGGATCATGCCGTCGGAGACCGGCGTGGTGCAGGCCCTGATCCGTCCGCCTTCCGCGCTCCAGACCCAGCAGTCCTGGCAGGCGCCCATGAGGCAGAAGCCGGCGCGCGGCTCGCCGCCGAACTCGAGCCGGCGGATCAGTGCGCCGCTTTCGAGCAGCGCTGCAAGAACGCTGTCGCCCGCCGTCGCCGTTATGGTCGTGCCTTCGAAGCTGAGCGTCGCCTGCTGTCCGGCGCGCACCGCCACGCGGCGGAACTGGGGCTTCGGAGCGTCCATGCGAATCCTGATAGATTATTTCAATGCAATAAATTCTCTTGAATAATGATAAGTCGGCAGTCGGGCTGTCAAGCGCTTCCTCGGCGCTGCTCAGACGCGGGAAATGGCGTGGGCGGTTGCGATGACGAGCGAGGAGAAGCGCGCAACGACCTCGGCATGGCTGTAACGCGACGTCGAAGTGGCGATATTGACGGCGGCCTCCGGGTGACCGTAATGATCGACGATCACGGCCGCTATCGAGGCATCACCGAGATAGACCTCTTCAAAGGCGGTGGCGTAGCCCTGGGCCGCCGACTGGCGCAGCTTCTCGCGCAGCGCCTCGCGCTGCCAGGTGGTCGAAGGGGTGTGTTGCTTGAGGTCGGACGCATCGATGATCGCCATCGCCTCCTCCTCGGGCAGGCGCGACAGCATGGCGATGCCCGGCGCCGTCGCATAGGCCGGCATCCGTGTGCCGATGATGACGTCGGTATTCAGCACGTGCCGGCTGAGGAAGCGTGAGACGAAGATGATCTCGGTCCCGTCCCGCACGGTCAGGTTGATGGTCTCCTCCGTCTCCTTGCTGAGATGCATGAGATAGGGCATCGCCCGGTCGAGCAGGCGGCTGCTGCGCACGAAATGGTAGCCGAGATCGAGCGTCTTGGCGGTCAGTTCGAAGCGCTTGGTCTGCGCATCCTTCCTGAGATAGCCGAGCTTGGTCAGCGTATGCGTAAAGCGCTGCGCGGCGCTGAGGTCCATGCCGGTTTCGGACGCGACCTGCGACAGGTTCAGTGTCTGGTGCTGGCGTCCGAAGGCGGAGAGCACCCGGAACGCCTTCTCGACCGAATTGACCATCAGCACGTCGTCCTTGCGGCCGGCTCCTTCGCCTGCCGCGGCTGCGCGCTTGCGGCCGTTCTGTCTCGCTTCGGGCATCGTCATCGGGGCCAGCTCTCCTGAATCGATCAATGGCTGTGACCGACGGCCTTGACAAGGTGGCGCAACTTCGTCGACTATTCAATAGAAGTTATCGTATAGAAATAAACATTCATCGGAGAGCGTCATGAAGGATTCCGTTCTGGTCGAGGTGCGCGGCGCGGTCGGCATCCTGACCCTCAACCGCCCGCAGGTCCTCAACGCCTGGAATGCGCCGATGCGCGCCCGCCTCGTCGAGGGGCTGGAGGAGCTGGAGGCGAACCAGGCGGTGCGCGCCATCATCCTCACCGGTGCGGGCGATCGCGCCTTCGGCGCCGGCCAGGACCTGAACGAGACCAAGACTTTCGATGCCGACCGGGCCGAAGTCTGGATGGGCGAATGGGAGCGCCTCTACGACCGGATTCGTTCGCTCTCGAAGCCGATCATTGCGGCGCTGAACGGCGTTGCAGCCGGCTCTGCCTTCCAGGTCGCGCTGCTCTGCGACCTGCGTATCGGCCATGACGGCGTCACCATGGGCCAGCCCGAGATCAATTCCGGCATCGCCTCGGTCACCGGTCCCTGGATCATGAAGGAGATGATCGGGCTTGCCCGGACGATCGACCTGACCCTGACCGGCCGCATGATGGATGCCGACGAGTGCTTCCGCATCGGCCTGATCAACCGGATCGTGCCGAAGGAGAAGGTCATGGAGGCAACGCTTGCCCTGGCCGATGAACTCGCGGCGAAGGCGCCGGTCGCCATGCGGCTCAACAAGGCCCGCTTCCGCGAGGTGACCGAGGAGAGCTTCCGCGAGTGTCTCGCCGCCGGCATCCGCACGCAGCGCGAGGCCTACGCCTCCGGCGAACCGGCGCGGATGATGGAAGAGTTCCTCGCCAAGCGCGCTGCGCGCAAGAGCGCCTGAAGGCCAGAGCGCCTGCTGATCTGACCACCCATGGGGAAATGCGGAAAACCGCTTGAAGGGGAGAAGACGATGAACAAAACCACGAATCCGACGAGGCGTACCCTGCTGCAGCTCGCTGGCGGCGCTGCCGCCGGCGCGCTCGCGGCGCCCTATCTCATCGGCACGGCCAGGGCGGCGACCCAGATCACCGTCGCCGATCCCGGCGGCCCGTTCGGCCTGGCCTTCCGCAAGGCTTTCTACGATCCCTTCGAGAAGGCGACCGGCAACAAGGTGGTCAACGTCGCCCGCGAAGCCGAGCCGACCGCCCAGTTCAAGGCGATGGTCGAAACCAAATCCTATACCTGGGACGTCTGCACGCTGACGCTCTCGGCCCGCGATATCCTGAAGGCGCAAGGGTTGCTCGATCCGATCGGCTTCGCCCATGCCGACGTGCCGAAGCTGATGCCGCAGGCGATCTCGCCCGAATTCATGGGCACCGACGTCTATTCGACGATCTTCGCCTACCGGACCGACAAGGTGAAGAACGCGCCGGCGAGCTGGACCGACTTCTTCAATGTCGAGAAGTTCCCGGGCCGGCGCTCGATGCGCAAGAACCCGATCGACAGCCTCGAGCAGGCCCTGCTCGCCGACGGCGTGCCGCTCGACAAGCTCTACCCGCTCGATGTCGAACGCGCCTTCAAGGTGCTCGACAAGATCAAGCCGCATATCGCGGTCTGGTGGACCGGCGGCGCCCAGTCGACGCAGCTCCTGCAGAGTGGCGAGGTCGACATGACCACGGGCTGGAACGCCCGCCTTCAGGCGGCGATTGATGGCGGCGCTCCGGCCAAGATCATCTGGAACCAGGGCCTCTATTCGATCGAGGGCTGGGGTCTGCCGAAGGGGGGGCCGAAGGCGGATGTCGCCCGCCAGTTCGTCCGCTTCTGCTCGGACCCGAAGGCGCAGGCGGTCTTCACCGACGCCCTGGCCTATGGCCCGACCAACCTCGACGCCTATCAGACGATCCCCGCCGAGCGCGCCAAGGTCCTGCCGACCTCGCCGGAGAACCTGAAACTGATGGCCATCGCCAATGAGGATTGGTGGAGCGCCAACCGCGCCAAGGTGAGCGAGCGGTTCAACTCCTGGCTCCTGACCTGATGGCGATGGCGACGAGCGCCGCGATGACCATGACCCAAACAAGAACCGCCAAGCTCGTCGTCGAGGGCCTGTGCAAGCGCTACGGCGCGACCACGGCCCTCGAGCCCAGCTCGCTCAGTGTCGCCGAGGGCGAGTTCCTGACTTTGCTGGGGCCTTCGGGCTCCGGCAAGACGACGCTGCTGCAGCTCATCTGCGGGCTGGTCGAGGCGAGCGAGGGCAGGGTCGTCATCGATGGCCGGGACCAGTCGGCCATGCCGGTGCATCAGCGCGATATCGGCCTCGTCTTCCAGCATTATGCGCTGTTTCCGCATCTGACGGTGGCGGAGAACATCGCCTTTCCGCTCAAGATGCGTGGGCGCCCGGGCGCGGAGATCGCGAAGCGTGTCTCGGAAACCTTGGAGATGGTGCATCTCGGGCATCTCGCGGGGCGCTTCCCGCGCGAATTGTCCGGTGGCCAGCAGCAGCGCGTCGCGCTGGCACGCTGCTTCGTCTACCAGCCCTCGATCATCCTGATGGACGAGCCGCTCGGCGCACTCGACAAGAAGCTGCGCGAGCACATGCAGATCGAGATCAAGCGCCTGCACCGCGAGAGCGGCGCCACCATTGTCTATGTCACGCATGATCAGGAGGAGGCGCTCGCGATGTCTGACCGCATTTGCCTGATGAACCATGCCAAGATCGAGCAGCTCGGCACACCGCGCGAGATCTACGAGCGACCGCGCACCGCTTTCGCCGCCGATTTTATCGGCATTTCCAACATCTTCCGCGGCCGCTGGGACGGCAACGGCTCGCTTGAAACGGCGCATGGCCGCTTCGCCTTGCCGCGCGGGGCGCATTGCGAGAGCCAGGATGCGGCGCTGGTGATCCGGCCCGAGAACCTGCGCCTCGGCGCGCTGGACGAAAACGCTGTGAACGGGCGGGTCTGCGAGATCGTCTATGCCGGCTCCGAGACGCGCGTCATCGCCACGCTCAAGGATGGCGGTCAGCTCGTGTTGCGCCTCGGCCCCGACGATGCGGTGCCGACGATCGACGAGGTCATTGTCGCCGGCTGGCCACGCGACAAGGCGGTGCTGGTCGCATGAGCGCCGTGAGCATCAGCAGCGCGCCGGCGCGCACGAGCAGGCTGCGCCCCAATGCCCTCTGGCTGGCGGTGCCCGGCATCCTGTTCCTCGCGGTCTTCTTCGTCTGGCCGGTCGCGCAGCTCCTCGGCCTGAGCATCGTCGACCCGGAGAGCGGAGCTTTCTCGGCGGGCTCCTATCAGCGCATCGCCGCGACCGACGTCTATCTGCGCGTGCTCGGCATCACCTTCCGCATCGCCGGCTGGACGGCGCTGTGGTCGCTGCTGATCAGCTATCCGCTCGCTTACTGGCTGGCGCGCCTGCCCGATATGTTCCGGGGGCGGATGCTGCTTTTCGTCATGGTGCCGTTCTGGACGAGCTATCTCGTCAAGACCTTCGCCTGGATGCTGATCCTGGGCCGCAGCGGCGTGATCAACTCCCTGCTGACCGGCTCGCATGTGGTCGACCAGCCGCTGTCGCTGATCAACAACCAGTTCGGCGTCATGGTCGGCATGGTCCACGCCATGGTTCCGTTGGCGGTGCTGACCATGCTGCCGGTGATGGCCGGCATCGACCGGCGCCTCGTTCAGGCGGCGCAGACGCTGGGGGCCGCCCCGGTGCGCGCCTTCTGGCTGGTCTATTTCAAGCTCTCGCTGCCCGGCGTGGCGGCGGCGGGGCTGCTCGTCTTCATCTCCTCGCTCGGTTTCTTCATCGTCCCGGCCTTCCTCGGCGGGCGCCAGGAGACGATGCTCGCGCAGCTCATCATTACGCAGGTGCAGGAGCTGCTGAACTGGTCCTTCGCCGGGGCGCTCTCCGCGATGATGCTGGCGGCGGCTCTGATTTCCTGCGTTGTCTACGACCGGATCTTCGGGCTCTCGACCATCGCCGGCGGCTCGGCTCAGGTCGGCACCGGCCGTATTCGCGACCTCGGCCTGGCGATTCTCTCCGCCATCGCGGCGGTGGTGGGGCGGCTCGCGGAGTTCGCACGCTCGCTGCTCGGCAAACGCGTCTGCGCGATGCTGCTGCCCGGCTTCTGCTGGCTCGTCATCGCCTTCCTGGTGTTGCCTACGCTGCTCGTCATCCCGCTGGCCTTCACCTCCTCGCAGTTCCTGGAGTTCCCGCCGCCCGGCTATGGGTTGAGCTGGTTCCAGACCTATTTCAGCTCGCCTTTGTGGATTCAGGCGACGATCCGCTCTTTCGCGGTTGCCTTCGTCACGGCCCTCGCGGCGACAGCGATCGGCGGCTTCACGGCGCTGGCTCTGGCGAACAGCCGCACCCGCTGGGCCGGGCTGATCTTCGCCTTCTTCCTCGCGCCGATGATCGTGCCGCGCATCGTCATCGCCGTCGGGTTGTTCTACCTTTTCGCGCGGCTGGGGCTGATCGCGACCGATCTCGGCCTCGTCATCGGTCACACGGTGCTGGCGATTCCCTTCACGCTCGTCACCACCGCCGCCGTGCTGAAGACCTATGACCAGCGCCTCGATCAGGCGGCGGCGACGCTCGGCGCCAACCGGGTGCGGACGCTGACGGGCGTCACCATCCCGTTGGTCAAGGGCGGCCTCGTCGCCGCCTTCCTCTTCGCCTTCATCACCTCCTTCGACGAACTGACCATCGCGATCTTCGTCTCGGGCGGCATCAAGACGACGCTGCCCAAGCAGATGTGGGACGACATGATCCTGCAGCTCAACCCGACGCTCGCGGCGGTGTCCGTCGTGGTCTTCGTCGTGGTGACGGCGATGCTGCTCATCGCGGAACGCTTCCGCTCCTCTTCCCGACACGACTGACCGACGAACATGACGCCCCCCGACGAAAACGGCTTCGTGAGCCTTCTGACAGCGCATGCCAAGGCGCAGCCGGAGCGCGTCTATGCGCGCTTCTGCGGCGAGCCCGTGACTTATGCCGAGATCGAGCGGCGCTCGGCCGCCTTCGCCGGACATCTGCGAGCGCGCGGCATCGTGGCCGGCGATCGGGTCGCCGTGATGATGCGCAATTCGATCGCGGCCATCGCAGTGGTCTTCGGCCTCGCCCGGGCCGGCGTCGCCTGGGTGCCGGTCAACGCCCAGCAGCGCGGCGAGGGGCTGCGCTATCTTCTGACCCATTCGCAACCACGCCTCGTCGTCGCCGATGCCGAGCTCGTGCCGGAGATCGCCGAGGCGATGGCGTCGGAAGCGGAGCTGCCGCGGCTCGCGCATGCGCCGGGCGGCGAGCTCGATGCGGTTCTGACCGGCACCGACGTCTTCGAGGATCCCGCGCCGCCGGCCGATGCGGTTTTCGCGATCATGTACACCTCCGGGACGACCGGGCGGCCGAAGGGCGTGATCGTCTCGCACCGCATGCTGCGGCTCGCGGCGGAGAGCGTCGCGCTGCTGTCCGACGCGAAGCAGGATGACGTCTTCTTCGTCTGGGAGCCGCTCTACCATATCGGCGGCGCGCAGCTCCTGCCCCTGCCGATGATCCGAGGCATCACGCTCGCCATGGTCGAGCGATTCAGCGCCAGCCGCTTCTGGGATCAGGTCAGGGCGGAGGGTGCGAGCCATATCCACTACCTCGGCGGCATCCTGCAAATCCTGCTCAAGCAGCCGGCTTCGCCGCGCGATCGCGAACATGGCGTGCGCATCGCCTGGGGCGGCGGCTGTCCCGCCGACATCTGGCCTGCGTTCCGCGATCGCTTCGGCATCGATATCCGCGAATGCTACGGCATGACCGAAGCTTCCAGCCTCACGACCTGCAATGTGACCGGTGCCGTGGGATCGGTCGGAACGCCGATGCCGTGGTTCACGGTGAAGCTGCAGGATGCCGAGGGCAGGGCGGTCACCACCGGCGAGCGCGGTGAGATCGTGATCGAGACCAGCATCCCCGGCGCGATCTTCCCCGGCTATCTCGACAATCCGGAGGCGACGGCGAAGGCCCTGCGCGCGGACGGCTTCCACACCGGCGATCTCGGCTCCTTCGATGCCGACGGCAATCTCTATTTCCATGGCCGGATGACCGACAGCGTGCGCTGCAGGGGCGAGAACGTCTCGGCCTGGGAGGTCGAGCATGTCGCGGCCGAGCATGAGGCGGTCGAGGATTGCGCGATGATCGGCGTCGCCGCCGATGTCGGCGAGCAGGACATCAAGCTCTTCATCAAGCCGCGCGGCGGCGCCGTCATCGATCCGCAAGCGCTGTCCGGCTGGCTCGGCCAACGCCTCGCGCCCTACCAGAACCCGCGCTACATCGCCGTCGTCGACGAGTTCGAACGCACGGCGAGCCAGCGCATCATGAAGCATAAGCTCTCACCTCGGCTCGATGATTGCTGGGACAGGGCGGCGATGGCAATCGGGCGCTGAGATGGCTGGCTGCGATATCCTTGTTTCCGGAACCGGCGGCTTTGCTGCGCGCATCGCCTTCGACATCGCCGCGACGGCCGACGAGCCTGTCGAGGTTGTTATCGCCGGCCGCAATCGCGAGCGCCTGAACTGGCTGCGGACCGCTGCGAATGCCCGCGCGGCGCTGTTCGGCAAGAAGGCGCGCTTTACCACCCATGCGGTGGACCTGCTTGCTCCGAACGCCTCGGACGAGATGCTCGCGGAGACCGGCCCGCGAATCGTCGTCCAGGCTGCCTCGATCCAGACCTCGCAGGTGATCGCCCAGAGCGGCAATGCCTGGACGCAGCTCGTGGCCGAGGGCGGCCTGAGCGCCACGGCGGTGTTCCAGGCGCTGCTCTCGTCGCGCGTCGCTGCGGCGATCACGCGCGCCGGCAAGCCGGTGACACTGGTCAATTGCGGCTTTCCCGACGTGGTCAACGGCATGATCCGCGCGATGGGCCATGACGTCGCCTGCGGCATGGGCAATGTCGCGATCCTGTCCAACGTCTTCGCCGGTTCGGCCGCCACGCCAGCGGGAAGCGAGGTCGAGGTTCTCGCCCACTACCAGAACCTCGCTGCCTGGCGCCGCCGGCCGGAAGATCGGGGTGGGCGGCCGCCGCGCGTCTGGCTGGACGGTGCTGAGGTTGCGGACGTCTACGCGCGCTTCGCAGACATCCAGCTCACGCCCGAACCGGTCATCGAGATCTCCGGCGCGAGTGGCGTCCCGATGCTGCTCGCCATGGCCGCTGGCCGCTCCTGGCGCGGGCATGTGCCGGGGCCGAACGGCCTGCCCGGCGGCTATCCGGTCCGGCTCGTCGATGGCGCGCTCGAACTCGACCTTCCGGCGGGCATCACAGAAGCCGAAGCCGTCGCCTGGAATGCGTCGTTCGAGCAGGAAAACGGTCTCGTCGTCTCGCCTGAAGGCAAGGTCGTCTTCACCGGCATTCTCGGCGGCAGGCTCGCCGAACACTGCCCCGCTCTTCGCGACGGCTTCGCGGTGCAGGAGCTCGAGGCGGTGTGCGAGGAACTGCTTGAGCTGCGTTCGGCCCTGATGCAGAGGGCTTAGCGCGCGTCAACTCGCCAGCGCGCCGCGAAGCAGGCTCGCGGCGAGCGCCAGCATCATGACGCCGATCGCGAGATCCAGGATGCGCCACGCTGCCGGCTTGGCGAAGAGCGGCGCCAGGAAGCGAGCGCCGAAGCCCAGCGAAGCGAACCAGGCGAAGCTCGCGCTCGCCGCTCCGGCCATGAACGGCGCGCGCTCGACAGGAGGCAGGCTCGTCCCGACGGCGCCCATCAGCATGACCGTGTCGATATAGACATGCGGGTTGAGGAAGGTGAAGGCCGCGGTGCCCGCAAGTGCGGCACCGAGACTGACACCCACCTGCTGATCGACGATGAGTGCGGTTGGGCTGGCTGCCCGACGCAGCGCCGAGACACCGTACCAGGCGAGGAAGGCAGCGCCGCCAAGGCCGAGAGCCAGCGACAATCCCGGAACGACCGCCAGCACGCTGCCGAGGCCGCTCACCCCCGCGACGATCAGGCAGGCATCGGCCGCTGCGCAGAAGAGGACGATGGGCCAGACATGCTCGCGCTTCAGCCCCTGTCGGAGCACGAACATGTTCTGGGCGCCGATGGCGATGATGAGGCCGGCGGAGAGGGCAAAGCCCTTGGCGAAGGCTGGCAGGAGAGCGCTGGTCATGCGGGCTTGATGCGCCCGGCCACCAATGTAGTCTAACTAAATTCTCTTACGACGATTTAGGAAGACTAATGCTCGACTATCAGGCGCTGGCAGCAGTCGCCGCCGTCGCGCGCGAAGGCAGTTTCGAGAAGGCGGCGGCGGCGCTGGGCGTTACGCCGTCGGCCGTCTCCCAGCGCGTAAAAGGACTCGAGGAAAGGCTCGGAGCGATCCTCCTGACGAGAGGCACGCCTTGCCGCCCCACGGAGATCGGCGCCAGGCTGTGTGCCCATGTCGAGCAGGTCCGGCTCATCGAGACCGAAGTCGTCGGCGCTCTGCCCGGGCTGACGGCCGGTCCGGAAACCGGCTCCTATGCGATGCGTGTCGCGGTCAACGCCGACAGCGTCAGCACATGGTTTCCCCGGGCAGCAGCTCAATTTGCGGCTGAAACAGGTGGCTTGCTCGATCTTGTTCTGGACGACGAGGCCCATACTGCCGAGCGGCTTCGCACTGGCGATGTCCTGGCGGCGGTGACGGCGGACCCGGCCCCCGTCGTCGGCTGCAGAATTCATCCGCTCGGCATCGTCGAATACCTGGCCGTGGCCAGTCCGGTATTTGCGAGCAGGCATTTTCCGGCGGGCGTCGATGCATCGAGCTTGCAGCGCGCGCCGATGATGCGCTTCGACCGTCGCGATGAACTGCAGTCTCGATGGGCGCGGGAGGCATGGGGAGCGACGATCTCGCCGCCCATTCACTGGACGCCATCGACCCAGGGCATGCTGGACATGACGCTTGCCGGGCTTGGATGGTCGATGGCCCCTGTGTCTCTCGCGAGCCCGCTGGTTGCCGCCGGCCGCCTCATCGAGCTGCCGCCTCAGAGGCGGATCGAGGTTGCGCTTTACTGGCAGCGCACACGATTGGCGGCCCGGCTGCTCGACCAGCTCACACTGGCGGTCCGAACCGTTGCGGCGCAGGAGCTTGGACCCGCTGACAGAGCCCAAGAGCCCGCTAGAAAATTCACTGAGCCCTCATCCTGAGGAGCCATTCCCTTGGGAATGGCGTCTCGAAGGATGCTCCAGGAGGCTCCTGAACCCTCTCGACTATCCTTCGAGACGCGCCTTACGGCGCTCCTCGGGATGAGGGCTGGAGTTTCCAGACGGTCTCTAACTGACGCGCGCATGGAAGCCGGCTGACACATCGCTGTTTGCCGCATGTCAAAGACGACGATTGGGCCTGACAACTAAACAAGGGCTCAATTGAACGTCGACTGGAGCCGCGCCATGCAGGCCACGCCATATCGAGACGAGCGGCTGCCGCGTTACACCAGCTACCCGACAGCCCCTCACTTCCACGCGGAAGTGGACGGGCCATCCTATGCGAAGTGGCTGAAGACGCTTGCGGCCGGGACGACCACGTCGCTCTACCTGCACGTCCCGTTCTGCCGCTCGATGTGCTGGTATTGCGGTTGCCACACCACGGTGGCGCTGCGCAACGGCCCGATCATCGACTATCTCGCAGCGCTGCGCGGCGAAATCGCTTTGGTGGCCGAGCACCTTTCCTCTCCCGTCGACGTGCGTCACATCCATTTCGGCGGCGGCACCCCGACGATCCTCGAGCCGGCGGATTTCGTCGCGCTGGTCGGATTGCTGCGCCGGCATTTCACCGTCCACCCCGACGCCGAGATCGCGGTGGAGATCGATCCGCGCCGCCTCGAACCGCCCATGGCTGCCGCCTTGGCCGCTGCCGGCGTGAACCGCGCGAGCCTCGGAGTGCAGAGCTTCGACCCTGCCGTGCAGAAGGCGATCAACCGCATCCAGAGCGTCGAGCAGACCGCCGCCGTGGTCGCGGGGCTTCGCGAGGCGGGAATCGGCGCCATCAGCTTCGACCTGATCTACGGCCTGCCGCAGCAGACGCTGCAATCCTGCCTCGACACGGTCGAGCAATGCCTGGCGATGCCGCCCGACCGCTTCTCGATTTTCGGCTACGCCCATGTGCCGGAATTCAAGAAGCGCCAGCGCCGGATCGCCACCGAGGACCTGCCCGGCGGACCTGCGCGGCACGAGCAGGCGGAGGCAATGGCGCGCAGCCTCGCCGCGGCCGGCTATGTCCGCATCGGGCTCGATCATTTCGCCCGGCCGGACGATGCGATGGCCCGGGCGCTGCCGGAAGGCCGGCTCCGCCGCAACTTCCAGGGCTACACAACCGATCCCTGCGAGGCGCTGATCGGCTTCGGGGCATCGGCGATCGGGCACCTGCCGCAGGGCTATGTCCAGAACGAGGTGGTCACCGGCCGCTATGCGGAGCGCATCGCCGAGAGCGTGCTGCCCACAGCCAGGGGCTACCGCTTGAGCGCCGAGGACCGTCTGCGGGCGGAACTGATCGAGCGCGTGATGTGCGATCTCGCAGTGGATATCGACGCGGTCTGCGCGCGGCACCCTGTCGATCCCCAGGTGCTGACCCCTGCGCTGCGCGCCCTCGATCAATTGGCGTCGGAGGGGGTGGTCGACTTCGACGGCAGCCGCGTGCTGCTCCCGGAGAATGCGCGCCTGTTCGTGCGCAAGGTCGCGTCGGTTTTCGATGCCCATGTCGAACAGTCGCCGCGCCGCTACAGCCGGGCCGTCTAGGCGTTCTCCGCCATCGCCATCACGCTATTCGGGGGGGCCCGCCGCGGTCATCGCGCGCATCTGGCTGCCGAGCTTGGCTGCTCTGGGTGCGTGTGCTCGTCGGCATGTCCGCGCTCAGGATGGCGAAGCGCCGTCGGCCGCCGCTGGCTCGCCTTCGTCGGCATTTGTCGGGTTGCGCACCAGCCGCGGCGCCGTCGCGTCAAGGAGCGGCAGCGCTGCCGCGCCGAGCGCTGCGGTGAATTGGCCGGTGGCGCCGCGCTGGACACGCGGGACAGAGCGATCGCCACGCCTCGCCACCGAGAGCGGCAACGGCCCGGCTGCCGCGATCAGTGCATCGATGATGCTGTCCGGCATCGCGCCGCCAAGCACAATGGTCTCCGGATCGAACAGATTCTCCAGCAACCCCAGCACTGGAGCGAGCAACGACCCCGCCTGCGCGATCCAGCCCGTCACGACGGGATGCCCCTCGGCATGGAGGCGCGCGATTCCGTCGGCATCGATCTGGTCGATGCCGGCGCGGCGCAAAGCGTCCCGCAGCGCCGCCGGCGAAACATAGCGTTCCAGGCAGCCCTGGCGGCCGCAGATGCAGGCCTCGCCATGCGGCACCACCGGAATATGGCCGATCTCGCCGGCATTGCCGAAGGCGCCGCGATAGGGCTCGCCGTCGAACATCAACCCAAGGCCGAGACCGAGGCCGAAATAGACCAGGCAGAAATGCCGCAGATTGCGGCCGATCCCGTAGAGATGTTCTCCGACGGCGGCAGCGGTAGCGTCGTTTTCGATGGTGACCGGGGTGCCGAGCGCCGCGCTCATCAGCGCCGTGACATCATGACCGGTCCAACCCGGCAGCGCCGTCGAGCCGACGGTGAGCGTGCCCTCGAAATCGAAGGGGCCGGGCATCACGACCCCGCAGCCGAGCAGTCGCTCCGGCAGCCCTGGCGTCGCCCGCGCCCGCGCCAGCTCCGCCGCAGCAAGTGCCTGCACCGCCTCCACCGCGAGGTCGGGGAGGGGGGCGACGCGCTGCGCCCTGACGTCCCCGGACAGGTCGACCAGCACCGTGGTGATGTGGTCCGCGGCGATTTCCATGCCGGCGGTCAGGCCACCATCGGCATTGATCGCGAACTCGACCGGCGGCTGGCCCCGCGCCGTGCGCCGGCGGCCCAGCTCGATCAGATATCCCTCGTCCAGCAACTCGGCGACGATGTTCGAGACGGTCTGGGCGGTCAGCCGGGTCAAGTGGGCGATGTCCGAGCGGCCGAGCCGGCCATGCTGTCGCAAGGTCTCGAGCACAACGCGGCGGTTGTGGTGGCGCGCCCGCTCGGGGTTGGCGCCGAGGGCGGCACTATGCGCTGGGGAAGGCTTGCGGTGAGGCATCGGGAACCAAGCTTCTTCGTCTGGCCAAGCTGCGACGGCTATTAATTCAATTCAAGTGAATTAATAGGTTGACAGCGATCCGGTGCCGGGAAAAGCATGGCGCCAGACAGCCCAGCCGCCGGAGAGCGGAGCAACCGGGCGTCGTAACCAGAGGGGAGAGGCCATGCGCGGCTTTCGCGGATTGTTCCTGGGCATGTTGATGTCGGTCGGCGCCATCGCCGGCGCCCGCGCCCAGGCGGTCGAGATCGAATATTGGCAGTATGTGTTCGACGCTCGCGTCAAGGCGATGAACGAGCTGATCAAGCGCTTCGAGGCCGCCAATCCGAACATCAAGGTCAAGCACACGACCTTCCCCTATGCCGACTACCAGACCAAGATCGTCGCGGCGGCGCCCGCCGGCCAGGGGCCGGACGTGGTCCAGCTCTTCTACGGTTGGGTCGACAACTTCATCGCCGGCAAGGTCATCCGGCCGCTGCCGCGCGACGCCTTCCCGCCGGAGATGATCGAGAAGGAATTCTATCCGATCGTCTCGGCGATGAAGCGCGATGGCGAGTATTACGGCCTGCCAACGGCGGTGCGCTCGCTGGCGCTGTTCTACAACAAGAAGATTTTCCAGGAGGCGGGTCTCGATCCGGCCAAGCCGCCGAAGACGCTCGACGAATTCCTCGACGTCGCCAAGAAGACCACCAAGCGCGACGGCGCCGGCAACATGCTGCAAGCCGGCGTGACGCTCGACATCCCCGGCCAGGACTATCACTGGTGGCGCGAGGTGCTGCTGCGCCAGATGGGCGGCAAACCCTATTCCGACGACAACAAGACCGTCACCTATGACAGCGAGGCCGGCGCCAAGTCGCTGGCTTGGTATGCCGATCTCCAGCGCGTCCACAAGGTCGGGCTCGCCGGCTTCATGGACGAAGGGCAGGCTGCCTTCCGCGCCGGCCGTGCGGCGATGACGATCGACGGCTCGTTCCGCCTCGGCGCATTCGGGGGCATCAAGAACTTCGAATGGGGCGTCGCAGAGCTGCCGGCCGGCCCGGACGGGACGAAGTCGAACTTCGCCA
Source organism: Allobosea sp. 10L422 (assembly GCF_056395345.1). Classification (NCBI taxonomy): domain Bacteria; kingdom Pseudomonadati; phylum Pseudomonadota; class Alphaproteobacteria; order Hyphomicrobiales; family Alloboseaceae; genus Allobosea; species Allobosea sp. 10L422. Next base: position 261,235 of record NZ_JBFTJI010000004.1, read on the forward strand.
GCTATTGGGTCAACGCCATCACCACGAAGCCGACCGGCGAGAAGCTCGAGGCTGCCAAGAAGTTCATGGCCTTCGTGACCACGCCTGAATCGATGCAGCTCTGGCTGGAGACGGTCGGCGAGCTGCCGGCGCGCAAGTCAGCCGCCGAGACCGAGAAGAACCTCGCCCATCCCGTTTACGGGCCGTTCCTGAAGGCGCTGAACTATTCGCAGGCGACGGTGTTCGTCGACGAGATGCCGCAGCGCCAGGTGATCCTCGACATGGCCAACCGCGTTCTGCTCCAGGACCAGGAGCCCAAGGCGGCGCTTGCCGAGGCCGCCAAGGCCGAGCAGGCGATCCTCGACCGCTTCTACAAGAAGTGACCGCGGCGGTCTGAGCAGCCCATCGGGACAGGACGCATATGACGATCGACACCGGCGTCGCCCGCTCCGGCGGGCGCCTTTGGCAAGGCCTCAGCCTGCGGCAGAAGCAGGTCGCCTGGGCCTGGACCTTCCTGGCCGTGCCGATCCTGTTCTACGGGCTGGTCCGCTTCTATCCGACGCTCGAGGCCTTCGTGATCTCGACCACGAAGTGGAACCTGATGACGCCGCCGACCTTCGTCGGCCTCGCCAATTTCGAGCGCCTGCTGACCGATCCCGTGTTCTGGAAAGTGTTCGCGAACACCTTCCTCTACCTCGTCATCGGCACGCCGCTGAGCCTGATCCTGTCCTTCGTGATCGCCTATCACCTCGACCGGGTCCGCTTCATGCACGGCTTCATCCGGGCGCTCTACTTCCTGCCCTTCCTCACTACGGCGGCGGCGATGGCCTGGGTCTGGCGCTGGTTCTACCAGCCGGTGCCGATCGGCCTGTTCAACAATTTGCTCGCCGGGCTCGGCATCGCACAGCAGCCGTTCCTGCGCTCCACGACGCAGGCGCTGCCTGCCGTGCTCGCTCCGGCGATCTGGGCGGGGCTGGGCTTCCAGGTCGTGATCTTCCTCGCCGGCCTGCGCGCGATCCCGACCACATATTACGAGGCGGCGCGCATCGACGGGCTTCCCGATTTCGCCATCCTCAGGCGGATCACCCTGCCGCTGCTCAAGCCGACGATCATCTTCCTCGTCGTCTTCTCCTCGATCGGATTCCTGCGGATCTTCGATCAGGTCTACAACATGACGAGCCAGACGAGCAGCGATCCCGGCGGTCCCCTGAACGCCACCAAGCCGCTCGTGCTGATGATCTACCAGACTGCATTTTCCTCGTTCGACATGGGCTATGCCGCCGCCCAGACCGTCGTGCTCTTCCTCGTCCTGCTCTGCGTCTCGCTGCTGCAGCTCCGCCTGCTGAGGGATCGCTGATGAGCGCCATCGCCTCGTCTCCTGCCGGCCGCGCCACGCCGGGTCGCATCCTCGTCTGGCTGCTGCTCTTCGGCGGGGGCCTCATCATGGTGACGCCGCTTGCCTTCATGTTCGCGACCTCGCTGAAGGATTCCTCCGAGATCTACGATCTCGCCTTCTTCCCGGCCCATCCGACGCTCGAGAACTACGTCACGGTTCTCTCTGACGGCCGTTTCCTGCGCTGGTTCGCGAATTCCTTCGGCATCGCGGCCGTCGTGACGCTCTCCAACGTCTTCTTCGACAGCCTTGTCGGCTACACGCTGGCGAAGTTCCGGTTCCGCGGTCGCTATCTCGTCTTCATCGCCATCCTCTCGACCCTGATGATTCCGACGGAGATGCTGGTCATCCCCTGGTACGTCATGGCCAAGAACTTCGGCTGGCTCGACAGCTACTGGGGCATCATGTTCCCGGGGATGATGACCGCCTTCGGCACCTTCCTGATGAAGCAGTTCTTCGAGACGGTGCCCAACGACTTCCTCGAGGCAGCGCGCGTCGACGGCCTCAACGAGTTCGCAATCTTCTGGCGTATCGCCATGCCGCTGGTGACGCCGGCACTCTCGGCGCTCGCGATCTTCACCTTCCTGAGCAACTGGACGGCCTTCATCTGGCCGCTGATCGTGACGACCAGCAAGGAACTCTACACGCTCCCTGTCGGCCTCACGAGCTTCGCCGTCGAGGCGCAGGTGCAGTGGGAGCTGATCATGACGGGGGCGGCGCTTGCGACCCTGCCGACGCTCACCGTCTTCCTGGTGCTGCAGCGCTACATCGTCCGCGGTGTCGTGCTCGCCGGGTTGAAGGGATAAGGTCCGATGAAAGACAACACCGACCCACGCCTGCGCGACAACTCCGTTTTTCCCGACCCGGTCTACAAGGAGACGGTGCTGCGCCCGCTCTTCGACGGGGCGAGGACCCATCACGTCGAGGGCTTCCGCGCCATCGACCGCGCACATCTCCTCATGCTGGCCGAGACAGGCATTCTCCCCTGTGAGGCGGCTGCGGAGATCGCCCGAGCCCTCATTGCGATCGAGCAGGAAATCGATCCCGCGACTCTCAGCTACACCGGCGAGGTCGAGGATTATTTCTTCCTGGTCGAGGCCGAGCTGCGCAAGCGCCTGAAACCGGAGGATGACGGCCGGCTGCACACCGGCCGGTCCCGCAACGACATTGACCACACCTTGTTCAAGCTGGCGCTGAAGCCACGGCTCGACCGGCTAAGCCAACGTCTGCGCGCCGTCATTGCCGCTGCGCTGACGCTGGCCGAGCGCGAAAAGGCGACGCTGATCGTCGCCTATACCCACGGTCAGCCGGCCCAGCCCTCGACGCTGGGACACTATCTCGCCGCCGCCATCGAGGTGATGCTGCGCGACCATCAGCGGCTGATGCAGGCGCGCGAACTCCTCGATCGCTGCCCGATGGGTGCCGCAGCGATCACCACATCCGGCTTCCCGCTCGATCGTCACCGTGTCGCGCATCTGCTCGGCTTCAAGGCGCCGCTGCAGAACTCCTATGGCTGCATTGCCGCGGTCGATTACGTGACCAGCGTCTTCAGCGCGGTCGAACTCGTCTTTCTGCATCTCGGTCGCGTGATCCAGGACCTGCAGTTCTGGACCGCCTTCGAGGTCGGGCAGATCTATGTTCCCAATGCCTTCGTGCAGATCTCCTCGATCATGCCGCAGAAGCGCAATCCGGTGCCGATCGAGCATCTGCGCCACCTCTCCTCGCAGACGATGAGCCGCGCCCGCATGGCCCGCGACATCGTCCACAACACGCCCTTCACCGACATGAACGACAGCGAGGGCGAGACCCAGGAAGCGGGCTATCAGGCCTTCGAGACGGGTGAGCGCGTGCTTGATCTGCTCGCCGCGCTGCTGCCGACGCTTACGGTCGACAGCCGCCGTGTCGCCGAGACGATCCGCCGGTCCTGCATCACGATCACCGAGCTTGCCGACACGCTGGTGCGCCGTGAGGGGGTGCCGTTCCGCGTCGCGCACGAGATCGCCTCGGCGGTCGCGCGCGCCGTGGTCGCGAAGGATGGCGACCTGCAGCGGGATGGCTACGAGGCCTTTGCGAATGCCTTCCGCCATGCCGCCGGTCGCGAGCCTGCGCTGAGCCGCGAGGATTTCGCGCTCGCCGTCTCGCCGGAGAACTTCGTCGCCCTGCGCGAGCGTTTCGGCGGGCCGGGCCCGAAGGCCTTGGGCGCAGCGCTGGCCGGCTATCGCACCGGGCTTGCTGCAGCCGAGGACGCCGCCACCGCGATGGCGCAGCGCGAGGAGGCCGCGCGGCAGGAATTGAACGGCGCATTCGCCGCCTTGGCAGGAGCCGTCTGATGGCCGGGATTGCGATCGAGAAGCTGGTCAAGCGCTATGGCCCGACGCAGGTCGTGCACGGCATCGACCTCGACATCCGCGATGGCGAGTTCGTCGTCTTCGTCGGCCCCTCCGGCTGCGGCAAGTCGACGACGCTGCGCATGATCGCCGGTCTCGAAGAGATCGACGGCGGTTCCATCGCGATCGGGGGGCGCGTCGTCAACCAGCTGGAGCCCAAGCAGCGGAACATCGCCATGGTGTTCCAGAACTATGCGATCTACCCGCATATGAGCGTGGCCGAGAACATTGCCTTCGGCCTCTACACCTCCGGGCTCGACAAGGCGCAGAAGCGCAAGCGCGTCGAGGAGGTCGGCGAAGTGCTCGGCCTGACCGCGTTGCTGGAACGCCGGCCTTCGGCCCTGTCCGGCGGCCAGCGTCAGCGCGTCGCGATCGGGCGCGCCATGGTGCGCGATCCGGCCGTCTTCCTGTTCGACGAGCCGCTCTCCAATCTCGACGCACAGCTGCGCGGGCAGATGCGGCTCGAGATCAAGCGGCTGCATCAGCGGCTTGGCACCACCATCGTCTTCGTCACCCACGACCAGGTCGAGGCGATGACGCTGGCCGACCGGATCGTGGTGATGCGCGACGGGCGCATCCTGCAGGTCGGTGCGCCGATGGAACTTTACGAGAAGCCGGCGGATGTCTTCACGGCCCGTTTCATCGGCTCGCCGACGATGAACATCGTGCCGGCGAAAGCGACCTCCGAAGCCGGTCGGAGCATCCTCCAGCTCGGCGAGGCCCCGCTCTCCTGGTCCGGCCCGCTTCCGGCCGACCTGCTGGTCGGCGTCCGCCCGCAGGAGTTGCGCGTGCTGGAGCCGGGCGAGGGCGCTGACCTCGTTCTCTGCGGGCCGGTCGCAGTGGTCGAGCCGCTCGGGCCAGAGACCTTCGTGCATGTCGAGGCCGAGGGCGGCCTCCTGCTTGCCTCGGCGCCGGCCAAGCGGCCGCCTGCCATCGGCGCCGCAGTCAGGCTCGGCGCACCGGCATCGGCGCTGCGTCTGTTCGACGCCAAAAGCGAGCAGGCCCTGTGATGGCCGATCGACCACAGTCGGACGGTCTGGTGCTGAGCATTGGCCGGCTCTATTGCGATCTCGTTTTCCGGGGATTGGCGGCCATGCCGCGGCTTGGCGAGGAGCGTTTCGCCGACGAGGTCGCCGTCGTGCCCGGTGGCGGCGGCTTCATTACCGCTGCGCATCTGATCGGGCTCGGCCGGGCGGCCGGCCTGCTCGCGCGCCTCGGCGAGGACCCGATCTCGCAGGCGCTGCGGCCCGCACTGGAAGACAGCGGCGTCGATCTCGCCTTTCTCGAATGTGCGGCCGATGCCGGTCCGCAGCTCACCGTCGCGATGATCAAGGATGGCGAGCGCGCCTTTCTCTCGCGCCGTGCCGGCCCGGCACGCCCGGCGACACTGGAGGCAGCACTCGCCGATACCCGTGCCTGCCATCTCCACATCGCCGAATTCGCGACGCTGGCCGAGATTCCCGATCTGACGAGCGAAGCCCGCCGGCACAACCTCACGGTCTCGCTCGATCCGAGCTGGGACGACGCGCTCATCCGCTGGCCCGATCTCATCGCGCGATGCAGCGGCATCGATATCTTCCTGCCCAACGCCGCCGAAGCCTGCGTGATCGCCGGCTGCGACGATCTCGACCTCGCGGGGCAGCGCCTCGCCGAGCACTTCGCCTTGGTGGCGATCAAGGATGGCGGCGCCGGTGCCCGGCTCTACCACGGCGGCGAGCAGATCATCCTGCCCGCTGCGCCTTGCCGTGAGGTGCTCGATACCACCGGCGCCGGCGACGCCTTCAATGCCGGCTTCCTTGCAGCCTGGCTTGCGGGAAGCTCGCCCGCGCGTGCGCTCGCCGAGGGCATCGTCAGCGGCACGCTTTCGGTGCAGAGTGTCGGGGGGGCAGGCAGCAGGCTCGACCCGCGGCAGGTGGGTCACCTCGCCGACCAACTGCTCGAAACACCTTTGCGCCGTCATGGTTGAAGCACTGCTTACCCTGGAAGCGGCCGAGTCCGCAGCGGTCGCGCTCCGCCAACGGGCGGAGAACGCGGCCATCATGGTCGATCTGGCCGAGCGCCTGCGCATCAAGCGGCCGGCCTTCGTCACGACCTGCGCGCGCGGCTCGTCGGACCATGCCGCAACCTACGGCAAATATCTGATCGAGCTGGCTCTCGGTCTGCCGGTCGCCTCGCTCGGACCCAGCCTCGCTTCGGTCTATGGCGGCGAGCTCGACCTCTCCCGAGCCTTGTTCATCGCCGTGTCGCAGTCGGGCCGCAGCCCCGACGCCCTGCGCCTGACCGAAGCCGCAAAACGCGCCGACGCGCTCGTGGTCGGCTTCGTCAATGACGAGGCCTCGCCGCTCGCCGGGATGGTGGACGTGCTCGTGCCGTTGCGGGCCGGGCCGGAGCACAGCGTCGCAGCGACCAAGAGCTTTCTCGCCACCTGTCTCGCCTTCCTGCATCTCACGGCTGAATGGACACGGGACGATGCCCTGTCCGCCGCGCTGGCGCAGGCGCCCGAAGCGCTCGGCGCTGCCGGGCACTGCGACTGGGGACCGGCTCTCTCGACCTGGCGCGAGGCGCGTAGCCTCTATGTGATCGGGCGAGGCCTGAGCTTCGGCATCGCGCAGGAGATCGCGCTCAAGTTCAAGGAGACTTGCCGGATCCACGCGGAGGCCTTCAGCGCCGCCGAGGTGCGGCACGGCCCGCTGGCTCTGGTCGAGCCGGGCTTCCCGGCGCTGGCTCTGGACCCCGGCGACGAAGGTAGCGCGAGCGTCGCCGCCGCCGCATCTGCCCTGGCGCAGCTCGGCGCGGACCTGCGCTATGCCGGTGCGAGCGAGGAGAGGGGCGACAAGAGCCTGCCCCTGCCGCTGCCGCCTGCGCTGCCCGCTCCGTTGCTACCCTTGGCACAGGTTCGCGCGTTTTACGGTGCGGTCGCAACGCTGGCGAAAAGCCGCGGCCTCGATCCCGATCGGCCGCCCCATTTGGCCAAGGTAACGCGGACGGTGTGAGCGGGCGTCGTCGGCGGTCCGGCGCGGCCGAACAGCTTGTCCGCGACAATCGCGACGCTGAGCGTGCCGGGGTCGAGGCATCCCGCGAGACATAGCCGGCTCGTCGAAGATCTTGCCGGGGAGGGCGGTGAAACGAACCCCGAAAGTAGTGCCTGTCGGCGGATTCGTATTGTTTCGAAAGATTATAAACTAGACAATAATAATTGACAGCTTTGACGCTTGGGAATCTAACGCCGGCCCAGTTCACGAACTGCGTTGGCAGGAGAAGGTCACCATGGCGTCGTACTCGTCCCTTGCTCTCCGTATCGGCGTTCTCGCCGTCACCCTCGCCGCGGCGAACGCGGTTCGGGCTCAGGACGGAATCACGGTCTACAACGCCCAGCATGCCAGCCTGACGCAGGCCTGGGCCGACGGCTTCACCAAGGAGACCGGCATCAAGGTGACGATCCGCAAGGGGTCGGATACCGAACTCGCGAACCAGATCGTCCAGGAGGGCGCGTCCTCTCCAGCGGACGTCTTCGTCACCGAGAATTCCCCGGCCATGGTGCTGGTCGAGAAGGCCGGGTTGTTCGAGACGCTGCCCAAGGACGTTCTCGATCAGGTTCCGGCGCAGTTTCGTCCGGCGAGCGGGCGCTGGACGGGCGTTGCCGCGCGCAGCACCGTCTTCGTCTACGACAAGCGCAAGCTGAAGGAAGCCGACCTGCCGAAGTCGATGCTGGACCTCGCCGACGCCAAGTGGAAGGGCCGCTGGGCCGCCTCGCCGTCGGGCGCCGACTTCCAGGCGATCGTCGGCGCGCTCCTCGTTCTCAAGGGCGAGAAGGCCACGGGCGACTGGCTCAAGGCGATGAAGGACAACTCCAGCGCCTACCGCGGCAACAGCGTCGCCATGAAGGCGGTCAATGCCGGCGAGGTCGAGGGCGCGCTGATCTACCATTATTATTACTTCGGCGATCAGGCGAAGACGGGCGAAAACAGTGGCAATGTCGGGCTGCACTATTTCCGCGGCCAGGACCCCGGCGCCTTCCTGAGCACTTCGGGCGCGGGCGTGCTCGAATCCAGCAAGCACAAGAAGGAGGCGGAGGCCTTCGTGAAGTGGATGACCGGCAAGCACGGCCAGGCCGTGCTGCGCGAGGGCGATTCCTTCGAATACGCCATCGGCAATGGCGAGGCTTCGAACCCGAAGCTGGAGCCGATCGCCAAGCTCGACGCACCGAAGGTCGAGCCCTCGCAGCTCGACAGCAAGAAGGTCACCGAGTTGATGACCGCCGCCGGCCTGCTCTGACCCGGTTGCGTCGATCGAATGCGCGTGCGAGATGCCCTCGCACGCGCATTGTCCCATGACCGTTTCTCTGTCCGTCGATACGCCGGCTCTGCCGGTTTTGCCGCTCAGACGGCAACGCAATCTCGCTGGCCGGGCAATGCTGCTGCTCGCCGGGGGCGTCTCCGTCTGCGCCCTGCTGCCGTTGGGATTCATCGTCTGGATTGCGATCGAAACCGGCTGGCAGACGGCCTTCTCGCTGATCTGGCGGCCGCGCGTCGGCGAACTGCTCGTCAACACGCTGCTGCTGGAACTGTGCACGCTGCCGCCCGCGATCCTGCTGGCGGTGGCGCTGGCCTGGCTCACCGAGCGCAGCGACATGCCCGGCGCGAAATTCCTTTCCTGGCTCGCGGTCGCACCGCTCGCAGTGCCAGCCTTCGTCCAGTCCTACGCCTGGGTCAGCCTCCTGCCGCGCTTCCACGGGCTTGCGGCGGCGGTGCTGGTTTCGGTCCTCGCCTATCTACCATTCCTTTATCTGCCCGTGGCCGCGCAGATTCGCCGGCTCGACCCTGAACTCGAGCATGTCGCGGCCTCGCTCGGGCAGTCTCCGCCGCGCGTGCTCCTGCGGGTGGTTCTGCCGCAGCTGCGGCTGGCGATCTGTGGCGGCAGCCTGCTGGTCGGGCTGCATCTGCTCGCGGAATACGGGCTCTACGCCATGATCCGCTTCGACACCTTCACCACCGCGATCATCGACCAGTTCCAGTCGAGCTATAACGGCCCGGCGGCGAACATGCTCGCGGGCGTGCTGGTGCTGAGCTGCTGCGGCCTCATCGGGCTCGAATGGCTGCTGCGCGGCGGCGCACGCTACGCCCGGCTCGGCTCCGGCGCCCCGCGCCCGGCGCCGCGCCAGCGGCTGGGGCGCTGGCGGCTGCCGGCCCTGGCGCTGCCGCTTGCCTTCGCCGCCCTCAGTCTCGGCGTGCCCATCCTGACACTCACGCGCTGGCTCATGGCCGCGGGCGAGGATGTCTGGCGGCAGAACGCGCTGGCCGCATCCCTTGCCGAGACGCTGGGCTATGCCGCTGCCGGCGCCTGCGTCGCGGCGGCGGCAGCGCTGCCGATGGCTTGGCTGTCGGTGCGCGCGCCCGGCCGGGTCACCCGCTTCCTGGAGAGCTGCCACAGTTATCTGGGCGCGCTGCCGGGCGTCGTGGTAGCGCTGGCCCTCGTCACCGTGACCGTGCGCATCGCCTTGCCGCTCTACCAGACCGTCGCGACCGTGGTCTTCGCTTATGTCCTGATGTTCCTGCCGCGCGCGTTGGTCGGGCTGCGTGCAGGCATCGCGCAGGTTCCGGTCGAACTGGAGCGCGCCGCGGCGGCGCTCGGCCGCAACCCGGCCCACGCGCTTCTGACGGTGACGCTGCCGCTCGCGGCGCCCGGCGTCGCCGCTGCGATGGCGCTGGTCGCGATGGGCGTGGCGACCGAGCTGACCGCGACATTGCTGCTTGCTCCCAACGGCACCCGGACGCTGGCGACCGAGTTCTGGGCGCTCACCAGCGAGCTCGACTATGCGAATGCTGCGCCCTATGCCGTGCTGATGATCCTTCTCTCGTTGCCGATGACCGCGCTGCTGCACGCTCAGGCACGCAAATCCCTCGGCGCATGACCCAGCTCGTCATCTCGGATGTCTCGAAGCGCTATGGCGCCATCGCGGCGCTGGATCGCGTATCCCTTGCCGTCGAGGCGGGCCGCCGCGTCGCCATCGTCGGCCCTTCCGGGTCGGGAAAGACGACGCTGCTGCGCGTCATCGCCGGCTTCGAAGCGCCCGATGCGGGAACGGTGGTGCTCGACGGGCAGGTGCTGGCCGACGGGCCGGCGATCGCCCCCGCGCATCGGCGCCGGATCGGTTATGTCGCCCAGGACGGGGCCTTGTTCCCGCATCTCGACGTGGCCGGCAATGTGGGCTTCGGCATCCCGCGAAACGAGCCTGACCGGGCGGCCCGCTTGCGCGAGCTGATGGAGCTGGTCGAGCTTGATCCAGCGATGCTGGAGCGCCGGCCGCACGAACTCTCGGGAGGGCAGCAGCAGCGCGTTGCGCTTGCCCGCGCACTGGCCCGGAAGCCGGCGCTGATGCTGCTCGACGAGCCGTTCTCGGCGCTCGATACCGGGCTGCGCGAGAGTGTTCGGCAAGCTGTTGCGCGCGTGCTGGCCAAGGCTGGCATCACCACAATCCTTGTCACCCACGATCAGGGCGAGGCGCTGTCCTTTGCCGATCAACTCGCGGTGATGCGGGAGGGCCGGTTGGTGCAAACGGGACGACCAGCCGAGCTTTACTGGCGGCCGGCGGATGTCGAAACAGCCCTGTTCCTTGGTAATGCCGTCCTGTTCGAGGCCGAAATCGCGGAGGGGAGTGTCTCCTGCGGGCTGGGCGAGTTCGAAGCCGAGACCGGCGGCCGCCGCGGGGCAGGCACGATCATGCTCCGGCCGGAGCAGTTCCTGCTGTCGCCAGTCGGTCCAGGTCACGAAGCCTTCATCGAGAACGTCGCATTCCGGGGCGCACAATGCACTGTGACGCTGCGGACGAACCACGGCGGAGGGGGCATCCGTTTCACTGCGCAGGTTTCGAGCATGGACCGGCCGCAGATTGGACAGACCGTTTTCGTGTCGGTGAAGGGCGAGCCGTTCCTGCTGCCCGGTTCCCGATAGACGCCGAACCGCGGCCCACCGTTTGGCATTCGATCGGCCGGTGTATGGCTGCTCCTTGATCGCCCACGCGAAGAGGAACCGCCGCCCGAGACCTCCTTCCAGCGTGCGCCTTCATGCGCGCTTCATTCGGCGTTTTCGCTTCCCTAAGCGCGTGCTGCCGCCAGCCGTCCTTTTCTGAGGGAACGCCGAGCCGGAGTGGCTGCTTGGAAGATGAACGTACGCGAACAATCCCGTTCAGGCCGCGTTCCACAACCGACTGCTCTACTTGGCTGGAGCAAAAAGGGAGATTCCCATGCGTCGGTTAGCAATCACAGCATTTGTTGGCTTCGGTATTGCCGCTTCGTTGACGTCGGTGCATGCCGGCGAGGCACTGCCCAGAGACGTTGCTCGGCGCCTCGACAAGCAGGCGGCCGAATTCACGATGAGCGAAGCCAAGCGCGAGCGCCTGATGATCATTCAGGAGAATATGGGGCGCCAGCGCTACTATGAACGCCGTCACGGCTATGGTGGCGGATACGGCTACGGACGCCGATATGGCGGTCCGCCGCCCTGGGCGCCGGCATATGGCTATCGCCGCGACTACGATGACCGTTGGTGATCGGGCGCGGGGACAGCAATGACGGACGCCTGCGATAGGTTGGCTGGGCTTCTCTCCGTTTCGCGGGATCAAGACACCAGGCGCCGCTCTGCAGCCCATTCCGCCGAACCGGGTGCCCGGTTAATGTCCGTTTTCGAGGTTCAGGTGAAAGGTGGCCGCGAATTGCCGGCCATCCGGCGCCGGCGCGCCTGAAAAACGCAGTTCAGGGGCCGGTCCTCTCGGAGGCGTTACGCTAGCTGACGGCTGGACCGTTCGTAGATCCTGGCTCCCGTCTGCGCATCCACGCCCTCCAGAACGACGTCATAGCCCCAGAGCTGGTGGATACGGCGCAGCGTCGCATCGCAGCTCGCGCTTTCCAGCAGAATGCCGCCATTGACTCGGTGTTGCAGGCGCAGATGCCTCTGGCCGAGCAGATCCACATCCACGACCTGGATATCCGAATAGCTCGTTCCGATGTCGTATTTCTGGGCGAGAGCGGCGCGTATCCGTTCGTAGCCGCGTTCGTTATGGATCGACGCTACGGTGTAGAAGCGCTCATCGGCCGCGTCAGACAGCACGAACATCCGCCATTTTCGGATCAGAGCCGGACTCAGATACTGGCGCATGAAGGATTCGTCGCGGTGATTGGCCCAGGCGTCGAGCAGGATTGCGCGCCAATCGCCTTTGCCCGCGATTTCGGGAAACCAGTCACGATCCTCAGCAGTGGGCTCGGTGGCGATGCGTTGGATGTCCTGCATCATGTCCAGGCCGAGCGCATAAGGATTGATGCCGGAAAAGCGGGGATCGTCGAAGGCAGGCTGGAAGATGACATTCGAGTGGTTCCGCAGGATTTCCAGCATGGCGCCTTCGCTGATCCGGCCCTGGTCGAACAACGCATTCATGACCGTATAGTGCACGAAGGTCGCGCAGCCTTCGTTCATCACCTGCGTCTGCCGCTGGGGGTAGAAGTACTGCGCGATGACGCGGACGATTCTGAGGATCTCGCGCTGCCAGGGCTCGAGGATCAGGCTGTTCTTTTCGAGGAAATAGAGGAGGTTCTCTTCCGGGAGATTGAGCGCCTTCTTCCGCTCGGCGACGCTGGCTTCCGCCTCGTCGGCCTTGCTGCCATCGGCCGGGCGCGGGACGGTGCGCCAGAGATCGTTATAGGAGCGCTCTTCGTACTCCAGCCGCTCGCGCAGTCCTTCGCGCTGCTTGTCGGATGAGAGCTTGGGAGGGCGGCGATAGCGAAACACGCCCTGGTCCATCAGCGCGTGCGCAGCATCCAGAATCGCTTCCACCGCCGCGACGCCGTGTCTTTCCTCGCAGCGGGCGATGAAGCCCTTGGCGAAATCGAGATAGCCCAGGATGGCGCTGGCATCCGTCCATTGCTGGAACAGATAGTTGTTCTTGAAAAAGTGGTTGTGGCCCAATGCCGCGTGAGCGGTCACCAGGGCCTGCAAGGCCATGGTGTTCTCTTCCATCAGATAGACGATGCAGGGATTGGAGTTGATCACCAGCTCATAGGCGAGGCCGCGCCCGCCCTTGCGATAGAGCAGTTCGTGATGGAGGAAATGCTTGCCGAAGGACCAGTGGCGATACATCAGCGGCATGCCGATGGAAGAGTAGGCATCGAGCATCTGCTCGGAAGAAATGACTTCCATCTGAACCGGATAGATATCGAGATGGAGTTCTTCCTTCGCGACGGCCTCGATGACGTCGTAAGCATGCGAGAGGGTCTGGAAGTTCCAGTCGGAGCCGGAAAACAGCAAGTCGGATCTGTGCGCGTACCTGGGCATCGGCGCTCCTTTCAGTCGCGCTGCAGTGCCGGTTGCTTCGTGAAGAGCTGGCGAAAGACCGGGTAGATGTCGGCCGCCTTGGCGATGCGGCTCATGTCGAAGTTCGGCCATCTGTCCCTGACCGTCCGATAAGCACGCCAGAGCGATGTCCCGTTGTCCGTGGAGCCGAATATCTCGCTCTCGCGCTCGTCGATGATCTCGACATAGGCGAAATACTGACACAGGCGCATGATCTCGCCGTCCATCAGGCTGAGGCAGCGATCGGAATCCGTCGCGAGGTTGTCGCCGTCCGACGCCTGGGCGGCTTAGATGTTCCATTCCCGGCTGGGATAGCGCTGCGTGATGATGCGCTGCATCTCCTCCAGCGCAGTCGAGACGACGGTGCCGCCGCTCTGCGTGCTGTAGAAGAAGGTCTCCTCATCCACCTCCTTGGCCTCATGGGTATGGCGGATGAAGACGATGTCGGTGCGGTCGTAGCGGCGCTTCAGGAACAGATGCAGCAGGACGAAGAAGCGCTTGGCGAGGTCCTTTTCGCGTTCGCCCATGGAGCCGGAGACGTCCATGAGGCAGAACATCACCGCCTTCGCGTTCGGAAGGGGCTGCGGGTCAAAACGGTTGAAGCGGATATCGACCGGGTCGACGAAGGCGATAACGCGACGACGGCGTTCCAGCCGGTCGAGTTCCTCGCGCAAGGCGGCGATACGCTGGCGGGTCTCGGGATCGGTCCGGCCGGAATCGAGGCTGGCCAGCTCGCGCAGGATCGCCTCGAGCTCCTCGCGTTTGGGTCGCCGGAGCGCAATCCGGCGGCCGTGACTGTTCCGCATGGTGCGCGCGACGCTGATGTTGGTCGGCGACCCGCTCACCGAAAAGCCGGCCCGTCGCGGCTTGAAGGCGAGAATTTCCTGGAGATTGAGCTTGACCATGTCGGGAAGCTCGAGATCCTCGAAGAACAGGTCGAGCACCTCCTCGCGCGACAGAACGAAACGAAAATCATCCTCGGATGACTGCGAGCCCGGTGCCGATCCGGCTCCGCCGCCTTGGCCCGGCTTCGGCATCCGGTCGCCCGCGGAGAAATGCTTGTTGCCAGGCAGGACGTACTGGCGATGTCCGCTATCCTTCGCAACGCGGAAGTTCGGCTCGCTCGTCTCGTTCGCCGGCACCGAGACGACATGCTCACCATCCGCGTCGGCGATCTTCCCGGCTCGGATCTGTTCCTGGATGTTTCGCTTCAGCTCCGTGCGCACGCGGCGCAGGAAGCGCTGGCGATTGCCAAGGCTTTTGTCCTTCGGGTTCAATCGACGGTCGATGAAGATGGGCATGGGACCGCTCGGGCCGACGTTAACCCGCCTTGTTCACGCGCATGTACCAATCCACGAGGCGCCGGACCTGGCGCTCGGTATAGCCCCGCTCCACCATGCGCTCGACGAAACCCAGGTGCCGCTTCTCAGTCACGCTGTCCTGCTTCGAGCCGAAACTGATGACGGGCAGCAGGTCCTCGACCTGTCCGAACATCCGCTTCTCGATGACTTCGCGCAGCTTTTCGTAGCTGGTCCATGACGGGTTGCGGCCGTTGTTGCGGGCCCGCGCACGCAGCGTGAACTTCACGACCTCGTTACGGAAATCCTTGGGATTGGCGATGCCGGCCGGCTTCTCGATCTGGGACAGTTCATTGTCCAGAACCTGCCGGTTGAGGATCTGGCCGGTATCGGGGTCCTTGTAATCCTGATCTTCCACCCATGCATCGGCATAGGCGATGTAGCGGTCGAACAGGTTCTGCCCGTACTCCCCGTAGGATTCGAGATAGGCCTTCTGGATCTCGTGGCCGATGAATTCGGCGTAGCGCGTCGCGAGTTCCGACTTGATGAAGTCGAGATAGGCCGCTTCCGTTTCCTTGGGGAACTGCTCGCGCTTGATGGCTCCCTCCAGGATGTACATCAGGTGCACGGGATCGGCAGCGAGCTCCTGCGTGTCGTAGTTGAATGTCTGCGAAAGGATCTTGAAGGCGAAGCGCGTGCTCACGCCGGTCATGCCTTCGTCGACTCCGGCGGCGTCGCGGTATTCCTGGATCGCCTTCGCCTTCGGCTCCAGCTCCTTGAGGTTCTCGCCGTCATAGACGCGCATCTTGGTATAGAGGGGCGAATTCTCGAATTCGGTCAGCCGTGTCGAGACCGAGAAGCGGCTGAGAATATCGAGCACTTCGGGTGCGCAGGGGCTGTCGGCAAGCTCGCTTTCGCGCAGCAGCTTCTCGTAGATCTCCCGCTCTTCGGTGACGCGCAGGCAATAGGGTACCTTGACCACCATAATGCGGTCGAGGAAGGCCTCGTTGTTCTTGTTGCTCTTGAACTGCAGCCATTCGGACTCGTTGGAGTGAGCCAGCACGATGCCCTGATAGGGGAATGCGCCGAAGTTCTCGGTGCCGTTGTAGCTGCCCTCCTGGGTCGCGGTGAGCAGGGGATGCAAAACCTTGATCGGTGCCTTGAACATCTCGACGAATTCGAGCAGGCCCTGCGTCGTACGGTTCAGCCCGCCGCTATAGGAATAGGCGTCCGGGTCCGACTGGCTGAAATTTTCGAGCTGGCGGATATCCACCTTGCCGACCAGTGTCGAGACATCCTGGTTGTTCTCGTCCCCCGGCTCGGTCTTGGCGATGCCGATCTGGCGCAGCCGCGACGGCATCAGCCTGACCACGCTGAACTTGGAGATGTCGCCGGATAATTCGTCCAGTCGCTTCGCTGCCCAGGGCGAAATGAGGCCGTTCAGCCTGCGCCGCGCGATGCCGTATTTGTCCTCGAAGAGGCCGCCCATGCGCTCCGGATGGAACAGGCCCAGCGGCGATTCGAAAACAGGGCTGATCTTGCCGCCCACCTTGAGCGTGTAGAACGGCCGCTCCTCCATGAGCTTCTTCAGCCGCTCTGCCAGCGAGGACTTCCCGCCGCCGACGGGCCCGAGCAGGTAGAGGATCTGCTTGCGCTCCTCCAGCCCTTGCGAAGCATAGCGGAAATAACCCGCGATCCGCTCGATCGTATCCTCCATGCCGTAGAAATCGGCGAAGGAAGGATAGATCTTGATGGTCCGATTGGCGAAAATCCGACCAAGCCGCTCATCCTTGCTGGTATCGAGAAGTTTCGGTGCGCCGATCGCATCGACCATCCGCTCGGCCGCGGACGCGTACATCGACTTATCTTCGCGACATGCCAGCAGGTATTCCTGCAGGCTCATCTCCTCCTGTGAGTAGCTCCGGTAATCCTCGGAGAATAAGCGGAATACCTCGCTGTCTCTCTCGATCATGGCAGCCATCCACCGATTGGTGGTCTCCTCGACGACGGCCCTCAACATCCAACAGATGATAGTCGTGCAAGTTCCTGTCCAGTGCCTGAACGGCTGCTGCGACAACGGCGCTGCGCCGTCGGGGCAGTCAAGCGTTCGGGCGGCCGACATCTCTGCTGCAGGCGGCGGCCTAGCGCCCTGACGATATGATGCATCACGCGTGCCATCGTGGCGGTGGTGCCATCATTGCCTTGCTGCGGCTGCCGTGCACGGGCTGCGATTCGCAAGACCTGCAGCAAGCATGGTCGCAAATGACCCTGCATTCAACTGAATTCGGCCCGCGCGATGAGGCAGCCGGGCGGCGCCGGGCACCACTTATGCGGTTTGCCGCGCCGATCTCGCGATCCGGGATGCGGCAGGCGGGTTTCGCGGTGCGCGAGACCGCAATCGTGAAGACTGCTATGGTCGATATGGTTGCTCGCTCTCAATCTTGGAAATCTGTGCCGGAGTGACACGATGTCGCTTGTTTATAGGCCAGCTCGAGCGAACGATCTGGCAGCTGCCGATGCTCTGGTGGTGGCCAGCATCAACGAACTCACTATTCGTCATGGCTTCGGCCCCATGGCGTCGGCCAGCCCCCCGAGCTTTCAGCTGTTTTCGCTCGAAGACGACCCCGATGGCCTGTGGGTCGCTGAGGATAGCCGCGCGATGCTGGGCTTTGCCTGGAGCTGGGTTTGTGGGGATGTCTGGTTCCTGGCCCAGCTCTTCGTCGATCCGGCCCGACAGGGCGAGGGCATCGGAAACGAGCTGTTGGAACGAACCATGGAGCATGCCCGGAAATCAGGGGCGGCTCACAAGGCGTTGATTACCTTCACCTTCAATCGCGTCTCGCAGGGCCTGTATATGCGGCACGGGCTCTTTCCCAGGATGCCGGTCTACTTGTTCAACGCCGCGCGCGATCGGGTGGCGCAGGCGTTGCCGGAGCCGCGATTGCGAGCCGCGGCGATCGACGACAGCGCTGCTACCATGGAGAAGCTCGCCGCGATCGATTCAAGCGCCATCGGCATCTCGCGGGAAAAGCATCATCGCCACCTGCTCAATGACGCGGCGGTCGGGGGTGTCTTGCTCCACGCCGGCAGCGAATGCGTCGGCTACGCCTATATCAGCGCCAGCGGGCATATCGGGCCGCTCGCCGTCACGAGGTCTGGCATTCTTCGCGATGCCTTCTCGACGGCGTTGCGATTGGCGGCAGATAGCTCTGTCGAGAAGATTTCCGCTTTTCTGCCAGGTACCTGCGACAGCGTCTTAAGCCTTGCAGTGAAACAAGGCATGCGTATCAGCTTTCCCATGCTGCTGATAGCGTCGCCCGGCTATGGCGGCTGGACGCAGTATCTGCCGCGAAACCCAGGCTTCATGTGATTGCCAGGGCCTCGGTGCGACCTGTGTCATCGCGGCAGACGGATGGTCGTTCGGGGTCGCTCACCGCAGCGGGGGCCAGCGCAAATGTTCGGCGATGTAGATCATAACGTTCGATTGAATGCGTTTGCTTGGATCGTTTTTCTAAAAGATGGTGCCACAGAGAAAGAGTTTTTCTAATCCTTGGCGCCCCCATCCATGAATGACGTTTCCGGACCCTTCCGTTCGCCGATGCTGCGAGCCGGGCAACTTCTGCCTGGCTTCGGGCTTTGCGTGCTCATCAGTGCTGCGGCCTACGGCCTTGAAGTGCTGGAAGCGCATTTTACGGGGCGTGCGTGGCTGGAAGCTCTCGTGCTGGCCATCCTGCTCGGAACCACGGTGAGGACCCTTTGGACCCCGTCGAAGTTCTGGCTGCCGGGAATCGCGTTCTCGTCAAAGACGGTTCTGGAAATCGCGATCGTGCTCCTCGGCGCGTCGCTCAATGCCGAGGCCATCATCGCAGCCGGCCCGAGCCTGATCGTCGGCATCGCCGCAGTCGTCGCCGTCGCGCTTGCCGTCAGCTTTCTGATCGGACGCATGCTCGGCCTGCCCAAGCGCATGGCGGTCCTGGTCGCCTGCGGCAATTCGATCTGCGGCAACTCGGCCATCGCGGCGGTGGCGCCCGTGATCGGCGCAAGCGGTCACGACGTTGCATCGTCCATTGCATTCACAGCTGTGCTGGGCGTCCTGGTGGTGCTGGGCCTGCCGCTGCTGGTGCCGCTGCTGCATCTGTCGGACATCCAATACGGGGTGCTGGCTGGCCTCACCGTCTACGCCGTCCCGCAGGTTCTCGCGGCAACGGCGCCGGTAGCGGCCGCAAGCGTCCAGATCGGCACGCTCGTCAAGCTCGTGCGCGTGCTGATGCTTGGACCGGTCGTCGTCGTCCTTTCAATTCTGAGCAGCCGAGCGCAGGCCAAGGCGAATAACCTCACCGCAGAGAACCAGCCCCGTCGCGGCGTGCCCGTGCACAAGCTCGTCCCTTGGTTCATCATCGCCTTCCTGGCGATGGCGGCGCTCCGTTCGCACGGCGGTATCCCGCAGGCCGCACTTGGCCCTATCGCTCAAACTGCGACCATCCTCACCATCATCTCGATGGCCGCATTGGGCCTAGGCGTCGACATCCGCGCGGTTGCCAGGGCCGGCCGCAGCGTAACAGCTGCGGTTTCGCTCTCTCTGCTCGCGCTTGCCGCGGTCAGCGTCGGTCTGATCCGGCTGCTGGGCATCTCGTAGGTCTGCATCGAGGCTCCCGGCGGCGTCACTGCCAGCGGGAGCGACACGGCATCAGGTTCGGGAGGTGTCACCCTGCGAGCGATGATCGAAGAAGCGTTGCGCAGCAACTGGAAGAGCCTTTTTTCCTATGCGCTCCGCCTGACCGACAATCCCGACGCTGCCGCGGATCTGGTGCAGTCCTGCGCTCTCAAGGCACTCGGGAGCTCGGGTGCTCAGCCTCGCCCTGAAGCCGTTCGCGCCTGGTTGTTCAAGATCGTCCGCAATGCCTGGATCGACAATTATCGCCGCGCGCGCCACATCCCTGATGTGCCCGAAAGCGGAGCGCTGGAGGAGGGCCCTGGCTTCGACCATCGCTATGATGACAGCCTTATCGCCGAAATCACCGTTCGGCAGGCCTTGAAGCGGATACCGCCCGACCACCGCGAGATCGTCGAACTGGTCGATCTGGCGGGCTTCAGCTATGGCGAGGTCGCGTCTATTCTCGGGGTGCCGCAAGGGACGATCATGAGCCGGTTGAGCCGGGCGAGGCAGGCATTGCTGGCCGTCATCGAGCGCGAGAATCTGCGCCCCCTCCAGTCGAGGCGCCGCCGTCATGCACGGTGAGGAATCGGCCGGGGACGGCGGAGTTTCCCTCGATAGGCTGAATGCCTATGTCGACGACGAGCTTTCTGCGGAGGAAGCGGCCGAGGTTGCGGCGGCGATCGCCTGTGACCCACGGCTGGCCGAGCGTGTGGCAACGCTGTCGCGGCTGCGCGCCGTCGCACGCCGCTTGCCTCCCGAAATGGCGCCGCCCGCATTCATGCTGCCGCCCCGGCGCCGTTCGCGAGCGGTCCTGCCTGTCGCCGCCGCTCTGGCGCTCGCGGCCTGCATCGGTTTCCTCGCCCTGCTCTCCGGCTCGGCGAAAGCTCCTGACGGAGGCTCGCAGCCGCGATGTCAGCTCATCGCCACTGGATAGCAGAAGGTCAGCCGGAAATGCCGGAGCGACGCGTGCGAGTGGATCTCGCCGCAGCGCAGAGCGGACACCTTCCGGATTTGCGGGCCTCCGGCTTGGAGCTCAGCTATCTTTCGCTCGATCCGACCTCCGGCAATGGCGGCCTGCTCGCGGGCTATCGCGGCCCCCATGGCTGCCGGCTCGGGCTCTGGATGGCGCCGCATTCCGGACGCTGGGGTGCGACGCCGGTGAAAAGCGATCGCGATGAATTGCGCATACGCGCCTGGAGCACGGTCGGCGCCGACTACGCGCTGATGAGCAGCGGCATGGATCCCGCGCGGCTCGATCGCCTCGCCGATGTCATCGCCAATCTGATCCGTCAGAAGCTGGAGCCGACGGACGAGCAGGTCGCGGCTCTCAGGGACGTGCCGAATATCGGTCAGCCCTGCGGCGCCTGACCGTTTTCTTTCCTTGATATGGAATAGATCGACGCTCTGATGCGTCTCAATCTCCAGAGGAGTGTGTCCTCGGGAGAAACGCCATGTTGAACAGACGACAGATGCTCACATCTGCCGGCCGTGCGGCTTTGGGGCTGGGAGCCGCCGCGATCGCTGGATCGCGCTTCTCGGCCCTGGCCGCCGAAACCGTCAAATTGCCCTTCCAGAATGGCGAGCGCGAACTCGTCAAAGTGCCGGGCAAACGCCCGCTGATTCAGCAGACAGCCCGCCCGCCGCAGCTCGAGACGCCATTCTCGGTCTTCAATGACGGCGTGGTCACGCCGAACGACGCCTTCTTCGTTCGCTACCATCTCGCCGACATTCCGCTGGAGATCGACCCGGAAACGTTTCGGCTCGAGGTGAAGGGCAAGGTGTCCAAACCGCTCTCGCTGTCGCTGCGCGAGTTGAAGAGCGGCTTCCCTGCGGTCGAGGTCGTCGCGGTCAACCAGTGCTCCGGCAACAGCCGCGGCTTCGTCGAGCCCCGGGTCGCCGGCGGCCAGCTCGGAAACGGCGCCATGGGCAACGCGCGCTGGCGCGGCGTCTCGCTCAAGGCCGTCCTGGAGCGAGCCGGTGTCCAACCAGGGGCGGTGCAGGTCTCCTTCGACGGCCTCGACGGTCCGGTTGCGCCCGATACGCCCGATTTCACGAAGGCGCTCGCGCTCGACCATGCCCGCGACGGCGAAGTCATGCTGGCCTATGCCATGAATGGAACCGACCTGCCTTGGCTCAACGGCTATCCGCTGCGCCTGGTCGTGCCGGGCTATTACGGGACCTATTGGGTCAAGCACCTGAACGAGATCACCGTGCTGGACAAGGAGCTCGACAGCTTCTGGATGAAAACGGCCTACCGGATCCCCGACAATGACTGCGCCTGCGTCGAGCCTGGAAAGGCGCCCGTGGCGACGATTCCAATCAACCGATTCACCGTCCGCTCGTTCATCACTAATGTGCTGGATGGGGCCAAGGTCAAGGCTGGTAGACTTGCGCTGCGCGGCATCGCTTTCGATGGCGGTTCCGGCATCGCCGAAGTCCAGGTTTCCGGCGATGGCGGCCAGACCTGGGTCAAGGCTGGCCTCGGGCACGATCTCGGCAAGTACTCCTTCCGCGAATGGAAGGCGGACGTCTCCGTCGCATCCGGCGAGCAGAAGTTGATGGTCAAGGCGACCAACGCCAAGGGGCAGACCCAGCCGATGCAGCCGCTCTGGAACCCGTCCGGCTATCTGCGCAACGTCGTCGAAACGACGCGCGTCATGGCCGCGTGAGGGAGAATGTCATGACGACGATCACTCGCCCGCGCGCGTTCGGCGCCGCATTCATCCTCGCATGCACTCTTGCCGGAACCGCGCTCGCGGCTCCGAAGACCTATAAGCTGCCGGAAGAGACGGCCGCGCTCAAACCCGGCGCCGAGCCGGGCTTCGAGGCCGCCAAAAACAACTGCATGGCTTGCCACTCGGCCGACTACGTCAATTATCAGCCGAGCAAGAAGGGGCAGGCCTTCTGGGACGCCGAGGTCCAGAAGATGATCAAGGTCTACAAGGCTCCCATCGACGACAAGGATGCCAAGGCCATCGCAGAATATCTGGGCCAGACCTACTGACCGACGCGGAGCTGCGCCGGGGTCTGCTTCCAGCCACGGATTGTCCCTATCGAACTGGCGGCCCTTTGCGGGGCCGCCATTTCTGCGCCTGGTCGTCGTTACCGATCGAAAAGCCCGGATCGTGCGAGGGCGCTCGCCGTGCTGGGGCTGAAGGCGGCCGGGATATCGTACACCAGGACCAGCCTCAGCAATGCCTTCACGTCGACGTCGTGAGGTTGGGCGGCGAGGGGATCCGGAAAGAACAGAAGGACGTCCAATTCGCCTTGCGCAATCATCGCCCCAACCTGCTGATCGCCGCCAAGCGGGCCGCTTTTGACGAGGCGGATAGTGAGATCGGGAAGCGAGGACTTCAACACGCCACCAGTCGTCGCGGTCGCGACCACGGTATGGCGCGCGATCAAGCCGGCATGCTGTACGGCCCAGGCCGCAAGATCCGGCTTCTTGCTGTCATGGGCCACCATACCGATCGTGAGAGACATGGCGCTCAGCCCCCGAAGACGCGCTTGAGTTCCTCGACTTCGGTTTCAACACGAAGCTTGTCGCTGCGGCCGGAGCGGAGGATCAGAAGCTTCGCAGTCTCGTCGAGCTCGTCCGCCGCGTAAACAGCGCTTTGGAAATCCTTCCCAGGAGATATGGCGCACTTCGGGCTCTTGCCGCACGCTATCCCGACCCGTTGTCCGGTGGCCAGCAGCAGCGCGTCGCGATCTGCCGTGCCCTCGTCTACGAGCGGAAGGGTCCTGCTCCTCGACGAACCTCTCTCGAATCTCGACGCCGCGCCGGGTCACGAGCTTTCAGCGTGCGCGCAAACCTCGTGCGACACTCATGGCTCGCCTGATTGCGGTTATGGCGGCCCCGGCGGCTATGAGCCAGAGAGCGATAATCAGCACCTCGTTGTGGCCGCGCCAGAGCGGTTCCAGCAGTGACAGCAGGGCCGCCGCGGTGATCGTCGCCATGCGGTGCTGCTTGGCCATCGGGCCCGAGAAATCGGCCGGCAGCCCGCAGGCGCGGCCGAGTTCGCGCGTATACGCGGTCAGCACGGCAAAACCGGCAGCCGCCCAGCCCAGGGCCGGCACGCCAGCCCCGCAACCGGCGCCGACGAGAATGAGGATATCGGCAACGCGATCCGGGAATTCGTTCCAGAACGGCCCATCGGGCTCCTGCTTGCTGCCTTCGATGGCCACCATTCCGTCGAACAGGTTGCACAGCAATCTGAGCTGACAGAACAGGGCGGCGGCCAGGAGCAGGGCGGCGCGTGGGCCGGCCTCCGCCGCGCCCGCCTGCCAGAAGGTGATGCCGGCGAAAGCCGCCATCACCATGCTCGCCATCGAAATCTGGTTCGGCGTGATAGCGGCAGCGCTCAGCCGTCGGGCGATGGAGCGGGCCCAGCCGGAATCGCGGCTGGCGAGCGGGCGTCGATTCTCGTCCTGCGCCATCGTTCAGGCCTTCCCGATACGCCAGAGCGAATAATTGTAGAGCGCGGCGTAGCTCGTCGCGACGGTGAGGGGCACGGCGATCGTCCTTGCGATCTCGGGCGTGCCGCCGATCGTGTGGATGACGGTCAGCACGCTTGCGGAGACGAGCCCGGCGATCAAGGGCGGCGCCAGAAGCGCGGCGAGGCCGGTGAAGCGGCCGGCGAGATATTCGATGCATCGCTTCAGGACGAGCGTGATCGAGGCCGAGAGCGCACCCTGGATCAGCCCCGCTTGGAGCGGAGCCGGCATCGCATGGCCGCGGTTGGCGAAGGCCGCCCAACTCCCCATGGCGAGGAAGGCAAAGGCGACATGGACGATGCTGCTGCGCATCAGGCGTGCGATCGGCCGGGTCATACGGCCGACCATCCGTAGCGGACCAGATGGAAGAAGATCGGGGCTGAGAACACGACCGAGTCGAGCCGGTCGATGAAGCCGCCATGGCCGGCGATCAGATGGCCCCAATCCTTGACGCCGCGGTCGCGCTTGATCGCGGACATGACGAGCCCGCCGAAGAAGCCCATCAGAACGATCACCAGCGACAGGAAGGCGGCTTGGAGCGGCGTGAAGGGCGTCATCCAGGAGAGACCGGCGCCGACGGCGGTCGCGCTAAGCGCGCCGCCGACGAAGCCCTCGACGGTTTTCGAGGGCGAGAGCTTCGGCGCGATCTTGGTGCGGCCCAAAAGCTTGCCCCAGACATATTGCAGGACGTCGCTGATCTGCACGACGATGACCAGAAAGGCGATCAGCAGGACATTGCGTCCCTGATAGCCGGCGATGTCGAGGTTCAGCAGCGCCGGCACATGCGAGGTGCTGAACACGCAGATCATCAGCGCCCACTGCACTTCGGCGATGCGCACGAGGAAATGGTCGGTGTCGCCGCGCAAAGCCGCGATGATCGGCATCAGCAGGAAGGCGTAGACCGGGATGAAGATCGAGTAGAGCCCGTACCATTCGATCCAGATCAGGTAGTATTGCACCGGCAGCACGACGAAGAAGGCGGCCGCCAGCGCCCAGTGGTCGGCCCGGCGCGTATCGATCAGCGTGATGAACTCGCGCAGGGCTGCGAAGGAGCAGAAAGTAAAGAGCAGCGTCACGCCGGTCTTGCCGCCGATCAGCGCCAGCGCCATCAGCACGACCATGACCCACCAGGCCCGGATGCGGTCGTTGAGGTTCTCGACCACGGCGTTAGAGCCGTCCGGCGAGAATCTGCGCTGCAGCACGAAGCCGATAGCGGAGGCGAGGACGAGGACGCCGAGGATGCCGGCGAGCACGGCCACCAGATCGGGATGCGGCATCGTCATGACGCGTTCGCCTTGGGGGACAGGGCGAGCAACGCGGCTTCGGCTCTTGCCAGGAAATCCTGCTTCGTTTCCGCATCGGCAAGACGGAGCGGCGCGCCGAAGGTGACGGTGCAGATCAGCGGGATCGGCACGAACTCGCCCTTGGGCATGACGCGGTTGAGGTTGTCGATCCAGGCCGGCACGAGGACGACGTCCGGCCGCGCCTTTGCCAGGTGGAACAGCCCGCTCTTGAACGGCAGGAGCGGGGCCTCCGTGGTGTTGCGCGTGCCTTCCGGGAAGACGATGAGGGACGAGCCGGCATCCAACGCTTCTGTCATCTGGGCGATCGGATCACATGTGCGGCTCGCGCGGTCGCGATCGATCAGAACGGCGTTGAAGACATCGCAACCGATGAAGCGCCTCATGCGGCTCTTCAGCCAGTAATCGCTCCCGGCGACCGGCCGCGTCTCAAATCGCATGCGGCGCGGCAAAACGGTCCAGATCAGGACGAAATCGCCATGGCTCGCATGATTGGCATAATAGATCCGCTGCTCGGCGGCCGGGGCCACACCTACCCACCGTCCGCGGACGGCGGTCAGGAAGCGGGCGAAGAACAGGATCAGCGTGCCCGCCAATCTGATCCATGCTTCATGCATGTCTTAGCCCCGATTGCCGCCCCACCGCTGAGGTAGCGTTCAATTCCGGCGCTGTCGATATTGTTCGAAGTCGGAAAATGGCCTCGCAGCAGCGCACGGATCAATGTCGCGAATATCCGGCGCTGCAAGGACGTCGTCAGCAGCCGATCACCTTGAATTCCACCCGCCGGTCGAGCGCGTCGCTGCTGTCGTCCTTGCCGGTTCCGATGAGGTTTTCCTTGAAGCCGCGCCCGGTCGCGATCATGCGGTTGCGGTTATCCGGGGCGCCGGTCAGCAGCAGATCCATGACGAACTGGGCGCGCAGCGTCGAAAGGCGCTCGTTCACCTGCGGTAGCCCGGTGTGCGAGGTGTGCCCGACGATCTCCAGGCAGGCTCCTTTCTGACGGGCATGCGTCGCGATCTGGCTCAGCCACATCGGATAGGGTTCGGTGATCCGCGGATCGTCGATGAACTGGGTGGTGCCGGGCTTGAACAGCAGCTTCACCATCAACTGGTTGGTCCCCAGCCCGTAATCGACGAGGTCGCCGAAGGCATCGACCATGTCGTCGCGCCGCGCGAGCTTTGTGGCGGCGAGGTAGGTCCCGATCCTGACCCGGTGCTGCTCGCCTCCAGGCAGTTTGCGCGCGGCCCGATAATAGGCCAGCGCCTCGCGGAAATGCTGCGCTTCATAGGCAAGGATGCCGTCATTGACCAAGGCATTCGCCGTCAACCGTTCGACATAGGCCGGATCGATCGCCTCGCCGAGCTTCGTGCCCTGACAGGTCTTGATATAGGCGTTGGTGGCCTGGTCCTGCGCCCAGAGCGGCGAGTCGCGGTAGAATGGGGTCGGCGTCACGTCGACGCCCTCGATCTGGGCACGCGCCACGCCCTTCGAGACGACGCTGTTCGTTTTCAGATCCGCCAGCGTCAGGCAGATCCGATAGGCGTCCCGCGGGCCGTCCGCCGCACCCTGGTTGTTGACGGCGGTGAAGGTGCCGACCAGCACGACAGGCTTGCGCGCCAGCGCCTCGCTATCGAAGGCGCGGACAGTGAAGCGCGGATAGGATTTGCCGATGATCTCGATCAGCGTCTGCTGCATCGTGCGCGTGGCGCTGGATTGCGAGCCGGAGGCAGCGTCGATCAGCGGGTCGATGACGAGATCGATCTGCTGTTCAGTGAGCGCGGCCTTGCCGAAGAGGTCGTCGGCAGCCTTCTGAAGCGCTTGCTGGAAAGGCGCCGGCGTGGGCGGCGGCGGCGATTGTGCCCAGGCGGCCGCGCTCGCCAGAAGCGTCAGCGGAGTCAAAATTCGGCCGAGGCGCGCGGCGATCGACATGCTCCATTCCTCCCTGTGCGTGCCGGCTTTCGCCTCACCTGGTCCCACGCCGCTCAGCGGCATTGCTGAAGCTGCTCGCGCGCCGCCGGCGTGAGATCGCCGAGCTGGGCGCGGAGCAGGAGTTCGCCGCAATTCGTCTTGGCCGGCGCGCCGGCTGCCGGATCGGCACGGCGCTCGGCCGGGCGCGGCGCACTTGCCGGCACGGCCTGCGGCTGCGCCGACCGGTCGGCCGGCGAGGGCGTCAGAGTGCCGAGCCGCGCCGCCAGCGCCTGCTCGACATTGCGGCGCTCTTCAGCCAGGCGCCGCTTCTCGGTTTCGAGCGCAGCCAGTTCCTTCTCGCGCCGGGCCAGTTCGTCGGCGAGACGGGAGCGTTCGGCAGCGTCCCCGGTCGGTGGCTTGGGCTGGATAGGAGCCGGCCTCGCCCGCGTGCTGTCCCCGCTCGCAGGTGGCGGCGGCGGGACCGCTTCGTCGGGCTCCTGCCGGGCAAGATCGGTCGCGGCCTGCTGGCGCCCCTGTTCGGCTCGCTCGACACGCTCCAGCAGCGCGCGCTCGCGCTCTGCGAACTCGCGCACCAGCCGGTCGCGTTCATTCGTCGCGAGCGAGCGGCGCTCGATCAGGTCGAGACGCGTGCGCGCATCGATGGCGAAGAAGCTCGCCGGATAGCGCTGGATGAAATCCCGGAGCACGCCGGGCTCGTCGCTGGAGCGGATGCGCTGCCAGATATCGGCATCGGTCTCCTCACGGTTGAGGTAGAAATCGCCGAGCAGCGACAGCGAGAGCTCAGGGGTCTGCCGGCCGGAGGTCGCATCGTAGACGCTCTTCTGGACGCGGCGGAACAGCGTCGCCACCTCCAGGCCTGGCTGGTCGATCTCGCGCACCAGCGCGGCCGTGAACGGGCTGTTGCGGCCGGCGCCGTCGGCGGCGACGTCGTTGGCCTGCGTCGCATAGGCGATGACCATGCCCTGCGCCCGCGCCACGGGCGCCAGGCCCGAGCTGACAGAGAAGCCGCGCGTCGCCTGCCTCTTGGCGAGCTGGTTGACGAAGGGGTTGTTGCGGCAGGCGTCCAGCACCATGATCTTGACGCCCTTGGCGAAGTTCAGCGCCGTGACGACGTCGTTCAGCCGCGTCGTCTCATATTGGACGCCGACCTCGTCCTCTATCTTGGCTTCGACCGGCACGAGGTAGTTCTCGCCGTTGAACTGGAAGCCGTGGCCGGCGAAATAGAACATCGCGGCATCGGCGTCCTGCGCCAGCCGGGCGAAGCGCGTGAGCGCCGCATCCATGCCGCGCTTGTCGAGATCGATGCCGTCGATCACCTCGAAGCCGACCTTGCGCAGTGCCCCGGCCATGTCGCGGGCGTCGTTGACCGTATTCGGCAGGGCGGGGGCGTTGCGATAGCTGGAATTGCCGATGACGAGCGCGACACGGCGCTCCGGAACCGGCGCCGCCATGGCCAGCCCCGTCAGCATGAGCATGACCAGCCCGCAAAGTCTGGCGATGAGGATCATGACCGCCTTCCCCGCGTGAGGCTAACGCATGACTTCGCCGGACTCCAGAACAAAGCCGCTCCAGCTACGTAAGCGCCGAGTGTTCCGCTTGCTGGGGCGCAGCCGCGCTGGTAGCCTCGCAGTGTTCGTCTCGTGGATGGGAGACGTCGATGCCATCGAGGGCGCCGCGCCTTATACCCGCCCTGGTACCGGCGGCTCTGGCATGGGCGTTGGCCGTTGCTCTTCCGATCGGCGGGGCGATGGCGCAGGCGCGTGCGATGCAGCGCAGCCCGGCGCCGGCAACTGCGAGGCTGAGCTTCGTGGGGCTCGCCAATAACGACCGCGTCCCCGGCAAGTTCACGGTCCGCTTTGCGATCAGCGGCATGGAGGTCGCGCCCGCCGGGCAGCCCAGACGCAATGCCGGGCACCATCACCTGCTGATCGACACCGAACTTCCTCCGCTCGACCAGCCGATCCCGAGCGACTTCAACCATATCCATTTCGGCGGTGGGCAGACCGAGGCCGAGATCGCGCTGACGCCCGGCCGGCACACGCTCCAGCTTCTCTTCGCCGACCATAATCATGTGCCGCACGACCCTCCGGTCGTGTCCGAGCGGATCACCGTCGAGGTCGCGGCCGATCCGGCCGAGAAGCCGCGTTCCGCCGCTGCGCCCGGTGCCCGTGTCTTCTTCATCGACCTCAAGGACGGCGCCACGATTCCGGCGCATGCAAAGATCCGCTTCGGCGTCGAGGGCATCGCCATCACGCCGGCCGGCACGATGAGCCCCAATGGTGGCCATCACCACCTGCTCGTCGATACGGAGGTTCCGCCGCTCGATCGCGAGATTCCCAGCGATTTCAATCACCTGCATTTCGGGCGTGGCCAGACCGAGGTGGAGCTCTCGCTTCCACCTGGCGAGCATACGCTGCAGCTCCTCCTGGGCGATCACGAGCATGTCCCGCATGACCCTCCGGTGATGTCCGAGCGGATCCGGGTGCGCGTTGTCGACACCGCGCAGGTCGGCCCCGCGGCGCCCGCTGCCCCGGCGGCCGGAGGCGGGCGTCCGCGCACAGCTTCGCCCAACGACGCGGCGGTTTACTTCATCTATCCGAAGGATGGCGAGACGATCTTCCCGACCTCGACGATCCGCTTTGGCTTGCGCAACATGGGTGTGGCGCCTGCCGGCGTCGCCAGGCCGAACACCGGGCACCACCACCTGTTGGTCGATGTCGCGACCCCGGCGCTCGACGAGCCCATCCCCTCGGACCTCAACCATATCCATCTCGGCGGCGGCCAGACGGAGCGGCGCATCACCCTGTTGCCGGGCAAGCACACGCTGCAGCTCCTGCTCGCGGACGAGAACCATGTGCCGCACGATCCGCCGGTCATGTCGGAGCGCATCACCGTGATCGTGATGCCCGGCGGCGGCAAACCCGCGAGGCGTCGATGACAAGTTCGCGCCCTGGCATCGCTGTGCTCCTGGCAGTCTGGTCTTATGCGATGGCCGGCCTCTTCCAGCCGACAGACGCGCTGGCACAGGCCGCAACGCGGCAGAAGGCGCCCCCCGGCGCGGAGGTCTACTTCCACTACCCGCTCGACGGATTGCGCGTGCCTGAGCGCTTCACGGTCCGCATCGGCTTGCGGAACATGGGCGTCGCGCCTGCCGGCGTCGAGCACGCGGCGACAGGCCATCATCATCTGCTGATCGACACCGATCCCGGCCCGCCGGACCAGCCGATTCCGTCCGACTACAACAATATCCATCTTGGCAACGGTCAAACGGAGGTTGTCGTCACCTTGCCGAAAGGGCCTCATACGCTGCAATTATTGGTCGGAGATCACACCCATACGCCGCATGATCCGCCCGTGATGTCGAAGAAAATCACGATCTATGTTCGCTGAGCCCGCGGCGGCCCCAGCCAGCCGCCGATGACGAATGGTCGCCAAGCATGGACTGGTTGCGCTTCTTCCTTCTCGCCGTGCCGCTCATCGCGCTTGCGGCCAGTCCCGCCCTGCCGCAGGAGGCTGCGCCGCCCGCCCGCATCGCGCTGGTGATCGCCAACGGCACCTACCCCGACGCCGCCGTCGCGCAGGCGCCGGCAGAGGGGCGGGCGGTCGCTGCGGCCCTGCGCGACGGCGGCTTCGAGGTGATCGCGATCGAGAACGGCGCCCGTGCGGAGACGCGGCAGGCCATCGCCGAATTTGCCGGCAAGCTGCGGCCCGGTGCGCAGGCCGTCGTCTTCTATTCCGGCCATGCCGTGCAGCAGCGCGACCGCAATTTCATCGTGCCGATGTCGCCTAACCCTGTGCAGGACGCGGTCGATCTCGACGAGGTGATCGACCCGCTGATCATCGCCAAGCCGTCAAGCGCCCTCGTGCTGATCGACGCCAGCCGCGACAATCCCTGGCAGGCGCGGGGCAGGGGCCTTCGCGCGACCGAGCCGCTCGAGACCGTCGCGGTGATGTTCACGGCCTCGCCGGGAAAGACGGTCGCGGATTCCGGGCCCCGCGGGAACCACGCGGTCGAGGAATGGCTGAAGGCGATCCGCACGCCCGGTCTCGACATGGCGGCGGCTGTCGTCCGCGTGCGCGACGCGGTGGCGCGGGCGAGCCGGCGCAGCCAGCAGATCTGGCTTTCATCCGAACCGCCGAAGGGGCTGGTGGTGACACCTGTCGGCCAGCCCGTTGCGGTGGCGCAGGCGAGCCGCGCCGTCATCCTGCCACCGACCGGACCCGACGCCTCGCCGGACGCCTTCGAACTCGCCTTCTGGGAATCGATCCGCAACAGCGAGAATGCCAGCGAGTACCGCGCCTATCTCGACGCCTATCCGAATGGCCGCTTTTCGACGCTGGCGCGCACCCGCGAGCAACTCTACCGGGGCAAGCCCGGGGTGTCTGCAGCCTCGGTCGCTCCGCCCCCGGCTGCGGCAACGCCTGCCGCACCGGCGCCGAAGACCGGACCGATCCGCGATTGCAGCGACTGCCCCGAGCTGACGGCGATACCGCCCGGCTCCTTCCAGATGGGCTCGAACGATCTCTATGAGTTCGAGAAGCCGGTTCACCCCGTCACCATTCGCGGCTTCTATCTCGGCACGCGCGAGATCAGCCTGGATGAATGGGACCGCTGCGTCAGCGAGGGCGGCTGCAACTACCGGCCCGACGATCGCGGCCTTGGGCGCGGCAAGCGCCCCGTCACGGATATTCACTGGAACGACGCCAACGCCTATCTCGCTTGGCTCTCGGCCAAGACCGGCAAGCGCTACCGGCTGCCCAGCGAGAGCGAATGGGAATATGCGGCTCGCGCCGGCACGACGACGACCTATCCATGGGGCCAGACCGTGGAAAAGGACCGCGCGAATTGCCTGGGCTGCAATGATCGGCCACTCCGGAGCGCCGTCCCTTCAGGCCAGTATCCGCCCAATGCCCTCGGCCTCTACGACATGGCCGGCAATGCGGCCGAATGGGTCGCGGATTGCTGGAGCGAAAGTTATCGCAATGCACCGCGCGACGGCAGCGCCTATGTGGTGCCCGGCTGCCGCGAGCGCGTGCTGCGCGGAGGCTCCTTCAACAACGATCCACGCTATCTGCGCTCGGCCGCCCGCTTCAAATACGAGGCCGATGTGCGCTTCTATACAAACGGCTTCCGCGTGGCGCGCGATCTCTGACCAGCGGCGAAATCGCGGATGGGATGGCTCGTTCGGAAAGTGCCTGTAGGCCCGCTGATCATGGGCGGGCGCTGTTCAGTCGAGCAGAATCCGGCGGATTTCCTTCCAGCTTTCCGCGTCGGGCGCGCAGAGCAGCCCGGCCGGGCGCTCGGTTGCGGAATAGCGCCGGCCATCGAGCAGTCGTGCATGGCCACCGGCTTCGCCGTAGAGCAGCACGCCCGGCGCGTGGTCCCAGGGGTTGAGGACGCCGTAGAGCAGGAACTGGCAGCGTCCCGCAGCGGCCAGCCGGTACTCCTGGCCGCAGCAGCGCAGCGACCCGACTTCGAGGAAGGCCGGGAAGCGGCCCGGAAGCGTGCCGCGCATCGGCTCCGGGAAATACTGCCAGCTCGCCATGCCGTTCATGTGCCGCGTCGGGACGGCCGGGGCGACGCGTAGGTCGCGGCTGAAGCCATCCGCACGCCTTAGCCATGCACCTTCGCCGCGCAGCGCCATGGCGCTGTCATCCGCGACCGGATCATGGATCACGGCGGCGGCGATCTCGCCCTTGACGATGACGGCTGCCATCACCGCGAAGAGCGAGAGATCGCTGGCATAATTGAGCGTGCCGTCGATCGGATCGATGACGAAGGCGAGATCGGCATCGGCCAATTGCCCGAGTAGGGCGGGGTCCTTGGTCACCGCCTCCTCGCCGACAAGCGCCGCGCCCGGAAAGGCCTTCGCCAGCTCGGCGCAGATGAAGCGCTCGGCCGCCTCGTCGGCCTCCGTCACCAGATCGCCGGGTGCCTGCTTGGCGCGGATGTCGCCATCAGCCAACCGGCGAAAGCGCGGCATCACCTCGCGGCGAGCCGCCTCGCTCAGGATCGCATGGAGCCGGTCGTGGTCCTGCCGGGTGAAGATCATCCGAGGTCGAACTCGACCAGGATCGGCTGGTGGTCCGAGGCCCGCGTCTCGACGTCGTAGACGATGGAGCGCGCCCGTGCGGCGAGATCCGGCGTCGCCAGCACATAATCGAGGCAACCGGGCGGGCCGTAGGTCTGGTCGCAGATGAAGGCCGATGGCGGATGCGGCGCGTCGCCGCGCAGAACCGGCCAGAGATCGACCAGCGGCGGCACATCGCCCTCGAACGGCGCGAGCAACTGCGCCAGCCCGGCATCATCCGGGCGCATGTTGAAATCGCCGGTCAGGATCGCGCTCGCGGCGTTAGGCGTCGGAGCATAGGTGTGCGGACCGGGCGCTC
The DNA here is from genome assembly GCF_056395345.1 of Allobosea sp. 10L422. Taxonomy (NCBI): domain Bacteria; kingdom Pseudomonadati; phylum Pseudomonadota; class Alphaproteobacteria; order Hyphomicrobiales; family Alloboseaceae; genus Allobosea; species Allobosea sp. 10L422. The sequence goes on from NZ_JBFTJI010000004.1 coordinate 294,405, forward strand.
GCGGCGTCGCCTGTCGCGCAGCGGCCATGCGGTGAACCTGCCGGATGCCCTCGACCTGCGCGGTGCGCAGCATGGAAGAGGAATATTCAAGATGCGTCGTCATCACCCGGATCGGCCCAAAGGGTGTCTCGACCATCGCCTCGACCAGCACGCGCGGCATGTTGCGCGTCGCCGCCGCTTCCCAGGGCAACAGGTGGCGCAGCGCCTGCGCTACCGGCAACCGCGTCAGCAGAAGGTTGCCGAAGCGCTTGCGCCCGCCCTCGCCATCCGGGACATCGACGCCAACAGCCTCGATCGCGGTGAAGCCGGGAAGGAGCTCGCTGAACAGGGCGAACTGGTCGGTGCGGTCGTTGCCGTCGAGGTCGGGGAAGTTGGCCGCGACCTCCTGCAGGCAGAGCACGTCGAAATCGGCCATCTGCCGGGCGTGGTCGATGATGCGGCGTGGATCGACGCGCTCGTCGACGCCGCGTGCCCACTGAATGTTCCAGGTGATCAGCTTCAACGGATCAGCCTCGATGTCACTTGATGCCCGCGCGCATAAAACTCTGCACGAACTGGCGCTGGAACAGCAGGAAACCGACGAGCAGCGGCGCCGAGGTCATCAGTGTCGCCGCGCAGATGATCGCCCAGTCGATGCCTTGGTCTGCCGAGGAGAAGACCTGCAGGCCGACAGTCAGCGGCCGTGACTCCACCGAATTGGTGACGAGCAGCGGCCAGAGGAAGTTGTTCCAGTGATAGCTGACCGAAACGAGGCCGTAGGCGATGTAGGTCGGCTTCGCGAGCGGGACATAGACCCTCATCAGCACCTGCAGCGGGTTCGCACCCTCGACGCGCGCCGCGTCGTCCAGTTCCTTCGGCACGGTCTTGAAGGTCTGCCGCAGCAGGAAGATGCCGAAGGCCGAGGCGATGTAGGGCAGGGCGATCGCCGGGATCGTGTCGATCAGGTTGACCTTGGCCAGCGTGCGGTAGTTCTCGACGATCAGCGCGTCCGGCATGATCATCAGCTGCGCCAGGATCAGCACGAAGGCGACGTCGCGGCCCCAGAAATCCTGCCGCGCCAGCGCATAGGCTGCGAGCGTCCCCAGCACGAGCTGGAAGGCGAGGATCATGGTGACCAGGATGAAGGTGTTGAGGAAATAGCGGGCGAAGGGCGCCGCGGCCCAGGCGCGGGTGAAATTGTCCAGCGTCAGCGGCGCAGTCAGTACGAAGCGCGTGGTGTATTCGGCCGGGTGGAACGCGGCCCAGACGGCATAGGCCAGCGGCAGCACCCAGATGAGTGCGAGCAGGATCGCGCCGGTGGATTCCAGCGTGAGCGAGAAGCCTTTGGGCGCGTAAGGGTCTGTGCGCGTCGGGGCGCTCATCGATAGTGCGTCCTGCGTTCGAGCCAGCCATACTGGACGAACGCGACCAGCGCGAGCAGCACCAGCAGCACGCAGGTCAGCGTCGCCGCGTAGGCCGTGTCCCAGAAGCCGAAGCCGACCTGATAGATGTAGTAGAGCAGCAGCGTGGTGGCGTTGTCCGGCCCGCCGCGCGTCATCACCACGATATGGTCGACCATGCGGAAGGCGTTGATCACTGCGTTGATCAGCACGAACAGCGTCGTCGGCATCAGCAGCGGGAACTGGATGCGCCGGAAGAAAGTCCAGCGCGAGGCGCCTTCGATCGCAGCCGCTTCGCCGAGGCTGGGCGGGATCGCCTGCAGCGCCGCGAGGTAGAAGATCATGAAGAAGCCGGCTTCTTTCCAGATCGCGACGACGGTGATGGCGTAGAGCGCGGTGTCCTGCGATCCCAGCCAGTTGGTCGAGCGGCCGCCGAACAGGCCGATGATCTGTTCCAGAAGCCCGTATTGCGGCGTGTAGAAGAACAGCCAGATATTGGCGACCGCGATCATCGGCAGGATCGTCGGCGTGAAAAAGGCCATGCGGACCAGCGTCCGCCCCGCGATCTTGTCGTTGACCCAGACCGCCATCAGCAGCGCCAGCGCGATCGAGGTCGGGATGGTGCCGAGCGCGAACCAGAAATTGTTGCTCAGCGCCTTCCAGAAGATCGGGTCGGCCAGCATCTGCTGATAGTTGTCGAGCCCGACAAAGCGCGCCGGGCGGCGCGCTTTCGGGGTCGAATAGAAGCTCTCGATGAAGCTCGCGACCGCGGGCCAGTGCGTGAACAGGGCCAGGCACGCCATGGCGGGCAGCAGGAGCAGCCAGCCATGAATGGTCGCGGTCGCGCGGTTCGTCATCGAGAGTTCGGTGTCCGGGTCAGCGGTACGGCTTCAGGATGCGTTCGGCCTCGGCCTGGGCATCCTCCATCGCCTTCTGCGGCGTCTTGGTGCCGGTCAGCGCGGCCTGCAGCCCGTCGTTCAGCGCCTTGGTGACGCGCTGGTTCTCATGGGTCGAGAGCTCGGCGACCGCGCTCGGCAACTGGTCGCGCGCGACCAGCGCCTGCGGGAAATCGGCGACGTATTTCTTCATCGCCTCGGTCTCGTAGGAGGCCGGTGTCACCGCGACATAGCCGGTATCTGCGCTCCACTGGGCGGCGCGCTCGGGCGTGGTGATCCAGCGCACGAACCTGAAGGCGGCTTCCTGCTCGGCCTTGGTCGCCTTCTTCGACAGGTAGAAATTGCCGCCGCCGGTCGGGCTGCCCGGCTTCTTGCCGGCCGGCAGAACCGCGACGCCGAAGGGGAACTTGGCATTGGCGCGGACATTGGTGAGGTTGCCGGTGGTGGTCCACATCATCGCGACCTTCTTCTCGAAGAAGTCGCGCGGCGTGGTGCCCCATTCGACGATGCCGGGCGGGTGAACCTTATACTTCTGCGCGAGGTCGACCCAGTACTGAAGGGCCTCGACGACGCCTGGATTGGCATAGTCGGTCTTGTCGCCCGCGGCGTTGGCGAGGATTGCGCCGGCCTGGGTCGAAAGGCCCTGGAACAGCCAATAAGGGAAGCCGGAGGATGGGATCTGGATGCCCCATTGCGTGACGTTGCCGGCGGCGTCGCGCTTGGTCAGCTTCTGCGCGAACTCGAGCTGTTCGGCCCAGGTCTTCGGCGGCTTCTCGGGGTCGAGCCCGGCTTCCTTGAAAAGCTCCTTGTTCCAGTAGAGCACCACCGTGGAACGCTGGAACGGGATGCCCCAGGTCTTCTTTTCGTTAGGGTCCTTGCCGCCGGTCTGGCTGTTCTCCATGAAGCCGGGGAAGAAGCTGGCCAGCCACTTCTTGTCCTCGTCGGTCTTGACGAAGTCGTCGAAGGGAACGATCGCCTCTTCGTCGATCAGCGTGAACATGTCGGTCGAGAGCAGCACCGAGAGCACCGGCGGATTACCGCTCTTGTGCGCGGTCAGCGCCTTGACGATGGTCTCCTGATAGGTGCCGGCATAGATCGGCTTCAGTTTGACCGAGGGATTCTCCTTCTCGAAGCCGGCGGCATAGGCGTCGATGAGCTTGGTGATCGGCCCGCCCACGGCGACCGGGTAGAAGAAGGAAAGCTCGGTGCTCTGCGCGCGGGCGATGCCGGGCAGGGCGGTCGCGCCCGCGAGAGCGGCGGTGCCGCCAAGGAATTCACGCCTGTCCATAATGTCCTCTCTCCCTTGCTGGGATGGTTCGAGCGTCCGACTCGCGCGGCCGGTTCAGTCCCGAACCACCTTTCGTTCCGACGCCAGATCGAACCAGTGCAGCGCCGATTGTGACAACGTGATGTAGATCTGTTCGCCGGCTGTGACACGCACTTTGCCGGGGCGCTTGACGATGAAGGAATGGCCGTCGACGCGGGTCTCGATCAGCGTGTCCGAGCCGAGATATTCGACCGCGACGACTTCTGCCGCGACGCCGCTGTCGCCGATCTCGATCATCTCCGGGCGGATGCCGACCGCAAGCCCCGCCGGATCGAGGCCAACAGGCTGGGTCAGCGCGCCGCCGCGCCCCTGCACGGCGGTGAGCGGCAGCACGTTCATCGGCGGCGTACCGACGAAGCGGGCCGCGAAGATCGTCTCGGGGTTCTCGTAGAGCACATCGGGCGGGGCGTCCTGCTCGATCTTGCCGTTGCGCATCAGTACGACCTGATCGGCCATCGTCATCGCCTCGATCTGATCATGCGTGACATAGACCATGGTCATGCCGAGGCGTTGCTGCAGCTCCCGGATTTCACGGCGCATCTCGACGCGCAACTGGGCATCGAGATTGGAGAGCGGCTCGTCCATCAGGCAGACCGGGGCCTCGGCGACGATGGCGCGGCCCAGTGCGACGCGCTGCTGCTGGCCGCCGGAGAGCTGGGAGGGCTTGCGTTCGAGTAGGGCGGAGAGCCCGAGGATCGAGGCGGCGCGGGCCAGGCGCTCGTCACGCTCGGCGCGGGAGACCTTGCGGACCTTGAGCCCGAACAGGATGTTCTCGGCCACGCTCAGATGCGGAAACAGCGCGTAGTTCTGGAACACCATGGCGATGCCGCGTCGCGAGGGCGAGGCATGCGTGACGTCGCGGCCACCGATCGAGATCGTGCCGCTGCTGGTGTCCTCAAGCCCGGCGATCAGCCTGAGGGTTGTCGACTTGCCGCAGCCGGAAGGGCCGAGCAGCGCGACGAGGTTGCCGCCTGCGACGGTGAAGCTGATGGCATCGACGGCCGCGGCTCCGCCCCAGCTCTTCGAAACGGTCTTGAGCTCTACCGAAACCATTCGCAACCCGCCGTCCCAGCAATCCATATCGTGCCGACGCTGGACGTTGCGACTGTCGGCTAGGTGACGGGCCGAACTTGAAGATAAAATTCATGCGGAGACAAGAGCGGCGCCAAGCCTGACCACACGTTCCTGCGCGGGGGAAACGGGAGGCTCGCGCTGCGCGCGCAGCGTTGGAGGTCCAGGGTCCGCTCCATGCGGCCGCTTTGTGGCTGGCGCATGCATTATTTGCATCGCCGTGACGCCGGCTTACGAAATTGTTTGCGTCCCGGAGATCGTCTAGAGCGCATTCTGCATGCCGGTTAGGAATCGTTCCGGCCGCGCGTGCTGGAAGGCTCCGCGATGACCACCAGCGCACAGACCGCCTCCTTGCCTCAGCGTGCCATGATGCCGGTGCTGATCGCGCTCAGCGTGACGCATCTGCTCAACGATATGATCCAGTCGCTGATCCCAGCGATTTATCCGATCATCAAGGAGGCCTATCGCCTCGACTTCGGCCAGATCGGCCTGATCACGCTGACCTTCCAGGTCTCTGCTTCGCTGCTGCAGCCGGCCGTCGGCCTCTATACCGACAAGCACCCGATGCCCTATTCGATGGTTGCGGGCATGGGCTTCACGCTGGCCGGGCTGATCGGCCTCTCCTATGCCGGCAGCTACGGGCTTCTGCTCCTGTCGGCAGCCTGCGTCGGCATYGGYTCKTCGATCTTTCACCCSGAGGCGACCCGGATGGCGCGCAACGCCTCCGGTGGGCAGCACGGCTTTGCGCAAGGCATCTTCCAGGTCGGCGGGCAGACAGGCGGCGCGCTCGGACCGCTGCTTGCTGCCTTCATCATCGTGCCGCGCGGGCAGGGGAGCCTCGCCTGGTTCTCGGTTGCGGCGCTCGTCGCGATGATGCTGATGATCTGGACGGCGTCGAGCTATGCCCGGCTGGACCGTGCGCGTCCGTCCAAGCCCGCTGCAACATCAGGCGCCCGGCCCGCCCGGCCCGGCCGCCGCTCGGTCGCCTTCGCCATCACGATCCTGATCGTGCTGCTCTTCTCGAAGAACGCCTATACCGCGAGCTTCACCTCGTTCTACACCTTCTACCTGATCGGCAAGTTCGGCATCTCCGTGCAGAATTCGCAGGTCATGCTGTTCCTGTTCCTCGCCTCCTCGGCTGTGGGCGCTCTGGGCGGCGGCATGCTGGGCGACCGCATCGGCCGCAACAAGATCATCTGGTTCTCGATCCTGGGCGCGCTGCCCTTCACCTTGATCCTGCCCTATGCCGATCTGTTCTGGACGGGCGTTCTGACCGTCGTGATCAACCTCATCATGTCGAGCGCCTTCGCCGCGATCCTGATCTACGCGCTCGAATTGCTTCCCGGCCGCGTCGGGCTCGTCGGGGGCTTCTTCTATGGGCTCTCTTTCGGGCTCGGCGGCTTGGCGGCGGCGTTGCTAGGCGGATTCGCGGATATCCTCGGCATCGAGACGGTCTACAGGATCTGTTCCTTCATCCCGCTGGTCGGCCTCCTCGCCTGGTTCCTGCCGCGTCTCCACGACACCGCCGGGGCGCGGCCGGCGCATTGATGCAGGCTGCGCTGAGCTCGTCCGGCATTGACCTCCGCAACGGTCGGCTCCCGACCGATCCCTGCGCCGCACTCATTCAGGTCATTTCGCTCGCGGCAATGGGGTGACCGGCACAGCGCGCCCGCAGCGCCGCCAGCGTGACCTGACCAATGGGCCGACCGTGCTCGTCGACAATGGTCGCGGCGTCGCGGCCTTCCGCGAGCAGCGCCGACAGCACTCCCCGGAGCGGAAGGGAGCCGGGAAGCTCGAAACCATCGGAAGCATAGCCCGGCTCGACGGCGTCGGCGGCGTTGACCAGTGAGAGCCGGCGCAGCGCCCGGTCGGCGCCAACGAAATCGGCGACGAAATCGTCGGCCGGTGCGGCGAGCAGACGATCGGGCGTGTCGTATTGGACGAGCTTGCCGTCGCGCATGATCGCGACGACGTCGCCCATGCGGATGGCTTCGTCGATGTCGTGGGTGACGAAGATCACGGTCTTCTTCAGCCGCTTCTGGATCGCCAGGAACTCATCCTGGAGGTGGCTGCGGGCGATCGGATCGACCGCGCCGAAGGGCTCGTCCATCAGCATCACCGGCGGGTCGGCGGCCAGAGCCCGCGCCACGCCGACGCGCTGGCGCTGCCCGCCCGAGAGATGGCGCGGGTAGCGCGGCAGATACTGCGCCGGGTCGAGGCCGACGAGCGCCAGCATCTCCTCGCTGCGAGCCCTGATGCGGGAGGTGTCCCAGCCGAGCAGCTTCGGCACGGTCGCCACGTTCTCGGCGATCGTCATATGCGGGAACAGCCCGACCTGTTGGATGACGTAGCCGATATGGCGCCTGAGCTCGACCGGGTCTGCCTGGGTGACGTCGCGGTCGCCGACGAAGATGTGGCCTGAACTCGGCTCGATCAGCCGGTTGATCATCCGCATCGTCGTGGTCTTGCCGCAGCCGGACGGGCCGATCAGGACGCAAAGCTTGCCGGTTTCGACGGTGAGATCGAGCCCGTCTATGGCCGGGCGCGCTGCGCCGGAAAAGTGCTTGCTGATCTGTTCGAGCCGGATTGTCATGCGCTTTCCGTTTGCAGGCGGCGGGTTGTCAGCCGCTCGAGGCCCGCAAAGAAAATCTCCGTCGCGAAGGCCAGGGCTGCGACCGCGACGGCCCCGGCGATCAGCTGCGGGAAATTGAAGTTGGCCATGCCGCTGGTGATCAGCTCGCCCAGCCCGCCGCCCCCGATGAACGCGGCCAGCGTCGCAGCCGAGACGATCTGGACGGCCGCGGTGCGGATGCCGGCGAAGATCACGGGCAGAGCGAGGGGGATCTCGATCCGCCTCAGCAACTGGGCATCGGACAGCCCCTGGCCGCGCGCCGCGTCGACGATGTCGGCATCGACCCCGGTCACTCCGGTATAGGTATTGAGCAGCAGGGCCGGCAGGCCATAGAGCGTCAGCGCCACGACCGAGGGCGGGAAACCCGTTCCCAGGACGGGCAGCATGAGGACGAGCAGCGCCAGCGAAGGCACGGTCCTCAGGATGTTGGCGAGCGCGATGGCGGGCTGAGCCCAGCTGCGATGACGGGTCAGGGCAAGGCCGCCGGGCAGGGCGATCAGCAGCACGGCGGCGAGGGATGTCGCGCTCAGCCAGAGATGGTCCTGGATCGCGGAGACGAAGCTCTGCGGATGTGCCGAGATCCAGCCGAACATCAGGCTTGCTCCGCCTGATGGGCGCGCACCCAAACCTCGAACCTGCGCAGGCTCTCGTCGCAGAAGATCGCCAGCGCCGAGGTGACGACGGCGCCGATCACGACCTTTTCGCCGAAGTCCTGGGTGATGCCCTGGAAGATGATGTCGCCGAGCCCGCCGGCATTGACGAAGGCGGCGACGGTGGCGACCGAGACCTGAGTCACCACGGTGATGCGGATGCCGGCGATGATCACCGGCAGCGCCAGCGGCAATTCGATGGCGAAGAGGCGGCGCCATTTGCCGTAGCCCATGCCATCCGCCGCATCGAGGATGTCCGGTGGGATTTCGCGCAAGCCCGTCGCGGTGTTGCGGATGATGATCAGGAGCGCATAGGCGACGAGCGCCACGATGGCCGGCCAGAAGCCGAGGCCGAGATAGGGAATGAGCAGCGCGAAGATCGCCAGGGCCGGCACGGTGTAGAGCCCGCCGGCGACCAGGAGGACGCCGAGCGCCAGACGCGGGCGCCGCGCGGACAAGACGCCGAGCGGCAGGCCGATCGCCAGCGCGATCAGGAGGCCGGTTCCCACGAGCTGGATATGTTCCCAGAGCGCGAGAAGCAGGCGGTCGTAGTTCTCGATCGTCCAGGTCATGAGAGGACCGCCGGGGCCGAACGCTTACAGACCCTTGGCTTTCAGGAAGTTCGCCGCGACGGTGCGCGGCTCCTTCTTGTCGACCTCGACCTGCCGGTTGAGCTCCTGCATCACGGCGTTGTCGAGCAGCGCGTTCACCTGCTCCAGGGTCGCGACCACCTTCTCGTTCTTCGCGATGTCCAGGCGAACGACAGGCGCCAGGAAATAGGGCGGGAACAGGCCCTTGTCGTCGTCGAGCGCGACGAACTTTTCGGCCGCGATCTGCCAGTCGGTCGAGAAGCCGTTGGCGATGTCGACCTGCTTCTGCGTCAGCGCGTCGTAGCGCAGGCGCAACGCTGCGAACTGCTTGAACTCGCGGAACTCGGCGCCATAAACCTCCTTCAGCCCGGCGAGGCCGTCGCGCCGGTCCACGAATTCGGTGCCGGCGCCGAGACTGAGCTTGTTCGCGACCTTGCCGAGATCGCTGAGGGTCTTGAGGTTGTATTCCCTGGCCGTCTCCGGCCGGACCACGATCGCATAGCCGTTGTTGATGTTCGACGGCTTCAGCCAGGTCAGGTTGAACTCCTTTTCGTAGTAGGCCTTGACGATCTGACGGACCTTCTCGGGATCCGTCTCGGTCGTCGTCGCCTTCATCACCGCGTTGAAGCCGGTGCCGGTATATTCCGGATAGAGATCGATCGCGCCGCTCTTCAGAGCCTCATGCGCGACCAGCGTGCCGCCGAGATTGATCTTGCGCTCGACCTTGAAGCCGGCCTTCTCCAGCGCGGCGGCATAAAGCTCCGCCACGATGAACTGCTCGGTGAAGTTCTTCGAGCCGATCTTGATGGTCTGGGCCGTGACGGCCGTCACGGATGAGACGATGAGCGCGGCAGCGGCGAAGAGCATGGAGATGGGACGCATGGCGGTAAGCTCCTGAGCGTCGGTGGATGACAGGCTAGCAAGCGGGGCGGCCGGTGCAAGCGATAGCGCAGGAAATTGCCCTGCCGTGGTGGCTGGTGACCGATAGGCTCATGCGCGAACTATCCGGTGGGCGGCGGGTTCCGTTCCCCGCCTCGGACGGCTGCCGGCAAACTATTCTCAATCGGCGCGAGCGGGCACACCCAGGCGTCGGAATGGGCGCAGGATGGAAAGTAGGCGAAGTTGAAATCGAGGATCAGCCGGCCGTCATCGGTCTTGCCGAGGTCGGCGCTCTTGATCGTGTCGAGGAGATAGCGCCCGGCGGGATAGGTTTCGTCGCGGTTCGTCAGGTCGCCGAAGGGCAGGAAGAGGCCGCCGCCATAGCCGGTCATCCAGTAGAGTGTGAGCTCCTTGCCGAGCGCGGCACTTAATCCGTCGGTAAGCGCGAACGGGACGAGCCGGACCGCCTCGTCCTCGCCGAGCCGGATGTCGATCGCCTCGCGATCGCCGGTGCTCTGCAGGCCGACATCGAAGCGCAGTGCGGGGTCGTAAGGGAAGCAGTCGATGCCGCGGAAGCCGGCGCGCCGTTCCGGCGGGAGCGGCGACTGGGCGTGTTCGCGAAAGAGCCGGTCGCGCGTGCTGCGCCAGTGCTCCCAGCCCTCGCGTCCCGGCATGGAGCGGACGGTCGCATAGAGATCGGCAACCTGCCGCCGCCAATCGTGCAGGCTCGAGAACTGCCGGAGTGTGCCGGCCGTTGACCTGAGCGGTTCCGGCAATGCGTCGGCCATCGAGATACCTCCGCGTTCGGACAGTTGCGGTCGCCCCGGCGGTCAGCTGCCATGGACGGATCACACAGAAGCGATGACTCGGTGTCACCTCATGTCAGTGGGCCCCCTTTGCACCAAGGCCATGGTTCAAGTGATCGGCCGCAGATCGCCGAGCACGGTCGGGATCAGCTCCGAGACGGTCGGGTGGATCGGCACGGCCCATTGCAGGGTCGGGTAGGGGGCGCCGGCGTTCATCATGTCCAGGACGCCGTGGATCGCCTCGTCGCCGCTGATGCCGAGGATCGCGGCGCCGAGAATCCGCTTCGTGTCGGCGTCGGCAACGACCTTCATGAACCCCTTGGTCTCGGCCCGTTCTACCGCGCGGCCCACCCGCGTCATCGGCCGCTTGGAGACCAGCAGGGGGCGCCCGGTCTTGCGGGCCTCGGTCTCGGTCATCCCGACACGGCCGAGCGGCGGGTCGATATAGAGCGCATAGGCGGGGATGCGGTCGCTGACGCGGCGGCTCGCGCCGTCGAGGAGATTGGCCGCGACGATCTCGAAGTCGTTATAGGCGGTGTGGGTGAAGGCACCCCTGCCGTTGCAGTCGCCCAGCGCCCAGATACCGGGAACGGAGGTGGCGAGGCCGTCGTCCACGGTGACGTAGCCCCGGGCATCCGTCGTCACGCCGGCCCTGTCGAGGCTGAGATCGTCGGTGTTCGGCCGGCGGCCCACCGCCAGCAGGACGTGCGAGCCGACGACCTCGGGGGCGCCGGCGGTACAATCGACGCCAACAGCCACGCCGTCCGGGTGCGGCTTGAATGCGATGCAGGTCGCGTTCGTGCGAACCGCGATCCCTTCGTCCGTCAGGATCTCCCGGATGGCATCGGAGACGTCCTCATCTTCACGCGCGATCAGCCGCGGCCCCTTCTCGACGACCGTGACCTCCGCGCCGAAGCGCCGATACATCTGCGCGAATTCAAGGCCGATATAACTCCCGCCCACGACGACCAGATGCTTCGGGACGGTGCCGAGCCGGAGAATGGAGGTGTTGGTGAGGTAGTCGACCGCTTCGACGCCCGGCATGTCCGGCACGCTCGCACGCCCGCCGACATTGATGAAAATGCGAGGCGCTCGCAGAAGGGCCTCGTCGACGCGGACGCGGTCAGGGCCTTCGAAACGCGCATGCCCCAGGAAGACTGTCACCCCGTCCATGCCGCGCAGCCAGGTCTCGACGCCCGTGCGGGCATTGATCGTGACGGTGTTGGCGCGGGCCCGAACCCGCTCCATGTCGATCCGGATCGGGCAGTCGATCGTGAGCCCGTACTCGGCGCCGCGGTTGGCCTGATGCGCGGCATAGGCGCTTGCCACGAGTGTCTTGGTCGGCATGCAGCCGGTATTGACGCAGGTGCCGCCGAACAGGTGGCGCTCGGCGAAGGCCACCTTCATCCCCGAAGCGGTCAGCCGTGCCGCGAGGGAAGGGCCAGCCTGCCCGGCCCCGATGATGATGGCGTCGAAGCTTTGCTCCATGGCGTGAGCCTCCATCCTTGCTGCGAGAGCAAACGCGGGCGCATTCATGTGGGCCGCCGGCCTCGTGCCAGGCGGCGCGGCTCAGCTCGGCAATGGCGCGCCGTTCTGCTCGGCCACCATGAAGTCGGCGTACCACTCCGGCCAGTTCTCGTCGTGCTCGCCGGTACGCTTTTCGTGCTCGCCATGAGCGGCCGCAGCGCGCTTGAGCGCAGCAGCGAGATCGCCTGGCGAGGCGAACACGGTGTTGCCGCTATCCAGGCGCCCGGCCAAGCGCTGGGTGATCTCCTGCAGCAGCCAGCCATTGCCGTCCGGGTCGGTGAAGGTTGCGTATGAGCGATAGCTGCGCCTCTCTGGATCCCGGCCGCTGAGTGCCGGCTGGCCCGGCCCCGTCCGGTAGAAGACCTCACTGACCTTGGCGCCGCCCTTGACGAGTTCGGCGCGCGCGATCTCGATGTCCGAGACGACGAGATAGAGACCGCTGGCCGAGCCGGGCGCAGCCGCAGTAATGCCGGTGCCGAAGTGGATCGAGGCAGGCGAGCCCGGCGGCGTGAACTGCACAACGCGGAAACTGTCACCGACCCGGAAGTCGGCATCCAGCCGCCAGCCCAACCCGCCGTAGAAGCGCTTCGCACGATCGACATCCGCGACGGGGATGGCGACGACCTCGAGCTTCAGGTCAACACCGGGCACCTTGGCCGCTCCACCCGCAGGTTCGCTGTGTTGCAGAGTGTCGCTCATATCGGACTCCTCCCTTTGCGAATGTCTTGAGTGTGTTTACGCGCTCATGTCCGCCAGGGCCTGATCGCCCCCGGCGTCATCTATCGCTGCCTTGGCGAACTTGTGTGTCACCTCCTGCGCCGAGTTGTGCCGATGCAGCGCTTGGATGGCGGGTGCGCGTACTGGCCGGTGAAGCGCTTGGCATAGGCCGTCGGCTCCGGATGCGGGCGCCATTGGCATCGCCATTGCTGGTATGGGCCGGCGCGCCGATGCTGACGATCGTCGATGATGCGCATGGCATGCGCCGCTATTCAAGGGCGACCTGCGGCGACATCGTTGCAGGCGGACCTCCGCGCATCCGGCCTTCGGTTGCAACGCGCCGATCCCGCAGCGCGCAATGGTTGTCCACGAGCCTTCCGATACCGTCATGCGCCCAGGCCCGCCAGCGTCCGTGTCAGAGCTGCCGCCGACATTGGTCTTGCAAGCGGGAAGGCCTGGCCGGCCCAAAGCAGGGTAAAGTCGTCGCGCCCCGCCGCCTCGGCTGCACTGCGCAGCGGCCCCAGCGCCGTGCCGGCAGTCGGAAAGGCCGGCGCAAGCCCCGACAGCGGTCCGAGTTCCGCCATCAGGCGGTTGACGATGCCGCGCGCCGGCCGGCCGGTGAACAGGTTGGTGATCGCGGTCGGCCGTTCGCTCATGCCGAGGGCCTTGCGGTAGATCGGCGAGATGCTCGCTTCCGGCGTGAACAGATAGGCGGTGCCGACCTGGACGGCGGCGGCGCCGAGCGCGAAGGCGGCGCTGACGCCGCGCCGGTCCGTGATGCCGCCCGCCGCGACGACAGGCACGGAGACGGCATCGACGACCTGCGGCACCAGCGCGAAGGTGCCGACCTGCTCGGAGATCCGGTCGGTCAGGAAAGTGCCGCGATGGCCGCCAGCCTCGGCGCCCATGGCGATGACGGCGTCGACGCCGTGCTCGGCGAGCCAGCGCGCCTCTGGCACCGTGGTGGCGGAGGCGATGACCTTGGCGCCGGTGCGCTTCACCCGCTCGAGCAATTCGGGTGCGGGCAGGCCGAAATGAAAGCTGACCACCTCGGGCCGATATTCTTCGATGACAGTCGCGAGCGAGGCGTCGAAGGGCGTGCGTCCGCCCGGCGTCTTCGGCATGTCCGGATCGAGCCCGGCCTCGGCATAATAGCCGGACAGCCTTGCGAGCCAGGCCGCCTGGCGCGCCAGATCGTCGGCCGGCGGCGTATGGCAGAAGAAATTGACGTTGATCGGCCGCCGCGTGCCGGCCCGCACCTTGTCGAGCGCTGCGCGCAGTCCCGCCTCGTTGTATTGGGCACCCGCCAGCGAGCCGAGCCCGCCGGCCTCGCTCACGGCGATCACCATCTCCGGTGTCGTCGCGAGGGCCATGGGCCCCTGGATGATCGGCAGCTCGATGCCCAGGAGATCCAGAAGTCTCGTATTTCCTGTCGCGCTCACGATGAACCTCTTCGATTGGTGCCCGGTTGTCGGCGGGCGGAACGGAGCTTAGCCGCGATGCGCGTCCGCCGGGAGCCACTTGCGGATCAGTTCTCAGCGAGTCGATGGCCGAGGCCAGAATCGTCGCTGCGGCGCCGATCACAAACAGCAGCCGGTGGTTTCCGCCGCTGGACGGAAAGAGGAACGAAAGCCCGTACGGCACGGCCCTGACGTCGCGCCGGGCCGGCCCCGGCGGCGCGCGTCAATGGGGCAAGCCTGCTGTCCGTCGCCGGCCCTCCGCGCTTGACAAGCTGCTGAAACCGCGAAGGCTGGACGCTACGAGGCTATTGGCACTGCATGGATCGCATCGACGCGATGAAGGTCTTCATAGCCGCCTTGGACGAGGGGAGCCTCGCCGGGGCGGGGCGCCAGCTTGGGCGCTCCCCGGCAGCGGTGAGCCGGGCGATCGCCTTCCTCGAGCAGCAGGTCGGCGCGACGCTGCTCCACCGCACAACCCGGGCGATCAGGCTGAGCGAGATCGGCGAGCGCTATGCCGCCGCGTGCCGCCGCGTCCTTGCCGAGCTGCAGGAGGCCGAGGCCGTGGCGGCCGGCGAGCGTGTCGCGCCGCGCGGCACCCTGACCATCACGGCGCCGCCAATCAGCGGCGAGGAGATCCTGCGGCCTATTATCGACGCCTTCGTCGAGGCCTTCCCGGCTGTCTCGGTCAATCTCGTCCTGCTCGTGCGGGGCGCGAACCTGATCGAGGAGCGGATCGACATCGCCCTGCGCATCCTGGAGCTACCCGATTCCGCGATGACAGCGATCCGCATCGGCGGGGACGTCAGGCCGGTGATCGTGGCCGCACCGCGCTATCTCAGCCAGCACCCGCGCATTGAAGAGCCGGGCGACCTCAGCAGGCACAGCATTGTCGCCTGCACGGATTTCGGGCGCGATGCCTGGGTCTTCCCGCCCGCGAAGGGCGGCTCGGTTCCCCGCGCGGTCCAGTTCAAGCCGCGGCTCATCGTCAACAGCGTGCGGGCGGCGCTGGGTGCGGCCGTCGGTGGGCTGGGCGTCACCCGCCTCCTCACCTACCACGTCGCCGAGCGCGTGCAGGATGGATCGCTCCAGCTCCTGCTGCGGGACGCCGAGCCACCGGCTCGCCCTGTCAATCTCGTGCTGCCGCAGGGGCGTTCGAGCCTCCCGAAGGTTAGGGCGTTCCTCGACTTCGCCGTGCCCCGGCTGCGCGCGGACTTCGCTCGGCTGTCGGCGGAGTCGGTGGCGATGCATGGCTGAGACAGTAACTCTTCCGATTTATGGAAGAATGACTGCCGAACGTCGCGCATTCAGTCGAAGGGTGAAATTTCCGAAAATCGTTCTCGTCAGGCCGAACCGGCCGGGCGGCGCGCGTCCCGCGAGCTGTCGCAAAGACGAGGATCATCATGAGCAACGAACGGAAGGTGGCGATCATCACCGGTGCCTCGCAGGGCATCGGCGCCGCTCTGGTCAAGGGGTTCCGCGACCGCAACTATCGCGTCGTCGCGACGTCGCGCTCCATCAAGCAGGGCGCTGACCCGGACATTCTCGCGGTTCCCGGCGATATCGCCGATCCCGCGACGGCCGAGGCGGTCGTCCGTGAGGCGCTGGCCCGCTTCGGACGGGTGGACACGCTGGTGAACAATGCCGGCATCTTCATCGCCAAGCCCTTCACCGATTACACGGCCGAAGACTTCGCCAGCAAGATCGCGACCAATCTCACCGGTTTCTTCCACATCACCCAGAAGACCGCGGGCGCGATGCTGAAGCAGGGCTCGGGCCACATCGTCAGCATCACCACAAGCCTGTCCGACCACGCGATCGCCGGCGTCCCGACCGTGCTCGCCAATCTGACCAAGGGCGGCATCAATTCGGCGACCAAGGCGCTTGCGATCGAATACGCTCAGAGCGGCATCCGTGTGAACGCGGTCTCGCCCGGCGTGATCAAGACGCCGATGCACGCCCCCCAGACGCACGAGTTCCTGGCCAATCTCCACCCGGTCAAGCGGATGGGCGAGATCAAGGACATCGTCGACGCCGTGCTGTTCCTCGAGAGCGCTCCGTTCGTCACGGGCGAGATCCTGCATGTCGACGGCGGACAGAGCGCCGGCCACTGAAGCGCAAGCCAAACCAGAAGGAGGCTTTCATGCCGATCGTCACCATCCAGGTCACGCGGGAGGGCTCTGGCCCTGGCCGTACCTCGGTAACCGCCGAGGAGAAGGCCAGGCTCATCGCCAGCGACAGTCAGCTCCTGTTCGATGTCCTAAACAAGCCGCTCGACTCCACCTTCGTGGTGATCGAGGAAGTCGATCTCGACAACTGGGGGTGGGGCGGCCTGCCAGTCCCGGAATACCGCCGGCGACGTGCGGCAAGTTAGTCCACGGCAACACGCTCGGGCCGGCAATCCGCCGGATATCCGAAAAGATATGCCATGACTGCGGCTGACCAGTCGCGGTCGTTCGATCTGCCTGGCGTCGAGTTGGCGATTGCGAAGGCGAAGCCGCAGCGGACCTTCTTGAGGGGCCAGCGTTTGGTCCGGCTGTCTCGCCTAACGTCAAACCGGCGGGAGCCCTGACATCCGCGCCCGCCCGCCGCGCAACCCTGCCCGCGCGCTGGCGGGCCTTGAAGCCACCCCCTTCACCGCGGCTATAAGGCGCTGCACAAGCGGAGGGGGAGTGCCCGCATGACCAAGGAATTCACCGGCAAACGCGTGATCGTGATGGGCGGCAGCCGTGGCATCGGGCGTTCCATCGCGCTCGGCTTCGCGGCGGGCGGCGCATCTGTCTCGATCTGTGCCCGGGGCGCTGGCCCGCTCGAGGCGACGCGCCGGGAGATCGAGGCGCTCGGCGTCACCGCTCATGCGGCCAGCGTCGACCTCGCCGACGCGGATGCGATTGCGGCCTATGTGCCCGCGGCGGCGAAGGCCCTCGGCGGGCTGGACATCCTCGTCAACAACGCCTCCGGTTTCGGCCAATCGGACGACGAGGACGGTTGGGCCGCCTCGCTGAGCGTCGACATGATGGCTGTCGTTCGCGGCAGCCACGCGGCTATCCCGCACATGGAACCGGGCTCGTCGATCGTGAACATCTCGTCGATCTCGGCCCTGCGCGCCTCCTCGCGTTCGGCGCCCTACGGCGCCATCAAGGCGGCCGTAATGCACTATACGGCGAGCCAGGCGAAGATGCTGTCGCGCAAGGGGATCCGGGTGAATTGCGTCGCGCCCGGTTCGATCGAGTTCCCGGGCGGTTCCTGGGAGGATCGAAAGACCTCGAACCCCGCGCTCTATCAGGCGACGCTGGCCACCATCCCGTTTGGCCGGATGGGCAAGCCCGAGGAAGTCGCCGAGGTCGTGCTCTTCCTCGCCTCCGCCAAGGCGAGCTGGGTCACCGGCCAAAGCATCGTGGTGGACGGCGGGCAACTCGTCGGGCCCTGACCCTCGCCATTGCGCTTGGCGCGTCGTAACCGCGCCAAGCGCAGGCTTGCATAATTGCCCGCTGGCGGGGCTCGTCGTCCGCAGGGTATCGCGCGCTCTGGCCCGCGCCTTATTTCGGCACGCCGTTGATGACGAAGAGGGCGCGCGTGAACTGATCGGGCGGGAAGCTGCCGAAGCTGCGGGCGTAGATCTCCTTCACACGATCGGTGCGATAGAGCTCCGCCAGCGTGGCGTCGACGAGCAAGCGCAGCTTTTCGTCGCCGCGCGGCAGAGCCAGCGCGTAGGTCTCGAACGTGAAATACTGGTCGGAAAGCTTCATGCCCGAGCGGTTCGGGCTGTTCAGCAGATGATAGCTGAGGATCCCGCGATCCGCGAAATAGGCGTCGATCTTGCCGGCGGAGAGGCTCCGGACACCGTCGGGATGAGTTGCCATCGGGATGATCTCGGCCTGGATTCCGAGTTGCCCCAACGTCGCCTTCAGGACTTCTTCGGTCGTCGTGCCCCGCAGGACGCCGATCCTTTTGCCGCGAAGATCCTCAAGGCGGACGACCTCGTTGCTCCGGTGCAGCACGCCGGCGCCGTCGATGAAGGTCGGGAGCGAAAAATCGACGATGGCGCGGCGCGACATCGTCATCGAAGTCGGGTCGCAAAGAAGATCGATCTTGCCATCGCGCAGGGCTTCGAGACGATTCGCGGATGAGACCTCGAAATATTCGAGCTTGAGCGCCGGGATGGCTTGCGCGTTCTTCACGCTGGCAGCAACTTCGCGGCAGAGGTCGACGATGTATCCGGAAGGATCGCCCCTGGACGTGCGATAGGAGTACGGTGGCGCATCGGCCCGGAAGCCAAGCCGCAACGTGCCGGTCTCGCGAGCCCGTGCCAGCGTGTCGGCCGCCGCGCTCGCCGTCGATATCGCCGTGCACAGAAACGCGATCAAGAAAGCCCGCATCATCTGCCCCCCTCCATCCGGCAAGTATGCGCACACTAGGCCGGCAGGATAAATCGAAGAACGCCGTTTCCGGCGGCTGAGGCTTGCGGCGCTTGCGTATCGGCCCGATCGCAACTTCCGGCTCGCGGCGCTGCAGCAATCGCCGATCTCGGCGCTGCCACCGACATTCGTCGATCTCGGCCGCCGGGGCGTTTGCCGCCCTGCGACTGCCGGAAACCGCTTCCGCCGGACGAGGGCGCTTCCAGGCGAGCGGGCGCCCGATAGCGCAAAGAAAGCGCGCCAAAACAAGCGATAGGGCATCTCCACGGTTCGGGAATGCGTGGAAATGCCCCTGTGCTTATGCCGCCATTGTATTCGTCATCGGCGTCACGTTCTGATTCATGCGAAACAGGTTGGATGGATCGTAGCGTAACTTCAGCATGGCGAGGCGCTGATAACTGGCACCGTAGGCCTCCTGGACGCGATCTGCCTCGTCGGCCGGCATGAAATTGATATAGGCCGTGCCGGCGGAAAGCGGTCTCGCGGTTTCGAAGAGCTCTCGTGCCCAGCCAATGAAGGCCGGATCCATGCCTTGTTCACGCCAGCGCGCATGAACGTTCATCACGAAATGGGAGCTGCGCTGGGGAAATGCCGTGGAGGCGGCGGCCACGCGGCCTGCGGCACCGCCGACATGCGCGATGAAAATCTCGCATTCCGGCCCCGGCAGCCGGCGCGCCGCACGGAGCAGGATATCGATGGCAGCATCCGAGAGCTCGGTGAAATCGTGGCTCTTCCAGTAGTTGCGGGCGCCCGGCGTGAGCAGGGGATCGAATGCCTGTTGCCACGCGGTGAACGGGGCGGGACCGACGACATCGGCGATCGGCCTCCCGATCGAACGCAGCATCGCAGTGGCCTTTTCGCCCTCGGCGATGTCGCCGCAGTAGCACATTGCGAGGATCAGCACCTCCTTGCCGTGCCACTCCGCCGGTAGAAACGGAAGAGGCGGCGCCTTTCGCATCACGGCCCAGCATGTCAGCTCGTCGGGGGCGGCTTCGAGCGCCGCGCGATAGTTCTTCAGGATGAGCTCGGCATCGTCGAGCGGATGGACGACGAGGCCCGAGAAGACCTGAGGGCCAAACCGATGCAGCCGGAACTCGAACGCCGTCACGACGCCGAAATTCCCGCCGCCGCCGCGCAGGGCCCAGAACAGGTCGGGCTCTTCCGTCTCGCTGGCCCGCCGGAGTTCGCCATCGGCGGTGACGATCTCGACCGATATGAGGTTGTCCAGGGTCAGGCCGAACTTCCGTGTGATCCAGCCAAAGCCCCCGCCCAGCGTCAACCCGGCGATGCCTGTGGTCGAATTGATGCCCGTCGGCACGATCAGCCCGGCGGCTTGCGTCTCCCTGTCGACATCGGCGAGGGTTGCTCCCGGTTCGACCCGGGCGCGCTGCGCTGCCGCGTCGACGCGGATTGATTTCATCGGCGAAAGATCGATCATCAGGCCGCCGTCGCAAACGGCGTTCCCGGCGATGCCGTGGCCGCCCCCGCGCACCGAGACGAGCAACCCGTTGTCGCGCGCGAACCGCACCGCGCTGACGACATCGGCGGCGGACATGCAGCGTATGATCAGCCCGGGCTTGCGGTCGATCATTCCGTTCCAGATGGCGCGCGCGTCGTCATAGCCTGCATCATGCGGGGCGAGGAGGCTGCCGCTCAGCTGTGCGGCAAATGCTTCGACGGCCGAGCTCGCGATGCTCGTCTTTCCGGCCGTCAGCGTCGTAAGGCTGTGTGCAGGCATGATGGCTCCTCCGGAACGGGTGCACTGGCTTTCGCCCCCCGGCGACCGGGAATGTGCGTCCATTCGTGGCGCCACGCAGTGATGCAGGTCACACAGCGCGAGCTGCAACGCTTCAGCGGAGAAGCGCCGCACGCCCGGCTTTCGCAATCCGGAAAAACGGTGACTGGCCCGCGCTTTAGGCGTTGGATCTCAACTCTGTTGAGAGCTTCTGCTTGTCGAAGAAGGCCTCGCAGGCTTCGGCAACCCGCTCGACGGACGCGTCATCCACATCCAGATGGGTAACCCAGCGCAGCGTCCCGTAGCGGCCGCTGACGCCGATGCCGCGCTCGCGCAGAAATGCGGCGAGGGTGGCTGTGTCGAGCCCCTTCGGCGTCATGAACACCATGTTCGTCCGCGCCGGTCCCGCGCCGAGGTCCGGAAAACACGCGAGCACAGCCGCGAGATCCGCAGCGCGCCGGTGATCCTCGCTGAGCCGCGCGACGTTGTGCTCCAGGGCGTAGATGGCGGCCGCAGCGATCACGCCGGTCTGGCGCATGCCGCCGCCCAGCATCTTCCGGATCCGGCGGGCCTTCTCGATGAAGTCCTTCGGGCCGACGAGGATCGATCCGATCGGCGCGCCCAGCCCCTTCGAGAGGCACATCGACACCGTGTCGAACTGCCCGGCGATCCAGGCCGCGTCGCGGTTGCTCGCCGCGGCTGCGTTCATTAGCCGGGCGCCATCGAGATGGGTGGCAAGGCCGCGCGAGCGGGCAAGCCCGGTCGCAGCCTCCAAATAGGCATCGGGCAGGACGAGGCCGTTGAAGGTGTTCTCCAGCGCCAGCAGCCGCGTCATCGCGAAATGGAAGTCGTTGGGCTTGATTGCATTGGCGATGGCGTCGAGCGCGATCGTGCCGTCCGGCTCATTGGGCAAGGGCTGCGGCTGGATCGAGCCCAGCACGGCCGCGCCGCCGCCTTCGAGCCGATAGGTGTGAGCCATCTGGCCGACGAGATATTCGTCGCCGCGGCCACAATGGGCCATCAGAGCGGCGAGATTGGCCTGCGTGCCAGTGGGGAAGAAGAGGGCGGCTTCCTTTCCCAGCCTCTCGGCGGTCATCGCTTCCAGGCGCTTGGTGGGCGGGCAATCGTCGTAGACGGCATCGCCCACCTCGGCGCCAGCCATCGCGGCCCGCATGCCCTGGTCGGGGCGCGTGACCGTATCCGAACGGAAGTCATCCACCAGCATCGATCAGATCCTTATTCAGCGTGAGTCTGCTCGGGCGAGAGCCCCACCGGAGCGGTATAGGATAAAGCGGCGGTTCAACGCTCGGGCAAATTGACCGCGAAGCCGCGAAGGCTGGATTTCTTGAACCGGTTCTTCATGGCCACGCCGGTCTGCCGCATCGCCTCGACGCGGTTGTCCAGCGGCCTGTTACGCGCGTCTCGCTGCCGACAATGGGCGCGGACGGCGGTCCACCTGATTGCACCGCCGCGCGCTGAACGATCCTGCCGACGAGGAACGCTCAACCCGGCGGAGCGGGCAGGGGGCACGGCGAGGCGGCCGTGCCGAACCCCTCGGACGTCAGAACAGGAAGTATCGCTGCGCCATGGGAAGCGAGGTCGCCGGCTCGCAGGTGATGAGTTCGCCGTCGACACGCACCTGATAGTTCTGCGGATCGACCTCGATCTTCGGCGTCAGCGCATTGTGGATCATGTCCTTCTTGCGGATGCCGCGCGTGCCTTTCACCGCCACCAGCTGTTTTTGCAGCTGCAGCTTGTCGCCGATTCCATCATCGAGCGCCGCCTGCGAGACGAAGGTGACGCCGGTCTTGGCCCGCGCACGCCCCATGATGCCGAACATCGGCCGGTAATGCACCGGCTGCGGCGTCGAGATCGAGGCGTTCGGGTCGCCCATCGGCGCGGTGGCAATCATGCCGCCGATCAGGACCAGCGACGGCTTGACGCCGAAGAAGGCCGTTTTCCAGAGCACCAGATCGGCGCGCTTGCCGATTTCGATCGAGCCGAGCTCATGGGAGAAGCCATGGGTGATCGCGGGATTGATCGTGTATTTCGCGACATAGCGCTTGCAGCGGAAATTGTCGTTGCGTTCGCTGTCCTCGGGCAGCGGACCGCGCTGCACCTTCATTTTATGCGCGGTCTGCCAGCAGCGCAGGATCGTCTCGCCGACACGGCCCATCGCTTGCGAATCCGACGACATCATCGAGAAGGCGCCGAGATCGTGCAGGATGTCTTCCGCCGCGATCGTCTCCTTGCGGATGCGCGACTCCGCAAAGGCGACGTCCTCGGGAATCCGCGGGCTGAGGTGGTGGCACACCATCAGCATGTCCAGATGCTCGTCGATGGTGTTGACCGTGTAGGGCCGGGTCGGATTGGTCGAGGAGGGCAGGATGTTCTCCTGGCCGGCAGCCGTGATGATGTCCGGGGCATGGCCGCCCCCGGCACCTTCCGTATGGAAGGAATGGATCGCGCGGCCCTTCGTCGCCGCGAAGGTGTCACCGACGAAGCCGCTCTCGTTCAGCGTGTCGGAATGCAGCCCGACCTGGACGTCCATTTCGTCGGCGACGGAGAGGCAACAGTCGATCGCGGCCGGGGTCGTGCCCCAGTCCTCATGCAGCTTGAGGCCGATGGCGCCGGCCCGGATTTGCTCGCGCAGCGGCTCGGGCAGGCTCGCATTGCCCTTGCCGAGGAGGCCGACATTGAGCGGCAGCTCCTCGATCGCCTCGAGCATGCGGTGAATATACCAGGGACCCGGCGTCACGGTGGTGGCGAGCGTGCCGACGGAAGGCCCAGTGCCGCCGGCGACGAAGGTCGTCGTGCCGCTGGCAAGCGCCATCTCCGCCTGCTGCGGCGCGATGAGATGGATATGGGCATCGACGCCGCCGGCAGTCAGGATCTTGCCTTCGCCGGCAATGACATCCGTGCCCGGGCCGATGACGATGTCGACGCCGGGTTGGATATCGGGATTGCCGGCCTTGCCGATCGCGGCGATGCGCCCATCCTTGATGCCGACATCGGCCTTCACGATCCCCCAATGGTCGAGAATGACCGCATTGGTGATGACGAGATCCACCACGTCGGCGGCATTGCGCTGGCTCTGGCCCATACCGTCGCGGATGACCTTGCCGCCGCCGAAGGTGACCTCGTCGCCATAGACGGTGTGGTCTTCCTCGATCTCGATGACGAGTTCCGTGTCGGCGAGGCGGATGCGGTCGCCCTTGGTCGGGCCATAGAGCGACGCGTAGTTCTCGCGGGTGATGCGCGCCATCTCAGCTCTCCAACTTGCCCATGACCTTGGCGTTGAAGCCGTAGACTGCCCGGTCGCCGGCGAGCGCCACGAGACGGACGGTGCGCGACTGGCCGGGTTCGAAGCGCACGGCCGTCCCGGCCGGAATGTCGAGCCGGAAGCCCCGCGCCGCCGCGCGATCGAAATGCAGCGCCGCATTGGTCTCGTAGAAATGATAATGCGAGCCGACCTGGATCGGCCGGTCGCCGGAATTGGCGACCTCGACCGAGCGCGTCTCGCGCCCGGCATTGAGCTCGATCTCGCCATCCTCGATGAAGAACTCACCCGGAATCATCGCGGCACCTCACGGAATCGGGCTGTGGACGGTGACCAGCTTGGTCCCGTCGGGAAAGGTGGCCTCGACCTGGACGTCGTGGATCATCTCCGGCACGCCTTCCATGACGTCGTCACGGCCAAGCAGGGTCGCGCCATAGGACATCAGCTCGGCGACCGTGCGCCCGTCCCGTGCGCCTTCGAGGATGGCCGCGGAGATATAGGCGACCGCCTCGGGGTAATTGAGCTTGACCCCGCGCGCCTTGCGCCGTTCCGCCAGCAGGGCTGCCGTGAAGAGGAGGAGTTTGTCTTTCTCACGTGGAAGAAGTTCCATGGCCTTCTCTCGTTCCTGCCTTTGACCGTGCTGCCGCTGTTCCGGGGTGCAAGCGACCTTCTTCAGGTCGCCCAGATGCGCGGCGGGCTGGCGGGCTTGCCCTGGCCGGCCGCCCGCAGCAAATCCCATGCACGGAGGAAGAACGATTTGCCTTCCGATACCCGCGCCCCGAGATAACGGCAGACCACGACATCCTCGAGCTGGCTGACTGAAAACACGCCTTCGCCGCTCGCGCCGCTGGCGGCGCGCACGCGTTCCGCCGCATCCTCGCCGATCGCGCCGGCATAGACCATCGTCCCGAAGATGGGCTGCCCGGCGAGCGCGAAGGCCGCGCTGAGAAGGGGAGATCCACCGGCGATCTCGACCCGCTCGAACCAGATCGGCCTGCCGTCTCGCGTGATCTCTACGCGCTGGCTCAGCTTGCCTGTCGTGAAGCGTTCATGGGCGGCCGGACGGCCGAGGCAGAGAAAATCCCACCCGACATAGGTCGCGTCGGGCGCGAGCGACACCTGCGTTTCGAGACGAGCATCGGCACCGTCGAACAAGATGGTTTCCTGCGGCAGGTATTCGCAGACCGCTCCTGGCCCGACTGCGACCCGGCTCGATTGCACGGACAAGCCGTGCTCGCTGCGATAGAACTTGGTCGCGCCGGGCGTCGTCAGCACGGCGCGGGCCCCGGCTTCGAGATGGAAGCTCAGCTCTAGCCGATCGCCGCCCGCCACGCCGCCGGGCGGATGCAGCAGATAGACATGGCAGGTCCCGTCCTTCTCGGGATGAAAGGGCTGCTGGACGACGAGCGGCCCGAGATGGCGCCGGCGCATAAGCCGGGTCTTGCCGGCTGCAACCGCGAACCACAGCTCCAGCTCCGCCAGCCAATCGCTCGGCTGGACGGTATAGTGGGCGCGCTCGGCAGAGCCCGCGGGCGGTCGTGCGGCTTCGACGGAGGGAACTGGCGCGAGAGCATCCATGGATGAGGTTTTGATCAGGGATTCCAGCTCGCGGTTCGAATGCGAGACTATGTCGGGACCTCGTCTGCTGTCATCCTGGCCATCGGGCGCGGCGGTCTACAAAAACGGCAGAATTGGCTGAAACTGCCTCAATCGGCGCCATATGCCCGCCGTTTCGGCGTTGCCGGTCCACCATGACTCTTGCCTGGCCAGGGATGAAGAGCCACCAAATGCGGCAGGGAACGTCGTTTCGGGACATTGGCCCTCCGCTTGCCTTGGCGGCGGAAAGCCCGTCCGGCTCGGAACGGGTCCCAGCGCCGCGAGGGGCACAGGCTGCGAGAGGCGATATGTTGAAGGCGATTGCGGTCAGGCGAGCTTCGCAGAGCGGTCCAAGCCACGAACCGGTGCTCGGCAGGGCAGTTCTCCCGCACGATGAGCGCCACCTGCGCCGACGAGCGATCGGGCTCGAGGACGGACGGAAGATTCTGATCGATCTCCCCGACACGGTCGTGCTCGCGGATGGGGACGAGTTGCTGTTGGAAGGCAGCGGCGTCGTCGAGATCGCCGCCGCGGAAGAGCCGCTCTATGCGGTCCGCGGCCGCGATGCCCTGCATGTCGCCGAGCTGGCCTGGCATATCGGCAACCGTCACCTGGCCGCGGCGATCGAGGCCGACCGGATACTGATCCTGCGCGATCACGTCATCAAGGCGATGCTCGAAGGGCTGGGCGCCGCCGTAGAGGAGATCACCTCGGCGTTCACCCCTGTGCGCGGCGCCTATTCCGGCCATGGCCACGCGCATGGGCATTCCCACGGCCATGGGGATCATGATCATCACCATGGCTGAAGCCGGCGGAGCGAAGCTTGCATGCAAGCTCGCCCGGTTTCCAACCCGAGGGCATTTGCACCGATGATATCAAAGAACGGTCCTCTCCGCGTCGGCATCGGCGGTCCCGTCGGCTCGGGCAAGACCACGCTGACCGAGAAGCTGTGCAAGGCGATGCGGGATAAGTTCTCGATCGCCGTCATCACCAACGACATCTACACCAAGGAGGACGCCATGATCCTGGCACGCCTCCAGGCACTGCCCGAGGATCGCATCGTCGGCGTCGAAACCGGCGGCTGCCCGCATACGGCGATCCGCGAGGACGCCTCGATCAACCTGCAGGCCATCGCCGAGCTCAATCGCCGGATTCCCGATCTCGACATCGTCTTCATCGAATCCGGTGGCGACAATCTGGCGGCGACCTTTTCGCCCGACCTTGCCGACCTGACGCTCTACGTCATCTCCGTCTGCCAGGGCGAAGAAATCCCTCGCAAGGGCGGGCCGGGGATCACCCGCTCCGACTTCCTCGTCATCAACAAAAGCGACCTCGCGCCCTATGTGAATGTCGACCTCGACGTGATGCTGCGGGATGCGGCGCGGATGCGCGGAGCTCGGCCCTTCGGCTTCACCGATCTTTCGCGCGGCCATGGCGTCGACGGCATCGTCGACTTCATCGTCGAGCAGGGCGGGCTGTTCGAGGGCCGTCCGGCTGAGGCCGCCCCGGCGGGAGCGTGAGCGATGGGCGCTGCGCCGGATCAGCCGCCGAGACCGGAAACCATGCCGCTGCATCTGCTGCGCCTGGTCAGCCAGGGCTTGCCGGTGGGTGGATTCTCCTATTCTCGCGGCCTCGAAGCAGCCGTTACGGCCGGCTGGGTTCGTGACGAGAGGACCGCCGGCGACTGGATACTGGGCACGCTCCGGACGAATGTGGCGCAGTTGGACGGCGCGCTGTTCTGGCGCATGGCGAACGCTCTGGCCGCCGGCGACGTTGAGCGCTTCCGCGCGGCCAACGCCTGGCTCGCGGCGGGGCGCGAAAGCCGCGAATTCCAGCTCGAGGACAGGCGTCTGGGCGAGGCGCTTCTGCGCCTCCTCGCCGATCTCGCAGTTCCCGCGGCCGCGGGCCACTGTGCCGGCGAGCTGTCGTTCGCGGGGGCTTTTGCCCTGGCCGCACATCATTGGTGCATTGCGCCGACGGCGGCGCTGAGCGGCCTGCTGTGGATCTATGTCGAAGGACAGGTGAACGCGGCGATCCGGCTGGTCCCCCTCGGCCATACCGCCGGTCAGCGCATCCTCATCGAGGCCGCGGGCGCAATCGAGGAAGCGGCTGAATGCGCTCGCTCGATCGGCGACGACGAGATCGGCAGCCTGTCCCCGGCCTTGGCCATGGCGAGCGCCTGGCACGAAACGCAATACAGCCGTCTCTTTCAATCCTAGAGGCGGCAACACCGGCGCCTGACGCGAGCGATCTGCGTCTCGCAAATGTCGGGTGCTCGCTCAATTTTCCAGCCGGGCCGTGGGGTCGGAATAGGGGTGCAAGTGGAACGGGTCACGATCACCATCGATGCAGAACTTCTCGCATTCGTCGATACGCTCAGCGTATCGAAAGGCTATGGCAGCCGTTCCGAGGCGATCCGGGACATTCTGCGCCATGCCGCCCGGACGGAGACCGCCACCGACCCCGCCGCTCCCTGCTTTGCGACGCTGGCATATGTCTTCGATCACGAGACGCGGGATCTCGCGCGCAGGTTGACCAATCGGCAGCATGACCATCACGACCTCTCGGTCGCCACCCTCCATGTCCATCTCGATCGACATGAATGCCTGGAGGTCTCGGTGCTGCGTGGAGCGAGCGGTGAAGTCCGCGCCTTTGCCGACGGCGTCATCAGCCAGCGCGGCGTCCGGCACGGTCATCTTCAGATCCTGCCCGACGCGACCGCAACCGAGGATCGGCATCCTCACGAGCACGATCACTGAGCATTTTCGGCTCCGTGCTGCTCAACATTTCAGCGATACAGCCCGCCGCCGCTGCCGTATGAATTTTGGACGAAAACGTCATACGGTGGCACCTCATGCCTCGCGCCCATCTGCGCAAGCTGGTTCTGATTGGGGCGCTGTTCGTCGCTTCCGTCGCAGCCGCACAGGAGCGGCCGCTGCGCGTGGCCGAGATCTGGGAGATTCCCACGCTCGACCCTTCTCAGGACGGCACCCTGATGAAGGAAAAGGCGATGGTCACCGAGACATTGGTGGCCGGCAACCCGGATTTCACGCTCGGGCCGGGGCTCGCCATATCGTGGACGCGCGAAAGCGACACGGTCTGGCTCTTCAAGCTGCGGCAGGGCGTCAGATTCCATGACGGTTCGGCGCTGACGGCCGAGGCGGTGGTCGCGAGCCTGTCCGACACGCTGAAGCGAAGCGGCACCGTCAGAAGCTACACCAGGATCGCCGATCTCGCGGCGCGCGATACCAATACGGTTGCGATCACCACTTCCGAGCCGTTCCCGGCGCTACCCGCGGCCCTGGTCTATTCGAGCGCGGCGATCGTGTCGCCGGCTTCGCCACGGTTGGACGATGGCGCGATCGAGCGCCCGATCGGCACCGGCCCCTTCCGGATTTCGGCCTGGCAGCCGGCCGCACAGAGCTTCGCCACCGAGCGCTTCGATGGTTATTGGGGTGAGAAGCCTGCGATCCCCGCGATCAGTTTCCGCGGAATTCCCGATCCGACCACACGTTCGCTCGAACTGCAGAAGGGGAGCGTCGATTTCGCCTCGGAGGTCCCTTATGGCGACCTCGACATGCTCGCGGGAAAGGGCTTCACCGTCTCGCGCAACGTCACCGCCCGCAACTACGTGCTGAGCTTCGGCAGTCTCAAGGATACGCCCTTCGCCGACGCCCGCATCCGCAAGGCGCTCTCGCTCGCCATCGATCGGGAAGAGATCGTGCAATACGTGTTGTTCGGCATGGGCCGCGCGGGCATCGGGGCCTTTCCCGACACGATGGCCTTCGCCGACAGATCGATCGTCCTGCCCAAGCCTGATCTCGCGGCCGCTCGGAAGCTGCTGGCCGAAGCCGGATATGCGCCGGGCCCGGGCGGCGTCATGGCGAAGGACGGCAAGCCGCTCGGCTTCACCCTATACACCTATGCGCAGCGACCAGGGCTCGTGCCGATCGCCGGGGCACTCCAGAACCAGCTCCGCAAGCTGGGGGTGCCCGTCGAGATAAAGGTCACGACCTTCGCCGCCATCGCCAGGGAGATGAAGCCCGGCGATGCCAGGCTCGCCGCATTGGCGACGGCCATGTATCCGCATCCGGATTTCTACCTGCGCCAGACCTATCACTCGAAGGGGGTGATCAATAGCTGGGGCTACGCCAATGCCGAGGTCGACCAGGCTCTCGCGACGGTGCTGACGACGCGCGACGAAGCCGAACGCACTGCCGCCTACAACCTCGTCCAGCGCATCGTCGCCGCGGACGAGCCCTGCCTGACCATCGCGCATTACGGCGTCAACGTCGTGATGAAGCCTGGCATCGCCAATTACGCCTTCAATCCGATCGCCCATGACTACATGCTCGATCCGCGCATGACGGTCGCTCCCTAGATGACGGCCTATGTCGTCAGGAGGCTGGCGCTGGCGGTCACGATCGTCCTGGCCGCCACCTTTCTGACCTATGTGCTTCTGCGACTGGTTCCGGGAGAGCCGGCAGCGGTGATCCTCACGCGGGTCTTCGTCCGGGACCAGACAGCGGCCGTCTCGCGGGCGGATGTCGCGGCCATCGCCGGGCGCTTCGGCCTCGATGCCCCTCTGGTCGTGCAATATGGCCGCTGGCTTCTCGGCGCCTTGGGGGGAGATCTCGGCCACTCGATCCGGACCGGTCGGCCGGTCGCGACCGAGCTCGGCTGGCGTCTCTCCGCGACCGGCCTCCTCGCCATCTTGGCGACGCTTTCGTCGCTCGTCCTGACTTTCGGGCTCGTCGCCTTGAAGCGCTCGGTCGCGACGCCGCTCGCCGCCCGGGGGCTCGAGCTTCTCGCCGTCTGTTCGGTGGCGCTGCCCGCCTTCTTTCTCGGCGCGCTTCTGATCATACTCTTCGCGATCGGTCTGGATTGGCTGCCGGTCAGCGGCTTCGCGGGCTGGGCGCATCTGGTCTTGCCGGTCGCCGTCCTGGCTCTGGGCCAGTTCGGCTTCAACGCCATTCTGCTGGACGATGCCCTGAGCGAGGCTTTCGACGCCCCTCACATCGCAACGGCGCGAGCTAAGGGGCTGGGCGAGGGCAGGGTCCTGCTCGTCCACGCCCTGCCCAACGCGCTCGTGCCGCTGATTCCCTATCTCGCGCTGCAATTCGCCTTCCTGATCGGCGGCGTGGTGGTGGTCGAGCGGCTATTCTCGATCCCCGGCCTGGGCGGCTACCTGACCGAGGCGCTCGACAGCCATGATGGCCCAGCCTTTCTCGGCGCGATCGGCGCGATCGCGCTGGCCGTGTCCACGGTCAATCTCGCCGCCGATCTGGCCGTCGCGCGGATCGATCCGCGCATCGAGCTCGACGGGAGGGCATGATGACGCGGCATTGGAGGGCAGCCTGGCCGCTCATCCTGCTGGCGGCGCTTCTGCTGGTGCCGATCGGCTGCGGGTTGCTGCGCGATCCCCTCGACGGCTCGCTTCGCGACAGCCTGCGGCCGCCCGGAGCGGAATTCCCCCTCGGGACCGACCATCTCGGCCGCGACGTGCTCGCCCGGATCGCACACGGCTTCGTGTTCGATATCGGCCTTTCGTTGGCAATCGTGGCGTTGTCCCTCGCGATCGGCCTGGGCATCGGCACGCTGGCCGCCGCGATCGGCGGGACGCTCGACCGCTCCCTGACCTTCGCGATGGACGTGCTGACGGCGCTGCCGCAGATCGTGATCGCCCTGATCCTGTCGGTCTATCTCGGCGGTGGCGGGCTCTCGCTCGTCCTCGCCCTGTCCACGGCAGGCTGGGTGAAATATGCCCGGATCGCACGGGCCACGACGTTTTCGCTGCGGGAACGCGATTTCGTCACCGCCGCCCGGGCCGCAGGAGGGCGGCGGCTGTACCTGGTCAGGAGGCACATCCTGCCCCAGCTCCTGCCTGTCTTCTCCGGGCTGCTGGCCCTTCAGTTCGGACACAACATCCTGAACATTGCCGCCCTCGGATTTCTGGGAATCGGTGTTGCGCCACCGACGCCGGAATGGGGAACGATGATCGCCGAAGCACGGCCCTATTTCTCGCGGGCGCCGTGGCTCGTGATCGCGCCAGGTGTTTTTCTCTTCTTGCTGACGGCATGCGCGCTCTGGATGGCACGCGGCTTCGGCCGGCGGGAGGCAGACGACGTTCGCGGTGGACGATATCAATCGCCTCGCTGAAGAGGATGGCGCACGCGCGATAGCCGGCGTTCTGCGGAATATGAGGCGTTGTCCCGCGCTGGGCGCCTTCGAGCCATGTTTCCCGGCCTTGCGGAAATGCACTCGCGGCCATGGCCCGGCCGACAAGCGAAATTTTTCTCGTCAGTTTTGGCCGGTTCGGAAGGCCGATCGAGATCATCCCCGCCGGCTTGCGCGAAGCCGATCCGGCGGGTTCATGCGGGACGTCGACGGAGCCCGGCCCCGCACCCGTCCGAACCTTCATGCGAATGTTAAATCGCGGACCTAGAGCCCTCCTGCAAATTCAACCGTGACCCCTTCCAGGCCGGTTGCGACCGAAGGAGACTCCCTGTGCTTCCTATCAATCGACGCGGCGCGCTCGGCCTGTTCGGGGCGGCTGCCGGCTCCCTGATTCTGCCGCGCCCGGTCCTTGCCCAGGGCAAGCGGCGTTCCATCACCATTGCAGTGCAGAAGATCACCATCAACGGCACGCTCGACGTCTGGAACGAGCAGTCCAATGTCGGCGAACGCGTCTTCTTTCCGAACCTGTGGGAAGGCCTGATCCTGCGCGACTGGATGGGCAACCAGGGCCCGCTCCCCGGTCTCGCCACCGAGTGGAAGCGCATCGACGACAAGACGCTGGAGCTGAAGCTGCGCCAGGGCGTGAAGTTCCACAATGGCGACGAGCTGACCGCTGCCGACGTCGTGTTCTCCTTCTCCAAGGAGCGCCTGTTCGGCAACACCGAGCCGAAGGGCGGCAAGACCATCTTCGCCGACGATCACAAGCCGACCACGGTCAAGGAATTGCCGGCTTCCGTGCCGGGCATCGCGCGCCGCCTCTGGCCGGCGCTCGCCGGCGTCGAGGCCGTCGACAAGTATACCGTGCGCTTCCACAACGCGACGCCCGACGTGACGCTTGAAGGTCGCCTCTACTCGGCCGGCAGCCAGATCACCAATCGCCGCGCCTGGGACGAGGCGAAGAGCTACACCGATTGGGCGCGCAAGCCGGTCACCACGGGCCCCTATATGGTCGCGGAGTTCAGGCCGGACGTCTCGCTGACGCTGGTTGCCTTCGACCAGTATTGGGGCGGCCGCCCGCCGCTGGAGCAGATCCGCTTCGTCGAGGTCCCGGAAGTCGCGTCGCGCGTCAACGGTCTGCTCTCGGGCGAGTACGACTTCGCCTGCGACCTGCCGCCTGACCAGATCGCGACCATCCAGAAAGCGCCGGGCTTCGAGGTGCAGAGCTCGACCATCTGGAACCATCGCGTCTCGGTCTTCAACATCGAGAACCCGGTCCTGGCGAACCCGCTGGTGCGCCGCGCCATGACGCATTCGATCGACCGTCAGGCGATCGTCGATGCGCTCTGGGCCGGCAAGACCGTCGTCCCCGCCGGCCTGCAGTTCGAGTCCTTCCGGGCCACGGACATGTTCATCGAAGGCTGGAAGGCGCCGGAATTCAACCCCGCGCTCGCCCGCGACCTGCTGAAACAGGCCGGCTACAAGGGGGACCGCATCCCCTTCCGCCTGCTCAACAATTACTACACGAACCAGACCGCCAACGGGCAGATCATGGTCGAGATGTGGAAGCAGGTCGGCCTCAACGTCGAGATCGAGATGAAGGAGAACTGGGGCCAGATCCATGATCGCAACGGCGTCAAGGGCGTGCGCGACTGGTCAGCCTCGAACAACATCAACGATCCGATCACGCCGATGGTCGTCCAGTACGGCCCGAACGGCGAGCTCCAGCAGATGAAGGACTGGACCAACGCGGAGATGAACCAGCTCTCCGTGGTCATGGAAACCTCGACCGACCGGGCGCTGCGCAAGAAGGCCATCGCTCGCATGCTCGAGATCTGCGAGCGCGAGGACCCGGCCTATCAGGTCCTGCACCAGAACGCGGTCTTCACCGGCATGAAATCCTCGCTGAAGTGGAAGGCTGCACCGGCCTTCGCCATGGACTTCCGCGCGGCGAACTGGGCCATCTGATCGGCCCTCGGTGATGATCTCCGGCGGCCGGAAGGCCGCCGGAGACTTCGACATTCTCTGAAACGACGGAATGGCTATGGGCATGTTCGGCACAGCCGACTCCAGACTCGTCGAACTGCGCGGCCTCACGGTCGCCTTCGACGGCGTGCAGGTTCTCCATGGCATCGATCTGGACGTCGGCAGGGGAGAAGCGCTTGGCCTGGTCGGCGAGTCCGGCTGCGGCAAGTCGGTCACCTGGCTGGCGGCGCTGGGCCTCTTGCCCGGCAAGGCCGCGGTCTCCGGTTCGGTGAAGCTGGAGGGACAGGAGCTGATCGGCGGGGCACGCTCTGTCCTCGAAGGCGTGCGCGGCGGACGGATCGCCATGATCTTCCAGGACCCGTCGAGTTCGCTCAACCCGGTGCTGCGCATCGGCCGGCAGATCGTCGAGGCGCTTGCCGTCCATCGCGGTCTTCGCGGCGAGGCGGCCCGCGCCGAGGCGCTGCGGCTGATGGAGATGGTCGGCATCCCCGACGCCCGCCGCCGCTTCGACCTCTACCCACATGAGTTTTCGGGCGGCCAGTGCCAGCGCCTGATGATCGCGATGGCGCTGGCCGGGGAGCCGGACGTCCTCGTGGCCGACGAACCCACAACGGCGCTGGACGCCACGATCCAGGCCCAGATTCTCGATCTGCTGGCCCGGCTGAGACGCGAGACGGGCATGGCGACAGTCTTCATCAGCCATGATCTCGGCGCCGTCAGCCAGGTCTGCGAGCGCGTCTGCGTCATGTATGCCGGGCGCATCGTCGAGGAGGGGCGCGTCGCCGGTCTCTTCGCGGAGCCGCGCCATCCCTACACACGTGGTCTGTTCGACGCGATCCCGCGCCTCGATGGCGGGCGCGAGCGGCTGCGCCCTATCCCGGGCACGGTGCCCCATCCGCAGCATCTGCCGAAGGGTTGCTCGTTCTCGCCGCGCTGCCCGCGCGTCGCGGACGCCTGCCACGAGGCGCGCCCGCCGCTGCTGGCTCTCGACAATGGGCGCAAGCTCGCCTGCATCCGCCCGGTTCCCCCCGCCGCGCCGGTTCCGGCCCGAATTGCCGAGGGGGTGCCGGCATGACGCCGCTCGTCGAAGCGCGCGGGCTTGTGCGCGTTTATCAGATCCGACGCGGCCTCTTTGGTCGCTCGGTGCCGGTGCGCGCGGTGGACGGCGTCTCGCTCACCGTTATGCCCGGCGAAACGCTGGGCATCGTCGGAGAATCCGGCTCCGGCAAGTCCACCCTCGGCCGCATGCTGCTTGGTATCGATGACGCGCAGGAGGGAAGGGTGCTCTACGACGGGCAGCCGATGCCGGCGCTCCATACGGGCGCATGGCGGGCGCTCAGAGCCAGTATGCAGTTCGTCTATCAAGACCCGCTCGCGGCGCTCGACCGTCGCCTGACGATCGCCGCGCAGATCGGCGAACCGCTGGAGATCCACGATCTGCTGCCGAGAGAACAACGCGGGGCCCGAGTGGCGGAGCTGATGGCCGCTGTGGGCCTGAGGCCGGATCAGGCCGGGCGCTATCCGCACGAGCTCTCCGGCGGCCAGCGGCAGCGTGCCGTCATCGCCCGCGCGCTCGCCTCAAAACCCAGGCTCCTGGTTTGCGACGAGCCGGTCTCGGCGCTGGACGTCTCGATCCAGGCGCAGGTCGTCAACATGCTGCGCGACCTGCAGGATCAGACCCGCATCGCCATGGTCTTCATCAGCCATGACCTGAAGGTGGTGCGCAACATCGCCGACCGGGTCGCCGTGATGTATCTGGGCCGCATCGTCGAGGGGGCCTCCTCCGATGTGCTTTTCCGGTCGCCGCAGCACCCTTACACAAGAGCGCTCGTTTCCAGTGTGCCGGAGCCTGGCAAGCAGCTGCAGGGGCGCGTCATTCTGCAGGGGGAGCCGCCGAACCCGGCCAACAGGCCCTCCGGCTGTGCCTTCCATCCACGGTGCCCGCTGGCGCGCGACGTCTGCCGGGCGGAAGTGCCGGAGTTGCGCCGGATCGGCGAGGGGCGGACAGCAGCCTGCCACGTCCTGACGGGCGAACCCGCACTTGCAGCCGCATAGGGTAGGGCGCCATGTTCCGCTTCGCTCTCGTCCGCCTGTTCCGCGCCTTTGTCACTATCTTGGCGGTGGTGACGTTCGCTTTCGTCGTGCTGCGTATGTCGGGCGATCCGGCGCAGGTTATGCTCGGCCCCGACGTGCCGCTGGAATCCCTCGCCGCCTTCCGCAAGGCCTGGGGCCTCGATCAGCCGCTCTGGGTGCAATACGTCGCCTATCTGAAAGCGATCTTCTCGGGCGATTTCGGCATGTCGATGCGCGACAAGGCCTCCGCCCTGAATCTGGTGCTGGAGCGCGTGCCGGCGACCCTGCAGCTGACCCTGCCGGCGCTGATCCTGAAGCTGATCATCGGCATCCCTGCGGGCGTCTATGCCGCGCTGCACCGCCAGAGCTTCACCGATCGCGGCGTCATGCTCGCCGCCGTATTCGGCTTCACCATCCCGTCCTTCGTGATGGGCCTGGTGCTGGTGCTGATCTTTTCGATCACATTGCGCTGGCTGCCCTCCGGCGGACAGGACACCTGGGTGCACGGCATATTGCCGACCCTGACAATGAGCATCGGCGGCATCGGCATCCTCGCCCGCTTCTCGCGCAGCGCGATGATCGAGGTGATGGGCCAGCCCTATATTCGCACGGCTTCCGCAAAGGGGCTGAAATGGCGCGAGGTGGTCCTGGGGCACGCATTGCCGAACGCGGCGGTGCCGATCGTCACCATCGTCGGCTTCATGGTCGGCTCGCTGATCGCCGGTGCCGTGGTGGTGGAGTCGATCTTCTCCTGGCCGGGGATCGGGCGGCTCTTGGTCGTCTCGGTCGGGAACCGCGATCTCGCCGTGGTGCAGTGCATCCTGCTGATCGTCGCCGCGGCCATGGTCGTCTCCAACCTCGTCGTCGACCTGCTCTATGGCTGGCTCGACCCGCGCTTGCGCGCGCAGGCCTCCGGTCATTGAGGAAAAACCCCATGGCTGCCATCGATCTCCACGAAGCACCATCCTCTGAACCGAGGGGTGGTTTTGTCGCGCTTCTGCGGCTGAAGCTTCCCCTGACAGTCGGCCTTGGCGTGATCTGGCTGCTGGCGATGATCATCGTTGCCGCCTTCGCTGATCAGATTCGCCCCTACAACATCACCTCCATGGACCTGGCCAGCCGACTCGCGGCGCCGGGCGGTCTCAGGCATCTGCTCGGCACCGATGAACTCGGCCGCGATGTGCTCTCGCGGCTCATCCAGTCCATCCGCATTTCGCTGGTGATCGCGTTTGGAGCGACATTGCTCTCGGCGTTTTTCGGCACGCTGCTCGGCTTCCTGGCGGCGCAGTTTCGCGGAACGGTCGAGCATGTCGTGCTGGCTCTGGCCGATTTCCAGGCGGCGTTGCCATTCCTCATCATGTCGCTGGCGGTGCTCGCCTTCTTCGGTTCGTCGATGGTGCTCCTGGTCTGCCTGATGGGCTTCTATGGCTGGGAGCGCTATGCGCGCATCGCGCGCGGCCTTGCGATCTCCGCCGGCGCGCAGGGCTATGCTGCGGCTGTTGTCCAGCTCGGAGCTACGCCGACGCGGGTCTATCTGCGCCATATCCTGCCCAATGTCGCCTCGACGCTGATCGTGTCGATGACGCTGACTTTCCCCGAGATCATCCTGATGGAATCCGGCCTCTCGTTTCTGGGGCTCGGCGTGCAGCCACCCGAAACGAGCCTTGGCAACATGGTCGGCTTCGGGCGGGAATATCTCACGCGCGCGCCCTGGATCATGCTCGCCCCCGCCATCGTCATCATGCTGACGACGCTCTCCATCTCGCTGGTCGGCGACTGGCTGCGCGACAAGCTCGACCCGACCATCCGCTAGAGACGCCGCTTTCCGAGGGAATTGGCATGACCCTGATCAAAGGCCATCGTGGCGCCCGCAATCTCTGGCCGGAGAATTCGCTCACCGGTTTCCGAAACGCGCTGATGCTCGGCGTCGACGGCATCGAGTTCGACGTGCATCTGACGAAGGCCGGCGAACTCGTCGTCATCCACGACGCGACGCTGGACCGCACCGCTGAGGGGGCGGGGCCGGTGCGCGAGTTATCGGCCGAAGCGCGCAAGGCCATGAAGCTTAAGGACACCGACGAGACCATCCCGACCTTGGCGGAAGTGCTCGAAATCCTGGCGCCCGCAAAGGCCATCGAGCTGCATGTCGAGATCAAGATTGACGAGACCGGAACTCCCTATCCCGGCATCGCCCCGCGCGTGGCCGCCGAGCTGGCCCGTTTCGGCATCGAGGAGCGGTCGTATCTGACGTCCTTCGACACCTCCGTGCTGGAGGAATGCCGACGCCATGCCCCGCAGGTCGCTCGCCTCGTCTCGGTCAATGCTGCCTGGGCCGCGCGACAGGGTGGGCTCCCCGCCTTCCTCGACCGCGTCGAGGATCTGGCCGAGATCGTGGCTGTTCATCATGAGCTGCTGGACGCCGAGTGGGAGCTGATCCGAAGCAGGCTCGCACTCGACCGCCTCTGCGTGTGGACGGTCAACGACGAAGCTGGAATCCGCCATTGGCTCGGGCGCAATATCGGCCGCATGACTTCGGACAGCCCCGATTTGGCGCTCGCGCTGCGCGAGACGATCACGGCCTGATCCTTGAGTTTGCTTCGACTGGAGACCTCCATGAATCACATCATCTCGACCGGCTTTGTCGCCGCCTCGACGGACGGCGAACTCGACAGCCTGGAAAGCGATCTCAAGCGTCTCGCAGATCTCGGCGTGGAGACGGTCGAGCTGACACCGACCAGCATCGATCTCATTGCGGGCGGGCGCATCATCGAGGAGCGCGCCGACAGGCTCGCAAGGCTGACAGCCCAGTTCCCGTTCAATTACTCGATGCATGGCTTGGTCTCGTCCAACTTCATGGACCCGGACACGCTGCGCTATCAGCTCGAGGCGGCGAAAGCGCTGGTCCAGCTCTGCGATCGGGTCGGCTCGCGGATCCTCGTCCATCACGGCGGCTTTCTGCGCGCTGAGCAGCTCTTCGAAAGGGCTGATGCCGACCGGCGGGAACGCGAGGCTCTGCACGAACTTGCCGAATTCGCGAAATCCTACGGCGTGCGCATCGCGCTGGAGAACATCTTCACAACGGAGGCTGGCCAATACCGTCAGACACCGGCTGGGATCGCGGAGACGGTGAGGGCCGTCGACCATCCCAATCTGGTCGCCCTGATCGACTTCAGCCACGCCTATATCGAGGCGACCTATAAGGGGCTCGACTTCCGCGAGCAGCTTCGCGCCATGGCGCCCGTCGCGGGCCATCTGCACGTCCATGATTCATTCGGGCGGCCAACCGCGTTCTACAAGGGCTATCATCTGCAGGAATACACGGCGCTCGGCATCGGCGACCTGCACATGCCGCTTGGCTGGGGCGATATCGACTGGGACGAAATCTTCTCCGAGCTGACGTTCCTGCCCGGCACCGTCCTGATGATGGAGATCGGCCGGCGCTATCGCAGCGAGCAGCCGGCCTGCCTCGAGCGCGCCAAGCATTTGATGGCTCTGAACGCGGTCAACGACGCGTCGAGGTCGACCAACGCGCCAGCGCCTTACGCCACCGTCTAGGGTTGCCGCTCACTACGCGCCGGATCGGCGGGGGTGGCGAGGTCCCAAGATTTAGGAAGGACACCGCCAAGCCGGGTAACAGCTTCGTCGACGCTGTGGAAAATCCGGTCTTCTCCGATCGCGCGGATAATGCCGAAGCGCTCCAGCGCTTCGCGGGCCCGTGCGGATTCCACCCGCGCAATCGCGAAGGCCGCTCCCTGCGCTTCGCAGGCCCGGGCTACGGCGAGCAGCGACTGCGCCGCCGTATAGTCGATGGCGGCAATGCCGCTGGCCTCCAAGACCACCAGCCTCGGCTTTTGCGCTGCGAGCCGATCGACCAGCTCCTGCTGGAAACCTGACGCATTCGCGAAGAGCAACGGCGCCGGAAAGCCGGCGACGAGGATGCCAGGCAGCGTCGTCAATGGCTGCCCCGACCCCGGTGGCCACCAGATCGTCGTGCCCGCGATCCGACCGAACTCGACCAGATGGCTGCGGGTCGTCATCCAGATGCCGTGCAACAGCGACAGGCCGATGCCGATCGCCACGCCGCTTTCGATCGGCAGCAGAGAAACGGCAAAAGCGGTCAGCAGGACGAGGGCGAATTCCTGCGGGCTCTGGCGCGCGATCTGCGCGATCAGTCCCACCCTCACAATCCGCCCGGCCACGAAGAAGAGGACGCCGGCAAAGGCCGCTTCCGGGACATTGGCGAGAACATCGCCGCCGAAGAGCGCGAGACCCAGAACCAGCGCCGCGGCGGCGAGACCGGCGACGGGATTCCGGCCCCTGCTCTCGACGACGATGGCCGTCCGCGGCGGGCTGGCGTTAACCGGGAAGGTGCCTGCCAGGCCGGCGAGCAGATTGGCACCCGCCAGTCCGAGATAATCACGCCCGACATCGGGCTCGCGCCCATCGGGATCGCGGAAGGATCGGCTGACCGTCGCCGTCTGCATCATCACGATGAGCGCGATGATCAGGGCCAGCGGAATGAGAGACCGCAAATCGGCCCAGGACAGATCGAAGCCGGGCCATGGCGGCAACCCCGTCGGCAACGAGCCGAGCACTGCGACGCCGCGGCTCTCCAGACCGAGAGCGGCGACCGCCGCCGTCGCCAAGGCGAAGGCGATCAGCGCGCCGGGCAGCCAGGCTGCGAGCTTTTCGCAGGCGACGATGACGGCCAGCACGCCGAGACCCAGCATGACCGAGAACGGATTGCTACCTGCACGCGCCGCCCAGATTTCCGCCAGCCGGGGAGGCAGACTGCTCGCCTGCACATTCAGCCCCAGCAGGCTCGGGAGCTGGGACACGACGATATGGGCTGCGATGCCGGCCAGGAAGCCGGACACGACCGGCGTCGAGAGAAGATCCGCGATCCAGCCAAAGCGCAGGAAGCCGGCCCCCAGAAGGAGGACGCCGACCAGCACGGCAAGGGTCGGCGCAGCCGTCGGTGCGATGATGCCCCCCGCCGCAAGCGCGGCGAGTGCGCCGGCAAAGATGGGGGTGATCGTCGAATCGGCGCCGACGGTGAGGACACGGCTGGCTCCCAGCAGCAGGAAACCGAGCGTCGCTGCGACGAAGGCGAATAACCCCGCCTGCACTGGAAAGCCGCCGAGGCGCGCCGTTGCCATCTGCTCCGGGATCGTGATCGCCGCGAGCGTCAAACCCGCCAGCACATTCCGCCCGAGATCCCTGGGATGCGACGGGCCTCCGGAAGAGCGCTGTTCCGATCCGGCGAGGGCTGCGTTGCTTGGCATGACCGGCCACCGTCGTTGCATGCGAAGCTGATGCGGCAGCAACCATAGCAGTTCGCCTCATGCAGGCTGAAGCGCGTCGTTCCGGGCTAGATTAACGCTGGATTACGCCTGTTTCATGTGCGGCGCCGCGCAAATGCGTATAGCATCCTGCGGGCGTTCTATGCGGCATCGGTGCAGCGATGAACCAGAAGCCCGAGTTCCCGGCCTTAGCTCCTGCCACGGATCGTTCGCCGGCGGTCTCGCGGAAGTCGCGGGCCGGCCTTCCTGGTTTGGTGCTGATCGCGCTGGTCGCGGCAGGGCTCGGATTGTGGTGGTGGGTGCGACCGGGCGGCGAGAAGCCAGCGGGGTCCAATCGCAGCGTTCCAGCGATGTCGATCGTGTCCGCGCAAGCGACGCAAGGCGATATCGCGATCAACCTCGATGCTCTCGGTACCGTGACTGCTCTCGCGACCGTTACGATCAGGTCCCAGATCGCAGGAAAGCTCCTGGCGGTGGACTTCGAGGAGGGGCAGGATCTCCGGAAGGGCGATCTGCTCGCGGAGATCGATTCACGTCCCTATGAGGCCGCTCTGGCTCAGGCGAAGGGGCAATTGGCGCGCGATGAGGCGCTGCTCAGCGGGGCACGGGTCGACCTGCAGCGCTACAGGAGCCTTTCAGCCCAGAACGCCGTGCCGCATCAGACTCTCGATACGCAGGTCGCGCTGGTCGCCCAATATGAGGGCACGGTCGCGGCGGATCACGCGCAGGTCACGGCCGCCGAGGTCAATCTCCAATATTGCAGGATCGTCTCGCCGATCGACGGGCGCGCCGGTCTACGCCAGGTCGACGCGGGAAATTACGTCACGGCCGGCGACGCCAGCGGCATCGTCGTGATCACGCAGCTCGAGCCGATCAGCGTGCTCTTCACCCTGCCGGAGGACAATCTCCAGGCGATCGCCGCGCGCCTGCGGGCGGGCGCGACATTGCCGGTCCAGGCCTTCAACCGCGGCGGCACGACGAAACTCGCGGATGGGTCCCTCAAGACCTTCGACAGCCAGATCGATCCCACCACGGGCACGATCAAGTTGCGCGCGACCTTCGGGAACGGGGAGCGATCGCTCTATCCCAACCAGTTCGTCAATATCCGCCTGTTGCTCGACACGCGCAGGGGCGTGACGCAAATCCCGTCGGCGGGCGTCCAGCGCGGCGTGCCCGGCACCTTCGTCTATATCGTCAACCCCAACGACACCGTCTCGGTTCGCAAGGTCGAGCTCGGCGTGACCGATGGCGATCATGTGGAGATCCTGTCGGGCCTCAAGCCGGGCGACGCGGTCGTCATCGACGGCGCCGACAAGCTGCGCGAAGGCGCCAGGATCAGCGTGCGGGCGCCGCCCGACGCAACGCCGCCGCAGGCCGCGGGCTCCGGCCGCCGCACGGGCGCGAGGCCAGGCCCGTGAGCCCGTCCCGGCCCTTCATTCTGCGGCCCGTGGCCACCACGCTGCTGATGGTGGCGATCATGCTCTCGGGCATCCTCGCCTTCCGGTTTCTCCCTGTGGCGGCTCTGCCCGAGGTCGACTACCCCACCATCCAGGTGCAGACCTTCTATCCGGGCGCCAGCCCCGATGTGATGACCTCCTCGGTGACGGCGCCGCTCGAGGTGCAGTTCGGCCAGATGCCGAACCTGAACCAGATGAGTTCGGTCAGTTCGGGCGGCGCCTCGGTCATCACTCTGCAATTCGACCTGAACATCTCGCTGGACGTGGCGGAGCAGGAGGTTCAGGCCGCTATCAACGCCGCCGGCAACCTTCTGCCGGCGGACCTGCCGGCGCCTCCGATCTACGCGAAGGTCAACCCTGCCGACGCGCCGATCCTGACGCTCGGTCTGACCTCCGCCACCGTTCCGCTGACGCAGGTGCAGGACTTCGCCAATACACGGCTGGCGCAGAAGATTTCGCAGCTTCCCGGGGTCGGTC
The DNA here is from genome assembly GCF_056395345.1 of Allobosea sp. 10L422. Lineage (NCBI taxonomy): Bacteria > Pseudomonadati > Pseudomonadota > Alphaproteobacteria > Hyphomicrobiales > Alloboseaceae > Allobosea > Allobosea sp. 10L422. The sequence continues at coordinate 336,835 of NZ_JBFTJI010000004.1, forward strand.
TCGTTACCATCAGCGGCGGCCAGCGCCCCGCCGTGCGGATCCGCGCCGATATCCGCAAGCTCGCCGCCTACGGCCTGAACATCGACGACCTGCGCACCACCTTGGGCAATGCCAATATCAACACGCCCAAGGGCAGTTTCGACGGGCCGATGCGGGCCTCGACGATCAATGCCAATGACCAGATCCGCTCCGCCGACGGCTACCGTTCCCTGATCGTGGCCTACAAGAACGGCGCTCCGGTTCGGCTGAGCGATGTCGGAGAGGTCGTCGACGGCGCCGAGAACGACAAGCTCGGTGCCTGGATGAATGCGACGCCGGCTGTGATTCTGAACATCCAGCGTCAGCCGGGCGCCAATGTCATCTCGGTGGTCGACAGCATCAAGGCGCTGCTACCGCAACTCAAGGCGTCGCTGCCGGAAGCCGTCGACATGACGATTCTGACCGACCGCACGGTGACCATCCGGGCCTCGGTCCGCGACGTCGAATACGAGCTCGCCCTGGCGGTCATGCTCGTCGTGCTGGTGATCTTCGTCTTCCTGCGCAGCCCGCGCGCGACGCTGATCCCGAGCCTGTCCGTTCCCCTCTCGCTCGTAGGGACGCTCGGCGCGATGTATCTGATGGGCTTCAGCCTCAACAACCTGACGCTGATGGCGCTGACCATCTCGACCGGCTTCGTCGTCGACGACGCGATCGTCGTGATCGAGAACATCTCGCGCTACATCGAGGAGGGGGATTCCCCGCTCGAGGCCGCCCTGCGCGGCTCGGAGCAGATCGGCTTCACCATCATTTCGCTGACGGTCTCGCTGGTCGCGGTGCTGATCCCCCTGCTGTTCATGGGCGACGTGGTCGGCCGATTGTTCCGCGAGTTCGCGGTGACGCTGGCGGTGACGATCCTGATCTCGGCCGTCGTCTCCCTGACGCTGGTGCCGATGGCCTGCGCCAAGCTTCTGAAGCCGGCCGCCGAGGCGCGCGAGAACCGCTTCCAGCGCGTCAGCCGGGAAGCCTTCGACAGCATCATTGCGGGTTATGGCCGCATGCTGGACTGGGTGCTCGATCGGCAGACGCTGGTGCTGCTGATCGCGCTCGGGACCTTCGGGCTGACGGGGTACCTTTACGCCGTCATCCCCAAGGGCTTCTTCCCGCTGCAGGACACCGGGGTCATCCAGGGCATCACGGAGGCGCCGCAGTCCGTTTCCTACGCCGCGATGGCCAGCCGGCAGCAGGCGCTCGCCGCCGCGATCCTGGAGGATCCCGATGTCGCCAGCCTGTCCTCCTTCATCGGGGTCGACGGCACCAACAGCACGCTGAACAGCGGGCGCATCCTGATCAACCTGAAGCCTCACGAGGAGCGCAGATCCAACATCGCGGCGGTGATGGAGCGCCTGCGACAGCGCACGGCCGCGCTGCCGGGCATCTCGCTCTACATGCAGCCGGTGCAGGACCTCACGGTCGAGGGCATTGTCAGCCGCATGCAGTACCAGTTCGTCCTGCAGGATGCCGATGCGGCTCAGCTCGCCGAATGGACGCCGAAACTGGTCGAGCGGCTGGCGGCGCTGCCGCAGATCGCCGAGGTCGCGAGCGACATCTCCGCACGAGGGCTCGCCGTCTTCGTCGACATCGACCGCGACCAGGCGGCCCGCTTCGGCATCACCCCGGCCACGATCGACAACGCGCTCTATGATTCCTTCGGTCAGCGCATCGTCTCCACGATCTTCACCAATGCGAACCAGTACCGTGTCATCCTGGAGGCCGATCCGCTGCTGCAGACCTCCCTGCGTTCGCTCTCGGCGATCTATTTGCCGTCGGCGGTGGGCGGTGGACCTGTCCCGCTGGCGGTCGTCGCGAGGATCCGCGAGGGCACCGCACCGCTCCAGGTCTCGCATCTCGGCCAGTTTCCCTCGGCCACGGTCTCCTTCAACCTGACACCCGGAACCTCGCTCGGCGAAGCCGTGACTGCGATCAGGCAGGCCCAGGCCGAAATCGGCCTGCCGGAAAGCGTGACCAGCAGCTTCCTGGGCGCAGCGCAGGCCTTCCAGTCGTCGCTGTCGAACCAGATCCTGCTCATCCTCGCGGCGATCGTGACGGTCTATATCGTGCTGGGCGTGCTCTATGAGAGCTTCATCCACCCTCTCACGATTCTCTCGACGCTTCCGTCGGCGGGCATCGGCGCATTGTTGGCGCTGATGATGGCGGGCCAGCAACTCACCATCGTCGCCATCATCGGCATCATCCTGCTGATTGGCATCGTGAAGAAAAACGCGATCATGATGATCGATTTTGCGCTGGACGCCGAGCGTAACGAGGGGAGGACACCGCGCGAGGCGATCCGTCAGGCCTGTCTGCTGCGGTTCCGGCCCATTTTGATGACGACGATGGCTGCCGTGCTGGGGGCCCTGCCGCTGATGCTCGGAACCGGCGCGGGCTCCGAACTCCGGCATCCGCTCGGTATCGCGATCGTCGGCGGGCTGCTGCTCAGCCAGCTGCTGACCCTGTTCACGACGCCGGTCATCTATCTCTGGTTCGATCGGCTGGCCGTCGGCGCCACCGATGCCCGGTTGGCCCTGCCGCCGTCCCACGAAGTGCCTGGGCCATGAACCCGTCGCGGACCTTCATCCGCCGCCCGGTTGCGACCACGCTGCTGACCGCCTGGCTGGCAGGGGTGGGTGCCGTCGCCTTCTTCCAACTCCCCGTCTCGCCGCTCCCGGAAGTCGATTTCCCGACGATCTCGGTCCAGGCCACGTTGCCGGGAGGCAGCCCGCAAGATGTGGCGGCGACCGTCGCGAGCCCGCTGGAGCGCCATCTCGGCCAGATCGCCAATGTGACGGAGATGACCTCGTCAAGCACGGTCGGGGGAACGCGGATCACCCTCCAGTTCGGCCTGAACCGCGATATCGACGGCGCTGCGCGCGACGTACAGGCTGCGATCAATGCGGCTCGCGCCGACCTGCCGGCAAGCCTCCGTGCGAATCCGACCTATCGAAAGGTCAATCCGGCGGACGCCCCCGTGCTCATCCTGACGCTGACCTCGGATACCAAGACCCGGGGCGAACTCTACGACGCGGCCACCACGGTGCTCGCGCAAAAGCTGTCTCAGGTCGAGGGTGTCGGCGAGGTCCTCGTCGGCGGCGGCTCGCTGCCAGCCGTCAGGGTCGAGTTGAATCCGCAGGCCGTCTATAAATACGGCATCGGCCTGGAGGATGTCCGTGCCGCCATAGCCAGCGCCAATGCCCACAGCCCCAAGGGCGGGATCGATGTCGGCGATCGACGCTACCAGATCTACGCCAACGACCAGGCGGAAAAGGCGGCACAGTATCGCTCTCTAACCATCGCCTATCGCGGCGGCGCCCCCATCCGGCTGTCCGATATCGGGGAAGTGACGGATTCGGTCGAGAATCTGCGCAATGCCGGGCTCGTCGACGGCAAGCCGGGCGTTCTCCTCGTCTTGTTCCGGCAACCCAACGCGAACATCATCGGTGTGGTCGACCGGGTGAAGGCGCTCCTGCCGACGCTGCGGGCCTCGATTTCCCCCGCCATCGATCTCGCGCCTGCGGTCGACCGGTCCACGACGATCCGGGCTTCGCTCCAGGACGTCGAGCGCACGCTGGTGATCGCGATCCTGCTCGTGATCGCCGTGGTGTTCGCGTTCCTGCGCGACTGGCGGTCGATGCTCGTGCCGGTCGTGGCCGTCTCCGTATCGCTGATCGCGACCTTCGCGGCGATGTACCTGCTCGGCTACAGCCTCAACAACCTGTCGCTGATGGCCTTGACCGTCGCGACGGGTTTCGTGGTCGACGACTGCATTGTGGTTCTCGAAAACGTCGCGCGCCATGTGGAGAGCGGGATGGAGCCGCGCGCGGCCGCGCTCAAGGGCGCGCAGGAGGTCGGCTTCACGGTCCTGTCGATGAGCATCTCGCTCGTCGCCGTGTTCATTCCGATCCTGCTGATGGGGGGGATCGTCGGCCGGCTGTTTCGTGAATTCGCCATGACAACCTCGCTGGCGATCATGATCTCGCTGCTGATTTCGCTGACGACGACGCCGATGATGTGCGCCGTGCTTCTGCGCAGAAACGCCGAGCTCAGGCATGGCCGATTATATCGCGGCAGCGAGCGGGTCTTCGCCTGGATGCTGGATGGATACAGGCGAACGCTGACAGCCGCGCTTGGCCATCCCGGGGCGGTCATGCTGGTCTTGGCGGCTGTGCTGGGCCTCAACCTCTATCTCTACGACACTATTCCGAAGGGCTTCTTTCCCCAGCAGGATACGGGGCGCATCGTCGGTGCCATCCAGGCCGATCAGAGCATCTCCTTCCAATTGATGCAGCAGAAGCTTTCGCGCTTCGTCTCGATCGTCAAGGCCGACCCGGCCGTCGACACGGTGGTCGGGTTCACCGGCGGCGGGCAGACCAATTCCGGCAGCGTCTTCATCGCGCTGAAGCCGCTCGCCGAACGCGTCGTCTCGGCCGACCAGGTGATCGCGCGCCTGCGGCGGAATCTGGCAGTCGTGCCCGGCGCGAGCCTCTTCCTGCAGGCGGTTCAGGATATCCGGGTCGGCGGCCGGGCCGGCAATGCCCAGTACCAATACACCCTGCAAGGCTCGACCCTGGAGGATCTTGCGGAATGGACGCCGCGGATCGCAGCCGCACTGCAGGCGCTGCCGACACTCGCCGACGTCAACAGCGACCAGCAGAACAAGGGGCTGGAATCCAATGTCATCGTCGATCGCGACACCGCCGCGCGCCTCGGCGTCACCATGGCGCAGGTGAACAACACCCTTTACGACGCCTTCGGCCAGCGGCAGGTGTCGACCATCTATGTCGCGCGCAACCAATACCACGTGATCATGGAGGTGGCGCCGCGGTTCTGGCAGAATCCGGAAACGCTGAAGCAGGTCTTCATCAGTACCGCCGGCGGGTCGGTCGGGGGCTCTCAGGCAACCAATGCGGTCGCCGGCACGGTCGTGGCCGCGGGCAAATCGACCACGGCGAGCAGCGTCGCGGCCGATGCGGCGCGCAATCTCGCGACCAACTCCATCGGCGCTACCGGCAAGGGGGCGGTTTCGACGGGTTCGGCGGTCAGCACGGTGCAGGAGACGATGATACCGCTCTCGGCGATCGCACATTTCGGACAGGGCGCGACGCCGCTGGCCGTCAACCACCAGGGGTTGCTTGTCGCCAATACCATCTCGTTCAACCTCCCGGCGGGCGTGTCGCTGAGCACGGGAATTGAGTCGATCGAGGCTGCCATGAACCGGCTGGGCGTCCCCGCCACGATCCACGGCACCTATCAGGGGACGGCCCGCGCCTTCCAGGCCTCCCTGGGCAGCCAGCCCTATCTCATATTGGCGGCATTGGTGACGATCTACCTTGTGCTGGGAGTGCTCTATGAGAGCTTCGTCCACCCGCTGACGATCCTATCGACGCTGCCCTCCGCCGGGGTCGGCGCATTGCTCGCCCTGATGGCCTTCGGAGTCGAATTCAGCATCATGGCGCTGATCGGGGTGATCCTTCTGATCGGCATCGTTAAGAAGAATGCGATCATGATGATCGACTTCGCGCTCGACGCGCAGCGCCATCGCGGCCTGTCTCCGTTCGATGCCATTCAGGAGGCCTGCCTGCTGCGGTTCCGGCCGATCATGATGACGACGATGGCAGCGATGTTCGGTGCGATGCCGCTCGCGATCGGCTTCGGCGAAGGCGGCGAACTGCGGCGCCCGCTCGGCATCGCCATCGTCGGCGGTCTGGTCCTGAGCCAGATTCTGACGCTCTACACGACGCCGGTCGTTTATCTCTACGCTGACCGCTTCCGCGCCTGGTGCGGGAATCTGCGCAGGCGTCCCCCTCAGCCGGTCGCGGATCTCACGGCATGACGCGGCGAGACGGCGAGGCGCCGGAGCGAGCGCGGCGACGTCTCATGATGCAAAAACATTTGCTGTTGCCTGGCCGAGTCTATCGCTTCGCGGTGCGATCGGATGAACTCCAAGGATTGGCGAAGGAGTTCATGCATGCGTGACGGCGTCGCGTCCGCTTCGGTTTGCGTCTTGGCAAGGCGCAAGCCGTCGTTCCGCTGGCGCGGTATCGGCGCATCGATCGCCGTTGCGCTTGGCCTGTCGGGTTGCATTCTCGGCAGCGAGAATCCGGCGGTCGATCTGGAGGTGCCTGCCAGCTACCGGGGCGGAAACCGAAGCCCGGACGCCGCGCTGCCCGGCCTCGACTGGTGGCGCGGCTTCCGCTCCGCCGAGCTCACGAGCCTGATCGAAGCCGCACAATCCGCCAACCTGGATATCGCGGTCGCGGTTGCGCAGATCGTCCAGGCGGATGCGCAGGCCGGCATCGCCGGCGCGCCATTGCTCCCCACGGTGACCGGAGTTGGAAATACGGAGCGGATAAGGCTGGCCACGACCAGCGGCAGCTCGGGGTCCAGCACGAGGTCCCAGGTCAACGTCGGGCTGACGGCGAGCTACATGATCGACTTCTGGGGCAAGAACCGCGCGACCCTATTTGCCGCGCAGGAAGATGCCATCGCGGCCCGGTACAATCGCGACGTCGTCACCCTCAGCACGACCGTCAGCGTGGCCAATACCTACTTCCAGATTCTGACGGCCAATGACCGCTTGCGGATCGCCCGCGGCAACGTCGCCGCGGCCGAGCGGATCCTGACTCTGGTGCGGCAGCAGTTCAACGCCGGAACGGTGTCGCAACTGGATCTTTCCCAACAGGAGACGCTCGTCGCGACGCAGAAGGCGGCGGTCCCGCCACTCGAGCTTGCCGCGGCTCAGAGCAACGTGACCCTGGCCCTCCTGCTCGCCCGGGCATCTGCGAATTTCACAGTGATCGGCGGTGGCATGGCGAAGGTCTCGGTGCCGCGCGTGACGCCGGGGCTGCCATCGGAGCTGTTGCGCCGCAGGCCGGATGTGCTGCAGGCCGAGTCACAGCTCGCCGCCTCGAATTTCAGCGTCGAGTCGGCCCGGGCAGCCTTCTTTCCGCAGATCCAGCTGACGGGCGATGCCGGCTTCCAGAGCAAGGCGCTCGCCTCGCTGTTTGGGCCGGGCGCCTGGTACTACACGCTGGCTGCCGGCTTGACGCAGCCGATCTTCGACGGATGGCTGCTGCAGAGCCAGCTCGACCAGGCGAGGGGCGCGCAGTCGCAGGCCCTGCAGGCCTACCGTCAATCGGTTCTCTCGTCCTTCGCCGATGTCGAGAAGGCACTCGTGGCGCTGACCCAGACGACCCGGCAGGAAAGGCTGCAGTCGGAGGTCGTCAGCAGCGCGCGCCGGGCCTTCGAAGTGGCGGAAGCGCAGCTGCGCGGCGGCACGGCGAATCTCATCAGCGTATTGCAGAGCCAGCAAACGCTTTTCACCGCCGAGGACAATCTGGCGCAGGTCAGACTAAGCCGCTTTCTTGCCGCGACGAGCCTGTTTCAGGCATTGGGCGGCGGATGGACCCGCGATCCGCCTCTTTGATCGAGCGGCGTCTGCCTGGGCGGCGATCGCCCTGAACCCGCGCAGGATCTGCAGATTCAAGACCTGCATCGGCACTTCGGATTTGACTTCGACGGGGTCCACGAAACCGGTCCCCCTCCAGCAGCAGACGTTCTCTCCGCTACGCAATCTTTTGGCAGCATCGATCTCTGTCCTCTCTTACCCACCTCTGGCGATCAGGAACCTCGCTCAATGGCCGGCAAGCTCGGTCGATGAGGTATCACTCGCGTCGCCTGCCAGGTCACGCCTATGGTCCTGACGGGCCCTGGCAGGGTGGGGTGTGGTTCTATGGCCTCACTTGGGCGATGCTGCCACGCGGGAAGGGCGGAAGGACGGATCAATTCGCCCGGTTCCGCGTTACTGCGCGAACCGCCCGGGCGATCGGCCCCGGCGGCATCTGTCATGGCCAGCGCGGGAGCATTGACGATGAAAGCCTTTTTGGGAGCCGCCACGCTTGCTTTCGGCCTCGGTCTCGGCGCCTCGGCCATGGCTTGCGAGCTTGACCGCCCGCTGAAGATGGCAGGGCTCGACTATGATTCCGCCGCCTTCCACACCGCCGTTGCCAGCGCGATCGCCGAGCGGGGTTTCGGCTGCAAGGTCGAGCGCGTGCCCGGCGCCATCGCGCCTCTGGTCAACGGCGTGGCGCGGGGCGATGTCGACATCGTCATGGAAATCTGGACGGCCAACCCGGTCGAAGCCTGGGTGAAGGCGGCCGAGGCCGGCAAGGTCGAGCCGCTGGGTACCACCTTTCCGGATGCGAGCGAGGGCTGGTTCGTGCCGCGCTATCTGGTCGCCGGGCCGGACGCCAAGGCGCCGGACTTGAAGACCGCTGAAGATCTCAAGCGCTACAAGGCTCTGTTCGCTGATCCGGAAGAGCCGGGGAAGGGGCGCTTCTACAACTGCGTCGCAGGCTGGGTCTGCGAAGGCATCAACACCAAGAAACTCGCCGTCTACGGGCTCGCCGGGGACTTCACCAACACGCGCGGCGGCTCGGGCGAGGCGCTGGTCGCGGCGATCGAGGCCGCACTCAAGCGCAAGCGCCCGGTCGTATTCTACTATTGGGGGCCGAGCTGGCTGCTGGGTGCCTATGACCTCGTCAAGCTCGACGAGCCGCCCTTCGACCCCGCTGTTTGGGCAGAGCTCAAGGCGAGCGACAACCCCAAGCGCGCCACAGCCTATCCGATGAGCAAGGTGGTCATCGGCGCCAATGTCGACCTCGCCAAGAAGGCGCCGCAGCTGGCGAGCTTCTTCAAGAGCTACGGCACGACCAGCGACATGACCTCGAAGATGCTGGCCGAGGCGCGCGAGAAAGGGGTCACGCCTGAGCAGCAGGCCGTGGTCTTCCTCAAGACGCAGCCCGATATCTGGCGCAAATGGCTGCCGGCCGATATCGCCACGAAGGTCGCATCGAGCCTGTGACGGCCGCTTCGGTGCCGGAATTCGGCAAGGCGCTGCAGGGCGCCGTCAACCGCGCGGTTGATGCCGTCGTCACCGGCTATGGCGACAAGCTCGATGGTTTCGGCGCAACGCTGACCGCGCCGGTCCGCCTGGTCGAAACGGCGCTCCAGCACATCCCGGTTCCGGCATTCGTCCTCGCGGTCGCGGCGGGCGCCTGGCTCGCGACGCGACGGATCGGTTTCGCCCTGGCGATGGCGGCCCTGCCGGTGGCGCTGGCCGGTCTCGGCGTCTGGGGTGAGGCGATGCAGTCGCTCGCTCTGGTCACCGTCGCCGTGCTCTTCGTCGTGCTGCTCGGGCTGCCGCTCGGCGTTGCGGCGGCGCGGCTTCCGCGACTGGGCCGCGCGCTCGCGCCGCTCTATGACCTCATGCAGACCATCCCGAGCTTCGTCTATCTGATCCCGGTGGCGATGGTGCTCGGGCTCGGGCGCGCGCCGGCGCTGGTCGCGACGTTGATCTATGCGCTGCCGCCCTTCGCGCGGCTGACGGAACTGGGCCTGCGCGGCGTCGACCCCGGTTTCATCGAGGCCGCCCGGGCGCTCGGCCTGCGACCCCGGCAGAGCTTCTGGCTGATCGAGCTGCCGCTTGCCCAGCCCACGATCCTGCAAGGGCTGAACCAGGCGATCATGATGGCGCTGGCCATGGTCGTCGTCGCCTCGATGATCGGCGCCAAGGGGCTCGGCGAGATCGTCCTGCTCGGCTTGCAGCGGGCCGATCCCGGCCTCGGCTTCGTCGGCGGGCTCGCCATCGTCCTGCTCGCCGTGCTGCTGGACCGGATGGCGCAGGCCGTCCTCGTGTCGCGGCGGCAGGGTGGCTGATTGTCGGGAGCCGGGCGAGGAACGCTCGGCGCTTCGTCCGCGACAAGCCGAGCCGGCCACGCTATGAGCTTGCGCGCGCCGTTTCGGCGCGGGCTTTGAAACGCGCAAAGGCTACGGACGATGAATGCGACGGCCGCACTGACGATCGTTCCGCCGGACGCGCCGCTGCGGGGCAGGGTGGTGCCGCCCGGCTCGAAATCCATCACGAACCGTGCCTTGCTCGTGGCGGCGCTGGCCGGAGGCACGAGCCGGCTGACCGGCGCCCTGAAGAGCGACGACACCCGCTACATGGCGCAGGCGGTTCGCGCGATGGGCGTCGCGGTCGAGGAGCCTGATGCGACCACCTTTGTCGTCGCCGGAACCGGCCGGCTGCAGCCGCCGGCCGAGCCGCTCTTCCTCGGCAACGCCGGTACTGCGACACGCTTCCTGACCGCAGCCGCCGCGCTGGTCGACGGCACCGTGATCGTCGACGGCGACGAGCACATGCGCAAACGCCCGATCGCGCCGCTGGTCGAGGCGCTGCGGACATTGGATGTCGCGGTGACGGCTCCGAGCGGTTGCCCCCCGGTTAAGGTCCAGGGGCAGGGGAGCTTCCCCGCCGGACGCGTGGAGATCGATGGCGGCTTGTCCAGCCAGTATGTGTCCGCCCTGCTGATGGCGGCGGCCTGCGGGCGTGGGCCTGTCGAGATCGCCTTGACGGGCAAGGAAATCGGCGCCCGCGGCTATATCGATCTGACGCTGGCGGTGATGAAGGCCTTCGGAGCGAAGGTTTCACAGCCGGATCCGGCGACATGGCGGGTGGAGCCCACCGGCTACAGGGCGGCCGACTTCCTGGTCGAACCCGATGCCTCCGCCGCCACCTATCTCTGGGCGGCCGAGGTGCTGACCGGCGGCGCTATCGATCTCGGCGTCGCCCCCTCGGCCTTCACCCAGCCCGATGCCGCCGCGCACAAGGTCATCGCCAGCTTTCCGAACCTTCCGGACGTCATCGACGGCTCGCAGATGCAGGATGCGGTTCCCACGCTCGCCGTGCTCGCGGCCTTCAACCGGCGGCCGGTTCGCTTCGTCGGGATCGCCAATCTGCGTGTCAAGGAATGCGACCGGGTGTCGGCCTTGGCGCAGGGGTTGTCGCGCATCCGGCCGGGCCTCGGCGTGGAGGAGGGCGACGATCTTCTGGTCGCGTCCGATCCGGCCCTCACCGGACAGACCCTTCCAGCGCGGATCGACAGCCATGCCGATCACCGCATCGCGATGAGCTTCGCACTGGCGGGTCTCAAGCTCAACGGCATCACCATCCTGGACCCCGCCTGCGTCGGCAAGACCTATCCCGGCTATTGGCGGGCGCTGGTTTCGCTCGGCGTCAGGCTGGAGGGCGACCTGCCATAGCCCTCCGACGGTTCGTCTGCGGCGACCGCCGGGCGCCGCGATTCGATAGGGGAAAACCACTTGAACAAAACGAGAACATCATTGATAATGCCTTAATCGGCCGATAGGGTTCGGCTCCGGTCAAGCGGCCGGTTTGTGTGAAGTGCGCAGGAAGTGGAGCCTGTCATGGCTGGTAGCGTCAACAAGGTCATTCTGGTCGGCAATCTCGGGCGCGACCCCGAAGTGCGCCGCCTCGGCAGCGGCGAGCCTGTCGTCAATCTGCGTATCGCCACCTCCGAGACCTGGCGCGACAAGCAGAGCGGCGAGCGCAAGGAGCGCACCGAGTGGCACTCGGTCGTGATCTTCAACGAGAACCTGGCGAAAGTGGCCGAGCAGTACCTCAAGAAGGGCTCGAAGATTTACATCGAGGGTCAGCTCCAGACCCGGAAATGGCAGGACCAGTCCGGCGTGGAGAAATACACCACGGAGATCGTGCTGCAGCGCTTCCGCGGCGAACTCACCATCCTCGACAGCCGCCAGGGCGGCTCGGATGAGTACAGCGAGGGCGGCGGTGGCGGCGGCTACGTCGACGATCGCTCGGGCGGCGGTGGCTCCTTCGGCCGCTCCGGCGCGATGGGCGGTGGCGGAGCTTCGCGCCAGCCGGCCATGCCCGGCGGCGGTGGCGGTGGCCGTTCCTCGTCGACCCATCTCGACGACGATATTCCGTTCTGATGTGCGGTACATAGGCGCGATGCCCTCCCGCACGCCGTGGTTGGGTCAGTCGAGAGACACGTTGTAGCTAGCAGCCAGGACCCCGCGCAGTTCGTCCCAATCGGCGTGAGCGAGGTGCGGAATCCCCACAGCCCCACGATAGGGCGCCTTCAGACCTGTTGAAGTGGAGATGTGAACTACGGGGCCGGGCGGCAAGAGTGCCTTTTGGGCAGCGATGCGCAAGGCTGCCAGACCCGCGGCCGACGCCGGCTCGCTCCATAGACCGTCGAGCGCCAAGGCAGCCTGGGCATCCGCAATACTCCGATCGTGAACCGCAACAGCGTGCCCCCTGGACCGATGCAGTGCGGCTATTCCACGAAAGCCGCCGCGGGCGGAGCCAATACCGTGAGCAATGGTTTCGACCGGCTCGAGGGTACTGGACGAGCCGCTGGCGCAGAACCGGCCAAGGGCATCCGATCCCTCGGGCTCGGCGGCGATCAAGATAGGCTCTTCCGTCGCCAGGCCCAGTGCCTTGAGCTCGGAAAAGCCTTTGCCGATCCCGAACAGCAGCTCGCCGTAGCTCGTCGGTACGGACACTGCGGCAGGTACTCGTCCGAGTTCGAGGAAGAGTTCATATGCGATGGTCTTGTAGCCCTCTGGGCCGAATGGATGGCCGGTATGGGTCGGGGCCGTGTTGCCAATCAGATACCAACCCGGCTGGCGCGACAGGACATCGAGGAGCGGCCACCGCGCCGTGCGTGGCATCGCGATCACGGCGGCACCATAGGCGCGCATCTGTCGTGCATGGGCCGGCGAAACCGCGTCGTCGCAAAGCACGATGCATTTCAGACCGGCGCGTGCCGAGTAGGCCGCGGCCGAAGCGCCATGATTGCCGGATGAAGAGATGACCGTGCCAAGGGCGCCGGCGGCGGCAGCAGCGCTGACGGTGCAAAGGCTCAGGCGGTCCTTGTGACTCCAGCTCGGATTGGCGCTCTCGTCCTTGACGAAGAGCTCGGGCAGGCAGGCCCAAGCGGCCGCCCGCGGCGCAGAAACCAGCGGCGTCGCGCCCTCGCCGCAGGACAGGCCGGGCAGGAGTGGCGGCAGGAGCGGCGCCCAGCGTTCGAGGCCGCTGCCGAAGCGTGGCGCAAACAGGTCGCCTGCAAGTCGCTCGTAGGCGTAGCCGACCTCGTAGGGATAATGGAACGGCTCGGCGCCGGTCTCGTCGATATGAGCGACGAACGGAGGAACCTGCGGATAGAGCGGGCGCCGAACGCCATCGGACATCGAGATCAGGGCGTCGGCCAGGGATGGCGATGTGGTGACCCAGGACGGCACAGCCGCCTCCGGGCCACGATCGGCGAAGCGGTCCATTCTTGCCTCAGCGCAGCGGCAGGGCGTAGATCTGGCCGCCGCGCGTCCAGAGGTCGTTCTGGCCGCGTTCGAGGCCTATGCGCGAGCCCTTGCCGAGATTGCGCTCGAAGATCTCGCCATAGTTGCCGACGGCGGCGATCATCCGGGCGACCCAGCGCTCGTCGAGACCGAGCGCCTTGCCGAGGCCCGGCTCGCTGCCGAGCAGGCGCTTGACGGCCGGCGGGCCTTTCGCGGCAAGTTCTGCCGCATTGGCGGAGGTCACACCCATCTCCTCGGCCTCCATCAGCGCGAAGACCGCCCAGCGGACGATGTCGTAGAATTGCTCGTCGCCTTTTCGGATTGCGAGCGCTGTCGGTTCCTTCGACAGGCGTTCCGGCAGCAGGACATAATCGTCGGGCCGTTCGGCCTTGAGCCGCATGCCGATCAGCGGTGTCGAGTCGTTGCTGTAGGCATCGCAGCGGCCGGAAAAGAATGCATCCTCGACCGCATCGAGCGTGGCGACCGTCACCGGCGAGAAGGTCATACCGTTCGTGCGGAAATATTCGGAGAGGTTGAGTTCTGAGGTACTGCCCTGCTGGACGCAAATGGTGGCGCCGCTGAGCTGCCTGGCGCTGGTGACGCCGAGCTTGCGTGCGACGATGATCGCCTGTCCGTCATAGAACCAGATCGGCGCGAAGCGCAGGCCGAGCTGGGCCTCGCGAGTCAAGGTCGCGGTCGCCGTCCGCGAAAGCACGTCGATCTCGCCGCTCTGCAAGGCGGTGAAGCGCGTGACGGTGGTCGTCGGGACGAAATCGACCTTGGTCGCGTCACCGAGGACGGCTGCGGCTACGGCGCGGCAGAGATCGGCATAGATCCCGGTCCATTTACCCTCGCGGTCCGGCATGGTGATGCCCGGCGTGCCCTCGGAGGTGCCGCATTTGAGAACGCCACGCTGCTTCAGCGCGTCGAGGTGCGGCCCTGCGGCAGCAGGTGGAAGCGATGAGAGCAGCAGGCCTCCCGCAAGCGCCGTGGTCTTGATGACACCCCTGATCATTCGCCCCTCCATTCTTGGTCGGTTGAGACTAGGCAGGGCAAGTCTATGCGTCCAATATCAGCTGACGCGGACTTGATAACGAAAGCTGATAGATATGCAGCATCGACAGATCGAAGCCTTCGCCGCCGTCATGACCAGCGGCAGCGCGTCGCGTGCAGCCGAATTGCTCAGTGTCACCCAGCCGGCGATCAGCCGCTGCATCGCCGAGCTGGAACGCGAACTCGGCTTTGCCCTGTTCGACCGGGTTCGCAGCCGCATAGTTCCAACATTCGAGGGGCGGATGTTCTTCCGCGAGGTCGACAGCCACTTCCTGGCGATGGCGAAGCTGGAAGCGGCGGCCGCCCGTATCCGGGAGTTTGGAGCGGGTGAGCTCAAGATCGCGAGCTTGCATTCGCTGGGAGGGCGGCTAGTGCCCAAGGCGCTGGCCCTATTCCAAAGGGCGTTCCCGAAGATCAACGTCACCTTGCAGGTGCAATCGTCCAGCCAGGTCAGGGACCTCGTAGAATCGGGGCAGTTCGACCTTGGGCTGTGCTCGGAAGAGGTCGATCTCAATGGTGTCGAGCATCAGCATTTTGCCGATTACCGGATGGTCGCTGTGCTGTCGCACGCTCATCCTCTCGCGTCCCGGGCCGTGATCCGACCGGAGGATCTGCATGACCAACCCTTCCTCCAGCTCGATTTCGACGAACGCCTGTCACGAGATCTCCACGCCGCATTCGCCGCCGTGCATGCGAAGCCGCGCGTCGTCGTGGACGCGGAGTATTCAGCTACGATCTGCGCGCTGGCCTCGGAGGGGGCGGGGATCGGCCTCGTCAACCCAGCGGCGATCGCCGGGCTGGATCGCTGGGGGGTCAGGGTGCTGCGCTTCGAGCCTGCGCTGCATTTCCGCAAGCATCTTGTTTTCCCGCCGGGGCGCCCGCGGCCGCAGCTTGTGCGCGACTTCCTTGGGATTTTGGCCGAGGTAAGGAACCGTTTTACGCTTCAGCTCGACAACGCATGACAAGGGCCAGTTCCAGACATTGGGCGATCGCCGCGAAGCGGACGCTCAGGATCAGTTTCGCCGGTCAGATGACGGCCCATCTCGGACCCACGCGGCGGGCCCTACCGAACACGCGACGATGCTCGTGCCGACGTGTTCGATTGCATTGAGCGGTTCCACAATGCCGTTCGCAGGCACTCGACCATCGGCTACATCAGCCCGGTCGAGTTCGAACAGAAGGTGGGGTTAGCCTAACGCCCTGTCCACGAAACGGGCAGCAGGCCACTACGAACATCCCGCTCTCCTCAGGCTCGAATTTCGCCGCAGCCCTCTCAAGATTGCCGCGCTAGGCTTTGCCGCGCCGGAGCTCGGAGAGAGTGTACCAGACGACCGCCGCGAAGATCACTGCTCCACCAACGATCGTCGCGAAGGGCGGCGGCTCCGCGAAGAGGAGCCAGACCCAGACCGGCGTCATGACGACTTCGGTCGTGCCGATCAAGGCCGATTCCGCCGGCGGCAGGTGCCGTGCGCCGATGATGAAGAGCACCAGCGCGATCGAGAAATTGGTCGCTCCGAAGGCCGCTAGCACCACGAGGTTATGGGCATCGAGCGAGCTCCAGGAGCTGAACGGCGCGAAGAGCAGGAAGGTCAGCACCGCGCTGATGAAGATCGGCGGCATCGCCGGAAGGTCCGGGTCCAGCCGCGGGATGACAATGACGAAGGCGAATGTCACCGTCATCAGCAGGGCCAGCAGGTCGCCGATGATGCGACCCGCGCCCAGCGAAGCCGAGATGATGATTCCGACGCCGATGAGGCAGGCGAGCCCTGCCGCCATCGTCCGCAGGACGATGCGCTCCTTCAGGAGCAGCCAGCCGAGCACGGCGGCGATGAAGGGCGCAGTCGCGTAGATCACTGCGACATTCGCCACGCTGGTCATGTAGTAGGCGCCGATGAAGGCGGCCTGGCTGATCGTCTGGAACGCGATCAGGGCCAGCCCGGTCGGCCCGAACGCCTTTTTCCAGGCCCGGCGCGTCCTGGCGCCGCCGAACATGGCCATGGGGACGATCAGGAAGAGGGCGGCAAACAGAGCTCGCCAGGCGATGGCGGTCAGGGCATCCGTCGTCAGCAGGCGCGCATAGATGCCGCTGGCGCTCCAGGCCACGGTCGCGGCGAAGACGAGCAGGACGCCACGGGAATGTGCGGTCGAAGAAGAGGTTTCGCTGGTCAAAGTCGCACGCATGGCAGGATCGGGCAGCACCGCTCGCATATCGGGCTCCGTCGCGGAATATCATTCCGCGAATAGCGAGATGTTGGCAGGAACATGCCAACCTTCTCGCGTGGGTGGCTTCGCGTCGTTGAAGGGGCGCTCCTGCGCTTGGAGAAGGGCTACTCCGCTTGCGTCGGTCAATTCCCACATCCTAGGATCGGCTGACTGCATTTGCGGCGGCGCGTCCTGCGCAGCTTTTCCACCCCCTTGGGCGAGGGTTCACGGCATGAAGCGTCGGACGTTTCTGGGTGTCGCTGCAGGTGCCGCGGTTTCCACTGTGGCCAAACCGGCCCTTGCGCAGCGGGCAAAGGTGCTGAAATTCATCCCGGAATCGGATGTCGCGATCGTCGACCCGGTCTGGACGACTGCGACCGTAACGCGCAATCACGGCTATCTGGTCTTCGACACGCTCTACGGCCAGAACGCCAATTACGGTTTCGAACCGCAGATGCTCGCCGGCCATACGGTCGAGGATGACGGCAAGACCTGGCGGCTGACGCTGCGCGAAGGCCTGCGCTTCCATGATGGCGAGCCGGTCCGGGCGCAGGACGTGGTGCCCAGCATCCGTCGTTTCTCCGCCCGCGACGCTTTCGGCCGCGCCCTGATGGACGCGACGGACGAGCTCTCGGTCGAATCCGATCGCGTCGTGAAGTTCCGGCTGAAGCGCCCGTTCCCGCTGCTGCCGGCCGCGCTCGGCAAGACCGGCACCTCCATGCCCTGCATCATGCCGGAGCGCTTTGCGGTCACCGACCCGAACAGGCAGGTCACTGAGATGATCGGCAGCGGTCCGTTCCGCTTCAAGGCCGATGAGCGCATCCCGGGCGCACTGACCGTCTATGAGCGCTTCGACGGCTATGTTCCGCGCGCGGATGGCTCGGCCACCTTCACGGCGGGCCCGAAACACGTTCATTTCGACCGGATCGAGTGGCGCATCATTCCCGATCCGCAGACGGCGGCGAATGCGCTCGCCAATGGCGAGGTCGACTGGTGGCAGAACCCCACGCCCGACCTGCAAGGCACTCTCAACGGTCGATCTGGCCTCAAGCTGGAGGGCCTCGACCCGGCCGGCGGCATCGGCTGCCTGCGCTTCAACGCGCTGCATCCGCCCTTCGACAATCCGGCGATCCGGCGGGCGCTGCTCGGCGCCATCGACCAGAGCGAGTGCATGACGGCGGTCGCCGGTGATGAGCGCTCGCTCTGGAAGGATCATGTCGGCGTCTTCAGCCCGGATACGCCGATGGCGACGACGGCTGGGACCGAGGTCCTCGTCGGCAAGCGCGATTTCGCCGCCGTCAAGCGCGCTTTGGCCGATGCCGGCTACAAGGGCGAGCGCGTCGTGCTGCTCGACCCGACCGACTATCCCTCGACCCATGCGCTCGCGGCGGTAGCTGCCGATGCCCTGCAGAAATCCGGGGTGAATGTCGAGCTGGTCTCGACCGACTGGGGTACGGTCGTGCAGCGCCGGGCGAGCCGCCAGCCGATCGACAAGGGCGGCTGGAGCATCTTCTTCACCTATCTGAACGGTACCAATAATTTCGATCCGGCGAGCCAACTCGGCATCCGCGGCAATGGCGACCAGGCTTGGTTCGGCTGGCCGAAATCTCCGCGCCTCGAAGAGCTCCGGCTCGACTGGTTCGCCGCCAAGGATCTCGCGACGCAAAAGGCGATCTGCGCCGAGATCCAGAAGCAGTTCTTCATCGACGTGCCCTATATCCCGCTCGGCGCCTATTACGAGAAGACCGCCTATCGCGGGATTACCGGCATGCGCATCGGTTTCGCTCAATTCTACGACGTCAGGCCGCTGTGACACAGTCCAAGATCCGGATCGCCGTTCTCCAGTTCGCTCATGAGACGGTGACATTCCTCCCCAACGACACGACGCGGGAGGATTTCATCTATCCCGGCTCCCCGGCCTCCGGCGAAGACCTGCTTTCTACCGATCCGAAGGGCTATATGGGCGGCTTCGTGCAGGTCGCCCGCGAGTTCGCCGATGTCGAGCTCATCGGCATCACCTCGCCGCTTTGGCCACGCACCGGAACCGGCTCGGGCTGGGTTACCGAGGATGCCTATGAGCATTTCATGAGCATCATGATCGCGGAGCTGACGGCGCAGCCGCAGTTCGACGGCGTCTATCTCGCGCTCCATGGCGCGCTCGCCGTGCGAGGCGTGCCACGGCCGGAGGCAGATATCGCCAGGCGCGTCCGCGAGGTCGTCGGCGACAAGGCCTTCATCACCGCAACCTTCGATCCGCATGGCAACGAGGACGACGCCTTCCTCGCGCAGGCCGACATGGCCTTCTGCGTGAAGTACTTCCCGCATTACGACATGCATCTGCAGGGCGAGCGCGCGGCGCGCATGCTGGTCCGCGCGATCCGCGGCAGCTTCAAGCCGGTGCATCGCACTCTGCGCATCCCGATCATCGCCCCGACCGTGGTGATGTGGACCGGCGCCTCGCCTTGGTCCGACCTCATCCAGCGCGCGCTGATCTGGGAGGCGCGCGAGCCCGACGTCTTCGTCAACGTGTTCTTCGGCTTTCCCTGGTCGGACGTGCCCGATGCCGGCATGTCGCTGCAGGTATTGACCAATGACGACCCCGACCTCGCTGAGCGCGTCATCCGCGACATGGCGGAATGGACCTGGCGCCGTCGTCAGGCGCTGCTGGACACCGTCAGGATCTACAAGACGAAGGAGGCGGTCGCGCTGGCCCGCGAGGCGGTTGCCGAGGGCAAGGGGCCCGTCCTTCTCGCCGACTACAGCGACCGCTCGGGCTATGCGACCTGGCTGCTCCAGGAGATCGTGGCGCAGAAGCTCGAACGCACGCTGATCGCGACGATTGCCTCGCCGGAGGCGATCCGCACCATCATCGCGTCCGGCGCGAAGCCCGGCGATGCCTTCGACGCGGAAATCGGCGGCCTCTTCGATGAATCGGCGGGAGCGCCGATCCGCATTTCCGGCAGGCTGCGATCCGTGGGGCCGGCGACGACCGCGCGCGGCACTGGCAAGGACTGGGTCTGCGTCGAATTCGGCCGGGGCAACGTGCTGGTGCTCAGCCCCTACCTCGTCCAGATCATCGAGCCTTCGGAGCTCTGGCAGCTTGGCCTCGCGCCTGATGATTTCGACGTGATCGCGATCAAGTCGCGCGTCCATTTCCGCCGCGGCTTCGACGATAGCGGCTTCACACCGACCATCATCCTCGTCGAGCCGCCCGAGCCCTTCATGGGCACCGTTCATCTCGATGCTCTGTCCTACGAGAATCTCACGCTGAAGGACTATTATCCCTATGGCAGCCCGAGCTTCTCACCGGAAGGCTGAGGAGTAAAGTGGTCGAGAGGGCGCCATTAGCCGACATCTGGCTACTACCCAGCAGCAGGCGTTAGATTTTGCGTCGCAGCGTAATCGACGGCGAGGATGGGCTCGCCGTCGGCGTTTCCTTGGCTGTGGTCCTCGGTTTTCCAGAGAGAAGCAGTGAATCTCCTACCGAGTTTGGACATTTGTTCCTTTAGTGTGAGGTGACCATCAGGTTGTGCCGCGAACGCATAGCTTCGGTCGCCTCAGCATCGATGTCGTCAGCGTCGTTTGCGATCGCCACTCTGTAAACTCGTCGCGCAGCCTCCGCTGAGACGAGACCTTGCTTTACATCGCGCAGCACGGCAGCTGGATCGCGCGTCGCAGGATCGCCGAAGCCTCCCGCGCCGGCCGTGCGCATGCTGAGGACGTCGCCCTTCCGAAGCGGATAGGTGCCCTTCGAGTGCAGGCGTTGCTCCGCAGGCGTGTCGGGGTTGAGAACCGTCGCCGCCTTGGAGCCGTGCAGCCCACCCTCTAGACCGTAGGGGGCGTTGACATAGCGGTCTCCGAGATTGGTGACGAGCCCGGCATCGGCCAGGAGGCGCACATCCTTGCGCACGGCCATGCCGCCGCGGAAACGGCCGGCGCCGGCGGTATCCGGGATCAGCTCCATGCGCTCGACGAAGACCGGCGCGTTCATCTCCTGAACTTCGATCGGCGTGTTGGTGCCATTGGTCGGCGAGGTCGTGGCTTCCTGCCCGTCGCAATGGCGATGGGCGCCGACGCCGCCGATCGCCGTCATCCAGGCGAGGAAGGGCTTGCCGGTATGCGGGCTTAGCGTGCCGCTGACCTTGGGATTGCAGAAACCGGAGCTCGCGGCGATAACGCGGTCCGGCACGATTTGCGCCAGTGCGCCCATCACCACCTCGTAGATGCGGTTGGCGTTTACGGCGCGCGCGCCGCTCGCCGCACCGGGGTTCGGGTTGACGTAACAGCCCTTCGGGGCGCGGATCTCGATGCAGTCGATGATGCCGAAGTTCTGGGGCGAGCGCGGCAGCGTCACGCCCTTGATCGCGGCGATGCAGTAGGAGCGGGTGTACTGCATATAGGCGTTGATGCCGGCCGGCCGCTGTGGGCCGGTGCCCTCCCAGTCGCAGATGATGCGCCCTGGCTCGACAGTCAGCGCCAGTTTGAACGGCACCGGCTCGGTGTCCGGGCCGACATCGTCGAGCACGTCCTCGAATCGGTAGGTGCCATAAGGGAGTTCGGCGATCGCCTCGACCATGGCGTCGCGGCTGCGCGCCACGATCTCGCGCATGCAAGCGGCGAGCTGCTCCGGCCCGTATTGCCGGGCGAGCCCCTGCATGCGGGCGACGCCGGTCATGTTGGCGGCGTATTGCGCATGAAGATCGCCGAGCACGTCCTTGATGCGGACATTGCCCTCGATGATGCGCAGGATTTCCTTGATCGGTTCGCCGGCCTTGTAGAGCAGTACGGGCATCAGCTTGATGCCCTCCTGGCAGGTCTCGCTGACGCCGACGACCTCCTCGCTGCCCGGTGCGCTGCCGCCGACATCGATATGGTGCGCGATATTGACCGCGTAACCGATCAATTCCTCGTCATCGAAGACGGGCGTGACCATGAAGATGTCCGGCAGGTGGCCGGAGCCGATCGTCGGGTCGTTGCAGATCACCGCATCGCCTGGGCCAAGTGAGCCTTCGGGATAGTAGTCGAGCATTTGGCGGACGGTGAACGCCATCGAGCCGAGATGGCCGGGGCTGTAGTCGCCCTGGGCGATCATGTTGCCCTCGGCATCGAAGACGCCGGTCGAGAAGTCGGAGCCCTCGCGGACGGTCATGGAATAGGCGGTGCGTAGCAGCGTGCTGCCCATCTCGGCCGCGGCGGAGAGAAGGCCGCCCCAGACCACCGAGAAGGTTACGGGATCAATCGTGTTCATGGTGGATACCTTCAGGCGAGCGTGGTGATGAGATTGCCGTGCGAGTCGACGGTAGTTTCGCAGCCCGGCGGCAGGACGATGGTGGACTCGCGTTCCTCGACGATGGCCGGCCCGGCGAAGACGTCTCCTGCGCTGAGCCGATAGCGATCGTAGACGTCGCAGAGCGTGAAGCCGTCGGTTTCGGGAAACCAGACCTGGCGCTGGCTGCGGCGGGCACGCTCGACGCCGCCGGCCTGCTTCGGCAGCTCGTCCATGGTCAGAGTCTTGCCGACTGCGATGGCCCTCAGGCGCCAATGGACCGCGACTATGGTCCAGTCCGGATCGAAAGTTCTGGCGCCGTAAGATTTGGCGTAGGCCGCATGGAAGGCCCCGCGCAGCGTTTCCAGATCTCCGGGCGCATAGGGATAGGCCGGCAGGTCCACGGCGATCTCGAAGCCCTGGCCGGCGAAGCGCATATCGCAGCTGGCGGAGAAGCTCTGGCGCTCGCGCGGCACTCCGGCCTCGTCGAGCTGCCGGCGGGCTTGCACTTCCAGGTCGGCATAGAGCGTGTTGATCTCGGCGAGGGCGTCGTCGTCCAGGTTCATCACCTGCGTGCGGGCGAGATCGAGCGAGGTCTCCGCCATCAACAGGCCGACGGCGGATTCGACTCCGGCCGCGCGCGGGAAGACCACTTTCGGGCAGCCGAGCATGCGGGCGAGCCGGGTGCCGTGCACCGGGCCCGCGCCCCCGAAAGGCACCAGAGCGAACAGGCGCGGATCCTTGCCGCAATTGATTGTGACGGCGCGCGCGGCCTGCGCCATCTGTGCGGTGACGATCTCGTGGATGCCCCAAGCCGCCTGCATCACGTCGATGCCGAGCGGCACCGCGACGTCGGCCTCGATCGCGGTCAGCGCGGCCTCGGCGTCGAGCTTCATCTCGCCGCCGAGGAAATAGTCGGGGTTGAGATAGCCGAGGACGAGGTCGGCATCCGTGACGGTCGGCCTGTTGCCGCCACGGCCATAGCAGGTCGGGCCGGGCACCGAACCCGCGCTCTCCGGGCCGACGGCGATGGCGCCGAGCTCGACCTTGGCGATGCTGCCGCCGCCGGAGCCGATCTCGATCAGGTCGACGGCGGGGATACTCACCGGCAGTCCGCTGCCCTTCTTGAGATGGGTCATGTCCACCTCGAACTGGCTGGTCAGCAGCGGCTTGCCGCCCTCCACGAGGCAGAGCTTGGCGGTGGTGCCGCCCATGTCGAAGGAGATGAGGTTGTCGGTGCCAGCGGCGGGCGCGAACCGCGCGGCCGTCAGCACGCCTGCGGCCGGGCCGCTCTCGATGATGCGGATCGGGAAGCGCTTGACGGTATCGGCGGTGGCGACACCGCCGTTCGACTGCATGATCAGCATGGGAACCAGTGCGCCGAGCGCCCGCAACTGGCGGTCGAGGCGTTCCACATAGGAGGCGACGCCGGGCATGACATAGGCGTTCATCACAGTGGTGCTGGTGCGCTCGAACTCGCGATAGAGCGGCGAGACCTCGCTGGAGACCGAGACCATCAGCTCCGGCGCTTCCTCGCGCAGGATCTCGGCGACGCGCCTCTCATGCGCTGGGTTGGCGTATGAATGCAGAAAGCAAATCGCGACGGCGACGACGCCGCGCTCGACGAGCTGCCGTGCAACGAGGCGGGCACCGGCTTCGTCGAGAGCCGTCTGGACCACGCCGGTGAAGAGCATGCGCTCCTCGATCTCGAAGACGAAGTCGCGCGGCACCAGCGGCAGGGGCCGGCCGGCCATGTTGTCATAAAGCTCGTAGCGCTTCTGGCGGCCGATCAGGATGACGTCGCGGAAGCCTTTGGTGGTGATCAGCGCGGTCGTCGGACCCTTGCGCTGGATCACGGTGTTAGTCGCGATAGTGGTGGCGTGCACGACTTCGCTGATTTCGCCCATCTGCCGGCCGCTCTGGGCCATGCGGGCCTTCAGCCCCTCGATGACCGCCTCGGCCGGATCAGCCGGGGTGCTCAGCACCTTGCCGATTTCGAAATGACCGGTTTCGGGGTCGAGCACCGCAAAATCGGTAAATGTGCCGCCGATATCGACGCCAACGCGCAAGCCCATCGTGAGGTACTCCCAGGTGGAACGGCTTTTCGAGAGCCGGATCAGTGAACGGAACTGGGCGCGAGGCCCGAGGAAGCGGAGGCGGAGGGCGAGATGTTGTCTCCTCCGAGATAGGCCTCGCGCACGGCTTGGTTATCGCGCAGCTCTGCGGCGCGACCTTCCAGCGAGACGATGCCGTTGCGCAGCACATAGGCACGGTCGACCAGTTCCAGCGCCTTGTTGGCGCTCTGCTCGACCATGAGGATGGTCAGCCCCTGCGATTTCCAGCGCGCGAGGATTTCGTAGACACGGTCGACCATGAGCGGCGACAGGCCCATTGATGGCTCGTCGATGCACAGCACGAGTGGCTTTCGCAACCAGGCCCGCGCCATGGCGACCATCTGCTGCTCGCCCCCGGACAGGGTGCCCGCGAGCTGGTCAAGTCGGCTGGACAGCCAGGGGAACTCGGCGACCGTGGCCTCGATGTCCCGATCGATATCCCGCCGCGGGGCGGCTCTACGGGCATAGGCGCCCATCAGGATGTTGTCGCGCACGGTCAGCTCGGCGAACATGCGCCGGCCCTCGGGGATCGAGGCGATGCCTTGGGCGATCACCTCGGCGGTGCTCTTGACCTGCAAAGGCCGGCCATAGAGCATGATCTGGCCCTTGCGCGGGGTGACGAGCCGCAACACGGTCTTGATTGTCGTCGATTTGCCGGATGCGTTGCCGCCGAGCACCGCCACCGCCTCGCCGCGTCCGACCTTCAGCGAGACGCCGAACAGCGCCTGGATCGGCCCGTAGAAGATGTCGACGTCCTTCAGTTCGATCGCCGGACTCTCCACCGGGCCGGGCATCGGGACCTCGGGTCCGTGGTCGAGATGGCCTTTGACGACGACTTGGCTGCGAGCGCCGCCGCCGCCCTGGCCAAGATAGGCGGCTGCGACCTGGGGATCGGCGAAGGCGCGGTCCGGCTCGTCGTCGACGATGACCTTGCCCTGCGCCATGACGACGGTCCGCTGGGTCAATTTGCGGACGATGTCGAGCTTGTGCTCGACCATGACGATCGCCATCGCCGGGAAACGCCGGCGCATGTCTAGCAGGAGGTCGGCGAGTTCGTGGCTCTCCGTCGGGTTCATTCCGGCCGTCGGCTCGTCGAGCAGCAGCAGATCCGGTGAGGTCGCGAGCGCGCGAGCAATATCGAGCCTGCGGCGATTGGCATAGGAGAGGCTGTGGGTTGGCTGATCGCGGCGCGGCCAGAGCCGCTCGCCGAAGAGCTTGAGAATCTCGTCAACCCTGGCCTCGGCCTCCCGCGCCGCCGCGCCATAGCCGCCCAAACCGAACAACGCGCCGAGCGGCTCCTTGATGCGGCCGAAGCGTGCAGGCGAACGACCGCCCCCGATCAAGGCGCGTTGGCTGCCGATCCTAACGCTCTCGGCGATCGTGAGTGCCGGAAAGACGCGGCTGGTCTGGAAGGTGCGCGCCACGCCGAGCGCGGCGATGTCTTCCGGCGCGCGCCCGTCCAGGCGATGGCGGGCAAAGGCGATGGTGCCGGCGGTAGGCTGCACGAAGCCTGTGATCGTCTGGATCAGCGTCGATTTGCCGGCGCCGTTGGGACCGACGATGCCGACGAATTCGCCGGGGGCGACCTTGAGATCGACCCCGCCGACCGCCTTGAGGCCGCCGAAGGCGACTTCCACGCCGGTGAGCTCGAGACCCCCGGCGATGGGCTGATTGCGCATGCCGTGCATCAGCGGACTCCTGCGATGCCCTGCGGCCGGAACCGCAGCGTGAGATAAAGGACAGCACCGAACAGGATCATCCGGAACTCCGCCGCCTCGCGTAGCGCCTCGGGCAGCACGATCAGGGCGATCGCGCCCAGCAGAGCGCCTGTGAGGTTTCCGAGGCCGCCGAGGACGATGATCGCGACCATCAGAAAGGAGGTATCGAGGCGGAAGCTGTCGGGGCTGATGAAGCGCTGCAGGAAGGCGAAGAGTCCGCCTGCGAGACCGGCGCAGACACCGGCGAGGACGAAGGCGGTGACGAGATAGCGCCGCACCGGAAGGCCGGCAGCATGGGCGGCGACGCGGTCCTCGCGGATGGCGCGCCAGCTCAACCCGACCGGAGAGGCAAGCAGCCGCCCGACCCCGAGCACGACCAGGACCAGCAGCGCCAGCGCCAGCCAATACTGCGCCGAGACCGACGTCATCGGTACGTCCCTGAGGAAGGACAGCGAAGGACGCGGGACGCCGAACACGCCGTTCGGTCCGCCGGTGACATCGGTCCAGTTCAGCAGGACGAGCCAGATCAGCACGCCGATGGCAAGCGTCGCGAGGCCGACGACATGGCCCGTCAAGCCGGAGCAGAGGAGACCAATCAGCCCGGCCAGCGCGGCACAGAGCAGCGCCGCCGCGAACAAGGCGAGATCGGCCGGCGCGCCCTGCTTGGCTGTCAGCGCGGCGACATAGGCACCGACGCCGAAGAAGCCGGAGAAGCCAAGGAACATGATCCCTGAGGCGCCCGACAGCATCGTCAGCCCCGCAGCGAGCAAGGCGAAGATCGCGACCTGGAGCGCCACCTGCATGACGTAGGGAGAGACCGGCAATAAGGGCAGGGCGGCGCAGGCCGCCACAGCCACGGCCAGCAGCGGATAAGGCAGTGCGAGCAGCCGTACCTGTGGCAGCGGCTGGCCGCCCTGGCCGATGAGGATGCTCGTCGACGGCATGACGCCTGAGGCGCCGCGCGAGCCGCCGAGCGCATCGAGACGCTTGTCGCCGAACAGGCCCTGGGGCCTAAAGGTGAGGATGACCAGCAGGATGCCGAAGGCGACCATGTCGCGAAAGCCTTCGCCGACATAGCCGACAGCGAGCGCCTCGAGTACGCCGAGAAGCAGGCCGCCGGCGACCGCGCCGGGAATGCTGGCCAGCCCGCCCAGCAGGGCGGCGGTGAAGCCCTTGAGGCCGAAGGGCACACCCATCTGGGGATAGACCGTCTGGTAGTACATCGCGACCATGACACCGGCGATGGCGGCGAGCGCCGAGCCGAGGCCGAAGGCGAGCAGGCGCAGACGGTCGGTGTTCACGCCCATCTGCCTGACGGCGTCCAGGTCCTGCGACATCGCCCGCAAGGCGCGCCCTGCCCAGCTGCGCGTCAGGAAGAAATAGAGCGAGGCCATGGAGGCGAGAGAGATCGCCAGGATGGCGGCGTCCATGCCCGTAACATAGGCCGCACCGATGGTGACGCTGTAGCCGGAAAGCGGGTTCGGGAAGGCATGCGCTTCCGGCGTCCAGATGATCTCGGCCGCCTGATCCAGTATGAAGGTGATCGCGAGCGTGGACAAAAGCGGCGCGATCCAGGGTGCGTTCTCAAGCGGGCGCAGCGCGACCCGCTCGATCAGCATACCGACCGCGGTGGTAACCGCGACCGAGGCGAGCGCCGCCAGCGGGAGCGGCAGACCCAGCCGCACGCCGGTATAGGCGAAGAGCGCGCCGAGCATCAGAAGAGAGCCCTGGGCGAAGTTGATCAGATTGGTGACGCCGAAGATCAGCGAGAAGCCGATGGCGACGAGCGCGTAGACGTTCCCTATTACCAGTCCGTTCAGGATCTGGCTGAGGAATTCGACCATGATTGCGGGCTCCCCTTTGAGGCCGGCAGCGTTCGAGGGCGGTCAGTTGTAGGGGCGGTAACCTTTGCCCTTGACCACGATGTAGTTAATCTCGCGCTCGCCGAGATCGCCGGAGCCTTCGTATTTCAGGCTGCCGCTGACGCCCTGGATCGGCGCCGAGGAGGCAATCTGGTCCCGGATGGCCTGGCGGGTCAGCGGCTTGCCGTCGGCGACGAGCTGCTTCATCGCGCTGGTGACGATCAACATCGCGTCCCAGGTGAAGGCGGAGTAGTAATTCGGTTCTTTGGCGAACTTGGCCTCATAGGCTTTCGAGAATTTGATCGCCTCCGGAGCATCGGCGAGAAATTGCGTCGGCATCACGACCCCTTCTGCCGCATCGCCGGCCAATTCGATGAATTTGGGGTCGTTCAGCGTATCGGTGCCGGCGACCTTCAGGGTCGGGTCGGCCTGACGCAGCTGCTGCATGAACAACGCCGATTCCGCATAGTGGCTCACGAGAAAGATTCCATCGGGCGCGGCAGCTTTGATCTTGGTGATGAGCGGGCGGAAGTCTCGCGTCTCGGGGATCATCGCCTCGGACAGCACGGCCTCGGCGCCGAGTTCTTTGAGGCGTTTGGCAACCAGCGTGTTGGTGACCATGCCCCAATCGTCTTTGAAATAGACGATCGCGATCTTCTTCATGCGGAGCTTCTTGATCAGCATGTCCACATGCGGCTGCACCATGGAGGCTTGCGTCGGCGTGGTGCGGAACTGATAGGGGCTTATCTTGACATAGTCGGGGTGGCTTGCGGTGGG
Source organism: Allobosea sp. 10L422 (assembly GCF_056395345.1). Taxonomy (NCBI): domain Bacteria; kingdom Pseudomonadati; phylum Pseudomonadota; class Alphaproteobacteria; order Hyphomicrobiales; family Alloboseaceae; genus Allobosea; species Allobosea sp. 10L422. The sequence continues at coordinate 365,042 of NZ_JBFTJI010000004.1, forward strand.
CGCCACCTGAGCCAGCTTGGCCTCGGCGAGAATTGGCCCGGCCGCCATCGATTCCGTTGAGGTCTGCCCCCCGACCACTGCAAGCACCGCAGGATCCTGCCCGAATTTCTGGGCGATGGTCGCCGCTTCCCGCGGGGCGCCGCGCGTATCCTCGACGCGGATCTCGATCTGCCGTCCGCCGATGCCGCCCGTTGCATTCACCTCGTCGGCGAACATCGAGGCTGCTTCCTTGAAACGCGTACCGAGGGCGGAACGCTCGCCCGACATCGGGCCAAACAAACCAATGACGATTGGCTCGGCGGCTTTCGCCGGAGCGAGCCCCTGACTGCCGAACGCGACCGCAATAGCCGCGCCCATCAAAAACGCTGTTCCCTTCATATGACCCCTCCCAGGGTTGGTGTGATCACCGTCAAAAAGTTTATTGACTAAACTTATCGGCCGGCAAGGGGAAAAATGCGACAGAACCTGCTCAGGCGCTCGCCAGGGCGAGAATGATGGAATTATCTATTTGTAATTGCTGGCATTTATTGAAATGTACAAATGTACGGCAAACGGATTCTTTCGATCAAAATGACGCTGAAATGGGCATAATTGCTCGTTCTCGATGCGGCGTTTTGGTCTATGAGGCGTTTGGTTGAGCAGGCGATCTGCTAAACATTTCACTTGCCCGACGCATCGGAATCGCGTTTGGTTGGAGTATGATGAAGCCGAAGAAGATCGCCAGCTCCACCGCCCGCGAGTTCGAGCTGTTCGACGAGCTGATGCCGGTGCGCCGCTATAAGCTGCTGCTGCAGACCTTCCTGAAGCGCCGCGGTTCGGGCGCGCGACAGGCCATCGCCGAGTCGCTCGGGCACACACGCAGCTTCGTCACCCAGATCACCAGCCCGGCCTACGACCTCGCCATCCCCGCGGGACAGGTTCATGCCATCCTCAAGCTCGCGGAGCTGACCGCCGAAGAGGAGCGCATCTTCCTCGAGGCCTATGTCGAGGCGCATCCCGAGCGGGCGACGGAGATCTACGCGGCCTCGCATCGCGCTTTGACGATAGCGCTGCCCGATCTCGGCGATGCGGCAGCGCAAGCCCGGCTCGAGACGTTGATCCGCCGCCTCGCGGAGAGTGCGATCGAGAGCTTCGTCGACGAGGCGCGCATGCGCCAGCCGGGCCGCGCGGCATGAATATCGACCACACGCACAAGGGCACGATGCTGAGCGTGCTCGCGCGGGATCCGGCGGACGGCACCCTCGGCATTGCGTTGGCGTCCAGTTCGATCGCGATCGGTGCGCGATGCCCGCATGTCGAGACGGGGCGCGCTGCCGTGGCAAGCCAGGGGTTCACCAATCTCAAGGTCGGCCCGCTCGCGCTCGACCTCGTGCGCTGCGGGCTTACAGCGGCGGAGGTGCTGGAAGCACTGCGCCAACACGATCGCTGGCTCGACTACCGCCAGATCGGCATCCTCACCGCCGATGGCCAGATCGGCGCCCATACGGGCGCGCGGGCCACGAACTGGGCCGGCCATCGCATCGGCGGCGACCTGCTCATATTGGGCAACGGCCTTTCGCGCGGAGAGGCAGCGTTCGACGCGGCCTTGGCAGGACATGCCGGAAGCGCCGGTTCGCCGATGGCGAACCGGCTGCTCTGCGCGCTGGAGGAGGCCAAGGCTCTCCTTGGCGACGCCTTTCCTGTCAACTCAGCCTCGCTGCTGGTGCGCTCGCCAGGCGCCGAAAGCCAAATCGATCTTCGGGCCGACCTGCCCGGCCGCCCGATCGACGAGGGCGGCAGCGGACTCGCCGATCTCAGGCGGCTCTATGAAGAGTATCTGCCGCTGGTCGACATCTATGCAGCGCGTTCCGTAGCGCCACGACCCTTCTGACATCGAACCCGGGACGTCCTTTCATGACCTTCACCATCGTCGCCCGTTGTCCGGAGACCGAGCACCTCGGTGTTTGTCTCGCCACCAGTCCGCTCGGCGTCGCCTCGCGCTGCCCGCATGTGCGCGGCGGCGTGGCCGCGATCTCTTCCCAATGCCACTCCGACTGGCGCCACGGGCTGACGGGGCTCGACCTTGCCGCCCGGGGCTGGAGTCCCGAGGACATCCTCAGCGCCATCCGCCAGAAGGATCGCTTCTACGATTACCGCCAGATCGGCATCGTTACTGCGGAGGGTCGCGCTGCCGCGCACAGTCCCTCGAAGGGTTCGGACTGGACCGGGCATCGTGTCGGCGACGGCTTCGTCGCCATGGGTAACGGGCTGGTCGGGCCGAGGGTTGTCGATGCGATCTTCGACTGCTTCGTGGCGAGCGGCGGCATGCCATTCTTCGAGCGGCTCGTGACGGCGATCGAGGCAGGCGGGGCGGCGGGCGGCGAGCTGATCGGTCACAAATCATCCGGCATCATCGCTTGCGCACCGGGCGTGGACAGGCCCCTGATCGATCTTCGCATCGACATGGCCAATCCGCTTCCGGAGGAGGGCGGCGATGCGATCCGCGACTTGAGGCGCGTCTTCGACGCCTATGAACCATTGGTGCCGTACTATGCCGAGCATTGGCTCGACAATCCTGAGGTCTCCTACAGCGCTTATCTGGCCATGCCTTCAGCGGAGCGGGAAAGGCTGTCGGCGACGGGGCGATAGCGGTACGCGCCAGAGGCGGACTCTAGCTCCTCGTCCGAAACCGGGCCTTCGCGGTGCGGGACGCGATGTGCGTCGCGCGCAGTTGAAGAGGCAGAATTCGCGCCCACAAACACGACGGCGGCAGCCAAAATACCAGCGGCCGTCGGGCGTAGTGCCGGGGCCGGCTAAATTGCGGCAGCCCAGCTCGCTCAGGCGCTGCCTCTCTGTATAACAGCATAATCTACATTCTTGATCGTCGCATCGATCGGCGAGCCCTCGATGCGGGAGATCAGCATGTCAGCGGCCGCCCACCCCATCTGCGCCGGCTTCACGATTCCGCGAAATCCATCGCGGACGGTTGAAATGGTTGCGGCGTAGGAGGGCGTGATGCCGGATGATCACGCGCCCTCGAGGCCGCAAGAACTCCATGCCGATTTCGAACAAAATGTTCGGATTATAACTCGCGATATGGTTGCCGGCCGGTTGGTAATTGCAGCTCGCGGACTCCTCGGTTGGGAGCAGGCCGAGCTTGCCGGGAGGGCGGGCATCCGTCGGCAGACGCTTGCGGAGATGGAAGGTGATGTTCGGCGCCAGCAGGTCCGCGTTCGTAACGCCATTCTTGGGGTGTTGGAAGCCGAAGGAGTTCGCTTCGCAGAGGTGGGGGGGGCTTGCGGCGTCCTGAATGCCGGAGCCGGCAAACCATGATGCCTTCGATCCGTTGATTGCGCCTACACTTTTGCCTTTGCCGGTGACGCCCGGCGACGCTCCTTGCCTCCGAAAGTTCGCGGTTTTTGACCTTCGTCAAGGCCGAGCGGGCATTTCCGTGCGTCATATTGCTTCTCATGTCCGCATGGCTTGCGGGAGATAGCCCGTCCCTCGTCAGCCGGCACGAAGGCAAGGTTGGGACCGCGTCATGGCACAGAAAGCGATCAAACTCGCGGGGTTCGCGTTCTTCGTCCTGTTCGTATCGGGAGCTCATTTTCCTCTTCAAGCCGACGCGGATGAAGCAGGGAAGGCAGAATACGACAGCAGATGCGCGAGCTGCCATGGGCGAGGCGGCGCCGGCGATGGCGTGGTCGCTCCCGCCCTGAGAACCAAGCCTTCCGACCTGCGGAGGCTAACGCGGAATAACGGTGGTGTGTTTCCTGAACGTTTTCTTGTGAACGTTATAGATGGTCGGAAGTCGCTTCGCGCTCATGGCAATTATGAGATGCCGGTTTGGGGACGCGATTTGTCCAATGGTAATGCGGAAACATCGGAATCCGCAAATATTAAATCAATCGTCGATTATCTTAAAAGCATACAACAGTGAGCCCATAGAGAGTGGATTGGTTTCAATCCATTGAGATATTTCAAATCTCAATCTTGCTTCCGATCCATCGAGTGCGAGCGGGTGTTCTCGGAACGGCTGCGGCTTTCTCCGACGGGTAGCCTATGATGATTGGAGCGATCGGCATGAACCCAGCCGGGAGCTCGATGGCGCGCCTGCCATCTTCCGTTTCAAGCCAGCGCTGCGCGAGACCGCTCCAGCATGAGCCGAGTCCGAATGCATGAGCGGCCAGCATGAGGTTCTCCGCAGCAAGCGTTCCATCTTCGACCGCCCATTCTCCAGTTCGCGCCGAGACAACGATCAAGGCCGGCGCGTGATAGAGAATGTTGAAATTGGGATCGTGCATGTGAGCGTGAATTGATCGTGGCGGAGCGCGTTCAGCAACGTTGCTCATCAGTTCCTTCGCTGCTCCTGCAATCCGGTCCAGTCGCTCGTACTCCTGGATGATCGCGAAATCACAAGGCTGCTCATTGATCGCGCTTGGAGCTTGGATCGCCGCATCGATCTGGCGCTCGATGACCGGCCTGGATACCGGCTGGGGGGAAAATGCGCGGGTCGCCCGTCGACCATTTAGGGCTTCGAAGAATTCCATGGCGTTCTCCTCCCTGCCGCCAGAATTGAGCAAGTTGGGGCGCTAACCTTGATCCGGATCAATAAGCCATCGATCTTGAGTTCGTTGCGCCGAGTCCGGACCGCCTTATCTTCGAGTTCGGGCATTCAGCCGCGGGCAAGCTGAGGCGTGTGCTGATCGATCGGCAGTCGCTTCAATATCGCGACCTTAAGCGCATCGAGGACCGGGCCGAAGCGAGCGCTGGCCATTGCTCGGCACGAGCATGCTTCCAGGCTCGTCGAACCGGACATGAGACCTGACGTTCGGGAGCCGGGCAGGGAGCAAGGCCCGCTGGACATGGAGTTCGCGGCTTGCCCTCGCCGGTTGATTCATGGCGCCCCTGCCTGGCTGAATCGTGATTGCGCTCTATGGAACCAGATCCAGGCAAGCTGACCCTTGATGGCTGTCACGCCGGGAACATTTTCGGCGGCGATGCGGGCGAGTACCTCACGCGTTCATCGAATATCACGCCCGAGAGCGCCGCAATTTCCGAAACGATCTCCCAAGAAATCCGTCGACTATGGTCGTTTCGCCGAGACGGCGTGGTCACCGAGGAGAACCCAATGATCGCCATCTTTCGCGTAGGAGCGCTTGACCGCGGCCCAGGCGATGCGGTGGGCGATTTCCTCGCGTTCGGCATCGGCAGCATGGGAAGCAAAGGCATGGTTGAAGGTTGCGCGGTAGATATCCTGAGCATGCTCGGGCAGATGACCGCGCACCGTTGGCGGCAGGTCCATGTTAGCGGCATAGGGCATGGAGAAGTCCTCCGACTGCGACGCTGCGCTGATGAAGACAGGCAGCATCCCGACGGCGCCGATATTCGTCGATTCACCGCTTGCGACCAAGGCGAGCGGGGTCTTCGAGAAACACGCGGGCGACATGGCCAACGGTGACGCCTTGCTCGAGGCCTTGCAGGATCGCCAAGTCCGGTTCACGGAATCCGTCGAGCAAAGCAAGGCCATCGACCGCTTCCGCGGCTTTCATATCGTGATCGCAGCAAGCGGCATGTGCGATGCGGGACGCATACGGCATCATTTGAAGGAATGGCTGTGGCGCGGTACCGCGACGATCCTGTTCGTCGGCTTCCAAGCGCAGGGGACGCTCGGTACGGAAGGCTCTCATGTCCGAGTGAGCTTTGGCCGCTCTATGGCAGCCGATCGGCGGGATTGTCTTAGCGGGACATAACTTCGCGAATGAGACTGATGAAGGTCCGCAGACGCAGCCCGTCGGCAGTCCTTGATCATCGTCAAGGAGGAAGCCCAGTTCCTAAAGCGACGCGATTGCGATGGGCTGGTTCCGCCTACGTTTCGGAGATGCGAAGAGGCCTGCTTGACGAGTATCAAGGAGATTTCTCTGGGCGGCACGATAGTGGTTCTTCGTCCGGAGACTCGTCATGCAGATGACCAGCCAGAATGAAACGATCTGCTTCCTCGGTTCATGCGACACTTTCGGCGGTGGAGCGGAGTGGATGGAACTGATCTCCACCCACATTTCGGTCGTCTTGCTGATAGGATCCCGCGCCCTCAAGCTGAAACGCGCGGTCAAGCTCGCCTACGTGGATCTATCGACGCCGGAACGGCGGTTGGCGATGTGCGAGCAAGAACTGATGCTGAACCGTCGGACGGCTCCGGGTCTCTATCGCGCGGTCCATCGCATTACGCGCGAACGAAACGGCGAGCTCGCGTTGAACGGCCTCGGAGAGCTGGTCGACGCCGTTCTGGAAATGGAACGCTTAATTGACACCTTCCTCTTCGATCGAATGGCGCAACGGGACCGTTTGATCACGTCCGACATCTCTGAGCTCGCGGGCGCGATCGCTCGATTCCATCGAGCAGCGCCCGTCTCGTCGGATGCCGAGGGGGCCAAGCGGATGGAGCGCGTACTTGCTGTCAATGAGCGAGCTTTCGCCGATGCGGATATTCTCTCGCGCAGCCAAATCGAACCCGTCGTGACGGGCTGTCGGGAAGCGCTCGCGCGTCATGCGGGCTTGCTGGACCAGAGGGCTCGCGAGGGAAAGGTCCGGCGCGGGCATGGCGACCTGCATCTGCGCAACATCTGTCTGTCCGGGGGCAAACCGTTGCTCTTCGATTGCCTCGAGTTCGATGAGGACCTGGCGACCGTGGATGTTCTCTATGATCTCGCGTTCGTTCTCATGGACCTCTGGCACCGCAAGCTTGAAGCGCTCGCGAACGTCCTTTTCAATCGCTATCTCGACGCCTTTGACGACGAACTTGGAATCCGACTGCTGCCATTCTTCATGGCGGTCAGAGCGGCGGTCCGCGCTCATGTCGTTGCGGTCAACAGTGGGAGACCGGAGTCCGACCGGTTGAGCGAGGCGAGAGGCTATCTCGACCTTTGCCGCCGCCTGCTACGAGCCGGAACTCCTCTGCTGGCCGCCGTGGGCGGCTATTCAGGTTCGGGGAAGTCAACGCTTGCAGCGAGGCTCGCGCCAATGCTGGGGCCGCCTCCAGGCGCCCGCATAGCCGCGACGGATCGCATTCGAAAAAAGCTGTATGGCGTTCCGGTAGAGACCCGACTACCGACGGATGCCTATAGTGCGGATGTCTCCGTTCGAAGCTACTCGGCTATGATGCAGACAGCGGATATGGCGTTGATGCAGGGTCATGCCGCCATCGCCGACGCCGTGTTCGACCACCGGATCGATCGCGAGCGGATCGGGGAGGTGGCTCGACGTGCCGGGGTGCCTTTTTGCGGGCTTTGGCTCCAGGCATCGCGAGAGATGCTTTTGGAGCGCGTCTCGGCGCGCCGTGGTGATCCATCCGATGCCACGCCCAGCGTCGTAATCGATCAGATTTCCCGGCATGGGGCTGCGACGGAATGGACGAGAATCGCGGCACAGGAGAACATCGGCATCGTCGCCACGGCCGCTTTTGCAGCGATCGGGTTACACACTGGAGCCGCGGCGGTTTGGCCAGTCCAATCTATGCGCGACCAGTGACACGCGCGGTGTAGGCATAGGCTTGCCGTCGTGCTTGCGTGGAACTTCAGTCGAGCAGCATGCGCAGGCGCGTGGCCAGCTCCCGCGCAGTATATGGTTTCTTGAGCCAGCTTCCTTCCGCGAGCTCGCGTCCGGCGAGGCTGGGTTCGGCATAGCCGGATGTGAAGAGGACCTTCAGGCCCGGGCGAAGAAGGCGAGCTTCCCTGGCAAGTTCATCGCCGAACATGCCTCCGGGCATGATAATGTCGGTGAAAAGTAGTCGAATTTCTGGGTGCTCGGCAATCAGCGACAGCGCTTCCTTGCCGTCGGCTGCCTGGATGACGCGATATCCTTCCTCTTCGAGGCGCGCGATGACGACCTTTCGTACGCGGGCATCGTCCTCGACCACGAGGATACATTCGTCCGCGCGCGGCTTAACGGCAGGAACCGGATCGATGTTGCTCGTATCGGCAACGCGTTCCGGATTGGCGGCGGGAAGAAACAATCGGACGGTCGTTCCCTCGTTGAGTTCGCTGTACAGTTGGATGTGGCCGCCGGATTGACGTGCGAAGCCGTAGACCATGCTGAGTCCGAGCCCCGTCCCGGCGCCCACACCTTTCGTGGTGAAGAAGGGGTCGAATGCGCGTTGCTTGACCTCTTCCGTCATCCCGACTCCGGTATCGGAGACGCTGATAAGAACGTAGTCGCCCAGCCGAACCTGCGGGTACATCCGGACATAGTCGGGATCGAGGTGAATTCGCGCGGTCTCAACCTTGAGGCGTCCGCCGCGCGGCATCGCGTCCCGGGCATTGAGAGCAAGGTTCAGCAGTGCATTCTGCAACTGGGTCGTGTCGACGAGCGCCGTCAGAGAATGGCCGGTGGCGACGGTCTGCAATTCGATGGTTTCGCCAAGAGTTCTCCGCAGCAGCTCGGCGAACGTCGACACGAGCTGCTCTATATCCGTGAGTTTTGCATTGAGGGCTTGCCGCCGGCCGAAGGCGAGAAGTTGGCCCGTGAGTTTGGCTCCATCATCGGCCGCTCCCTGTGCCTCGCGTAGCAGGTCTCGCAATCGGCCGTCTTCGAGACGTCGTTCGATCATCTCCAGGTTCCCGCTGATCACCGTCAGCAGGTTGTTGAAGTCGTGCGCGATCCCGCCGGTGAGCTGACCGATGGCCTCCATCTTCTGGGATTGGCGCAATTCCTCCTCCATCCGGTGTCGGCTGGTCAGATCGCGGACTGATCCACCCCCGTTGAATTGGTCCACCCTGAAGTATGTCTTTTGGCAGACAGGAGGACCGATATGCCGAAGAAGCGCCACAAGCCCGAAGAGATCGTCGCAAAGCTGCGTCAGGTCGATGTGCTGGTCTCGCA